>NZ_CEEDCD010000019.1:0-745000 GCF_979253085.1 Dyadobacter sp. AC419 | reverse complement strand
GTTCACCTGCGTCCGGAATGTCGCTTCCAGGAAATCAGTGAATTTATAAGTCATAGCAGCCTGTCCGATGATATCTGACTTCTGACTGACCTCTTAACCACTCATAACTCATGAAATAAGGGTTGTTATAACGCTGATATTCTGCATAAATCTGCTGAATGCCCTCTTTTCCAGGCTGCCAGTAATTACGCATATCGTCCACATTCCAGTCCGCACCAGCCCAAAGCACAATGTTGTAAATGATGGAGTTAGGGCCATAATTTACGTCAGGAATGTTCGGCGTATACTGGCGGTTGTATTGCAGTGACGAGTTGAATGTCAGCTTTTTAGAGAAATTGTAATCTGCTACAATGTTGAAGTTCGTAATGTTCAGTTTTGTATTCGGCACAATTCCTTTTTGGTGCATATGCGAAGTGGAGAAACGCACATTGTATTTTTCACCAGTCGCGGAAACCGAAATGTTGTTGGTTGACAAAATTCCTGGCTGCAAAAAGCGGCTCAGATTGTCTTTTCCACGCGCAACCCAGGGCGTTCCTTCACGCTTTCCCGTAATCGGGTCAACAGGGCTGTCATATTGCGGGATCAATTGCCCTTCGAATTTTGGCCCCCAGCCGCCATCGTAATCGCCGTCATTCAAACCGCCGCCTTTTCCGTCACCAAATGCATAGCGACCGCGGTCACCAGGTCCGTAAACGTCCTGCACCTTTGGAATGGCGTAAAAGCCGTTATCGACCATTGTTGAAGAATTGAAATCAACAGAAAAGCCACGCTTGTCCTTGGAACCTCTTTTGGTCGTAATCAGGATCGCTCCGTTTTTTCCACGAAAACCATAAAGCGCTGATGCAGAAGCACCTTTCAAAACAGAATAAGTGTCAATGTCATCCGGGCTCACATTCCATGTATCGGAGTTTACAGGCACACCGTCCACAACAAAAAGAACATCGGAATTACCGCGCAATTGCAGGTTAGGCTTGCGAAGCATTTCCTGCTGCAACACCGACCGTCAAACCAGCCACTTTACCAGCCAATGCATTGATTGCGTTGGGTTCCACGAGCCTTAACCGTTGCATTTCCGTCCACAGTTTGAATGGCTACACCAATTCTGCGAACGTCTTTTTTGATACCCAATGCGGTCACAACGACCTCGGTAAGCTGGCGCAGGTCCGCCGTAAGTGAAATGTCGATCACGCTTCTGCCGGCGATCTTAACTTCCTGAGAACTAAAACCTAAGAACGAAAATGTCAGATCGGTCGCTGTTTCAGCCACATCGAGTTTATATTTTCCTTCTGCATCTGTGATCGTTCCATTATTGGAGCCTTTCACAATGATGCTTACACCTGGAATAGGCGCATTATCCTCTTTTGCAATGACCTGACCCGTAATGGTGGTCTGCGCAAAAGCGAATTGAGACAATAGCATGCATGCCAGCAGCAGGCAAGCCGGGTAACTTCGTCTGAGCATTTTCAGCCGAAAAGTCGCGTAAAGAATTTTAATCATGAGCGGGAATCGTTTGGCTTACAATTGATAAAGAGATCCGTCGAATAACTGAATCGATCGAAACACAAAATTCCCGCTTATTTGGCTCAGGCGTGTTAAGTATTTATTAACATTATATAAACAAATCTGCATTCCTTATGGCATGGAATGGCCTGCGAGCCAATCTCAGGAAGCTTTGGTAAAGTAATGTAACCAAGTGTACACAAATGACGTGAGGTTATTAAAGAGTCGAATTTATTTAAAATAAGAATAGCTTGAACAATGCAAAAATTGAAACCTTAATGCATATACGTGGAATCTGATATTTAAATGCTATTAAACTTTCTTGGCATTGTTGAAAAACCTGGCGGTTTGCCAATGATCAGGCATGTATGGAGAAAAAATGAACAGAGGCAGCTAGCCCCGTTACCCCTATGAAGAATATACTATTTAATTGAAAATTAATTACAATTTAACCGGATATATTAGTAGAAAAAAGTGCGAACTTCGCTTTTTAATTGTAAACAATACACTTATTATATCCAATGCGTCATTTGATTCAGAAAGTTTCCCTACTTTTTCTGACTTGCCCGGTTATCGTCATGGGCCAAACAGCGAAAGGAAATTATTCCCTGCTCCCCTTAAAAGATCTCAGTTCATTTGAAAGCACCAGCCCCAACTGGTCCGTACAAGGTGACGTGGCCATTATGCCGAGCGGGACTGCAAAACCTAAAACAACTTCCGGTGAAGGCGTTTTGATCGGCAGCCCCGGCAAACCGCTTACTACAAAAGTGAAAGCAGGCGACATGCGACTGGCTCTGGACTTCATGGTTTCGCCGGGAGCAGAAGGTTACATTGTGCTGCCAGGTGGTCAGAAAGTAAGAATTTCAGACAGCAGCCAGCAGCGCGAAGCCAACGCATCCACTTCCGGGTTCGTCGGACAATTCCCAACACAAAATGCTTCCAAGGCCCCAGGTCTTTGGCAAACGCTTGAACTCGTTTACGATGCAGCGGTTCCCGGCGTAGCGAATTCCGCACGCCTGAATTTGCTTTCGCTGAACGGTGTCACTGTTTTGGAAACAGTTTATTTGCCCAATTCACAAGCAGCCGGCGAAGGCAGACCATTGTCTTTTCAAGTTGATAAAGGCACAATCGCATTCAAAAATGTGGGTTACCAGCTCCTTGCAAGCCGCAAGACGCTGACATTAAACAACCTTGCTTATAAAGTGTATTCCGATAAATGGGATGCAAAAGAATACAGCAAACTGGACCACGAAGGCAAATCTGCCACGCTTACACAGGAGGTCACCAACGGAATGCGTGAATTCCATCTCGTGTACGAAGGCGATATGGATGTGCAGGAAGCGGGTGAATACATTTTCACGACCATTTACTCAGGCCCTGTGCTGAGCCTAGAAGTGGACGGCAAAAGTGTGGTTGAAACGGGTGAAAGCACTTCGCAGGAAACGCATACAGGCACCGTGAACCTGACACAAGGCACGCACAAATTCAAAATTCATTATTCACGTTTTCCATGGAGACAGCCTGCATTGGGCCTTCGCGTGGAAAAATCGGGCATTCGGCCTTACGACTTGCACGTCCTTTCTTCACTTCCCGAGCCTGAGCCGAAACCTTACATCAGCGTAACGCCGGACAAGCAGACCGAAATGGTTCGCTCATTCATTCAGGTCGAAGGTGAAAAATATAAACGCACACATTGCATTTCAGTCGGCACACCGGAAGGATGGGAGCTACACGATTGATCTGAACCGTGGCGCAATGGTGCAGGCATGGCGTGGCCAGTTTGCCAATGTTACCGAAATGTGGTACGAACGCGGCGAGCCGCAATTGCTTTTCCCGGCAGGGCTTACCGTGCACGTTTCTGGCAAAAGCAGCCTGGCATCGCTTGCTGACAAAGCAACTGCATGGCCTGATTCGGCGAACATTAATTTCCTTGGTTACAAGATCAACCCGGAAGGTTATCCGATTTTCCGCTACGCAATGGGCTCAGCAACGGTTAGCGACCAAATTATTCCGAATGAAAAAGGAATGTCCCGCACCTTCACCGTTGAGGGCAAACCCGCTACTCCGATCTATTCACTGCTAGGCTCGGGCAAAAAGATCACTGACCTTAAAAACGGGCTTTTCCAAATCGATAACCGCTATTATATCCAGGTAAATCAAAAAGGCCAGGCTATGGTGAGGCCGGCAGGCGAAAATCAGGAACTGGTGCTGCCTGTTTCCGATTCGGCTAATTACATGATGTTCTGGTAAAAATATTCTTAGATTCCACTCAATGAAAAATATAATTCTAACGACCCTGATATCACTTGGATGTGTCTCGGCGTATGCGCAGTCAAAACCTGGCAAAGAGGATGATTATTATAGAATGATCACCATTCCAATCCCGTGAAGACATTAAAATGGAAGTCGGCGGCATGCAGGTGCTTCCCGACGGCAGACTGGCCACAACCACCCGCCGCGGTGAAGTGTGGCTCATCGGCAACCCTTACCTGAAAGGCGATGGAAAGCCTTCATTTCACCGGTTTGCGTCCGGTTTGCACGAACCATTGGGACTTTTATATCGTGGAAAAGACTTCCTGATTTCACAACGCGGCGAAGTGACTCGACTGGCAGACACTAACAACGACGGTGTTGCGGACGTTTATGATTCTTTCGCAAAGTGGCCATTATCAGGCAATTATCACCAGTATTCTTATGGTCCGGTTGCGATGCCGAATGGTGAATTGCTCGTGACGCTGAACCTGGACTGGGTTGGACGTGGTGCAAGCCAGTCTAAATGGAGAGGCTGGATGCTGAAACTGGGCGAAGACGGCAAACTGACTCTTACGCAACGGGTCTCCGCTCCCCTTCCGGCTTTGGATCTTACAAAGGCGACATTTTTTACACTGAAAACCAGGGCGACTGGGTTGGCTCGGGACGTATGACGCATTTGGAAAAAGGTGATTTTGCCGGAAATCCTGCGGGTTTAAGATGGAGCAAAGAAGAAGGATCACCCGTAAAACTAACGCCTTCTGACATTCCAAACACAGGCGAACCACTTTACGATGTGGCTAAAAAGGTGCCAGGATTGAAGGCTCCGGCGGTCTGGTTCCCGCACACGCTTGTTGGAATCTCAACTTCTGATTTCAAAGAAGATGTTACCAATGGCACTTTCGGACCATTTGCAGGCCAGATGTTCGTAGGCGATCAGGGGCACAGCATTATTACCCGCGTAGATCTTGAAAAAGTGAACGGCGTGTGGCAAGGAACGGTATTTCCTTTCCGTGAAGGATTTATGTCGGGAATTTTGCGGATGGAATGGGACCTAGACGGTTCCATGTTCGTTGGACAAACAAGCCGTGGCTGGTCTGCGACAGGAAAGCAGGAATTCGGAATTCAGCGTTTGGTGTGGACTGGAAAAATGCCGTTTGAAATGAAAACCGTTCGTTCTATGCCGGATGGCTTTGAAATCACATTCACCAGCCCGGTTGACAAAAAGGCCGCTGCTGAGCAGGACGCGTATAAGCTGAACAGTTTTACCTACAAATATCACCAGACTTACGGAAGCCCGATCGTCAATACGCAGGAAGTGCCTTTGAAAGGAATTGTGGTTTCGGAAGATGGTCTGAAAGTTCGTTTGGTGCTGGATCCTGCATTGCTTCGCAAAGGATACATTCACGAGATCAAGGCGGACGGCGTGAAAGGAACGGACGGCAATCCATTGCTTCATGCAACAGGTTACTACACATTGAACGAGATTGCTTCGGGTAATCCGGTGAATGCTGCGGCATTTACAACGACCGTAAAAGCCGTTGCCGTTGACCATAGCGCGCACACGGCGACTGGTGCTGCGGAACCTGCCAATGCTGCACCATCGGCAAAACGCGTTGTAGAAATGCCTGCAAGCTGGACCAATGGCCCTGATCAGACGATCACCATCGGAACTGTGCCGGGTTTGAAATTCGACATTTCGGAAATTCAGGTGAAAGCAGGAAGCCGTGTTAAAATTGTGTTCAACAACAATGATGACATGCTTCATAACCTCGTCATTACGAAGCCAGGAACTGCTAATGCAGTCGGTGAGGCGGGACTTAATCTTGGACTGAAAGGTTCAGAAATGAATTACGTTCCGAAAACGAGTGATGTGCTGTTCCATAGCAACATCGTTGAGCCCGAAAAATCCGAATCCATCTATTTCGTTGCACCAAAACAGGCTGGAACTTACCAGTATGTGTGCACATTCCCAGGACATTACACATTAATGCAGGGAAAATTAAAGGTTACTAAGTAAGACGCCTACCCATTCAGGCTGCCGCGCAACTTCACCGCCCGGCAGCCTGTTTTTTATATCCGATCCCTATTTATTTTTTGAATAAAAGAGCCAGATGCAAGGAGAATAAAACTGCGGCCTGCTTTGATTAGCACAATTCATTGAAATAATAAAACAATGTTAATAGCGCAACGGTTTGCATAGCGAAGAGAACATTTCAAACGTTACTGAGGCCAACATCCTGCTTTGGCAGCGGTTCAAAACCGGCGATTCCGCAGCACTGGGACAGCTCGCTCGAGCTGCATTACCGCGGCACTTTATAATTACGCCACCAAGTTTTCCTCCGACCCCGACTTCATCCGCGATGCCATTCAGGAGCTATATCTTGAACTCTGGGAACGCCGCGAACATCTTTCCGAGACTGCATTTGTGAAATCTTATCTGCTCAAAGCATTGAGGCACAAATTGATAAAGGAAAGTGTGCGCCTGAAACGCTTCCACGAACCCGGTCAGGCAATGTTTGATCCCGAGCATGCAGACTTCCCCATCGAAACGCAGATCATTGCAGACGAGCATTCACATTTTCAATCCAGCCGCCTGAAAAGCATCATCACATTGCTTTCCAAACGCCAGCAAGAGATCATTTATCTTCGTTTTTATCAAAATCTTGACAACGAGGACATTGCGCACATCATGGGCCTCGGCCGCCAAAGCGTATCCAATCTGCTGCACCGCACGCTCAAAGAAATCAGGCAAATTTGGGCACCCGCCGAATTTATCTGGGCCTTACTCCTCTTTTCTGTGCTCTGCTAATGCGCTTCAAATGGCTAAAACAGGCATAATATCATTATTTCAAAAAATATTTTAATTTTTTTGGTTATCGACGGACCAAAAGCTGACATACATATCAAAGACTCAGCTTTGCTATGAAGGATTACCGCGATCAAACGGTTGAAGAACTTGCGACAAATGATATGTTCAGGCAGTGGGTTATTGCGCCTACACCGGAGATCAAGGCATTCTGGGTCAAGTGGATGGCTGAAAATCCAGAGCGGTCGGCTGACATTAATCTGGCACGCGAACTCGTAACCTCAGTCCACGAAATTTACAGCGACGACTTGTCCGAAAATGCACTTAATCGTGAGATAAATGAGATCACGCGTCTGGCTGAACTTAGCAAGAGTCAACAAAAAACAAACATTTATCAATGGCTTAACCGACCTGTCTGGCGCGTGGCCGCGATTTTCTTGCTGGTAACTGGCCTGGGTTATGGCTTGTACAATTTGCAAACTTCACCTGAAATCGCTCCGCTGGCAAGCCCAAAAGCCGTTGCTAATGACGTGGAAATTGTAAGAACAAATGATTCTGATCGCGAAATGACCGTGCTCCTCAGCGACAACAGCGTCGCGACGCTCACGCCGGGAAGCGCAATTCGTTATCCGAAAAAATTTGCAGGAAAAGAGCGCAAAGTAATCCTTACCGGTGAAGCCTTTTTTGATGTCGCCAAAAATCCGCAGCAGCCTTTCTTAGTCTACACCCATGAAACCGTTACCCGGGTTCTGGGAACGAGTTTCCGCGTTAAGGCCCTGGATCAGGACAATACGGTGACGGTGCTGGTGAAAACCGGACGTGTTTCGGTTTATCCAAAAACAGCTTATGAAACATTAAAACAAAGTCCGGAAAAGCAGGTTTCCGTCATTGTGCTGGATCCGAATCAGCAAGCCGTTTTTAACAAAAAAGAAAATAAACTTATAAAAGGGATTGTATTAAACCGGCAACTGCTCTCGGAATTGTCGGTGCAAAAAGAGCTGATCTTCGACGACAAACCTGTATCTCAGGTGTTTAAAACATTGCAGGAAATTTACGACATCAGCATCATCTACGACGCAGCAATCCTCTCCGATTGCAACATCAGCACGCAATTCAGCGACGAAAACCTGAAACAAAGAATGGATGCCATTTGCCAGGCCATTGGCGCCAGCTATGAAACTGTGGACGGCCGGATTGTAATCAGCAGCAAAGGCTGCAACTAGGGCAGTATTTAAGTTCAAACCAACCATACGTATGAAAAAACAGCGACCATTATCCAGGCTACTTCGTAGGGCAAAGACAATATCACTTTACCAACTATTATTTGCCTTTATCTTCGTACAGGTTTCCAAGGCGCACATTGTTGATGCGCAAGACATTCTGAATCAAAAAGTTACTCTCCAGATCAATAATCAAGAAATTAAGACGGTTCTAAACAAGCTTAACAAGCTCACGCAGGTCCGGTTTACTTACAGCTCATCGCTGCTTCGCATGCAGCCAAAGGTTTCTGTTAACGCCGTGGAAAAACCATTGGCGGATGTCTTGGACCAGCTTTTCAGGCCCATTAACATTACTTATAAGATTGAAGGCAAGCAAGTTGTGCTGCTAAAAGGCAATGCTGAATCGGGCAGCGCAATGCCTGCCATTAGCAATAATCAAGCGGTTGACCGCACGATTTCAGGAAAAGTCACGGATGAAAAGGGCCAGCCGCTGCCGGGTGTAAGCATTGTGGTTAAAAGCACAAAAGTGGGAACGGCTACGAACGCGGAAGGAACGTATCAGCTCAGTGTGCCGGATGCGGGTGGCGTTTTGATATTTTCTTATGTAGGTTATTCGCCCGAGGAAATAACGGTTGGCAATCAAAGCACTTACGATCTTTCGATGAAGCCTGATGTGCGGAATCTTGAAATGGTTGTGGTGACGGCACTAGGGATCAAAAGGGACGCAAAAAAGCTGGGTTACTCCACGGCAACGGTTAACACAGAGGAACTTACAACAAACAGAACAACAAACCTCGGCAACAGTTTACAGGGAAAAGTCGCCGGGTTAAATGTGACTCCACCCGCAAGCGGTCCCGGCGGCTCGACCAAGATCCGTATCAGAGGCCAGTCTTCATTTGGCGGGAATAACTCACCATTGATCATTGTAAACGGCATTCCGATCAACAACAGCAGTGTTTCGGCCGGCGGATCAAACGGGAACGGAACAGGAAATCCGACGGGCGGTTCTTCGGATGCGGGTGACGGTTTGCAAAGCATTAACCAGGACGACATTGAGTCGATGACCGTTTTGAAAGGCGCGGCGGCGGCGGCGTTGTATGGTTTTCGGGCCAAAGACGGTGCGATCATTATCACAACCAAAAGCGGAAGCAAAACGACTGGCATAGGCGTCGAGATCAACTCCAACATTCAGGCCCAGCAGGCGCTTGATTACACCGATTTTCAATATGAGTTCGGACAGGGAGAATTTGGAAAACGGCCTACTTCGACCGCAGAGGCACAAAGTTCGGGCGTATTCGCATTTGGCGAGCGCATGGATGGCGCAATGACGCCACAATTTGACGGCTCCACAAAACCCTACTCACCCAATAAAGACCGGATCAAAAACTTTTACCGCACCGGAACAAGCTTCACCAATTCCGTGGCGCTTTCTGGTGGAAACGAGAAGGGAAATTTCAGATTATCGTTCGCCAACACGGATGCGAATGCGATCATGCCGAATTCAGATTACCACAAGAAAATCTTCAATCTGGGCCTGAATTACAAGTTTTCTCCCAAGCTTTCTGCGCAGTTGAATGCCAATTATTCGAACGAATACAACAAGAACCCGCCGCAGATCGGGATCCAGGATATGAATGCGAACACGACCATTTACACGCTTGCAACCAGCATTGATACTGAATGGCTCAAAAACCGAAAGGATGCAAATGGCAACGAAATGCCGCTTTCACGCTTTACCAATCGCAACAATCCTTACTGGGTCGCTTACGACCGTTTCGAGAATGTCCGCCGCGACCGGATCTTCGGAAATACATCGGTTCGCTACGATTTTACGGACTGGTTTTTCGTGCAGGGCCGGATTGGACAAGATTACTACACGCGCCCGTATAATTACAACCGTCCAACGGGAACAAGGTCGATTGGAGCCGTTGCGACGGGTTTTAATGGTTACTATTATCAGGATGTGGCCACCTTTCGCGAGCGTAACCTCGATGTGCTGATCGGCGCAAACCGCACATTTGGTGACTTCGGGATCGACATTACATTGGGTGGAAACCAGATGCAGCAGATCAGCGACAATGTTTCCACTGCCGTCACCAATTTCTACGTTCGTGATCTTTACACCATTGCCAACGGCCAGGTTAAAAATCCGAATTACGGTTACAGCAAGAAGAAGGTCAATTCCATTTACGGAGCCGCCGAGTTTTCTTACAAAGGCTTTTTATTCGTAAATGTGACCGGCCGCAATGATTGGTTCTCTACATTGAATCCAGCTTCAAACAGTTATTTATATCCGTCCGTCAGCGCCAGCTTTGTGTTCAGTCAGGCATTTGCAAACACGCCTAACTGGCTTAATTACGGCAAGTTAAGGGCTGCCTATGCGGAAGTTGGAGGCGATACAGATCCTTATTCCAACAATTTGTATTACGGGATCAACGCAAATCCATTCAATGGAACCGCATTGGGAAATCTTCCTTCGACCATTGCCCCGAATGCGAACCTGAGACCATTAAAAGTGAAAGAAACGGAGGTGGGACTTGAAATGAAAACGTTCGACAGCCGCCTGAACTTAGACGTTTCTTTTTATCGTAAAAGCACCGTCGACGAGATCCTTAATGTCGATATTTCCAACACATCCGGTTTCAGTCAGACGAAAGTGAATGTGGGCAAGCTGAGAAATCAGGGGGTTGAATTTTTACTCACATTCGTGCCGGTCAGAAATGATGGAATTACTTGGGAAACGAGCTTTAACGGAAGCTATAACATTAGTAAAGTGCTTGAACTGGCGGCAGGGCAGCAAAGATTTGACGTAGGAACGGGAGAATTCTTCGGCATTGTTTCCCATGAAGTCGGCAAGCCCCTCGCCTCTCTGCGCGGCTTCGATTACAAGCGGGATGCACAGGGACGCATTGTAACATCGGGCGGATTACCGCAGCAAGGAAGTCTGACAACGTTCGGAAGCGCCATTCCAACCTGGGTAGGCGCCTGGGTTAACACGATCAATGTCAAAGGATTAAGAATCGGAACGCAGATCGATTTCAAAGCCGGCAACAAAATTCTTTCCAATTCCAATCTCAACTTCCTGCGTGAAGGACTTTCCAAACCTTCGCTTGTGGGACGTGAAGGCGGGGTGTTGCTCGAAGGCGTAACGCCGGAAGGTGAGCCGAATGCACAACGCGTTGAAGCGCAGCAGTTTTACACATCTTACCGAAGCACGAACATTGCCGCGCCTTTTGTCTACAAGGGTGCATTTGTGAGATGGAGAACGATTTCGATCGGTTATGACCTGTCGCGGTTTTTGCGGGACAAGACTTTCATAAAAGGACTGAACATTTCAGCGATGTGTAACAATGTGCTCATGATCAAAAAATACATTGACAACCTCGATCCTGAGGCGCAGGTTTCCGCATCCGACAATTTGCAGGGCATAGAAACCCACACATTGCCAACTACGAGAAGTTACGGTTTCAATGTAAACATTAAGCTGTAAAACAAACCTCGGAAGAAGCGTCATTCACTCATTCAAACATTAATATGAAACGGATATTCCTATATATAACGCTCATCAGTATGCTCGCAACGGCCAGCTCGTGCGACAAAGGTTTTGAAGATGTAAACAAAAACCCGGTTCAGGCAACGAGCATTGACCCGGCTTACCTCTTCTCCAACGCCCAATTCGGCTCAGCGATAGCGACGCAGAATTATCAGTTGCAGATCGTGCAGCAGATCAACACGCCTTATACGGGTGTGCTAGAAGGCGGCAATCACAATGCGGTTTCAGACCCGAATTCGAATGCTAATTTCAATTCATTGTATTTACAAAACGGGCCTGTAAACCTGCTTACAACCGTCATTACCGAAACAAAAGACAATCCGGCAAGATCGAACCTGTACAATATGTCAAGGATCTGGAAATCTTACGTGTTCATGGTGTTGGTGGATACATATGGCGACGTGCCCTATTTTGAGGCTGGAAAAGGCTTTTTGGAAGGAATTAATCTGCCCAAATACGATGATCAAAGGCTGATTTACGATGATATCCTGAAAGAACTGGAAGAAGGCACAAAGGGCCTGGACGCCACGAAGGCAATCGAAAGCGGTGATCTTTTTTACAAAGGAAACATTGCACAATGGAAGAAGCTGGGCAATTCACTGCTACTGCGCGCGGGAATGCGCTACTCGAAAGCCGATCCGGCAAAAGCCAAGGCGACGGTTGCAAAAGCCGTTGATCCCGCAAACGGCGGACTGATGACTTCCAATGCGGATAATGCCTTTATTGCATTTAACAGCACATTCAACCACCCGCTTGCCAATTATTTCCAGGGCACGGAACGCGGAAATGTCTATTTGGGAAAAGCATTTGTAGATGCACTTAAAGCGACAAACGACCCGCGTTTACGGGTGATCGCTGTCAAATATGAAACGCCCGGTAACCCGATCGCCACGGCTGGTGCCGAGGATACGACGCCTGCCAGCCAGGAAGGAATGCCTTATGGTTATAACGAATCCACAATTGCCAATGCGCCTGGTTTTCCAGGTAAAATCGGCTCTGCATTCAAATATTCGCAGATCAATCGCAAAACGCTTGGCAAAATCGATGCGCCGGAGTTTTTCATCACTTACGCGCAAACTTCTCTTTTGCTTGCAGAGGCGGTTCAACGCGGATGGGCAACCGGCAATGCAAAGGAACTTTACGAGGCAGGCGTGAAAGCGCATATGGCACAAATGACCACTTACGACGTTTCGGCGGCGATCAGCGCTGCGGCTCAGGACACCTATCTGGCAGCGCAGCCATACACTCCGGCAAAAGCATTGGAACAGATCAACACCCAATATTGGATTGCATCATTCCTGAATGGATCAGAAGCCTGGGCAAACTTCCGCAGAAGCGGTTTTCCCAAATTGCCGGTAAACAATTATCCGGGCAAAGATCCTTCCGTGAAAGACTTTATTCGCAGGCTCGTGTATCCGGTGCGTGAGCGCTCAGTAAATGAAGCCAATTACAAAGAAGCAGTTTCCAGAATGGGCCCTGACGAGCTGGGAACGCCTGTTTTCTGGGACAAATAAGCATTCTATTTAACCAACCATAATCTAACTAACCCTTAATTTCTTTTCTATGCTTAAACAAAATTTGTTTACGGGAGCGCTTGTGCTTTTTGCAATGGTGTCGCAGGCACAAGCCATTTCCCCACCCCCGATCAGATCAAGGCTTACACCGCTGCCTGGAAAGGTGAACGCTCGCCAGACGGCCGTCCCAGGGTGTCAGACGCCATTTTGTCCAGATTAAAAAACATTTCCATGGAAGAAGCATGGGGCGTTTTGCGAAACAAAGGCTACAACAACCAGTTTGAAGGCGACTGGCAGCTGATCTATCCGGACAGCACCATGACCGGACGCGTCGTAACTGCGCAGTATGTGCCTTCCCGTCCTGATTTGCAGGATCTGGTAAAAGAAACGGGTAAAAAAGAAGGCCGTGTGCAAACGGGCGGCACCAATTCCTGGCCCATCGACGTGCTTAAAGAAGGCGATGTTTACGTTGCCGACGGTTATGGAAAAATCGCTGACGGCACATTGATCGGTGATAATCTGGGAAATTCAATTTATGCTAAATCAAAGCGCGGCGTCATCTTCTACGGATCCGTTCGTGACGTGGAAGGTTTGAGCGAGATCAAAGGTTTCAATGCCTGGATCAAAGGTCAGGATCCTTCCTACATCCAGCAAATGATGCTTACCAACATTAACACACCGATCCGGATCGGGCGGGCGATCGTGCTTCCGGGTGACTTGGTGCTTGCTAAAAAATACGGGACGATCTTCATTCCGGCGCATCTGGCGGAGGAACTTGTGCTAACCTCAGAAGTAACGGCATTGCGCGACGAATTTGGTCATTTGCGCTTAAAGGAAGGCAAATACACGCCCGGTGAGATCGATACAAAGTGGTCAGACGCGATCCAGAAGGACTTTTTAAACTGGGTAAACAATTATCCGGGTAAACTGCCCATGACCAAGAAAGAGCTGGACGATTATCTGAAAGAAAGAAATTACTAAGGCCGAAAGACCATTTGCTAACTTCAAATCCAACACTAATGAAAAGCATTTTAAAAGACATCATTGCTTCGAACAAACAAATTGAACAAGCTGAAAAGGCAGCAACAGTTGCCGAGATTAATAACCCTGCAACAAAAGACAGCCGCAGAAACTTTTTGAGAAAAACGGCGGTCGGCGGAATTGCACTGGGCGGTTTTATGTCCATGTCGGCGGAAGACACCATTGCGCAGGCCACTTCCAAGGTAAACCGCGCTTCAAAACCCTCTGAATTGAAAATCACGGACCTCCGCTATTGCGTCGTGCAGAATGTGGGCCGCACGCCAATTCTCCGCATTGACACGAACCAGGGCATTTACGGTCTGGGCGAAGTCCGGGACGGCGCGGATGAGCGTTATGCATTGTTTTTGAAAAGCCATTTGATAGGCCAGAACCCTTGCAATGTGGAAATGATCTTCAAATCCATTAAGCAGTTTGGTTATCATGGCAGGCAGGCGGGCGGCGTTTGCGGTGTGGAAATGGCGCTCTGGGATCTTTGTGGAAAGGCTTATAATGTGCCTTGCTGGCAGCTTTTAGGCGGTCGTTACCGGGATAAGGTGCGGCTTTATGCGGACACGCCTGAATCCAATGATATCAATGAATTTAAAGACAAGATCAAATTCCGGACGCAGGATCAGGGTTACACCTGGCTTAAAATGGACGTTTCGATCGGCATGTTGCGCAATAATGAGAACAGCGTGGTGAACAACAAGTTCTGGGGCGGCGGTTTTTCACAATGGGCAGGCGATTATCATTCCTATGCCAACACAAAACACCCATTCACTGCCATTCAGATCACACCAAAAGGATTGGATGAAATGGCAAAAGTCGTGGAAGACGTGCGCAGCGTTGTAGGTTATGAAATTCCGCTCTCGACAGACCATTACGGTCATTTCGACCTGAATAACGGCATTCGGATGGGAAAAGCATTAGACAAATATCGCCTCGCCTGGTTTGAAGACATGGTTCCGTGGGAATATACGGATCAGTGGAAAACGATCTCCGACGCATTGGAAACGCCGACATTAACAGGTGAAGACATTTATTTGAAAGAAGGTTTTAAAGCATTGATCGACAAACGCGCCGTTGACATTGTGCATCCTGATCTCGCATCGTCGGGCGGTTTATTGGAAACAAAACGCATTGGCGATTATGCAGAAGACAACGGGATTGCGATGGCCATGCACTTCGCGGGAACGCCGGTCAGTTTCATGGCGAATGTGCATTGTGCAGCAGCGACGCAGAACTTCCTCGCACTGGAACACCATTCCGTAGATGTGCCCTGGTGGGAAAGCCTGGTGAAAACGACCGACGGCCGGAAACTGATCGACAAAGGTTACGCGCCCGTTCCGCTGGACGCACCCGGACTTGGCATTGAGCTCAATGAAGAAGAAGTGAAAAAGCATCTTACACCAAAAGACAAGAGCTTCTTCGCCCCTACGCCCGACTGGAACGACAAGCGTTCTCATGACCGGTTATGGAGCTAAAAACGTCCTTTCAGCCCTGTAAAGTCACAAACACTTAACAGGGCTGAAACCCCTTTGTAACCATTATTTTGCTATTTTGCGTTCTTCACACCCATTACTGCTGATGAAGAATATTCGAAATGCACTTTTTTACACGCTTACCATTGGTGTATTTTCTGCCTTGCTTTACTTTTTTATCCGGCAAGGCCAATTTCTTGAAAATGCTGATTTACTGGCTAATAAGCCCATTGTGGAAACCTCTTCCTGGGAACAGTTCATCGACACCTTCGGCCACAACCTTACGCATCCGCTTGCTACACTGCTGTTACAGATCATCACGATCATTATCATTGCCCGGATCTTTGGCTGGCTGTGTAAATCCATCGGGCAGCCGACGGTTATTGGTGAAATAGCAGCCGGGATTTTCCTTGGCCCGTCGTTGCTGGGCATGTATTTTCCTGAATTTTCCAGTTTTCTTTTTCCAAAACAATCACTGGGAAACCTGCAATTTCTGAGTCAGATCGGCTTGATTCTCTTCATGTTCATCATAGGCATGGAACTGGACCTTAAAGTCCTGAAAACGAAGGCGCAGGAAGCGATCGTGATCAGCCACGCGAGCATTATTCTTCCTTTCGCGCTGGGTGTCGGGCTCGCGCTGATCATGTATCAGCAGTTTGCACCGGACGGCATAAGCTTCCTTTCGTTCTCGCTTTTCATTGGCATCGCATTGAGTATCACGGCATTTCCGGTTCTCGCGCGCATTGTACAGGAACGAGGGCTCTCGCGCACCAAGCTCGGAACAATGGTTATCACGTGTGCTGCTACGGACGACATTACGGCCTGGTGCATTCTGGCGGCGGTTATTGCGATTGTTAAGGCGGGATCTTTTGTGAGCTCTATTTATACGATTCTTCTGGCGGCGGCTTATGTTTTGTTCATGCTCAAAGTGCTCAAACCCGTCCTGAAAAGGATTGGCGACCATTATTCTTATCGCGAAGGACTGACCAAGCCCGTCGTTGCGCTGTTCTTCATTATCCTGCTTATTTCAGCCTATTGCACGGAAGTGATCGGCATTCACGCACTTTTCGGCGCGTTTATGGCGGGCGTGATCATGCCCAGCAACCAGAGTTTCCGGAATATTTTTATTGAAAAAGTGGAAGATGTTTCACTGGTCTTACTGCTTCCTCTTTTCTTCGTTTTCACCGGATTAAGGACCCAGATCGGCCTGCTGAATGATCCCTATTTATGGCAGATAACCGGCCTGATCATTGCTGCAGCCGTCACCGGGAAATTTGTTGGAAGCGCGGTTGCGGCACGTTTTGTCAAACAATCGTGGCGCGACAGCCTCATTATCGGCTCTTTAATGAACACGCGCGGATTAATGGAACTGGTCGTGCTGAACATTGGCTACGACATTGGCGTGCTATCGCCCGAAATATTTGCTATGATGGTCATAATGGCGCTCGCGACGACGTGCATGACCGGCCCGGCGCTGGACCTGATCGACCGGTTTATGCCTACCAAAAAATTGGAGGAACTTGCCGCGGTGCATGAAAACGCCCGTTTTTCAATCCTGATCGCATTTGCCAGCCCGCAGGGCGGAAGAAAAATGTTGCGGCTAGCGCGCTATTTTATGCAAAAGCAAATCGATGCGCACCATGTGACGGCGTTGCATTTGTCGCCTAGCAGCTATCTCAATCAGGTTAGCACGGAAGAATATCAGCTCGAAACATTCAGGCCGATCACCGAAGAAGCGGCGCAGCTTGAACTGCCATTTGAATCGTTGTTCAAACCTTCGCAGGACATTGAGCATGACATCATTGAAACGGCCAATGCAGGCGAATACGATATGCTGATGATCGGAATCGGACGCACCGTTTTTGAGGGAACGTTTTTAGGCAAAATCCTTGGTTTCACTTCCAAGATTATCAGTCCCGAGCGACTGTTTGACACCATTACCGGAAAAGAAAAACTCTTCCACGCCGATGTTTTTGACGAACGCACGACGCACATTATAAAATCAGTAAAAGTCCCTGTCGGCATTCTGATAGAGAAAAACCTCAAAAAAGTCGAAGACATTCTGATCCCGATTTTTTCCCCGGCGGATGGATTTCTGATTCAATTTGCCCAGAAGCTCGCTTTGCAGGAAAACATCAGGCTTTCGATCATGGATCCCGCAAACACAGCCGCGGGCGCACCTGACATACATGCCGATTTGCTCGCTATCAATGCTATTGACCCGGACCGGATCAGACTGCTCAACGAAAATGTGCTGGAAAAAGATTTTCTCCAAGGCAAGGATCTGATGATTATCAGTCTCGACAGCTGGAAGAAAGCTGTTGAATCGCACAGCCTGTGGTTGTCACATTCTCCGTCCGTTTTGATCGTTCGGGGTTAGGCTTGTTTTTAAAAGGAATAATAAGTGTTTATTTTACATAAGCGTCGACAGCATTCCAACGATATGATATCCCAGATTAAGAATAGCAGAATTTTCAGTTCCATCAATCCCCAGACGATCCTTTTCTTCTTTCATAATTTCTTTATAAACGTCGGCACAACGCTTGTTTACGTTTCGGCCAACGTGCTTTTGCTTGAAAACCATCCGGAATCTTCGCTGCCTATCGCCTATGTGGCCGCTGCTATTGCGGTAATGATTGCGGGGAAATCTATGAACATTTTGAACATCATCTCGTTCTCAAACGGCTAAGCCTCGGGACAATGCTTTCCTCATTGTTCATGGTCGTTGTCGTTATGGGTTTGCTTTGGGCAGGGCACGGCATCGCGACAGCGATTGCCATAATGGTGGGTTACAGGATCATTTATCTCCTAATTAACCTTGAATTCTGGGGACTTTCCGCGCTGGTTTTTGACGTCAGGCAAAGCAAAAGATTGTTCAGTGTAATTGGTTCGGGCGATATGCCGGCAAAAGCATTGGGTGCGGTTTTGGCCGTTTTGATCCATTCGCCTTCTGTTTTGATGATCTTGCTGGTGATTTCACTGGTGTTTTTTGCGCTTGCTTTTTACACGCAGATCCTCACCTTTCGCTTCACCGACATTCCTAATCCGCATCATGCCCGGCCAAGGCAAATGAATGCTTCCGATTCGAAGATCATTCAAAAATACTTTGGCGGAAACAAGCTTTTGACCTCCCTATGCCTTGGAATGGTGGCCATTGCAGCCGCGGCGACGTGGATTGAATATCATTTTTTTGTCAATGTCAAATACAAATTTCACAGCCAGCACGATGTGATTGTCTTCGTCGGAACATTGCTGACGATCACTTATGTCATTTCAACATTCGTCAAGTTGATATTTTCTGGTCGGACCGTGGAGCGTTTCGGTGTAAAACTGACGCTGTTTCTTTTGCCGCTGACGACGATATTTATCTCACTTGGCCTGCTTATTTCGTCCTATTTCCGGAAAGATGAGCCTTCATTACTGGTGTATTATTGCGCGGCTTACCTGCTTTTCGAGCTCGTTAGACGGACCATTTTCGATCCTGTTTTTCTTGTGCTTTTTCAGCCTTTGTCAACAAAAACGTGTTTGAAAGGCCACACGCTAGCGAAGGGTCTGTTCGAACCGCTGGGCATGCTCATTGCCGGCGGGCTGCTATGGATCATTTATACACAGAAATTAAGCAACATCAGCCTGACATTTGACTTGTCGCTGCTCTTCGCCGTAATTGCGCTGCTGATTTTCAGGAAAGCTTACGGACATTACATTCAGGAGCTGAAAAGTGCGATCAGCAAAAGGTTTATCAGGAGCGGGGAAATGGCCTCTCCTTCCGAAGCATTGCCGATCATTACTGAAAACCTGAAAAGCGATCGCAAAGAAGAAGTCCTTAATGCGATCGATTGGCTGGCTAAAAACAAAGAATCCATTTTCAGAAAAAACGTAGATTTTCTGTTGAAAAATCCGATTACTGCGGTCAGGCTGAAAACGCTGCAAACATTAGCGACACTTGAAAAGCCTGAACTTTCGGACACGTTCCTAAAATACATTGAGCTGGAACCGGACACCGCTTGTCAGACGCTCGCCGTCCGGATCGCAGCCTCGAAGTCGCAGCTTACGGATGAGCAGCTTGCGCGATTCCTTTCGCACGAAGATCTGGACATTGTAAAAGGATCGATCTTGGGCAGTTTCGAAGCGGGCAGAGCATTGCCGCTTATATACGGAACATTGCGCCGATTGTTCGAATCGGAACAGGAAGATGCGCAGCTTATTGCGTTGGATTGTGTGGCGATAATGGGTATGAAAGCAAGCGAAGAATATGTGAAATTGTGTTTGCGCAACGGCTCAGAAAAAGTCCGCAACCGCGCTTTGGAAGTTGCCGCGACCGTCGGCTCACCTCAGCTTTTGCGCGAATTAAAACCCTTGTTAACCGGCTCTCTTTCCCGGTCAACCGTCACTTCTCTGATCCGTTCAGGTGATCCGGGCATACGCATTGTTGAAGAATGGTTACGCGATGACCGTGCACATGACCGCATCAAAACGCTCATTAAAGTTGCAGAAAAAACGAAACACGAATTTATACTTCAAATACTTTTTAAACTAATCAAAAGTATTTACCAGAATAACCTTTTAATAAAAACAGAAAGCGATATACATTTAAATAAGATAGATACATATGGGCACAGAAGTGCGCTGAAAGCATTGACAAATTATACATTAGTCGATGATTATAAGCCGGTTATATCTGAGTTTGTCGAGAAAGAGCTTTTCCATGCTTCCATGATTTTGAATGGTATGGACGATGTTGAAGAGAATTCCAGCTGGAATGCGACACTGGCTTATGAGTTGCAACTGACCAGTCAGCGTCTGTTTTACCTTTTTATGATGCAGTATGACAAGGACGCTGTGCAGAATGCCTGGAAAGGAATCAGACATGCTTCGAAAGAGAAAAGAGCGAATTCACTGGAGATGATCGAGAGCCTTTTGCCGCGCACGCTCTACCCGCTTTTACACGCATTGTTCGAAGACATTTCGATCACGAAAAAGCGTGAAGCACTGCGCCAGTATATCGGCAACCAGGAACCTGTCGGCTCGATCATTGATTACATTTTAACGAAGAGAGAACAGCTCTTCACCGAGTGGACTGTTACACTGGCGGTCCAGCGTGCAGATGTAAATACGGAGCATGAACTGCTGAAAGAACTGTCCGGACATTCAGCGAAATTAATCCGCGAAGCAGTGCATCATAAACTGAACCCGCTCGCAAAAACAACAAGCATTAACCTCACCGCCGACCCAATGAAACACGCAGAAGCTGCTCAGCAAATCTCAGAAATGGAAAGAGTGATTGTCTTGAAAAACACACAGCTTTTTTCACAAACACCCGAAAACGTGCTCAGCTCCATTGCGCCGATCATGAAAGAGATCACTTACAGCGACGGGCAGGAGATCTTCGCAAAAGGCGATCCGGGCGATTCGATGTACATTATATACACCGGCCAGATCGGGATTTATGATGGCAAGAAACAACTGGCGCTGTTTGATAAGGGTGAGATTTTTGGCGAACTGGCATTGCTCGACGCCGAACCCCGTTCCGCGACCACGGTGGCCGAAACGGATTCACTTGTTTTCCGAATTGATCAGGAAGACTTCTTTGAACTCATGGAAGAGCGCGATGAAATATTGAAGAATGTGCTGCGGATTCTTTGTCAGCGCATCCGGGCGCAAAATGAGAAAATGCGCTTGTTATAACAGTTTTTGAAGGTTTTCATGCTTCATGGCGTCGCGCAAATTACGCGCAGATTGTGTCCAATATTGGTGATTACGGATGAATTTCACCTGAACCTCATTCCATGAATCCACATCCGAAACCATGTCCCGGGCCTTTAATTCCTCAAATAGCGTGGCTGCAATCGGTTCAAAATCATTCCTGCCAAGATAGTCGAGGTCAGCATCGCAAATGATTTGTTCCAGAATTGTTTGTGGCGCTTGTGGGATTTTGGTCGCCATAATGATGCCGCAGATTGTGTCAAGTTGATCAGCCGTGTAGCCGAATCCGGTCAACGCCGTTCTTGCAATCAGACAGCTGGATTCCTCGTGCCCGTGATAAGCATTTAAAAAGCCCGAATCGTGATAATATGCGGCAGTTTCAAGCAATGCGAGCGCCTCGTCATCGTGTAGGCCTTCCAGTTTGGCAAGGTTCAATGCTGCATTCGCAACGTCAAGTGTGTGATGCAGGCCGTGGTAAAAAAGGGTTTCTGACAAATGCGACCGTAGCTGCTCAACAATGTAAGCTTTTGCTTCTGCGAGATTCATGCTTATTCCAAAACTTCGTAGATCTTCACCGGATTCGCCTTATTTTTTAACACAACCTCACCGACCAGATTGCAGTGAAATGCCTCCTTAACCTGTAAATAAGCCGATTCCGGCAATAAAACCTGGCCTGGCTTGGCGGCACTTTGCAGCCGTTGCGCCACATTAACCGCATCGCCGATGACCGTGTAATCGAGCCGCTTCAAAGCCGCTGACCCAATGTTCCCGGAAACCATTTCTCCCGAATTAATGCCGATTGAAACCTGAGGGAAATAAGCAGAATGTCCGCTAAGCTCGTCTTTAAAACCGTCTATCTGATTGCGGACCGCAAGTGAAGATTCAATGGCGCGGTCGAGGTGATATTCTCCGCGGAAAACGGCCATAACGGCGTCTCCCATAAACTTGTCGACCAGTCCGCCTTGTGCAATGATCTCTTTCACCATCACATCAAAATATTTATTGATCAGCTTAACAACAAGGTCAGCAGGCTCTTTTTCCGAAATCGAAGTGAAGCCGCACATATCCATGAAAACGACCGTGGCTTCAATATTTTCACTCGTCATCAGTGACTTCTCAAATGCATCCTGCGTCATGAATTGTAGCACAGAGGAATCGACATACATTCTCAGAATATCATTCTCACGCACTGCACGAAGCGTTTCCCGGAGCTGTGATACATAGGCCAATGTCTTTTCCATTGTCACTTCAAGATCCTTGAAATCAATGGGTTTGGTCAAAAAATCAAACGCTCCACGGTTCATGGCCGTGCGAATGTTGTCCATATCGCCATAAGCCGACACAATCACGGATTTGAGGATCGGGCTCAGCTCGCCAAGCCGAATGAGCAAAGTCAGCCCATCCATTTCCGGCATATTAATGTCGCTGAGCACCATGTCGACGTCGGGATGTTCGACAAGCGCTTCGAGGGCTTTATAGCCGTTTTCAGCAAATATAAATTCATATTCCTGCTCGCGGATCTGCCTTCTGAACTTCTGCTTGATCAGCAATTGCAAATCAGCCTCATCATCCACTACCAGTATTTTGGCTTTCATAAAGTTTTGAGCAATTTCTCTTTCAATTCAATAAAATTAACTGGCTTCGTCAAAAAGTCGTCCGCGCCAAGCTCCATGGCCTGATCATGATTTTCGCGGTCGCCATAAGCTGTTATCATCATCACTTGTGGCGGAGCGGCAGGAAATTCCTTTCGGATCGTTTTCAATAACTCAATGCCGCTCATGCCCGGCATATTAATGTCCGACAAAATCATCACCACTTCCGAAGGATGGTCGGCCAGGAAATTCAATGCCTGCTCACCCGAGAATGCAAAAGAAAACTCGAACTGTGCGTTACGGATCTCCTTTCTGAATTTCTGTTCAAAAAGCGACTTAACGTCTTCCTCGTCGTCTACTACCAGTATTTTCATATTTTAATTATAAAGCGTGCTGTCTGTCAGGCAATTGGAATGGTAATCTTGAATTCTGTCCGCTCTCCGGAATCGTCTCCACATCAAGCGTTCCGCCGTGCGCATTGGTGATAATGTCGTAGCTCATCGAAAGTCCAAGGCCCGTTCCCTGACCGGTGGGTTTGGTTGTAAAAAACGGCTGGAATATCTTTGCCTTCACACTGTCCGGCATCCCGGTCCCATTGTCTATAACCCTGACATATAATTTATTAGCAAATTTCTTGGTGGAGATTTTGACCTCAGGCCGGTAATCATTCAAATTGCCGGATTCAGTAAGCAAGCGTTTTTTTTCTGCCACGGCGTAAAATGCATTGGTAAAAAGGTTGAGAAAAACCCGGCCCAGATCCTGCGGCATGACCAACACTTTGCCAATTGTAGGATCGAAATCGGTCACCAACGCTGCATTGAATTCCTTGTCTTTTGCACGCAGGCCGTGATACGCAAGCCGCATATATTCGTCTGCCAGCGAGTTAATTTCCACAGCTTCCTTCTCACCAGAAGATGCGCGGGAATGCTGCAACATCCCTTTTACAATAGAATCTGCACGCTTGCCGTGGTGCGTTATTTTCTGTTGATTTTGGCTTAAATCGGCGATAATGCCTTTGATATAGTCCTTATCCGAATCCGGGATTTCAGTTTTATCGACTTCTTCTTCCAATTCTTGGCAAAGCTCAACGGACACTTCCGAAAAGTTATTGACAAAATTGAGCGGATTTTGAATCTCGTGTGCGATGCCGGCCGTCAGTTCCCCCAGCGAAGCCATTTTCTCGCTCTGAATGAGCTGGTTCTGAGTGGATTTAAGTTCTTCAATTGCTTTTTGTAACTCCTCTTTTTGCAATGTAAGCTCTTGTGTGCGTTCGGCAACGAGATATTCCAGTGACTCCTTTTGCGCTTTGCTAGCAAGTTCTTCACGCAGTCTTTCTTCCCGTTCTTTAAGTAAAATCTTACGCTGCTTCTGCGCATAAAACCAGATCACGAAGCACAACAAGAATGTAAAAAGCTTGGCAATGCTGATCCAATCGTCGTATGAATCATGGAATTTGGGGGCAGCAAGTTCAATAATGTCACTCGCAACGGACACCACTATAAACGGGATCACGGATTGCACAACTGACTTGATCGGTGCAAATTCCTCCTTAGTATAGAGAACGAAGACGAGGATGATGAGATAGAAATGCCATATCCATTTGAAAAATTCGGGTGTGTCCGTTGCATAAAAAGTGGCGATCAGCGCAACGGCCCCATACCGTGCATAAACCAGCAGCTTGTCCCAATGCGGGAGTGCCGTGGCTGTTTGCATGGAAGAACGAACATACTGGATCAGAAACAACGAGACGAGAAAGTAATCCATGCAGGTTAGAAATGCAGTTTTTCCTTTTTTAAGAGAATGTTAATTTCTCAGCAAAGTAATTATTTTCTGCCAATTTACTAGCCAGCCGCTTACTATGGCCGCATTTGCTTACACTCGTTCAAACATATTGCCTGTCTGCCACGATCTTAATGTCCTTCACTTCAAGTATTTTCTTGTCATAACCAAATTGTGTAACCTTGATCATCGCCTGCCCGACCTGCGCCAATGTTGACACGGTGTTTGGCAAGATCACTTTGAAAATTGGAAAAAGCCATGAAACATACTTTACAAAAGGCAGCACGTTTTTGAGACCGGGCGTAGGATGAATGTAACCTGGGCGAAATGCAAAGACTTGTCGGAAAGGCAGTTTCATCAAATCATTTTCCGTCTTACCCTTCACACGAGCCCACATGGAACTGCCTTTTTCGGTGCTGTCCGTGCCAGCGCCAGAGACGTAACAGAATGTCATTTCCGGATTGTGTTGCGCCAGCGTCTCTGCAAATTGCAATGTCAAATCATAAGTAACCTTCCGATATTCCGGCTCCTTCATGCCGATCGACGAAACACCCAGGCAGAAATAACAAGCATTGTAACCTGTTAATTGGCTTGCTATCGGGCTTAAATTGAAAAAGTCACTGTGAATAATCTCTTTGAGTTTTGGATGCGAGATGCCGGACGGCTTCCTGTTAATGATCAAAACCGCCTCCACCGCATCGCTTTCGAGACATTCATGCAAAACGCCTTCACCGACCATCCCGGTAACGCCGGTGACGATCGCTCTTATCTTTGTTGAGTTCATGGTTATCTGATTTTGTTAAAAGAGATTGTGAGCCTGAGCAAAATGCCCAGGCTCACAAATGCGCTGCTTACGCGACGTCGTCTTCCGTAAATGTATCCTAAACACTTTCGGTTTCAAAGTCGGTGGAAACCGTAACCGCTTTCCATTTTTCGAGCTCTGCCTGCAATGCGGCGATCTTGCTGTTTGCGAGCGCAAATGCGTCGCTGCCCAGGAACAGGTGCATCGGCGGGTTGGACTCAGATGCGATGCGGATCATTGCATCGGCCGCTTTCTCGGGATCACCTTGCTGCTTTCCGTTTATCTCATTCTGATGCGCGTTTTGCGAATCGCGCACTTCTTTATATTCCGCGATTTCATTTTTCGGAAGGCCGATAGATGATTCCGTAAGGAAATTGGTCCTGAAAATAACCCGGCTCCACAACGGTTACATGCACACCGAATGACCTTACTTCCTCAGCCAATGCTTCGGACAGCCCGTTAACTGCAAATTTCGTAGCACAATAAGCTCCAAATCCAGGGAAATTGCCGACAAAACCGCCTATTGAAGAAATGTTAAAAATGTGACCGGAACGCTGATCACGCAGATAGGGCATTGCTTTGCGAATGACGGTGAAGACGCCGAACACATTTATCTCGAAATTCTCACGCACTTCCTGATCCGTCAGCTCCTCAACGCTTCCCAGCAGTCCATAACCTGCATTATTTACGATAATGTCCAGCCGGCCGAAATGTGCGACGGTCTTCTCAATTGCTTCCTGAATGCTTGTTTCGCTTTTCAGATCCACTGCGAGCGGCAGAAAAAGATCGCTGTCGTGACCAACGGCTTTTTTCAGATCTTCTAAATTTCTTGAAGTTGCTGCAACGCTTATTCCGTTAGCCAGCAGTTTTTGAACCAAAGTAAGCCCCAAACCCTTTGAAGCACCTGTTACGAACCAAATTTTGTTAGTATCCATTGTTTTTGCTTGTTTTTATTGACAAGACAAAAGTAGGACACCGATGCACGCTCACCGTTACGCGCTTCAAACAGATGCTTGCAAAATTCAAACAACGCGATAAGAACTCGGCGTATGACTGGTTTGCTTTTTGAAAAAGTTGTTGAAATGCGCCGGTTCTTCAAAGCCTAAGCTGTAACTGATCTCCGAAACATTCCAGTTGGTGTGCTTCAAAAGTGCCTTTGCCTCTGCTGCAATGCGCTCGGCAATGTGCGTGGTTGTGGTTTTTCCAGTGGTTTCGCGAATGGCGCGGTTGAGGTGATTGACGTGCACAGACAATTGTTTGGCAAAATCATTCGCAGAACGATATGTAAAACGCTGCGAAGGCGATTCAATCGGAAACTGGCGTTCCAGCAATTCGGTGAAAACGGCCGTAATGCGCGAATTGGCATTTGGATGCTGATAAAGTGACTCCGACGGCTGCATTTTCATCGCATAATGAACCACTTCGGTCATATAATTTCTCAGTAGATCATATTTATACTGGTAATCTGAGTCGATCTCTTCCAGCATTTTTTTGAAAATTCCTTCCACGTGCGCATCCTGGGCATCATTCAGCATATAAGCTGGCTTGCCCCTGTTGCAAACATGGGTAACTCGCTCAGGCTCCCGCGCATGCGGCCGGAAAAGAAGCCTTCTGTAAAAATGCAGAAGAATCCGGTGATGTCATTTGCGCTCGTTTCCCATGTGTAAGGAACCTGCGGATTGAAGAAAATCAATGTTGAACCGTCCGTTTCAAGACTTTTATCTGCGTAATGGTAAATGCTTTTTCCGCGAATGAGGGTTATTTTGTAATAATCCTTCCTGCTATATTGCATCGGCGCTGAATTAGGGCCAATGCAGTCTTCCAGCCTGAACACATTGAAATGCCCGATATCCTGCTGCAAATTATCCGGCAGCCAATTGAACTTATGCTGGTAAAATTCTTCGAGTGATTCTGTTAAAGCCATAAGCAAAGTTACAAAAATCAAATAGAATTAGTAGAAATCCGCAATCAATAACCTTGTCTACCTGATCCAATTGCATAACGAAAACACTTTATGAGATTAACCAAGATCCGACTTATCATTATTGCATTGCTGCTTGCCTCGTGCTGCAATCTGGCATCTGCCCAGGCAGACCTGAAATTCTGGTATAAGCAGCCAGCAAGAAACTGGAACGAAGCTTTGCCGATTGGTAACGGCCGCATAGGCGCAATGGTTTTCGGTCGTGTAAACGAAGAAATTATCCAGCTGAATGAAGAAACGCTTTGGTCAGGCGGGCCGGTTAACACCAATCCGAACCCAACAGCTGCGAAATATCTGCCGGAAATCAGGACTGCCTTAGCGAATGAAGATTACAAACTGGCAGAGACATTGACGCAAAAAATGCAGGGCTTGTTCACAGAATCATACGAGCCGCTTGGCGACCTGATCATTAAGCAAGCATTTGAAGGCCAGCCAACTGATTATCGCCGCGACCTGGACATTTCCAACGCAATTTCGTCGACCAGCTTTACGGTTGCCGGTGTACAATATAGTCGCGAACTATTCATTTCCGCGCTGGATCAGGTCATGATCATCAAATTTAAAGCCAGTAAAAAAGGGGCGCTGAACTTCACTGCAAACACCCAAAGCCCGCTTTATTATAATAATGTTGTCGTTGCCACGGATCAGATCGCTATGAAAGGCCAGGCGCCGGCCCATACGGATCCCAGTTACATGCAGACCATGGGTCAGCCGGTGGTTTACAATGATCCCGCAAGATGCAGAGGCATGCGGTTTGAGCTGCGCATGAAAGTAAAAGAATCGGACGGAAAAACTACGGCTGACGCAAGTGGCCTGCACATTAGCGATGCCACGGAAGTTGTTCTGGTCCTGTCAGCAGCCACGAGTTTTAATGGTTTTGATAAATGTCCCGACAAAGAAGGAAAAGATGAAGCCAAGATAGCAGAGCAACATTTGACTGCGGCGCAATCGAAAAGTTATGACGCGCTTAAAAGCGATCATATAGCGGATTTTCATAAGTATTTTAACCGCGTGAGTCTCGCAATCAACGGAAATCCTAAAACGGAGCTTCCGATGGACGAGCGTTTGAAGGCTTATGCAGAAGGCGCGAAAGACCCTGCATTGGAGTCGCTCTATTTCCAGTTTGGCCGTTATTTGCTGATTTCAAGCTCTCGTCCGGGTGGCATTCCGGCCAATTTGCAGGGAATTTGGAACCGTGAAGTGCGTCCGCCTTGGAGCAGTAACTTCACGACCAACATTAATACACAAATGAATTATTGGATGGCCGAAAGTGCGAATCTTTCTGAACTGCACACGCCGCTTTTTGAACTGATTAGCCAAATGGCGTCGACGGGAAAGGAAACGGCGAAGAATTTTTACGGTGCGAAGGGCTGGACATTGAATCATAACTCAGACATCTGGGCCACGACCAATCCGGTAAGTGGAAGTCCGTCCTGGGCGAACTGGCCTGTTGGCGGTGCGTGGCTCTGCCAGCATTTGTGGGAACATTATCAGTTTACGGGCGACAAAGCTTATTTGTCTAAAACTGCTTATCCATTGATGAAATCCGCAGCGGAATTTTGTCTGGATTGGTTGATTGAAGATAAAAATGGCAAGCTGGTCACCGCTCCATCCACATCGCCGGAGAACATTTTCATTACAGAAACCGGATTCAAAGGCTCCGTTTCTGTTGCAACGACGATGGATATGGCCATCATCTGGGACCTTTTTACCAATCTCATTGAGGCTTCTGAGAGACTGGGCACGGACGCTGCGTTCAGACAATTGCTCATCGAAAAGCGAAGCAAACTTTTCCCGATGCAAATTGGCAAAAAAGGCAATTTGCAGGAATGGTACAAAGACTGGGAGGACGTTGAACCCGAGCATCGGCATATTTCGCATTTGTTTGGCTTGTTTCCCGGCCGTCAGATTTCACCATCGGCAACACCCAATTTTGCAGCAGCATCCAGAAAAACAATGGAGCTCCGCGGAGACGGCGGCACGGGATGGAGCAAAGGATGGAAAATTAACATCTGGGCAAGGTTACTCGACGGAAATCATGCGTACAAGCTCATCAGGGAACAACTGAAATTAACCGGAATGGAAGGAACGGATTATGCCAACGGCGGCGGAACATATCCAAACTTGCTCGACGCACACCCACCATTTCAGATTGACGGAAATTTTGGGGGCACCTCCGGAATCACCGAAATGCTGCTGCAAAGCCACGACGGCTTGCTCAACATTCTTCCCGCCATCCCAGACAATTGGACAACAGGAGAAGTCAAAGGAATGAAGGCGAGAGGCGGTTTCGAAGTGGACATTATGTGGAGCAATGGAAAAGTCACGCAATTAACCATTCGCTCGCAATTAGGCGGAAATTGCCGCCTGGGCGTTCCAAATGCATTGAAGGGTTCTGGTAAGGTGAGCTTGAAAGCCGCCAAAGGCGAAAATGCAAATGCGTTTTACAAAAACATCCAAAGCGCTCCTATTGGCAGTGCAGTTGTAAAGTCAGGGAGGCTTGCATTTGATTTCCCTACGGAAGCTGGGAAGGAGTATGTTTTTAAATTGAAATAATGGGTTTACGTTGAAATAGTGGTTTGCAGGTTGAAATAGCGGGTTTCACGTTGTTACATGCCTCCGGCATTTGAATTGTGTGGCGTAATGTTGTTTTTCTACCAAGATTGCATCGCTCCGCGATTGGTTTTTTTCACGTGTGAGGAAAGCGCAAATGCCAGAGGCATGAAATATTGGTAGGAAAACGCATTTCACGCACCTAACACAAATGCCGGAGGCATGTAACATTGGTAGAATCATTCATTTTATGCACCAAACGCAAATGCCGGAGGCATGAAATATCGGTAGGAAAAATGAATTTCACCCACCTAACACAAATGCCAGAGGCATGAAATATTGGTAGAAAAAGCATTTCACGCACCTAACGCAAATGCCGGAGGCATGAAATATTGGTAGGAATTCATTTCACGCACCTAACACAAATGCCGGAGGCATGTAACATTGGTAGAATCATTCATTTTATGCACCAAAGGCAAATGCCAGAGGCATGAAATATTGGTAGGAAATCCATTTCACGCACGTAACACAAATGCCGGAGGCATGAAATGTTGGTAGGAAAATGCATTTCACGTGCCTAACGCAAATGCCAGAGGCATGAAATATTGGTTGAAATATCAATGTCACGCACCTAACGCAAATGCCAGAGGCATGAAATATCGGTCAGGAAAAATGCATTTCACACACCAAACGCAAATGCCAGAGGCATGAAATATTGGTAGAAAAAAAACGATCGCAGTTGTTGCCGCGGAAATCCCGGAGGGATGTAACACTGTGTAAAACGCTACATCCGAAAACGAACCAGCTCACGATTTTTATCGACCAAATTTGCCAGAGACAAGACAATCACTTGCAAAACAGCAAACGATACAAAAAGCATTGGAATTGAATTCTCCGGCGCCGGGCCGAACATATTGAAGATATCGATCAGGATGAAAAATGCAATCAGCACCCAGAAACTCCATTTTCCTTTATTATTCAATGCCTTTGTATTGGCATAATAAAAGTAGGCACCGGCAATGAAAATGAGGCTTTCAACGATTATAGTCCCTTCCAGCGAATTCCAAAGCCCTAGCCCAACTTTAAAATCAGAAAAGGGAGTTAGCGGCAAATCGGCAATGTGGACAACAAAATCCAGAAACCAGTGGCTAAGCACAGCCAGGGCGACAATTATAGAACTTTTAAGATCTTTTTTGAGAAGCCAATAAATCAATCCGGAAATGCCTCCCAAACCAAACCCATCAGCAAGCTGTGCGTGTAGGGATAATGGACGAAATCAAATGGTGTTACGACGGTAATGCCCGGCGAAACTGCGACTTGTTCAATGTCAAAAGAGCAGCATAAACGGCCAAATGATGTCAACCAACTGCACTGCCACGAACAATGTTATCAAGCGAAATTTGAGGAGCCGCCTTCTTTACTCCAAGTGCCAATCCATAGTGACCTAAAAACATACAAACAGCTGATTGATTAATGACATTGTAAAAGTAGGATCGCTCAACCAGAAGCCACTTGACCTATATCAAGAAATCAGATCAGCTGTTTTCGCCTTATCCTGCTAATCGTTTCCGGCGTCATTCCCAGCATGGAAGCAATGTATTGCAGCGGCACCTGGTTGAAAATCTCGCGGTTACTTTCAAACAGGACATTATATCGCTGTTCAGCTGTCATGGAAAGAAATGAGAACACCCTGTCTTCCAGCGTTTCGAAACAATGTGCAATGAAAAGCTTCTCGGTGAGGTGCCATCTTGGAATGTAGTCCCCTATCCTGTCGTAATCCGATTTTTGTATCGTATATAATGTCGTGTCAGCCAGTGCCTGGATATTCCACCGCGACGGTTTTCCGAAGATCAAACCCGAAACGTCTGAGATAAAATAGCCTTTGGAAGAAATCCATTGGGTTACTTCTCTCGTCTTCCAAATCGACGAACACCCGCAGCATGCCTGTTTGGACAAAGCTTAGTTTGGAGCATGACTTGCCTCTTTGCAGATAGTAATCGCCTTTTTTGACAACTTCCGGCTTGAAGAAAGAAGCGACTGTGGAAAGGTCACTTTGGTCGAAATCGAAGTATGAATGCAGGTAATGTTCCAGTTCAGTCATTTAGTTTTTTTGTTTGTTGTTGCGGCTCGCGCTAATCGCGATAGCTTGCCCGGTTTCGTAACGAGAGGTGTTCGATTTTGGACATTACCGTTGTGAGAAGTGGCTAAGCTGGCAATACAAGCCACATTCAGAATATTGGCATGTGTTTTATACAAAGAACTATGTTATACATTGTACCTTTATTTTTAGCCGTAAAATAAAATTACCTATTAACTACTTTTCCGCTATCATGTTACAAAATTATTTTAAAATCGCCTGGCGAAATCTTGCCCGTAACCGCGCATTTTCGGCAATTAACATTACAGGACTGGCCATCGGACTTGCTTCGTGTATGCTGATCAGTTTGTATGTCCTTGATGAGCTGAGCTTCGACCGCTTCCATGAAAAAGGCAATCGGATTGTGCGCGTTGTGTTCAAAGGTGTGATGCAAGGCGGTGAAATGAGGGAAGCGCATGTAATGCCGCCGACGGCTGCTGCGCTGAAAGCAGACTATCCGGAGGTTTTGGAAGCGACGCGGCTGAGACAAGGCGGGTCACCAGCGGTTTTGCTCAATCAAAAATTATACACTGACAACAAGCTCGCATTCGTCGACTCCAATTTCCTGCAGATTTTCACATTCCCGCTGATCGAAGGAAATGTCGAAACGGCCCTTACGCAGCCTAACACCATTGTTATTTCAAAATCACTCGCTGAAAAATATTACGGGAGCCAGGATGTGATCGGCAAGCTGCTGACATTTAAAGATACGAAAACGCCGTACACTGTCACGGGCGTGATGGAGGAAATGCCGGCACATTCGCACATCAAATTTGATATGCTTGCATCCATGTCGTCGCTGGAAGATGCGAAATCGACGTCCTGGATGATCTCCTGAATTCTTTACTTATCTGCTTTTACCGGAAGGATACGACTACAAAAAACTGGAAGCAAAACTTCCGAACACAGTTGCGAAATACATGGGCCCGCAGCTGAAACAAGCATTAGGCCTGACGTTTGCTGAATTTCGCAAAAAAGGCAACAGCATCGGCCTTTATCTGCAACCATTGACCGAAATCCACCTGCATTCCGACTTTCAATACGACCTGGCGGCAAACGGTGATTTGCGATACGTTTATATTTTTGGCGCCATCGCCATCATTATGCTGCTCATTGCCTGCATCAATTTTATGAATTTGTCGACCGCCGGCTCTTCCAAACGTGCCCGCGAAGTGGGTGTGAGGAAGGTCATGGGATCTGAAAAGATCGAGCTTGTTGCTCAGTTTCTCATGGAATCCATCTTGCTGACCGGCATTGCATTGGTTTTGGGGACCATAATTTGCCTCGCAGGTTTGCCATTGCTTAACAATCTTTCGGGCAAAGATTTGGGTTTGAGTCTGGAAGCGATCCCGGCTTTGCTGCCCGCTTTGTTATTGTTCGGGCTATTTGTGGGTGTGCTTTGCCGGCAGTTATCCTGCATTTTTCCTCTCGTCGTTTTAAGCCGATTTCAGTTTTAAAGGGTGGAAATGCAGCCATTAAACTCAATTCTTCTGGCAACAATATTGGTCTCAGAAGCGGACTGGTGGTTTTCCAATTCTTTATTTCGATCACATTAATGGTCGGAGCAACGGTTGTTTATCAGCAATTGAAATTTATTCAAAACAAAAAGCTAGGTTATGACAAGGACCAGGTTCTGGTGGTTCCGGCTTGGGCGCTTGGGAAGGATCTGCCTGTTTTTAAAGACGAGCTTTTGCGCGATTCGCGTGTGAGCAACATTAGTTTATCGGGTTATGTGCCCGCCGGTCCATCTGACAATAACAATTACATGATCACGCCGGAAAATAATGAGTCTCAGCTCCTGAAAACGCTTCGCTATGAAGTCGATTACGATTATCTGGCAACATTGGGGATGGAAATTGTCGACGGACGTAACTTTTCCAAAGCTTATGGAATGGATTCAACAGCAATTATTCTTAACGAAACCGCTGCAAAGGAATTGGGCTGGCGTAATGATGCCGTTGGAAAAACGGTCACGCGCAGAAATAATGAAGGCATAGGCAGCACTTATCACGTCATCGGCGTTGTGAAGGATTTCCATTTCAAATCGCTCCACGAAAAAATTTCACCTTTGGTAATGACATTGAGTGAAGGCCATGGATGGATGATCGTTAAGACGAAAAATAAGGAAATAGCACGGCTGCTTTCGACAATGAAACAGCAATGGGAAAGTTTCAAACCGGACGTTGCTTTTACATATTCATTTCTGGACGAGCGATTCAACGAAACATACAAAGCGGAACAAAAAACGGGACAAATCTTAGGTCTTTTCGCTGGATTGACCATATTTGTTGCCTGTATGGGCTTGTTTGGACTTGCGATTTTCACGGCTGAACAACGCACAAAAGAAATCGGAGTGCGAAAAGTGCTGGGTGCATCAGTGGTCGGAATTGTAGCCTTGCTTTCGAAAGATTTTCTAAAATTGGTTGGTGTTGCCATTATCATTGCACTCCCCGTGTCCTGGTGGATGATGAGTCGCTGGTTGCAGGATTTTGCTTATAAAGTCGACATTGCGTGGTGGATGCTGGCGCTGGCAAGTGTGCTGTCAATAAGCGTTGCGCTTTTCACGGTTTCTTTCCAATCGATTAAGGCTGCATTGATGAACCCGGTCAAATCACTTCGCTCTGAATAAAATGGCTGAAACTGTCAAACTGAAAGTGCTTCGGCAAATATTCATTTTCCAAAAAGGCCTTATCCTGGATCTTGCTGCCAGAATTCATCAACACGAAACGCTTTCAGCAGGCTATTTGATTCCTGATGTCGGCAATGGGTCACCTGGGTTTATGGCGATGGATGCAGTTGATATTTGTGCAGATCGCCAGGAAAAGTCGGAAGGATTTTTCGGTAAATGTTCTTTTGACCCAAGTTTCTAATTTCTATAAAAACGAAACGAAAACGGACGCGGAGGGAATTGCTTTTCACGGCGTAGTGAAACCCGAAAAAGTGCAGGTTATTCATTATCCTGACTGTCAGCAAATGGTTTTTCATATGCCCAAATTCGCCTACGACGCGGGTTTTCCTATCAGCTTATTGACAATGTTAGTGGTGAAATCTTGGAAGATTTGAATGTGAGAGACCGGCTAAACGGAGGGACAATGATCCTGATCGACACGCTTCCTTACCGGCCCGGATTTTACACCATTGAAGCGTGCTGGCCAGACGGATGGACGCATCAGATTAAGTTTATCAAATTCATCGAAGGCTTTCCAAATGCAAGCAGCACCCTTATTCCACGAAATGTACGACTCGCGATTAACGGCACAGAAAATCAATTGCGGCCTCGAACCGAGCCAGAGTCAGGCAGCATTAAATTGCCCCGAGATCCTGAAACAGGCATTTTAGCTCCTCGCAGTTACACATCTCACGGCGTTGAGACATCAAATACATCGTTGCCAGCCGTCACTTACTCGCAAGATGGTCGTGGTGGGAAGATTTTTTATCGTGATCATGAGGTTACGATCGAGTTTGATTGGGAATTTGCGGGTGGAAAAGGTGTGGTGTATTTCATGGTTCCTGAGGAAAAATATTGGGAAGCAAATACGAAAACACCATTGTCACGACGCGAAGAGATCCTGAATTTCGTAGCAAATCAGGTCATTAAGGACCAAGCGCCGGGTTGCATGTTTGAAATTTACAGCGATCACGTCACCATTGTCCGCTAGTTTTGGAATAATTATTGTTCGAGACTGTCATCATCAAAAACGAAAGAAACCATGGCAGAAAATTCAGAAGTAATTGAAGTCCTTAATGACCTGATTTTAATCAATAATGATCGCGTTGCAGGTTACGAAAAGGCGAATGCTGAAACGAAGGAAATCGAAAATGACTTGCGTTCCATGTTTACTAATCTGGCTGAGCAAAGCCGCAAATTCGCTGATGACCTCAAAAGTGAAGTCGTAAGACTTGGCGGCGAACCCGAAACGGGCACATTGGCTTCGGGCAAGCTTTACCGTGTTTGGATGGACGTTCGGTCGGTGTTTACTTCGGATAACAGAAAGGCTGTATTGGAGAGCGCTGAAACCGGTGAGGATGCAGCCAAGAAAGCATATGAGGAAGCATTAAAGAATGACCTTCCGTCTGAAATAACGCAGATGCTGATCACACAGCAAACAGCCATAATAAGTGCGCATGACACCATTAAACGGGACGGGACCGGCAACGGGATGTTTCGAATTATCCTTTGACAACTTAGAAAAAAGCCGGTTAACCGGCTTTTTTTATGATCATAACACATTAACAAAGAGCATGATAACCAATTTTCCAAATTTCTTTTTAAATTCCTGTAACCTTTTCCCCTTCCCCCAGTTTTCACACCAGGATCACCACAAAAGACAAATCGTTTGAACACGCTGACAGACAATTCACTCATGCTTAGGGTTAAAGCCGGAGATCTGGATAAGATGGGCTTGCTGTTTGAGCGTTACAACCGTCCTTTGTTCGCGTTTTTCTACCATATGACGCATAAAAGGGACAACAGCGAGGATCTGGTTCAGAACGTGTTTTACCGAATGCTCAAATATAAGCATACGTTTACAGGTGAGGGTGAATTCAGAACCTGGATGTTCCACCTGGCCAGAAATGTGTTGCATGACGCTGTAAAGCAGAACAAATCGGCCAACCATTATGATGTGAATGAAATGGCTGACAAACTGGGTGGCGGCACTTTGGCGGATGAGGGATATGAACGACAACAAGATGCAGATTTCCTGCATAAAGCAATGGCCGGCCTCAGTGACGATTATCGTGAAGTGCTGGTGTTGAGCCGGTTTCAGGAAATGAAATACGAGGAAATTGCGAAGGTTTTGAATATCAACGAAGGAACGGTGAAAGTGCGGGTGCACAGGGCATTGGGAGAGTTGAAAAAGAAGTTTTTTACAAATGAAAGAAGATAAGGAAATGAGCTGCGAACATATCAAGGAAAAATTGGAGGATTGGCTGCATAACGACCTCGACAAGGCGGACCGGATGCGAATTGACAAACATCTTGCCGAATGTGTGAGCTGCCAGGAGGCATTTGCCGGAGATAAGCAACTTTGGGACAGCCTCGGAAAGATGAAAGTTCCTGAGCCAAGCGAGGAAATGCGCGTGAATTTCTATGCAATGCTGGACACATTCAAAGCGACAGAATCAGTTAAAAAGCCATTTTCATTTGACTCAATTATTGAAAAAATAAGAAATCTTGTTGTGCCGCAATGGACCGTGCAACTTGCATTTAGCCTTTTGCTTGTGGGATTAGGCTGGATTATCGGCAATAAGACGAGCAAAAGTAGCACGGCCTCGACGGCTTATCAGCAGCAGATTGAAACATTGGCGGCGCAGGTTCAGGATATGAAAAGCACCATGATGCTGTCACTTATCGACAATCCTTCGGCCACTGAACGACTTCGGGCTGTGAGTTATACAAGTGACATCGCGCATGCCGATGAACAGGTTATCGATGCGCTTTTTTCAACTTTGAATAATGACCTGAATGTGAATGTGCGACTTGTGGCCCTGGAAGCGCTTATCAAGTTTGCGGACGATGCGCTGGTGCGCGAACGGCTGGTGAAATCGCTGGCTGTGCAGGACTCTCCGATGGTGCAGGTCGCGCTGGCTGATGTTATGGTCAAATTACAGGAAAAAGGCTCTGTTAAGGAGCTTCGTGCGCTGCTTCAAAAGGAAGGACTGAATGATCTGGTAAAAAATAAGATCGAGCAGACGATTAAGGATTTATCTTAAACAACCATATCCCAACTATTAGCTATGAAATTATTTGCAATCCCCCTGCTGGCGGGAGCGGTGCTTTGTTGTACCCAGGCCCCCGCACAAAAGCTCGAATCGAAGGAACACATCAAGAAAGAATTCACGCTGACGCAAAGCGCATCGAACGTGACATTGGCGGTCTATAACATTAACGGCTCTATTCGGGTTGAAGGTTATAACGGCGATAAGGTCGTGCTTGAAATTGACAAGACGATCACGGGTAAAACGAATGCGATCCTGGAAGAAGGCAAGCAGGAGTTCAAACTGGAATATGATCTGAAGCCCGACAGCATTATCGCTTACATTGCCCATCCGTTCGACTCACGGCCTAATCACGGTCGGAGAAACTCGGATGGGCCCCGGATTGAGTATGACTTCAAACTTGATTTTGTTTTGAAAGTCCCATTCGCGATGAACCTCCACGTTTCGACGGTTAATGGTGGGGACATTCAGGTGAGCGATGTCACTGGCAAGCTGCACGTCAACAATGTCAATGGTGCCGTTAAAATTGCTAATGCAAAAGGAGCGGCAAACGTCCATACGATTAACGGCGATGTGGTCGCTAATTTTGTAACACTGCCTCCTGGCGAGTCCGATTTCAAAACATTGAATGGCGACATCAAGATCACTTACCCGCCCTTTCCGTCGACTGCCAGTTTAAAAGTTTCAACGGTGAGTTTTTTACAGATTTCCCGAACACGGAATCTTTGCCCGCGAAGGTTGTCAAAAACGAAGAGAACAAACCCAACAAGACGGTTTACAAACTAAGCACGGAGACGCGCATCCGGATTGGGAACGGCGGCCCGACTGACAGGTTTGAAACATTCAACGGAAACATTTATATTAAAAAACAATCGTAACAAAAAATGAAAACCACCCCACTATTTGCCCTCGCTATCGCTGCTTTGCTCGCGACATTTTCAACACCATCGCTTGCCCAGACGGACATGAAAGAGCAGCTTGTTGTGCCATTAACAGATCCTGCCAAGCCAGGCTCGTTGAAAGTAAATCTCATCAGCGGGACCATCCATGTGACCGGTTACAGCGGAAACCAGGTCGTAATTGACGCGGTCGTAAAGAATGCTGATCGACCCGAAAAAACGAAGGACGAAGCGGCCGGCGGAATGAAGCGAATTACCAGAAACGGCGGGCTGGACCTGACGGCAACAGAGGAAAATAATTCGGTAAAACCGACTTCCAAAATGATGAACACGCCGATGACTTTGAACATTAAAGTGCCGCAGAAATTTGCGCTAAATGTGAGCACGATCAACAACGGCGACATTGTCATCGACAACGTAACCGGCGAGCTGGAAATCCAAAATGTGAATGGCGATATCACGCTCAATAACATTGCCGGCTCGGCCGTTGCCAACACCATTAACGGACTTTTGAAAGTCAATTTCCGGACGATCGACACCTCATCCCCGATGGCATTTTCGACGCTAAACGGCAATGTGGATGTGACCATTCCAGGGAGCGCAAAGTTCGATGTAAAACTGAAATCGGACCGTGGAGAAATTTTCAGTGACTTCGATGTAGACGTGGATAAGAGCGCGCCGCAGGCCACTCGTTCATCGAAGGACGGCATGTATAAAGTTTCCATCGACGACTGGGTAAAAGGCAAGGTAAATGGCGGTGGAAGCGAAATTATGATGAAGAATATGAACGGCAATATTTACGTCCGAAAAGGCAAATAAAACCGCCTTAAAACCGTAGAAAAGCACAAACCCACAGGCGCGAAAAAGCAAGCCTGTGGGTTCTCTTTTGATGTAGAAACCGAGCCGGATATTCGTCCGCGTCTATTCAATTGTGCCGCCCATCTCGAACAGCATTTTTGAGAGTTCATCCAATCTTTTAGTCTTAACCGGCGCGAGAATCTGCTCTGCCAAAATTTCCGCACTCGCCAGCGCTTCGGTCACCACGCGCTTGCCCGCGTTCGCAAGCTTCACGTATGACACCCGCGCATCGCGGCTGTTCGCCTCGCGTTTCACCATTCCCAGCTTCTCCAAAGGTGTCAGCATTCTTGTAATTCCGGAGGCTGTTAAGCCAATTTTTTCGGCCAAATCTACGCGTGCCGCATCTCTCAGTCAGTGGCTCCGCTAAGGTGAAACAGGATTAAGAATTCATTCAGGCTGACGCCGTGACTGCTCAGTTTTGCGTCGAATCGCTTGGTAATCAAGGCCTGAACTGTGGTGAGGTTCAGGAACAATTTTAGTGATGGTGATATCGTTGACATATAGTTGAACTATGTTTGTTTAATTGTTGATATATAGTTGAGTAATCAAGTATTATGCAAATATATAATAACATTAAGGAACTGCCAAACAGCATTTTACATTTTTCTGTCTAAAAAACTGGGATTCTGAAAGCTGAGGGCATTATTTCACAGATGTTTCACGTGGATTGTTTTTCGAGGGCGTAAAAGATGCCTTCTCCGCTGAGTTTCAGCAGAGAAAGCGGTGAGTTTCGAGATGATTTTCGGAGTGATCTAACCCGAATGTGCGCGGAGCAATTGGCGGTAACTGTTGAGTATAGCTGACTTGGAAATGAAGCCCACAAACTCGCCCGAGCTCTTCACAACCGGCAGGTTCCATGCACCTGTTTCGTCAAACTTTTTAACGACGCCTACGACGCTGTCAAAGTCGCTGATGACAACAGACGGAACCTTCATCAGATTGGAGACCGTAAGCATGTCAAACAGATCAGGGTTGAAAAGCAGCGGCCGGATATCGTCGAGTGAAATGGTTCCGATCAGTCTTTTGTTTTCGTCCACAACCGAGATCATATTGCGTCTTCCGCTCCGCACAAGCTCCGCCAATTCTTCCCGGGAAGCCGTCGGACTGACCATTTGAACGTCCTTGTCGATGAGGTCTAAAATGTGGAGTAACGACAACAAATTGCGGTCGTGTTCGCGGGTGAAAATCTTGCCCGCTTCTGCGAGTTTTTGCAAGTCCGGAGAGATGGGTGAAAACCATTTTGCCATCAAAAAAGAGATCACAGAAACGATCATTAACGGGATGAAAAAGATCGTAGCCGGAGGTCGATTCGGCGATCAAAAATATTGCGGTCAACGGCGCATACAGCACGCCGCTCATCACGCCTGCCATGCCCACGATGACCAGGTTATTGACCGGAACTTCGGGCAGTCCGACCTGCACACTTACGAGCGCCAGGAAGTATCCAAGCGAGCCGCCGGCGAACAGCGACGGGGCAAAATTCCCACCGTTACCACCACTGAAAATGGTGATCGAAGCGGAGAATGCTTTGAGCAAACAAATGACCGCAACGAAGACAATAACAACCCACTCGCGGTAACTAATAAACCGGAAAAGACTGTTCTCAATTACCGATTCCATCTGCCCGTTTGTGATGGCTTTGATGGTGTCATAACCTTCGCCAAAGAGCGGCGGATACAGCACGCACAGAATCGAAAGGATCGCGCCGCCCAACATTGCTTTCCGAATTTTCGACATTTTCAGCCCGTGAAAAAACTCGTCAATGTATCGCGCGATGAGCACGAAATAGCGGGCATAAAGTCCGCACAGAATGCCAAGAATTAAGTAGTAAGGAATGTTGTGATAATCGAATGGACTGCGCGTCTTGAACTGAAAAAGCACGTCGCCCTGCAACAATATTTTCGAGACTAAACTGCCACAAACCGCCGCCACAACCAGCGGGATAAAATCTGAAAACACAACGCCCGTCAGCAGAATCTCGAAGGCAAACATCATCCCGGCAATGGGTGCGTTGAAGGCGGACGCAATTCCCGCCGCTGGCACCTGCAGCGAGCAACAGCGTCCGTTCACGGTAATCGAGCTTGTAGGTTTGCGCGAAATTCGAGCCTATGGCGGCTCCGGTGACGGCGATAGGGCTCTCCAACCCGGCTGACCCTCCCAGCCCCACTGTGATGGCGCTTTGAACGATTTGGGAGTACATTTTGACAGAAGAAACAATGCTGGAATTTTGAGCGATCTCATACAGGATAACCGGAATGCCTTTTTTGTCCTGCCCTTTGAACACAAAAATGACGACCAGCGTGGTAATAACAATCCCCAGAAACGGAAAAAGCAGGTAAAACAGCACTTGCTCTTCAAAATGGACTTTATGTGTGATAATGTAGTGAATATAATGCACGAGCGATTTCAGCACCACGCCTGCCAGCCCGCAGGTCATACCAACCAAAATACCGGACAGTATCAAAAACTGAGACCGCGAGAGGACGTTTTTCAACCAAAAAAGCACGATTTCATAGCTCCGTGCTTTGTTGAGACTGTATCGCGTGAAGTTTCTCCTGAACTTTAAAAAATTGTAGAATCTCTTAATACTGCGTTTATTCACAAGCTGTCGGTTTGGTCTCGCCGGACAAATCCGGCGGATTACATGCAAAATTAGGAAGCTAGTTGGCTCTTGCCAGCTGCACTTCCAGTTTGATGTCGACATTACGATCATTGCCATTGTAACGCGAATTATAACCTCCTGTTCCAATGCCAACGCCCATTCCGCCGCCCATACCAATTCCTCCTCCTAAACCTATGCCAATCCGCGGACTAACCCCGGATTCGAGACGATTGTCCGTCTACTTTAATGTTCACGCCAAGCATCGCAGTCTCTTTCGCATTGACTGCCATCAGGCTGAAAGGAATGGCGATCTGCTCGGTAAGCTCGCCATTTTGATCCATTGAAATGTGCGATTTAATACTGCCGTCTTTTTGAACCAGATCAATGAAATGTTGGCCTTGCTTGTCTTTCCAAACGGCTTCCTCGTTATAAGAATCCGAGCAGCAAGTCCAATCCAAGGCTGTTGGGAAGATCCGTATCGACACGTTTCAGCGCCTTTCTGTCTTCCTTCATTACCACTGGAAAAAGCAGCGAATAAGCATCTTTTTTCTGACCATCCGGGCTGAAAGATATTTTCAAACCACTGGAAAGAATGTTCTGAATGGTGTTCGGATCTTTGGTTTTCAAGGTTAGATAAACGTAATGTTCATCATTGATAATGCCATATCTAACCTCGATTTCTGATCTTGCTGATCCGGTTTGATTTCATCCACATATGAGAAGGGCGCATTCCATTTTGACTCGTAAGTCACGGTTTTTGAAGAACTGCATCCAGCGAGGGCAATTAACAGCAGCAGTGACCAACTGTTTTTTATAGTTTTCATTTTGTCTGTAAGTAACGATTATGACTAATTATATTAACGAAATCCTTCAATTAATCATTACTGCAAACAAAAATAAATCGTGGCAAAAAGCACCAAGCTGTTCAATTTTCCGCCTATCAGACGACCATTATTGATTTAAGCGTTGGTGGATAAAGACAAAAGTGACTTGATTTTCCGGTGCTAGCTTTTCCGGTTCAAATGGTTTTGACAATGTATCATTCATCCCCGATTCGAGCGCCTGCTGGATTTCCTCCGGCAGGACAGTTGCTGAAAGTGAAAGGATCGGCGTCTTGATCATGAGATGCTTGCGGCAAATCTCGCAGCCTGGAAACCGTCCATTTCGGGCATTCTGGTGTCGAGGATAATGAGATCGAAAATCTGTTCGCGCAATGCGTCCACCGCTTCCTGACCATTCAAAACCATGGTCGCGTCCAGCTGCCAGGTTTTCAAATATTTTTTTAGTAATAATGCATTAATCGGGTTATCCTCAGCGACCAGAACAGTTTTTCCTTCAAACGGAGGAAGATCCTGGAATGCAATTGCGGGCGTTGCCTCTGTTGATTTTTCGTTTGCATCAGGCAAAATCAATGTAAAAAAGAACTGGCTTCCCGCACCAAACTTGCTGTTAACTTCCAGTTCGCTACCCATTAAACGAACGAGTTTTTGCGAAATGGTCAGTCCCAAACCGGTGCCGCCATATTGATGCGAAGTGTTTTCGGACGCTTGTCCATATTCAGAGAAAATGTTGGCGATCTGGTCTTCCGACAAGCCGATTCCCGTGTCTTCAACTGAAAACCTAATCTTATGGCCAAATTGCGTTTCTGAAATGAGGTGGATCTTCAAATCAACTTTTCCCGTTAGCGTAAATTTCAGTATGCATTACCGACCAGGTTCAACAGAATCTGATTCAGGCGCATGCCGTCGGCCATCACACATTCAGGCAGGTTATCGTCGATGACGAGATTCAATTTAAGGCTTTTCTCATCTGCTTTAAATTTCATCAGATCAATGATGCCTTTGCCCAAAACGCGCAGATCGGTTGACGACGGAATGATGGAAAATTTGCCTTCATCAATCTTAGAAATGTCGAGAATGTCGTTCAGAATGTTCAGTAACGAACCTGAGGATTGGCGCAGCATTCGGATCAGTTCGCGCTGCGAATCATCTAATTGCGTGGCAGACAACAGGTTTCCAAGTCCGATAATGCCGTTTAGCGGCGTCCGGATCTCATGGCTCATATTGGCCAGAAAGGCCTCTTTCACTTTACGCGCTTTTTCAGCCTGGCTTTGCGCATCGATCAGCGCACGCTCATGTGCTTTCCTTTTTTCAACATCATGCAAATTGACAAACAAAAGCCTGTTTTTATACATAATCCGAAGTTCCAGCCACACCGGCAGCCTTAATCTGCCGAAAAAGCGATCTTCAACAACGATCGTTTCGCCGCCCACATAAGTTTTGTTAACCAGCACTTCCCGCAATGATGAATTGACCGGATCAACCAGCAAATCAAGCATTGTAATCCCGAGCAAACTAGCGGGCGACAAACCCAGAATCGTTTGGACGGAAGGATTAATGGAAATAATATTGCCCGTTTCCGGTTCGACAGTCGCTATAATGTCGGGGGAATTGAGGATAATCGTTGCGTAATTTTCAAGCAGTTTATTCTTATCCCTGATCTCTTTTTGGCTTCGCGCAAGCCTGATCAGCGAATCGACTTTCGCATTGGTAATGTACGGATCCAGTGGTTTGTAGAGATAATCTATCGCCCCAGTTTTCAGACCGCGAACAGCATAAGTAGTCTCTTTTGAAATAGCGGTTACAAAAACAATCAGGATTTCCTTAGTTTTCGGATTCGATAAAAGCGTTTCCGCAAACTCAAACCCATCCATTCCAGGCATCTGCACGTCGACCAGCGCTACGGCAATGTCATTTTCCCAGACAATGCGCAGCGCTTCATTTGCGGAAGTCGTTGCATAAATTTCAATATCATCTCTGCTGAGAATTGCTTTAAGGGAGATCAAATTTTCTTCCCGGTCGTCCAGCAACAGAATTTTTGTATTTTCCATTTTTAAGTAATGCTGTAAAGTATATCGCTGATCGTGTTGTAAAAATTGGTCTTTGATAACAGACTATGCTTGCGATTTCTAAGCAAAGCTTCGTGCGGCATGCGCGGAAACTCTGCAAAATCCGGGTCCTGGACATACGTCGGTACGCCCATTTCCGCCAGTAAATGCATTCCTTCGGCGCCGTCAGGACTTGATCCTGAGAACAGCATTGCTGCCTTAACCGGAATGCCCGATTTCGCTGCGGAGGTAAAAGTAGCGTTTATAGATGGACGTGAGAAAAAATCCGGCTCAGAAACATCAAAATAAAACCTTCTATCGCTCCCAATCAGCATATGATAGTCCGGGACGACGAAGTAAACGTGGTTTTTTTCGATCGGGTCCAGGTGATGCGGCTCACGCATGTAAACGTCCGTTTTTGATTTAAACAAGTCCGGCAAAACGGCTGAACTGGATTTCCCGCGGTGCAGCACGACGATGAGCGCAAAGGAAATCGGGTTATGCAGCATTTTTAAAATATCCTCAAAAATCACAAAGCTTCCAGACGAGCCGCCGATCAGTACAAGACTAAGCGATTTGTCTTCGAAGCTGTTCATTTGATTTTTTGGTAAATATTCAATGAACTGTCTATCACTTTAAAGTGCGATTCCAGGCCGGAATAGCGTAAAGTTTCCCTTTTTCCCAAACATAAAAAACCCAGCATACTAAGGCTATCATACAACAGCTTGAAAACATGTTGCCTTAGTTCCAGCGTAAAATAGATCATTACATTGCGGCAGCTGATAAACTGAAATTCATTGAAAACGCCGTCGCCCGTGAGATCATGCAATGAAAAAACAATGTTCTTGCGAAGCTCGGGAGCAATGACGGCTTTGTTATAAGCAACGTGATAATAATCTGACAATGAGCTCCTTCCTCCTGCCAGCATATAATTTTCTGAAAATGTGCGGGTGCTTCCTAATGTAAAAACGCCTTCTCTTGCCGAAGTCAGGACCCTATTACTGAGATCCGTTGCGTAAATCAGTGAACGGCTGAGCAGGCCAGCTTCTTTTAATAAAATGGCCATGGAAAACGCCTCTTCTCCCGAAGCACAGCCGGCAACCCAGAAACGCAGTGCCGGATAGGATTCCAGATAACCGAAAACCTCAGTTTGCACGCGCTTGAAATAATCCGGGTCCCGAAACATTTCGGAATAATTGACCGTCAATTCCTGGATCAGCTCGTATACAATTCTTCCTCCCGGCTCAATGTGCGTAAGCAGCATTTCGAGGTCCATTTCATATTTGGCAAGATAACGGCTTGCACGTCGGAGCAGCGAAGGCCGCGCATAGCCGGAAAAATCGAAACCGGAAATCTCGCGGATCCGGACGATCAGTTCTTCTAGCTGGACATATTCAATGCTTACCATAAACTACGCGGAATGCAACCATACTTTAATGAGTGAAAGCAGCTTGTCAACGTCAACCGGCTTGGAAATGTAGTCGTTGGCGCCAGCCGCCAGACATTGTTCCCTATCGCCTTGCATTGCCTTTGCCGTAACTGCTATAATCGGCAGATTTTGCCACTTATTGATTTGCCTGATGCGTTTTGTGGCTTCAATGCCATCCATTTCGGGCATCATAACGTCCATTAAAACGAGGTCAATTTCAGGTGTGTCTTCTAATTTTGAAATGGCTTCGCGGCCGTTTGTTGCGATCTCAATTTTAAAACCCGCCTCTTCCAGCACAGCACTTAATGCGAAAATGTTGCGCATATCGTCGTCCGCTAGAAGGATTTTTCGGCCTATGAAAACATTCTCAGCATGCACAACCGGATTGCTGAATGCTTCTTTTTTCTCGACCGGTTTAACGCCTTTCGGCTGAATTTTTTTCAAAAACAATTTAACCTCATCCAACAAACGCTCATTGGATTTCCTGGTTTTCATCACAACCGGGTGCGCATATTTCATCACGCGCGTAAGGTCAGTCTGATTAAGATCTTCGGCCGTATTCACAACCACGGGCAGGGCATCCCATTGCGGGTTTTTCTTAATCTCATCCAGCAAATCCAGCCCGTTCATGTCAGAAAGCCTGATGTCGAGAATAATCCCGTCAACCGTCTGCGCATTCAGGATCGCTAGTGCTTCTGCCCCTGTAAATGCGTATAAGACGAAAATGTTGTTGTCGGTCAGGAAGTCGCCCAGATATTTGCTTTGGTAACGGTCGTCTTCGATCAGCAATATTTTCTGGCGTTCTGCTTTGCCGGATTCCAGTTTCAAAAGACCAAAAATACTCTCCGCAGACTTGGCGTCCACCGGTTTTTGCATAAATCCGATCGCGCCTTCTTTAACCATATCCATGTTCAGATAAGAACCTGAAGAAACGGTGTGGACCGGAATGTTCTTCGCCAGCGGATCTGACTTCAATGTTTTCAAAAGCTCGTCGCCGGACATATCCGGAAGGTGCATATCGAGAATAATGGCCGTCGGACGGAATGACTGCACGAGTTCGAGCGCTTTCTTAGCGGTTTCCGCAATGAGCACTTCAAAACCACTTTCTTGTGCCTTAGCAGACATGTCCGCCGCAAAAATTTCGTCGTCTTCAATTAATAGCAGCCTGTATTCGCGATTACCGGCCGGCTCAAACACGGGCTTGCTGATTGCCTCAACCCTAACCGGCGCAGATTCCTGTAATGGTTCCTCAATCTGCTCTGCAACGCCCTGAACGGGAATTTTCAGTGTAAATGTCGAGCCTACACCTGCCTCGCTTTTTAGTGAAATGGATCCTTTGAACAAATTCGCAAGCTCGCGGCTGATTGAAAGTCCGAGGCCTGTTCCGCCATATTTACGGCTTGTCGAACCGTCGGCCTGCTGGAAAGCCTCGAAGATCGACTGCTGCTTTTCGGGCGCTATGCCAATGCCCGTATCGGACACTTCAAAGTATAAAAAGTCGTTTTCCTGGCTGATTTTCAGTGAAACCGTTCCAGGGGCTGATGTGAATTTGACAGCATTTGAAACGAGGTTACGAATGATTTGTAACAACCGCACCTGATCCACAAACATTGCTTCAGGACAAGATGGCGCCTGGACCATTTTGAGGGTAAGCCCTTTATTTTCAGCTATTTTTTGGAATGTGTTCCTAACCTCCGACAACAGCAAGTCCGTCTTAACATGCTCATGAATCAGCTCAATTTTTCCGGATTCCACTTTTGCAAGATCCAGAATATCATTAATCAATGTCAGCAGATCATTTCCTGAATTGAAGATAACCGATGCATAACGCTGCTCTTCTTCATTGAGCCTGGCTCCTTTATTTTCTCCCAAAATCCTCGACAAAATCAAAATGCTGTTCAGCGGCGTTCGCAATTCGTGGCTCATATTAGCCAAAAACTCACTTTTAAATCGACCGCTTTTCTCCAGTTCATCTGCCTTAATCTGGATCTGATCGCGGGCTTCTTCAATCGTGCTTTTCTGCTCTTCCAACATAAAAGCTTTTTCTTTCAAGCTCCGTATTGATCTGTTTGAGCTCTTCTTGCTGCACGCGCAGTTCTTCCTCGGAAACCTGCAAAAGCGAGGTCTGCCGCATGAGTTCTTCATTAGTAACACGCAATTCCTCCTGCTGACTTTCCAGTTCCTCGGCCTGCAATTGGGTTTTTTCCAACAACTCATTGGTGGTCTGCCGTGCTTGCGCGGCCGTGATGGCAACTGCTACATTATCCGAGATCATATTAAGCAGCTTATCCACTTTTTCACCCGGATCATTCAGGTAACCAATCTCAATTACCGCCGTAATGGCTCCTTCAAATGCGATCGTTTTTACATAAAGCACTGCCGGATCGGTGCTCCCTGTTGTGCTTTTTATTTTGAAATAATCAGGCGTAACATTCACTTTTTTCAAAGCAACCTGATCCTCCGCCATTTGTCCAATGATGCCTTCACCCAGCTTAATTTCTGCGGGAATGCTTGTTTTTCCGTCAATCCCATAGCTGCTAACCAGCTGCAAAGAATCACCCGAGCGTTGAATAATGTACATTGTGCCCACCAGCGAATCGGTCACTTCTACGAGTTTTCCCAATAATCGGGTTCCAAGCTGATGTTGTGTAGGCTCTCCGCGGATTGCGCTTGCCATTTCTACTGCCGCATTCAGGATCCAATTCTTTTCCTGGTCTTCGACGGCAAGTGATTCCAGCTGGCGGTTCGCTTTTGAGCGTCTGCGCTTCGGACGCGATTTGTGCATTGTAGGTTTTCCTGATCAGATAATACAGCAGAAAAACAACGAGCAAAAAGGCCAGCGTTCCAAAAACAATGTATTGTTTAGCGTTAGCCGAGCTTTCGGAAGCATCGCGCTCTCGCTGAGCAAGCAGTCCGCCTTCTTCATTTTCGATTTGTTTGAACCGAAAGTCGATTTGAGAAGATAAAACTTTACCTTTCAAAACGAGCGCCTTGACCGATTCCGTCTGATAATTGGCGGACTTCAACACTTCATATTGCTGTGACATTAAATCCAGTCTTGATTGGATCAATGGCGAAAGCGAGTCAAGGCGGCTTGATTGGGTTTTGTTATCGGCCACCAGCTTCCGCATTCCTTCAAGCTCCGACCACACATTGTCAACGGCAGCACGATAATTGTTTTCAAAAGTGACGTTTGAAGTGATCGCATATCCGCGCACATTGGCTTCGGCAGCTAACAAATGATTGCGCACGGAAGTTGAGCGTTGCATCACCTCCATCGTGTGACTTACCCAACCGGCATTTTCTTGTTGCAGTTTGATGGCATTAAAGGACGTCAAGCCCACTACAATAACCAGAACAATGGAGAAAATAATACCAAATAGAACTTGCTGCTGGAAAGATAAGCGCATAAAGGTGAAAATAGGCGGAGAATGGAAAGCAATGCAATTTGGATTCAATATCAGGAAAAAAAAACCAAATCACCGTTTATTCCTTTCGATTCATAGAACTATTTTACCGAGTCCATTGCCATATCGAATATAAACTAATTCTACTTTGATGTGTCCTATTTGCGTTACGTGCCACTCACCCACTCAACCAGCTCATTTTCAAGCGTAATCAGAACGCCTTTGCTTTGCTTGCCAGCCGCTTCATAGGAATTTATCAACTTTTTCAAATGTCGCCTTGCATCATCTGAATTGCTTCCGCCGACAAATGACATAAATGTAGACTCGCCGTTTGCATGTTGAACGACCCGGTCTATATGCAGCAGTTTTCCGCCTGGGATCAGCAGCTCTTTATTGATCTGGACTTTGTTATCGTCCCGATAAAGGCTTTGCAGTTCGGGGTCGTCCAGCAGGCCGCTTGTCTGCATTTCAATTTCGGCCGTTTCTGCTTTTGTAAAAATACCTTCACCGACCAGCCTGTCTAATGCTAATGGCAGTTCCGAAACCGTTTTCAGCCTTGTCAGCAGATAGCGGATCTTTTGCAGCCGGTCACGTTTTGGTTCAAAAGTTTCCACATCAAAAATCCGGTCCGCCATGCGTCTCAGCCGCAGCGATTCCGTGCGGTCATTGCTTAATATGCTGTTTAAAACAAATGGCTGATGGTCTGATTTCCGGTGCGCGTGCTGCAATGTTTCAGAGCCTTTTGAAATTACATATTTGGACTCGCTTTCATTCCAGGTCGGCACGACGTGCTCCTGCGCCAGGAAGTTTTGCAGCCAATTATTAACCTGCTGCCCCGATTCCCATCTCCGCTCGCGCTTAGCCAGAATGTATAACCGCTGGACCGGACGCGTAAATGCAACATAAAGTAAGTTGAGATTTTCGACTAAAGTGCGCGTGCGCTCGTCTGTATATTGTGTGGCCACGGCCGTATTTTCCAAATCTTTGACGACAGAAACCATGGAGCTGTGCAGCTTTTTAACCTGCCCTGAAACCTTGTCTTCTAACGTAAGCTCTTCGTAATCAACATCGTCTAGATCAAGCCAAAGCCGGTCGAGCTTGGCATTGGGTGTCACTTTCCAATGCGCATAGGGAACAATTACGACGGGATATTCCAGCCCTTTGGACTTGTGAATGGTCGTAATGCGGATCGCGTCAGTTTCTTCGGGAATGGTGATTGATAGCTTATGCCGCGCTGATTCCCAATGCGTAAGGAAATCGCCAAGGTGATTGCTCTTCCGGTTTCCAAAGTCGATGACGACGTCGAGAAAACGGAACAGATATTCATTTTCAAAGTGATTTTCAAACAACCCGAACCGTTGCATCAGCTGCTCGCTCAACTCAAAAACAGACAATTGGCGCATCCGGAAAGAGCTCAGATTAATGTTCCATTTTCTGAAATAATCCAGAAATGAATCCAGTCCTTTCGCTTCGCACAAAATGCGGATCTGCTCATATTCACTTGCCTCCGGATTCTGCCTGCGGACCACATGATGAAACAAATAAGCCGCTTCATAGCGCGCCAGCCGGTGGTCGGAACTGAGCAGCACTTTCATGAATGATATAATAAAATGCACAGATCGCGAATAACCCAGCGAGAGCGCATCGTCAGAAATCAAAGGAAATCCAGCTTCTTTCAATGCACTCGCTAATGCGGTCGCTTCGCGTTTTTTCCGGCATAAAATGGCAATGTCGCGCCAATGATAACCTTGTGCCCGCAGTTCATTAACCAGTTCAAGCGAGCGCCTGACAATGGCATCGGAGGTAAAACTTTCCTCAGATTCCTCCTCGTCCTGCAGTTCCAGAAACTCAATCTCTACATGACCGCCGGCGGGAACGCCGTCCGGAATTTCCTGCTCGAAATTCTGGTCATAAACGTCCTGGATCAGAACATTGTCGTTTCCAAGCGTCTTAGCAATGAATGCAAAGAAATTATTATTGAAGTCAGTGATTTCACGCCTGCTCCTTCGGTTGACTTTCAGATGATTGACATCCAGATAATTGTCCAGACTAAGTAACCGCTCTTCATTATACGAACTGTTGCCAAGCACCGAAGCCAGCGCCATCACCTGATTTGTCGCCAAATGCAGGATCAAGTCCATATCGCCCCCGCGGAAACGGTAAATGGACTGCTTCGCGTCACCCACGATGAGGTTAAAATAGCCACCCGAAAGTGCGTTTTCAATCAGCGGAAGCAGATTAGCAAATTGCAGCTCTGGAAGTGTCCTGAAACTCATCCACCAAAATGTGGTTGTAGCGCTCGCCCAGCCTTTCAAAAATAAAAGGAACGGGTTCACGGCCCACAATTTCAATGATCTTCCGGTTAAAGTCGGAAATGTGAACCTGGTTATTCTGTTTTAATAATGCATCAAACTCCTTCCTGATTTCGCCAAGCAGCGATAAACTGTAAATATGCCTGTCCAGCTGCGCATAAAGGGTGATTTTCTTGGATTCTGATGTTCTGATATTCTCAATCTGATGAAAGTAATTTTCAAGGTCCGTCCGGATTTTCTCAATTTCATCCTTGATCAAAATCGCGGTTTTCGCCCCATACCAAACGCCTTCACCAATGGTTTTATAAACATAGGAATTCGGTTCAGCCCAGGTTTTTTTCTCGTCTGCCCGATCTTTGAAATACCCATAAATGCCCCTGCCGCTCTGGTGGAAGTCTTTTTCTGTCAAAAAAGTTGATTGGATCAGCTGAAAAGCATTTTGGGAAAGCTTTGCAATGTGCGCTTCGCGTTCGCGTACGAATGCACGCATCTGGTTACGGATCGCGATCCAGTCCTGCATTTGCAGATGCTCCACACGTTTCAACTGCAGATAACTCTGCTCGCTCAGAATGGTTCGCGACACATCGCGGATCTGCATCGGAAGTGTGCCCCAGCTTTTTCCTTCGTCCGCATTTTCACGATAATATTTCTCCACAATGCCCGTCAGCACTTCCTCGCCTTCCTGTCCTATTCTCGCCAGCAAACGGTCGGCAGCATCATCGAGCAAATCGGTGTCTAATTGCGTTTCAAACACAAATGGAATGCCTAGTTCATCGGTAAAACTGCTGATCAGCCGCTGTGTAAACTTGTCGATTGTCATCACCGAAAAGTCAGAGTAGCGGTGCAAGATTTGGCGGAAAACAAGTTGTGCACGTCCGGCGATCAGTTGGCAGGCTCCTGCAAAAAGTTCGGGATCAGTGCTCGTGTCTGGAGTACATTTCCGTTACAGCATCCCGTAACATGGGACGCGGCTCCTGATCCGATTCGAAGGAATCTGAAAAAATCCGCAGCATCAGCAGAATGCGGTCTTTCATTTCGTTGGCGGCCGCATTGGTGAAAGTTACAGCCAGAATCTGCCTGAAATAAGTTTCCACATTGGAATGCAGCGCCAGTTTGAGATATTCTTTTGTAAGCGTGTATGTCTTACCTGAACCTGCGGATGAACTGTAAACTTTAAACACTTTTGACTAAAAATTGACTTGAAAAAATCGAAAAACCGGTGTTACCAATCACCAAATTACACAAAAAAAGCAGGTTTACACCTGCCTGAGAACTGAAATGATCAATGCTGCTTTGCTTATAAGTTGAAGCGAATGCCGGCTGAAATGTTCGGACTAAGATAGAATGGCCTTGGCAGAAGTTCAAGATAAGTGCCGCCTTCAAAGAAAACAGAAATGCGGTTATCCGGAATGTAATACTCGATTCCACCTAAAACCGAACCGCCGAGTGAAATGTCTTTTTCATAGTTTCCCAGCAGTCGTTTTGGATAAGATCTGCGGCTGTTAACCTGCCCGCCGAGTCCGTAATAAACATGCACGGCCTCTGAATTAAATAGCGGCGTATGCCATAAATAATGCACCTGAACAGAAAGGCCCGCATTTTTATAAATTCCTTCATCTCCCCTATACTTGCGGTCGTTCGACAAAACGCCGCCATATGTTCCGATCGTCACGTCCAAAGCATGGATGTTATTAAAATATTTACGAATGTTGACACCGGTTGGCTCGCCAAGTTTGAAACCAACTGCCCAGTTATCATATTGGGCCTGTGCAAAACCGAAGCTTAAAATAAATGCAAATGTTAAGGCTAACTTCTTCATATTGAGTATTAATCGGGGGAAATTTTAGTTCTGGGGTTTCATGAAAAAAATCATGCTATGCAACAACGCTTCTGGCCGCAAACTTTTTCAGCGATTCAATCAGCGCTTCGTTTTCATCCTGTGTGCCAACCGTGATGCGCAGGCAGCCTGCACAAAGGTGAACGCGCGAACGATCTCTGACAATGATAGCTTCGTTGATCAAATAATTCATTACAGCCTTTGCATCTTCAAATTCGACTAATAGAAAATTGGCGTCGGTCGGGTGTACTTTAATCACCAACGATAAATCCGCTAACATGTTACACAAAGATTCTCTTTCTTTGAGAATATCCGCCACCATTTTGTCTTTCTTACCATTTTCGTTCAAGCCCTTCAAAAGCTCTTTCTGAGCCGGCAGACTAATATTATAAGGTGGTTTGATCTTGTTCAGAATCTTGATCAGCTCCGGACTGGCGAAGCACATCCCGATGCGTAAGCCTGCCAGACCCCATGCTTTTGAGAACGTTTGCAGCACAACCAGATTCGGATATTTGTCCAATTGCTGTGTCCAGGAAGCCGTTTCGGTAAAATCAATGTAAGCTTCGTCAACAACAACCAGGCCGTCGAAATGTTCTAAAATGGTCGCGATTGCGTCCGGCTGCATCACATTGCCAGTCGGATTATTTGGCGAGCAAATCCAGATGATCTTCGTTTTCGGTGTAATCGCTTGCAAAACTGCCTCCACATTAATCTGATAATCGTCTGTTAATGACACTTTATCAATGATCACATCATGAATGTTTGCGCTCACTTCATACATGCCGTAAGTCGGGGGCAGTACGATCACGTGATCCATACCGGGTGTGCAAGTCGCACGTGTCAGCAGATCGATGGGTTCATCACTGCCATTGCCCAGATAAATCCGTTCAATCGCCACGTTTTTCAGCGGCGCCAGTTTTTGCTTGATTTCTGCCTGATATGGATCCGGATAACGGTTGTAATCTTGCTCAGTTACAGACCCATACGGATTTTCATTGGCATCTAAAAATATCCCGACATGCCCCGTGTATTCATCCCGTGCCGACGAATACGGCGCAAGGGAAATGATATGCGGACGAAGGATTTTATTCAGGTCAAATGTCTTGTTCATAATTTCACAACAGGCTATTGAGTCTAATTGTTACAGCTTTCTTGTGCGCTTCCAAAGATTCTGCCTCGGCCATCGCTTCTACCACGGGTCCAATGTTCCGAATTCCTTCCTTACTAATATGCTGCACGGTGATTTTTTTAACAAAACTGTCAACTGAAACACCGCTGTAAGCTTTGGCATAACCGTTTGTGGGCAATGTATGATTGGTGCCAGAAGCATAATCGCCGCAAGATTCCGGAGTGTAATTTCCTAAAAATATAGAGCCGGCGTTGGTAATTTTTTCAGAAACAGCCTCAGCATTTTCAACGCTCAAAATTAAATGTTCTGCCGCATATTCGTTCAAAAGTGCGATCGCATCGTCTTGTGATTCCAGCAAAATTGCTTTGCTGTTTGCAATGGACTGGGCTGCAAGATCGCGTCTTGGCAACTTGTCCATTTGAGAAGACAATGTCAGATTTACAGATGAAAGCAATTTCTTGCTCGTCGAAACAAGTAAAACCTGGCTGTCAGGTCCGTGCTCGGCTTGTGACAATAAATCTGCCGCTACAAATGCCGGAACTGCTGAATCGTCTGCATAAACCGCCACTTCTGATGGCCCCGCAGGCATATCAATTGCAACGCCTTCTTTGCTAACGAGCATTTTAGCCGTCGTAACATATTGATTACCAGGGCCGAATATTTTATAAACCTTGGGAACACTCTCAGTCCCATAAGCCATTGCAGCAATGGCCTGAGCGCCACCGATCCTGAATGCTTTGGTAACACCAACCAGCTGAGCAGCATATAAAATTGCCGGATGGTCAGATGGCGTGCATAAAATTATCTCTTTACAACCCGCGATTTTTGCTGGAATGCCCAGCATAAGCACTGTGCTAAACAATGGTGCAGAACCACCAGGAATGTAAATCCCGACTTTTTCAATGCCCACACTTTTGCGCCAGCAAGTAACACCGGGCATTGTTTCAACCTTTTCCGGGGACTGTATTTGCTTCTCGTGGAAACGGTAAATGTTGTTATAAGCCTGTCCGATGGCGTCTTTCAGGTTTTGATCCAGCAAATCCGCAGCTCCTGCAAATTCTGATTCCGAAAAGGCAATGTTCGTGAGTGCCGTTTTGTCAAATTTCAGCGCAAGCTCCTTAATGCCCGCATCTCCCTGATCCTTAACCTGTTTGAGTATAGGGCTTACTTTTGCTTCAATATCCTGAGCGTCTTGAACGGGTCTGGCGAGCAGCGCCGGCCATTGTTCTTTGTCAGGAAATGCAATAATATTCATACAATTACAAGATCATTTTTTCAATTGGAATTACAAGAATCCCCTCTGCGCCTGCCTGCCTGATTTTTTCAATATTTTCCCAAAACTCATTTTCGTTAATAACGGAATGCAATGAGCACCAGCCTTCTGTCGCCAGTGGCAAAATAGTTGGGGCACGCATTCCTGGCAGGAATTTGGTTATGCTTTCCACCGCGCTCGTCGGGCAGTTTAGCAAAATATACTTGTTATTTTTAGCAACCTGAACGGATTTGATGCGGAAAAGCAATTGATCCAAAAGATCTTTCTGAACGTCTGACAAATGCTTGCTGGCAATCATCACCGCCTCAGAACGGAAAATCGTCTCAACTTCCTTCAGTCCGTTGCTTAGTAATGTGCTTCCTGAGCTCACAATGTCACAAACTGCATCTGCTAATCCAATGCTCGGCGCAATTTCAACCGAACCGCTGATCTCGTGGATCTGTGCTTTTACATTGTTTTCGGAAAGATATTTTTCCAGCAAACGCGGATATGTGGTGGCAATGCTCTCTGCCTTCCAGATCCGTAACGTCCTTATAATCATGCTCTCTTAAAACTCCGATTGACAACCTGCATTTGGAAAAACCAAGCTTATGAACGGTGTCCACATCGCGGTCGGATTCCTCCGAACGTTTTCGCCTACAATGCCCAGATGTGCCACGCCGTCCTCCACGTATCCCGGAATGTCATCGTCCCGCAAGAAAAGAATTTGTGCAGGGAAATTCGTTGCATCCGTTTTCAGCTTGCCGGCACCATCATCAAAACGTATCCCGCATTCTTTGATCAGTTTGAGGGAGTCTTCACTTAGTCTTCCGGTATTTTTGTATCGCAATTCTTAATATGTTGTCATTCATTGGATTGTGGGCTTCTGTACGCAACAGGTTGGTCAGTAATTTAAGGTTAGTTATTGTATTCGAGGGCAATTGTATTGATAACGTCGTCAGCTTTCCAACTTTTGCTGGTCGCCCGTTTTCACATTTTTCAAAGTAAGCAGCCCGGATTGCATTTCTTCGGATCCGATCAAAATAACAAAAGGGATGTTTTTGCGATCTGCATAGTCCAGCTGTTTTTTCAATTTCACCGAATCCGGGTAAATTTCTGCATCAATGCCGGCTTCTCTCAATTTTGGCAAAACAGACAATCCAAAGCGAAATGCTTCCTGATCAAAATTGGAAATCATCACCTTGGTTGAAGTTTTCTGATTGTCCGGAAAGAGATTAAGCTCTTCCATCACATCATAAATACGGTCCACGCCCAGCGAAATGCCGACGCCCGAGATTCCGGGAACACCAAATGTGCCGGTCAGATTGTCGTAACGGCCGCCGCCGGAAATGCTGCCGATTTGCACATTATTGGCTTTCACTTCGAAAATGGCGCCTGTATGAACAGGATAAACCGCGCGCTAATGTCACATCAAACTGGATCTTCGGATTTTCAAGTCCCAGCAATTTTACCAGATCCCAAACCTCTTCCAGTTCCTGAACGCCTTTCATGGCAATTTCAGAAGATCCAAGCCAACTTTTTAATGCAGCAAATGGATCGGTGCCGTCCGAAGACTGAAAACAGGATCAAGTTGCTGAACGCTTTCATTTGAAAAACCGCGTTCAAGCAGCTCCTCAACCACTTTATCTTTCCCAATCTTGTCTAATTTATCAATGGCAACGCAAAGCGGGCCTTCCATCCCATGCGCGCCGATCAGGTCAGCGATTCCGGTTAAGATCTTGCGGTTGTTGATTTTTACTGTAAAATCGTTGATGCCCAATGCAGGCAGGATTTCGTGCAGCAACATGACGATTTCCGCTTCGCAAAGCAGTGAATCCGTGCCTACAACATCGGCATCACATTGATAAAATTCCCTGTAACGGCCTTTCTGCGGGCGGTCTGCACGCCACACCGGCTGGATTTGGTAACGCTTAAATGGCATAACCAATGTGCCGCGGTTCATGACCACGTAACGTGCAAATGGCACCGTGAGGTCGTAACGAAGGCCTTTTTCGGAAATTTTAGCAGTCAATGGTTTATAACCTTCATTCCAGTCATTATCGCTGAGCTTGCCGCTGAAATCTCCTGAATTCAATATCTTAAATAAAAGCTGATCGCCTTCATCGCCATATTTGCCCATTAATACGGAGAGATTTTCAAAAGCGGGCGTTTCCAAAGGCAGAAAACCGTATCGTTGAAAAGAGCGGCGGATGGTGTCAAAAATGAAAGTACGTTTTGCCATTTGTTCGGGACCGAAGTCACGGGTTCCGCGGGCAAGGGATGGTTTACTCATTAGAATTGATGCTGTAATTGCACTGACAACGCTTCTTTTTAAATTTCCATCGCTATAAAGCGACGGGAATATTTTAATCAATTGGTGTCAGTATCGTAATAAATCTGGCTTGAAGGCCAATTTAACCGTAAAGTTAGGGCAGGTTAAGCAATATTTGTGAGTATTGTCTGCATTATTTACAGGGAAATGATTAATTTTGCGGCTCTTTCACAAAACAATATTTTACAATGGGAGTTACGGAATTAAAACGTAAAGGTCGCAGAAACAAGGCAGTAGCTAATAATCGTACAGCGAAAATCAAAGATCTTTTACGCAAGCCAGAAGTACGCAATGTCGATGTAGAGGCAATAAAGGCTCAATTTGAAGCTAATAAATAAGTTTAGCGTCTACGAAAAGAAACTCAACTAGTCCCTGTCAATCTGTTTTGGTAGGGCTTTTTGCTTTTTTACCGGATTTGGATTTTGCAGCTGCTTTGATGTTAATTTTCCGGACCAGCTGACGCATACTGCGCCGCGTTTCCCGTCTCACATCCAGTAATATGCGAAAACGGAGCGCTTCGCCAAACATGATTAGCCCTCCGTTGATGAGCGCTAAACTATACAATCCCAATACAACCCAAGCCTGCGTGGGCTCCCCGATCCGTCGCTGATGCGCGGCTTCGCTGAGCACAGTAAGGCCAAAACTGAAAATCAACAGTCCGCATGGAGCTAATATCATCCATTTGGTGCGTGTGGACATTCTTTTGATAAGCCTTTTGCCAGGTGGTTTTGGATCAATGGATGGAATCATTTAGTATTTTTTTTCCGGGTTATGATCCTGAAAATTATTAATTTTTAGTTAATTGATTTAATGAAAGCGATCATTAGTTTAGTTTTAAGATATATTCCGCGTCCCTATCTTCAATTAATTGGCCATTGGGTTGCCCGTTTCCTCAGCATTTTTTACATGGGAAACAAAGTGGAATGTCCTGTTTGTGAGCATCATTACCGCAAATTCCTTCCTTACGGTCGCAACACTTCCAGCCGCGAGAATGCACTTTGCCCGAGTTGCTTGTCACTCGAAAGACACAGGTTAATGGGCCTTTATCTGAAAAGAAAGACAAATTTTTTCACCGCTAACCTCAAAGTCCTGCACGTTGCGCCGGAATATTGCTTCATTGATCGTTTCGAGCAGATGAAAAATCTGGATTACATTACGGCTGACATTGAATCTCCGTTAGCCAAGGTGAAAATGGACATTCATTCTATTCCTTTTCCTGAAAATACATTCGATGTCGCTTTTTGCAATCACGTGATGGAGCATGTAGATGATTACATCTTGGCAATGAGTGAATTACACCGCGTTTTAAAGCCGGGCGGATGGGCATTGATCCAGTCGCCGCAGGATATGAAATATGAGGTTACGTATGAGGACGCGACGATTACTGATCCGAAGGAAAGAGAAAAATATTTTTTACAAAACGACCATTTGCGGCTTTTTGGAAGAAACTACGGCCGGGAATTAGAAAAAGGCGGTTTTACTGTTAAGGAAGACCGATTCGTTATGGATGAGCTGACCAAGGCAGAAGTCGCGAAATATGCATTGCCCGGGGAAGAGATTGTTTATTTCTGCCAGAAAATCTGAGCGTTTTCATCAATTGCCCCGGGCTTAAGCCCGGGGCAATTGGAAGAAAACAGAAACTATTAAGATGGATATTCAATAGTCGCGCCGGTTTCCCGGTGCGATTTTTTTTCGAAAAGTCTTTTCCATCCTTCTTCCATGAAGCCGATTCCGTAGCCAAAAAGCTGAACGAAGGCTGCTGCAATGCCTAGAAAAGCGACTTCGACACTTTTAGTCTGTCTTAATGCATCAATGAAAAGCAGCGCAATGTAAGTGGCCAGACCAATCAACCCAAGATAGAAAAACGGCCTGAAGATCAGCAGCCATAATGGAATGCTGCACACGGCCAAGGTGAAAAGCAATGGGAATGTGTGAACGAGTTTTAGCTCGTCGGGATAAAACCGGGCAATGTTAATGCGGGCGCGGCCGAAAAATTTGAGTTGCCTGAAAAAAGGAATAAACTTGGTTCTACGCTTATGATAAATGAAGGCTTCCGGGATCAATGCAGAGCGAAACCCAAGTCGTAATGCACCAATGCTAAATAGGATATCCTCTCCCATCCGACTGGTGAGAAAGCCACCCGTTTTCTCCCAAACCTGCCTTGAAAGCCCCATATTGAAGCTTCTGGGATGGAATGTTCCGCCCATATTATTCTTCTTTCCACGAATCCCACCTGTCGTAAACACCGACGTCATTGAATAGCTGATCGCTTTTTGGATGGGCGTAAATGACGGATGATCTGTATCCGGGCCGCCGTATAAATCGACGTAATCCGCATTCAACTTCGCTTCAACAATTGCCAGATAGTTCGGCTCGATTAATGCATCGGAATCCAGAAGAATGAAATAATCGCCCGATGCATGCTCAAAACCATAGTTTCGAGCAAATCCTTGACCTCCGTTTTCCTTGAAAAAATATTTGATATCAAGCTTATCCTCGAATGACCGGACAACGTCATCGGCCTTCACTTTGGATCCATCCTCGACAATGATGACTTCGAAATGCTTCAAAGTCTGCCTAACCAAACATTCCAGCAATTCCTGCAACTCGTCGGGGCGGTTATAGACAGGAATGATGATGGAATATTGGCGCATAAAATTTGGAATGAAGAATGTCGGATTACAGACCCAGGATTTCTTTTAGAGATTCCTCGTTTGCCTTAATGATTTTATCTAAATGGCTGTCTTCCAATGCAGTTGACAAGAACATGCTTTCGAACTGTGATGGGCCCATGTAAATGCCACGATCCAGCATTGCATGAAAATATCTTCCAAACAACGGCAGATCCGATGATTTTGCAGACGGAAAGTCTGTTACAGGCTGTTCTGTGAAAAACAATGTATACATCGAGCCGATTTGGTTCGAATGCAGTAGTTTAAACCCAGCTTTTGCATCGAAGTCCTGAAACCAGTTGCCAGTTTTTCGCCTGAATGCTCCAGTTGCGTGTAAACTTTCGGATGCTCATCCAGATAATGCAGCATTGTAAGGCCGGCAGCCATGGCAATCGGGTTACCTGACAATGTTCCGGCCTGGTAAACCGGACCAGCAGGTGAAACTTTGTTCATAATGTCCGCACGGCCTCCATAGGCCCCGACGGCATCTCCTCCACCTATAATTTTTCCTAACGTTGTTAGATCCGGCGCAATTCCGAACCTTTCCTGCGCACCTCCCTTTGAAAGACGGAAGCCGGTCATAACCTCGTCCAGAATGAGCACGATTCCTTCTTCATCGCAAATCTTACGCAAACCTTGCAGAAAGCCTTCTTCCGGCAACACGCAACCCATGTTTCCAACAACGGGTTCGAGGATTAATGCTGCGATTGAATTCTTGTTCGCATCCACTAATGTCTGAACAGCATCTAAATCGTTAAAAGGAGCTGTTAATGTGTCATTTGCCACGCCTTTTGTCACGCCCGGACTGTCTGGCGTCCCAAACGTGACGGCTCCACTTCCGGCTGCGATCAAAAAGCTGTCCCCATGACCATGATAGCAACCTTCAAATTTGATGATCTTATCTCTTCCTGTGAATCCACGGGCCACACGAACGGCAGACATTGTCGCTTCCGTTCCGGAATTGACCATGCGCACCTTTTCAATAGCACGGCACCATGCTGGTAATCAGCTCAGCCATTTCGACTTCCCTGCGCGTCGGTGCACCAAAGGAAAAAGAATGTTGTATTGCGTCTGAAATCGGCCTTTTGGATCAATTCGTTGGCATGACCAAGAATCATCGGGCCCCTAGGAGTTGATTAACTCGATATATTCGTTATCATCCTCGTCATACACATAAGGCCCTTTTGCTGACTTAATGAAAACGGGCGAACCTCCGACCGCTCTGAAAGCTCTTACCGGAGAATTTACGCCACCAGGAATGAAATTTTGGGCTTTTTCGAAAAGCGCTTTACTTGTTGAAATGTTCATTTGAAAAGTTTTTTTACCTGTCAACCGGCGTCCATTTGGTGCCATTGTACTTCATAACAGGTGTAATCTGGTTCTCGTTTGCTTTGGTAAAATTGAATCCGGACAACAAATACTCCTTATCGCCCAACCTCGCGGATTGCAATCCATCTTGAAATTTCGTCTTTGTACTTATTCAGCATCTGCAAAAACAGCAATTGATCATATCCCTGATAAGAATAAACCGACGGAAAAGTGCTGGTTTTTGTCCAGTAATTCTTCTGAAACTGGCGAATGCTATCTTTTTCCCGGTCAACGGGATCCGTATCGATCAGATAAAGGCGCGAGCCAAAACGGCCGAGTCTGGACTGCTGCAGATTAAAGCTTGTAGAAGTGGCAATAACCGGCGTTGTCGTGAGTTTCCTGCCATTAACAACGTCCATCAGCATGGCCCCAGTGGAACCGTCCGAAGAAAACAATGCGATATGCGAAGGTTTAACAGTCTCAAATGTTGACATTTTGCTTTCCAGAAACTCACGATCTGCTCGCAATTCATCATTTCTAAAACCTTTCCGCTCTTGCTTTTCCATTCATTTGCATAAGAAAAAGCCATTGCAGAATCTTTGGCAGTGCCACCGTAATAGATCGCGGCTGACAAACCGGGCGCTTGTGATTTCATCCATTGCGCCGCTTTCTGCATTTGAAATGCGATAGAAGGATGCGCAAGATAAATATTAGAGCCTGCCTTCAAAAGATTCCCGTCCGTAGAAAGCGGATTCAGCATGACCGCACTTCAGCGGGTGATAAAGTTGGCCGTTACGTCAAATGTGCTGGGATAAAGCGGTCCGATCACCATATCAGATTGCTGAAAATTCTTATTATCCACAATCGATTCCATGGTTTTCGCATCTGAACTTACGTCATATGCCCAAAGATTTACCGTAATCCCTTCGGTTGCCAACTGCTCTTTCGCCATGGTGAGGCCTAGATAATAGTCGTAGGCAAATTGGTTCGAACGACGTTTTGCCGTGCTGAATTCATCCAAACGAAACGGCAGCAACACAGAAACATCCATGTATCCTTTGGTCCACTGGCCTTCGGATTTTAGGAATGCTGCGTTTTGGCATTTCCTCGGCAACGGCCACTTTTTCTTTCTTGCTAAACTTAAATTGCTTCTGCAACTGATCTGCAATCTGCAAATCGGTCTGCGTAGAGCTTGGCGAAGTTTCGATGAAATGGATCAGCGTCAATGCAACATCCCGGTCGTTGGAATACTGCTTTTGAAGTTCTTTGAGTTTGGAAAGATCTGTGATTGCGCCCAGGTGATGCTGTTTCAAAGCCAGAATGTCCTTGGCAAGCGACGAATCCTTGATCTTATTTAGATAATCCAGACCTTCATTGATTTGCCCGTTTTCCAATGCAATGGCGCCCAGCAAATATTGCGCATCGGCAAGCCTGTTCCATCCCGGATAGCGACTTTGCAACTGCAGAAGCATTTGTCTGCTCTCTTTATAACGCTTTAATTGGTAAGCCGAAAGCGCATAATAGTAATGTGCGTAGGCTGAATAAGGTGTTTTTGTATTGACGCTTGTCAGGGGCGAAAGTTTTTCCATCGCGGCTGCATAACGTGCTTGTTTGTAATCGCTGATCGCCGATTTATATCTTCCTTCGGCTTGTGCAATGCTTTGTGCGAAGGTCGCATTGCCCAAACCTGCAATCAGCAACATCATTAAAACAATAACTTTCATCGTAACAGTGGGTGAATATTGAGTACTGGCGGACAAATTACAAAATCCGGGCTAAGAGAGAAAAACGGGCAACATTCCCTGTTGGAAACATTGCCCTGTATAGTACGATATATTTAATCTTTTATTTCTTTTTCGCGCGTTTGTCAAGTTCAGCTTGTTTCTTTTTAGCCTCTTCTGCTGCTTGCAGCGACTGTTGCAGATACTTTTGAAACTTGGTCTGCTTCCTCTCGCCGTTCGCGTTCTTCTTTCTGTTCTCGTCCAAAATATTCCGGATCTTATCTTCATTCACAAATCTTTTGATCAAAAGCTGCTGCGCAATGGTAACAACGTTTGAAACAAAATAATAGAATGTCAAACCGGCTGGAAACGAGTTCAAGACGAACATAAACATCAAAGGCATAATGTAACCCAACACTTTCATGTTTACCGGACCCGGCTGTGTAGGCGTGATCTGGTTGTTATAATATGCGTAACCAATGCTGGATGCGGTCATCAGCACGGTAAATAAACTGATGTGATTTCCTACGCCGAAAGGAACGGTGAAAGGCAGTTTTATAAATGAATCGTAAGTCGAAAGGTCACTTGCCCAGAGGAAGGATTGCTGTCGCAGCTCGATCAAATTGGGGAAAAGGAAGAACAGTGAGAACAGGATCGGCATCGTGGCCAGGACGGGAATACAGCCACTCAGCGGGCTCACTCCTACTTCCTGATACAGCTTCATTTGATCTTGCTGCTGCTTCGCCATGTCATCCGGATTCTGGCTGCGGATCTGTTCAAGTTCCGGTGCCAGCAACCGCATTTTAGCCATACTAATGTAAGACTTGTAAGTCAGCGGCGTTAAAATCGTTTTCACAAAAAGCACCAGCAGAATGATCAGAAGACCATAATTGCTAACAAATGATTCAAGGAAATTGAAAAGCGGAACCAGGAAAAACTTGTTGATTGGCTTCAAAAATGCATATCCTAAATACACATTCTGATCAAAATTTTCTGCCTTAACCTTATCAACCAAGTGATAATCATTTGGCCCAAGGAAAAACTGATAATTCGCTTCTCCTTTTTGAATTGCAGACATTGGAATGCCAGCTGAAACGTGCATTGTTTTCACAACCGTAGAATCCGCAGGGTTAACATCCGCCCGAAGCGACACGTTACCAAACGGATGTTTCTCGGCAATCAAACCTGCGAGGAAATATTTGTGCTTGATTGTAAACCACTTAACAGGATCGGCCGTTTTCTCTTCCTCCATTGCCGTTGGGCTTGTGGGAAGGCTTTGCAGATCTTCTGTATAATAATTGATCGTCACAACCTCGCGGTTTTTGTGCATATCGTTTTCCAATTGCAGCAGGTCATTATTCCAATCCAGCTGAACCAGCTTGTCAGAAGCACCTTTTGCATTGGATTTAATGCCATAATCGATCACATAACCCGACCCGTGGACAACATAAGTCTGCTCAACAAATTGGTTATTTTTAAGAGCAACTTTATATGTTACGATCGTCGAATCCTTTGCTCCGAGTGCCTGATTCTTTGCATCCGTTGTGAAGAAAAGGTCTGTTAACCGCACATCGCCCGTTTGCGTAGGAAAGTTGATGCGGAAATTGTTGTGCTTTTCAGCGATCAAATAGAGTGGCTTCTGGTCGAATGTTTTGTATTTTTTCAACATTACTTCTTTCAGCACACCTCCTTTATTGGAGAAAACGATCCGGGTATCTTGTGTTTCAATAATCAGGTCCTCGGCGTGCAACGGGTGCAACCGCGGTTGAGTCATTAGACGAGGAGAGTGAATCTGTTGAATCCGAAACTGTTGATGAAGAAACAGAGGCTTTTGAGGGAACTTGTTTTACTTGCGCCACAGGTGTCGGTTCCACAGGTTTCGGAACCAGAATCTGGTAGCCAATCAGCATTAGCATGATTAGTACTAAGCCGATGATAAAATTTTTATCCATTATTTACTTAAAATGATTGAAATAGTATACCCGTCACGGGACGGCAAAGGTAATAAGTTTTTTCCTTATCGGCCTTTTTTGTGATCAGTGGATTGATGTGTTCAGCGAACCGACAGACCTCTTTTCCAGCGAATAAGTAAGCGCAGCGCTCACAAAATGCACGAAAATCGGATGCGGGTTCATCACCGTGCTTTTCAATTCCGGGTGGAACTGCACGCCAATGTAGAACGGATGACTTGGCAGCTCGACCATTTCAACCAGATTGTTGTCCGGGTTAATCCCTGTCGCAATCAGTCCTTTATCCTCGAAATCTTTCAAATATTTGTTATTGAACTCATAACGGTGACGGTGACGCTCGCTAATGTTGGTTTTTCCATAAATCCGGCTAGCCAGCGATTCCTTTTTGATCTTGCAAGGATAAGCACCCAGACGCATTGTGCCGCCTTTGTTGGAAACATCCTTCTGATCTTTCATCAAGTGGATCACAGGATGATCGGTGTTAGTGTCCATTTCAACGGAATGCGCACCATTCCAGCCGATTACATTACGGGCGTACTCAATAACGGCCATTTGGCATGCCTAGACAGATTCCGAAGAAAGGAATGTTGTTCTCACGCACATATTGTATCGCTGCGATTTTTCCCTCATCCCTCTTTCCCCAAAACCGGGTGCGACCAAAACCCCATCCAGGTTTTCAAGCTTTTCAACTGCATTTTCAGCTGTCAGACTTTCGGAGTGGATCCATTCAATGTTAACCTTGCATTCGTTGGCAGCACCGGCATGAATAAATGATTCCACGATCGATTTGTACGCATCGTGCAGTTCCACATATTTTCCTACCAAACCAATGCGGATGGAATCAACCGGATTTTGTAACGAGACAAGAATGTCTTCCAGGAATCCAGGTCCACGTCTTTATCATTGTAAATATCCAGCATATACAATGCGCGCTGATCAAGCCTTTCTTTAAGCATCAGCAAAGGCACGGCGTAAATTGTGTCTGCGTCCATAGCCTCGATCACGGAGTTAACCTGAACATTACAGAAGAGCGCGATTTTTTTGCGGATATCGTAAGGAAGCGGATGCTCCGTGCGGCAAACCAGAATGTCTGGCTGGATTCCCGACTCCTGCAACATTCTTACCGAGTGTTGTGTCGGTTTTGTTTTCAGCTCGCCGGCTGAGTTCAGATAAGGGATCAATGTCAAATGGATCACGAGCGTGTCGTGTTCCTCCATTTCAAATTTAACCTGACGAACCGCTTCCAGGAACGGAAGTGACTCGATATCCCCTACGCAACCGCCGATTTCGGTAATAACGATGTCATAATCACCCGTTTGGCCCAAAAGAAGCATATTCCTTTTTAGCTCATCCGTAATGTGAGGAACCACCTGAACGGTTTTTCCAAGGAAATCGCCCCGGCGTTCTGCGGTAATGACATTGTGATAAATACGTCCTGTTGTGACGTTATTAGCCTGGGAAGTGCGAACATTTAAAAAACGTTCGTAATGTCCTAAATCCAGATCCGTTTCAGCACCGTCGTCCGTCACATAGCACTCGCCGTGCTCGTAAGGATTCATTGTACCCGGGTCAATATTCAGATATGGATCGAATTTTTGAATCGTAACAGAAAGCCCTCTGGCTTGCAGTAATTTTGCTAATGAAGAGGCAATGATTCCTTTGCCAAGTGAAGATGTAACACCGCCCGTAACGAAAATGTACTTCGCGGTCTTTCGTGCTTTGGAAGCCATAAGACGTTGCTTTTTTTCTATGATTACGGGATACAAAGATACAGGAATATTAGAAGAATCTAAGCGGACGCAATTTAAATATTTGCCGTCCAACCATTAAATAGTTGTTAATCTGGCATGTTAGCAAGCGTAAAAAATTATGCGCTCATTTTCTTCAAACGCAGTTTTACAGTGCTTTTAACCAGCATAATGACTTCATAAAATGCACAAAGTTTTTAATAAAAAAAACTACAAATTTTAATCCCTATTTTGCAGCATTCCCAACCTAAATTCAATTTAACCAAAATGAAAAAATTTCTATTTCTGCCCATTCTGCTGATGTGGCAATCACAGGCGTTTTCCCAAGCCAAGCAAGAAACTGCAAAAACCCCGCTCAAAATCATCGTTTTCGGTGCGCATCCCGACGATTGTGATCTTGGCGCCGGCGGTGTTGCTTCCATTTACTCGTCCATGGGTCACAAAGTCAAATTCGTTTCGCTTACCAATGGTGACGCGGGGCATCAGGACATTGGCGGCGGAGAACTGGCCAAACGCAGGCTTAATGAAACCAAGGAAGTCGCTAAAAGGCTGGGCATCGAATACGATGTGCTGGATAACCACGACGGCGAGCTTTTCCCAACACTTGAAAACAGGCTTGCCGTCATCAGGAAAATACGGGAGTGGAATGCTGATGTCGTTATCGCACCAAGAACCAACGATTATCACCCCGATCATCGAAACACAGGCGTGGTTGTGCAGGATGCTTCCTATCTCGTTATTGTGCCCAACATTCTTAGCAGTGTGCCTCCGTTGGTCAAAAACCCGGTGTTTCTCTACTTCCGGGATCGTTTCCAACGGCCTAACCCCTTCCGACCTGATATCGCTATCGACATTACGGAAGCCATTACTAAAAAAGTGCATGGATTGGATGCACATGTATCTCAGTTTTACGAGTGGCTTCCTTGGACAAGTGGAGAACTTGCTAATGTTCCCAAGGGTGCGGAAGACCGTAAAAAATGGCTGCTAACAGCAACTGAAAAGCGCAGTTCCATTACGCCCGAAATCAAATTGTCGATTGATAAATGGTATGGAAAAGAGCAGGCCGAGAAGATCAAATTCGTGGAGGTTTTTGAGATAACCGAATATGGAAAACAGCCTTCATCAGACGAAATCAGAAGGCTATTTCCAATGCTGCCGAAAGGAAATTGAACCAAATTTTTGACAAACTATTTCTGCAAATTTATAGAATTAAAGCCTCGTTCGAATCGCGCTAATATGACGATTACTCGAACGAGGCTTTGTTATATGCCTTGATTTCAATCAAAAAATCACGTGTTTACTACGATAACCTGTCTTTGAAGCTTTCATAGCCGAAAGTTTTAATTAATTTAAAAACCCCATCAGATCGCACTGAACCAATGGAAGGTAAGTTAACACCGTTAAATGTTGTCGTTTTCACCATGGTATAGTGTATCATGTCTTCAAATATGATTTTATCTCCAGCCTCTAATTGTTTGTCGAAGGAATAGTCGCCCATAAAGTCTCCGGCGAGGCAAGTCATGCCGCCCATGCGATAGGTTGGTTTGCCTGCAACAGGTTCCTGATGTGCGCCTGAGATCACAGGCTTATAAGGCATTTCCAAAGTGTCCGGCATGTGCGCTGCGAAGGATGTATCGAGGATAGCGACGTCGATTCCCTGACTGTCCATTACATCTAAAACTGTCGTAACCAACACGCCGGTTCTCCATGCAATTGCTGACCCCGGTTCGAGAATAACTTCAAGATTATATTTCTTCCGAATGCTGCTAACTAACTCGATTAGCTTCTCAATGTTATAACCTTCACGCGTCATTAAATGCCCGCCTCCCATGTTGAGCCACTTCGCCTGATGCAACAGATCACCAAAACGGGATTCCAGCGCTTCCAGTGTTCGCTCTAATGTATCCGACCCATTCTCACAAAGCGTGTGAAAGTGAATGCCGTCAATTCCTTTGGGCAAAATATCAGGCATCTTGTCACGCGTTAACGCCTAACCTTGATCCGGGAACACATGGGTTGTACATGTCCGTGGCAACCTCGGAATATTGCGGGTTCACGCGGATGCCGCAAGACAAGTCATGCCCCGGATTTGCCTGCTCGAACGCCTCCACCCTATCTTGAAACCTTTCCCACTGGCTTACGGAATTGAATGTAATGTGGCTGCTGCGCTCCAAAATCTCGTCAAACTCCTGATCCAGATACGCTGGCATGTAAGTGTGCGCTGGGTAACCCATGAAGTCATTGATGAGTTTCACTTCGTTCAGCGAGCTCGCTGTGGCGCCCGAAAGATATTCTTTCACGATCGGAAATGCGCTGAACATGGAAAACCCTTTGAGTGCAAGAATGATCTTGCAACCCGCAGCCTTTTGCACGGAATCGATCAGGGCCAGATTCTTGCGCAGCAGTGCTTCGTCCAGCACGAAACAAGGCGACGGGATTTGATTGTAATCGATGGGCATTTTATATAAATGAATGATGATGGATCAGCTAAAATGTATTGTTTGTCTAATTTTGTACACAAAAGTATAAGTTTGAGTTTCAATTCACGTCCAATTTTCCGTCACCTTTCAAATCCATCGTATGGCATTCCTTGTTTTAGATATTGAAATGACCGGTCCTGAGCCGGGCTGGAATGAAATAATACAGATTGGAGCAGAGCTTTTCGACGACAACTGGCGGCCGCTGGGGACTTACTTGCAAAATGTTTATCCCGAAAATGAGGAAGCGTTTTCCGTCAAATCCGAAGAAATTCATGGCCTTTCCATGGCTGACCTCGAAGATGCACCCATGATTTATGACGTTCTGCCGGAGTTTGAAACTGGGTGAAGAAACTGAATGCAGGGAAGCCTAATCTTTCCAATGTTATCATTTGCGGCCAGAGCGTCATTAACGACATCAACTTTTTGCGCTACGCTTACCGCAACGAAAAGATGAAATGGGGCTTTTCCAATAAGCTCATAGATTTGCACACAGTGTCTTATTTATTTTTTCAAATCCTGGAACGCAATGGTAAGGCCGTTCCACGCTCGTTAAGCCTGCACTCTGTGTGCCGGTTATTTCGGATTTGAACGCGAAGAAGAGACGCATAATGCACTCGAAGACGCGAGATTAACTGCAAAATGCTTAATTGAATTTTTTAAATTGATTGACAAAGTTAAATTAATATGATTGATTACAATCCGAAGGAGTGGTTTCGCTACATCTTCTATTTCCAAAAAGGCGATACGGTTCGCAAGCTGACCCCACTGATTTTGACGATAGCGGTTTACTCAACCGTTGTCGCCTATCTGCTGCTTATCCACTTCAAATTAAAAGATAACACAGATCTTAAAAACATCTCCTTAATGCACTCGCTGCTGGGATTTGTGATCTCCATGTTGCTCGTTTTCCGGACCAACACGGCCTATGACCGCTGGTGGGAAGGCAGAAAACAATGGGGTTCACTGATGAACAGCAGCCGAAATCTCGCCTTGAAATTGAACGCATTGCTCAGTGAAGACCAGGTCGCGGAACGACGCTTCTTCATGAAAATGATCCCTAACTATGCATTCGCATTGAAAAACCATTTGCGGAACAATTACAGGCCAGAAGAATTTGAGGATTCAGATCAGTTCCAAAAAACCGCTTTAAACACACACGAGCACATTCCCAATCAGATTGCGTCTGCGATCTTTGGTAAGGTTATCACATTGCAAAAGAACGGCACACTCCTGCCCGAGCACACCATTTTGCTAAACCATGAATTAGAATCCTTTACGAACATTTGCGGCGCCTGCGAGCGGATCAAGAACACCCCTATTCCGTTATCTTACAGCTCGTTTATCAAGAAATTCATCTTCATTTACTGCCTTACGCTTCCAATAGGCTATGTGTTCAGCCTGCACTTTCTGGTTGTTCCATTTGTCATGTTTGTATTTTATATCCTCGCGAGTCTTGAAGTGATTGCCGAAGAAATTGAGGATCCTTTTGGGGAAGACAGCAATGATTTACCCATGGAACGGATCTGCAATGGCATACAAACTTCCGCTCGCGCATTGCTCCAATAACCCAGATTTATTAGTGATTAATTAGAAACTCCTGAGAATTTGATTAAAATTGAAATTTTTTTTCAAACAATGTTCGGCGTTGTTGAAAACCGGTTTTTACGAAAAAAGCAAATTTTCTTTTAAATCGATTTTGACTTGAAACATATTATTGTCTTACCAACAGTCTTTGCCAAATAATTGTAGAAAATTTCACCATGTTTTCTTCAAATTCGATGTTTTAATATAAAACCGGCTGGCAAACATTTAGTCAAAAAAGTTGTTAAATTCATCAGATCCCAGTTACAGGGATGTTTTTTAAAGGCAAGTTAAACCACTACAATCATGGATAAGAAAGCTTTTTTGTCTACCATCATATTTGCCGCCAGTACGCTGGTATTTAATGTAAATGCCCAGTCGATCGTTGACCCGGGCGTTTCAACGCATAATTACAAGCACCCGAATAAGGCTTCACAGGCGAAAGCCAAACGCGGTAACTCCGTTGCTGTTTACAATCTTAAAACAGTTGAGAATTATAGTAAGCAGCAACACCGTTATGCGAGCAGCACACCAAAGTATGCGCCAAGGCCCGTTACGCTGGTGGTTACCCGTAAATACAATGCGGAAGGGATAGAGATTAATCCGTTACTGTCGCCAAGGAATTACAAAACGCCTACAAACACAGGCAGCAGCAATAAATCCCAGGTGGCTGATTACCATAACAATTCTGACAAATCAGTTTATCCAACCGTCGATTAAGCCCGGTTGAAATTGTTAGGTCATAAAAAAATCCCGGTCGCGTACCGGGATTTTTTGTTTCAGAGCCCTGAAACATTCTTATTTTCGTTCAGCACGATTCGGAGCTTGAATCCTGCCAGGTCTGTCTTGACTTCCCTGCAAAGGCCATTTTTATAAGTATAAATTCCCTGCTTTCCGTCTGGCAATGTTACGCCATACTTTCCATCAGAGATTTTCTTCACGCCGCACATCTTGCCATATCGCTCCGAGTAGACCTCGTTTATGTTGACTGGTTCTTTGTAATAAAGACCCGTAATGGTTTCACTAATGGGCGTGTTAAAAGAAAGCTTCGGTTTGTCTTCGCCATCTTCTCCTGAAAACAAAACTTCATATCCACTCTTCGCACCACTTTTAGTCAATGTCTTTTCTTTTAAATCACCATTGACATGATGCGCACAGGTTGCGGAAACGAGCTTGCCTTGTGCGTAATTTGCCTGCGTCGCATATTTGCCCTTGTAAAACATAATCTTGAAATCAGATTCAATGCGATGCTGCTCCGTGTTGTCCTTCCCAACGTCATCGAACACTTTTAATGATCCGATGGTCCTGCCTGCGACGATTACGTCGTAGACATTTTGCGCTTTTACGGCAGCAGATGACAATATTAATATGCCGAAAACCAAAAATCCTTTAACCCTCATCTTAATCTCGTTTGCGTCTGGAATAGCACTTAGGTAATATAACTCTAAACTATTGTTCCTATTGCCCTTATTAAAGATAATCAGCCTTTTGGGATGCTAAACACCGATTTTCAAGACATCCTTTTTAGTAAGGTGGGGATTAATGAAGCATTATTCCCAACATGCGGCCATTATTAGAAATGTGATGCCCCACATCAAAATTTACCAAATTTCAGCGTCAGGTTATAGGTCACATTACTAAGATCACCATCTATCAGACCGTCTCCTTTTGCACCAAATGCCTGCCTGTAAGAAACACCAGGACTGAAACGCATCCACTTTAATAAGTTAAATTCAACTTGCACACCGGGCTCCATTAAGAAGAAGAAATTTGGATCCTGATTATCGTCATTAGCGTCCCAATCAAAGTCCCAGTCATCCACCTCCCTCCGATCGTATTGCAATGTAAATCCGGTTCCAGTTAACAAGTTAAAGTTGAAATGCACCCATTTAGTAGACGCCACAACATATTCAGTCATTAATCCGACCTGGCCATATTGATAAGTCATCTTTCTGCCAGGAAACACCTGGTTCTGAACCGGAACCGGAATGTGATTCGTTGTAGCCGCAGCGCCCAGACCGATCATGAACCGGCGATTTATAAACCAGCCCCCATAGAATCCGGGCATGTTTGCATAGCTCCCGTTTATCTTTGTAAACTTGTTTGAAAAAGCCGCATAGCCGCCTGAGCGATGAATGCCGGAACCTTTGAAGATCGTTTGGTTTTCTTGTGCAAAAGCTTTTCCCCCGGAAAGGCTCAGCAAGCAAATGGTGAGTAGTAATATGTTTTTCATGATTTCTGATTGTTTCTTTTCAGACAATTCACAAAATAACAACCCCTATCCGCCTTCGAAATATTTAGAATTTTATTTGGCCAAAGAGAAATCCAGCTGCTGGATCAGCGCAGGGTTTTCTGGCGAAAGTGTGAAATAAACGCGAACGTTTCCATTCGTCCCCTTCAACAAAAAAGTGCCTCTGAGTTGATTCTCGGCAACCATTTCCGTTGATCCAGTAATGTTTCCAGTTTTTTCTAAAACCGCATCCAGCTCCTTCTTACGATGGCCAACCGAGCGATCCGGGAAGAAATTCTCTGCAAAAATTCCGCTCGCTTCGGCGCCTTTCCAGTCAGGCAAAAGCTTTACAATCTGCTCTTTCCTTTGTTTTAAAATGGGTGAAACCGTTACAGGAAGCGGCTTCAAGCCTGCAAGTGAAATGATTGTGTCAAGGACTGCCGTGTTAATCGTTGCCATGCCTGCATAAGTCCGGTTGGCATGGGCTAAAATCCCGATGCCGTATTCAGGCAAGATTTGCCATTGACTGCCAAAGCCAGGCAGTCCGCCCGTGTGACCGATGCCCGTGCGACCTTCGCAATCTCGGCTTCAGCGCAGGCCATAGCCATATGCAGACGCCATTGCACATGCGCGGCCGCTCGGATATTTGTAGTTCGCATTTAAGCCACTGAAATTCCAGGGCATCTGCATTTCGCGCACGTCACTGCGCAGCACCGGGCCTGTTTTCCGGAGCATTTCCGGATGGCCAGGCAGACAAATGAAAGTAGCACATACTTGCTAAAATCATCAATGGAAGTGATCAAACCGCCCATTGCACCGTATGTTCCGTCGTGCCTCCAATTCCTCTTCTTTCCAAATTTCATCCTCAAAACGATAACCGTGCGCAAGTAAATTTTTAGATGCTTTTGTATATTCCCAAATGGTGCTGCTCATACCCAAAGGCTTGAAAATAACCTCATTAATGTATTGCTGATAAGGTTTTCCAGACACATTACTAATAATTTTCCCAAGCATTGCGAAACCCAGATTGCTTATACTCATAAGTAACGCCAGGAACATTCGAGGAACGTAGTTTCTTTTCTTTATCAACGCAATCAGATCTTCATCATTTGTGTCAAGCTGCCTGTCTCCCCACGGATTATCCTCGGGAAAAAGCCCGCCGCATGCGTAAGTAAATGTCGTACCGTAATGGGCGGCGCATCTTTTGTAAGCGAAGGCATCGACTTTAATTCTGGTATATATAAGTAAGCCGGATCGTCCAGTTTGAGCTTGCCTTCTTTCTCTTAATGCTAAGATTGCCATCGCTGTCACGCTTTTTGACATGGACGCAATCCGGAACAGAGAACCGGGAGAAGCCTGGGTTTTGCTCGGCAATCTCCAGATACCCGGTTGCACCGGACAACACAAGCTCACCGTTTTCTGCTACAACGCCGAATGCCAACGCAGGAAAGTGGTTCTTTTCAGCATATGCATTGTACATTTTCTCCACGACAGGAAGTGTGGCCTTGATTTTTGCGATGCGTTCACTTTTAGAATCTTGCCCAAAAGCGGTTGCAGACATTAAAATGATCAGGAGTGAAGTAACGGTTAATCTCATTCAGGAATCATGTTAGCGATACCGAAAAAGGTCAATTTACGAAATGGCTGTGGCTAATCTGCGAAAGGAAAGGTCAAAAATACCATTTCTGACTTTTGTACAACACTTGACTTTTTAATATTATTTAAAAAGTACAACAACAGTGAATTTAAATTAGCAATAAACCGTTATTTTTGCATCTGTAAGTGTTTTCAACAAAAAAAGTCATCTTTGTTTTTCACTAGACATTAAAAGTGACATCTTAGAAAAGTTATAACTTATAAATACGAATTGATAGTGCGGGAAATGTTTCTGCAAAAATTTTCACTCCTATGAATTATTCAATATTCGCCCCCTCAGATTCCCGAAAGTATTTACGCTTGGCCGTAGCCGCTTTCTTCTTTGTGCAGGGCCTTAGTTTTGCCGCATGGGCAAGCCGCATTCCGGATATCAAAAACATGCTCCACCTCACGGAGGGCGGACTCGGGAACTGTGCTGCTTGCGCTTCCGATTGGTTTAATGGCCAGCTTGCCGATCTCCGGCTGGATGGTTACGCATTACGGGAAGCAAAAAAATGGTTTTGATCGGTGCCATATTATATGCTGTAACATTGTCATTCATCGGCTTTGTAACCAGAACAGAACAACTCGTCATCGCACTTTTCGCATTTGGACTTTGGGGTAACCTCACCAACATTGCGGTTATATACACATAGCTGTGGCGGTCGAGCAGGTTTATGGCAAATCTATAATGGCCTCATTTCATGGGCTTTGGAGCTTAGCTGGTTTTGTGAGCGCCATGGTCGGTTCGTTTTTCATTTCGGTTAATATCCCTCCTCATATTCATTTCAGTGTCATTGCGTTAGCCGCATTCATTATCATTTTCACGGCTTACAAGCACACGATGCCAGACAGCGAGAAGAACGAAGGCGAAGCGCAACCAATGTTTGTAAAGCCCTGACCGCGATTTGTTAATGCTTGGTCTGATCGGGGCTTTTGTGCAATGGTCTGCGAAGGGCGCCATGTTTGAGCTGGAGTGGTGTTTGATTTCCAGGAAGCAGTTCACGTTCCGGAGTCATTAACGACCTTGGGCTATGTGGCCTTCATGGGCACCATGACAGGTGGACGTTTTGCAGGTGACTGGCTTGCTAACCGCATCGGCAGAAAGAAAATGTTGCAGATTAGCGGCTCGTTAATGGGATTGGGGACTCTGCCATTGCGGTGCTTTTCCCGGTTTTAGTTCCGGCCACTTTTGGCTTCCTTTTGGTTGGATTCGGTGAAATTCTTCCGTAGTTCCGCTTGTTTACAGCGCGGCAGGAAAATCAACAACCATGTCCGCCCGGGACGGCTTTGGCTGCTGTTTCTTCGATCAGCTTTATTGGTTTCCTTATCGGGCCTCCATCCATCGGGATTGTTGCGCAGTTTGCGGATTTGAGATGGTCGTTCGGGATCGTCGGCATCCGGCCCTCGTCGACCGCCTTCCTTTCGTCAAGAGCAAAATCGAAGATCAACTGATCACATTCAGTTATAAAAAATCGCTTCCAATGCAGAGCAAATGCTTTGAATTCGAAGCGATTTTCTTTTGTTCTTAATATCAGGCCAAAAATTGTTTTCAATAGTTTCTACTGGTCAGGATTGCACTCTGAACGTCAGTAATGTTGGCTTCATAAGCCTTATCCTCCACTTCGATCACGACCGGACCTCGGTAACGAACATCCGTCAGTGCGGCGAAAAATTCGCGCCAGTTTACATCGCCCAAGCCCGGCAGTTTCGGAGAATGATATTCCAGTGGATTGGCCATAATGCCCACGCGATCCAATTTTTGTTTGTAAATCTTCGCATCCTTTAAATGAATGTGGTGCAGCCGCTCTTTATAATCGTAAATCGGCTTGGTCACACTCATCATTTGCCAGATCATGTGCGACGGATCGTGGTTTCAATCCGAAGTATCGGGCCTTGGAATGATCTCGAACATTCTGTCCCAAACCGCAGGGCTGATCGCCAGATTTTTCCCTCCCGGCCATTCGTCGTCCGTAAAGAACATTGGACAGTTTTCAATGCCGATTTTCACATTATGCTCCTCCGCAACCTTCACAATGGCTGGCCCACACATCTGCAAATTTCGCCAGGTTATCCTTTATGCTTTTGGAAGGATCGCGACCGATAAAGGTGGTAACAACCGGAATATCCAGCTTAGCAGCACCGCGGATATCACCTCCTTAACGTGCTCAATATAATAACCGGAACGCGCTTCATCCGGATCTGACGGATTGGGATAATAGCCCAATGCAGATATAAAAATGTTGGATTGTTTGAGCGTGTGCTTAATGTTCGAAACGCGCTCAGGCGTAAGGTTGCTGACATCAATGTGCGTTACGCCCGCATATCTGCGACTGTCCGCATTGTCGGACGGCCAGCACATCATTTCAACACAAGAAAACCCGTGATCGCCTGCAAATCTGACAACGTGTTCGAAGCCAAAATCACCCAATATGGCACTGTTAAAACCTAATTTAAGCATAAGGGATCTAGTTTTTGGGGTAAACTTCACTAAAAAACCCCGGGCATTCAAGAATAGCATCCGAATCCATCCAAATTTTCTAAGGCTTCATCAATTCAGGGCACCATTGGTAATTATCGTACGGTACGAAATCCTTTTAATTTTAGTAATATTGACCTGACAAAAATCAATGAATCTTAACACTTTACAGCAATATGGCAGATTTCTGAACCGGGCATTGGAAAGAAAATACTCAGCTTTTTTATCAAGGAAGGCGAGGAACCGATTAAAAAGCAGGCGGAAGCTGTGTCGCCAGTGATAAAAGCGGCTCCGGAAGTTACCAAACCAGTTGTCGCTAATGCGATTCCAAATGCAGCCGGGACTGGCAACGTTGACAAAAAATTCGTTGAACATTTCGTAAAGTCTGCTCGAAAAAGCGAATCTCCCCGGCCCCGATTATTTTGAATACAAGCAAGCACTTCAAAATATGGAAAGCCTCGGACTGGGGAGAAGAAAAACAGTTCCAGGCTGCCTGGGCCAGTTTCAAAGCAATGGGCGGAGTAAAAAAAGGAAACGACGATTTTGAACACATCTGCCAATCAATATCTGAGCATTCTGGACAAAGACCGCAGTTCGTTTTTAAAGGATGTAGAAAAAGCGATCAAGGATCGTGTCGGCGCATTACAGGATGAAGAAAAACGGCTTGAAGAGGCAAACAAGGCTGTTATTCAGCAAATTGCAGATCTTCAAAAGAAATTGGACGACAGTAGAAAACAGGCTCGGACAGATTGCCGGCGAAGTCACCGAACAGAGCGCGAAGATCAATGCAAACAAGGATAGTTTTGAAATTACTTATCTGAGTTTTGTGGAGCAGATCAAATCGGATTTAATGAAAATCAATCAATATCTAAAATAACCTAACATTTCGATCAACAATGGCTACACCAGATTTTACACAAATCGGCGGCTCGCAGGAAGATGGCTCCAAGCGGTCATACTGGAGTAAACCGGAAGGCATCACGTCACTGCTCTTTCTTGGAGCGGCGGGCGCTGTAACCCTTTATTTTTGGAACAAAATCGCAGCTTTCCTGATAGAAGTGACCAAAAGCACACTCTATTTAGGCTTCTTAATGGCCGTTTTAGCGCTCGTTATATTTCTATTTACGAGCAAAGACGTCAGAACAGCCGTTTTCTTTTTGTTCAAAACATTGATGCGCAACATTACCGGCCTCATTATCAAGCTGGATCCGATTGCGATCATGAAAATCTATATCGACGATCTGAAAGAAAAGCGGGAGAAGATGCAAGGTCAGATCAACACGCTGGCTGGTCAGCTCGTGAAATTGAACAAGAACATTAATGAAAACAACGAGCAGATCAAACAGAAATTCGCTGAGGCCAACAAGGCAAGCACCATGCTTGACCGTCCGGGGATGAAGGAAACGGCTTCTTTAGCAACCATTGAAGGAGCAGGTTTGCAGGAAATGAACGAGAAACTGTTCCCATTGCAGCGCAACATGAAGACGGTGCTTGAATTTATGGAAAAGGTCAACAAAAGCGCTGACTACATTATTAAGGAAACTGAAATCAAGGTAAAACTGGAAGAAGCGGAATACCGGATTGTGAAAGAAAGCTCGAATGCGTTGCGGACTGCCATCAGCATTTTTAAAGGAAATCCGGACAAGAAGTTCTATTTCGATGAGTCGATGGAATACATTCAGGATGATATGAGCCAGAAATTGGGCGAAATGAAACGCGCAATGGACTTGTCACTGGACTTTATCAATGGTGTTGATGTGCAAAACGGCCTGTTATCTGACAAAGGACAAGCCATGCTGGAAGCTTATAATTCAGGACAATTTAAACTTATCCAGCTGGAAAATCCGCAACCTGTAAACCGTTCGATCGAAACACCGAAAGATTCGAGTTACAAAGGACTTCTCGATTAATTTACTTCCTTACTTCGATTTACATTATTCATTTTACACAAAATTTCAATGAAAAGACTAACAGTTGCAGGCAGGCTAATTATCACCGCCATCATTTTAGGAGCCATATTTTTGGGATATAAATATTTGGGTGGCGAGAAGGCGCTAAACCAAATGGCCGAAGATCAGGCGCAAAACCCGCAAACGGAAGCAACAACGGGTGATACAGAATCGGCTTCCGAGGAAACACCGGCCGAAAACAGTGAGGCAACGAGCAATGAAGTTTCTGCATTCAGCTACACACCCCCTGCCCCGGTCGACGGCAAATTGCGCGGCGTTGTGGAATTGGGTGCAAGTGGTTTCAATTCGTTTATAATCAAAGTTGACAAAGAGAAACGCTGGTCACTGGAAAAATCTGAATTCGGAAATAGCCTTGTTACTGAGAATATGGCCACGGACGAAGATGTAAGGATTGGTTTGAAAAAATACATTGCCGGCATGTTGGACTACGGCGTGGGCAGCAAAGACATTCACTTCGTTGTGAGCTCCGGAGCTGCTAAGGCTGATGTTACTGTGAAGATTACGCGCGTTTTGAAATCATTGGGTTACGTTGTAAATCAGGTTACTGCGGAACAAGAAGGCCAATTGGCATTGAAATCTGTGCTGCCTGCTGAATACGTGGACAAGGCTTTTGTTGTCGACATCGGATCGGGTAACACGAAAATTTCCTGGATGGAAAACGGAAAAGTTTCAGCACTTGAATCATATGGCGCCAAGTATTTCCAGGAAGGAACGGACGACTCGAAAGTGTATCAGGAAGTAAGCGCCAAGGCAAAACAAATTCCAGAGGATTTGAGAAAAACGTGTTTCATCATCGGCGGTGTTCCTTTTGAAATGGCCAAAGAAGTGCGCAAAGGAAAAGAGCGTTACACCACATTGAGCGCACCGCTTGCTTACTCGAAGTTGACCAATGCAAAGTCAAAAGCAGGTGTCAACATTTACAAAGCAGTGACCGATGCAACTGGCTGCCAGCAATTCGTTTTTGACTGGGATGCCAATTTTACCATAGGGTTTTTGCTTGGACTATAATTGAAAAGAGCTTGATTTGCTTGACCGGAGGGAATTTTACATATGTAAATTTCCCTCCCGGTTTTTTGTATCTTTCCAGCGCATTCATTTCTGCTATGACATTATCCCAACTCTTCAACTCAGTTTCGCAAAATCCCTGGCCACTCGTCATTTACTTTTTGTTATTGCCATTGGCGGCCTGGCTTGTGGGCATGGCGGCAGATGGAAGTCGCGACGTTAAATTTTGGAGTTACATTTATGCGATCCTCTGTTTACGCCGTTTGCATTCCGGGGATTTTCGCAGTAACACTGAATATTTCACCTTTTCCTGTTTGAAAGACAAAGCGTGTGGCAGGCAAATGTTGTTATGCAGTTTTTGCCAATCGTTTCTATGGGAATCACATTAATGTTGATCAAAAGCAAGATCCCATTTTCATTAATCCCGGGTTTTGGTAAAATTTCCGGATTTCTAACACTCATTGCTGCGCTCATCGGAGTCATGTGGTTTGTTGACAGAATTCACTTAGTAGCATGGACTTACGTTCCATTTAGTGCCATTTTAATCGGTTTTGTACTCACTTTGATAGCGATTAGATTTGCATGGAGCAAACTGTTCTGACCAAGGGCTCGTATATTCAAATCTCAATAGGCGAAAATCAGCGCATTTTTGCCCGCGAGCTGGTGGAGCATTCGCTTCGTCATCATCAGGTCGCCAATATTTGGGATAAGCATTACGACAAGCTTTCCCAAACACGGATGATGCGCTTCACCGGAAGTTTAGGCGAAATCATTTTTGCGGACTGCGTACCATTTGCCCCGACCTTCGAAATCTTTCGGCGCGACGGATGGTCAGGACTGGGGGCAGGATTTTTTGATCAATCGGAAGAACACAACTTTTCGGTTGACATTAAATCCATGAAGCGCAAGTCCGGCCAGCTTAGCTCAGATTACGTGCTCAACATTCCATCCTCTCAACTGCATAAGCCCAAGTCGAAAACTTCACATTACTTTTGCATTTCCTTCCATCAATGTCCAACTGACGGGACCGTCGCTTCCCTATTAGGCTTCATTGACAAAACCGCTTTGGAAAAAGGCGAGGTGGGAACATTTTACAAACGTGGCACAAAACGCATCCGCACAGACGGAACGTCATTCACTTTCTACGAAGACACTTACGAAGTTCTATTTCAAGACATCGATCCGCCCGTTGTCACAAATCACATCAAGCGGCTGCCAGGATTCCGAATTTGTGCATTGAAATAAAAATTTATACGTATATTTAATTACATTTAATCACTAAACACACGTATAAAATGAAATCTACAAAAGAGCCTAAGGTTAAATTGACGCTAACAGTCAAGAAATCAGCCATTGAAAATGCGAAGAAATATGCACAGCTCGATGGCTCATCATTATCGAACATTGTCGAAGATTACCTGGTTGAATATTCAAAATCAACAAAGAATCTGAGCAATCAGATTTTAAAGGTTCGCTTGCATATCAGTTAATGGGTTGTGCCAAGGGCGGACCGCTGGATAATATGACCGTCGACGAAATCAAAGACATGTATGTTAAGGATCGCTTCGGATTATGAAGCTTTTCTTTGACACAAATGTCATAATCCACCATGCTTTGATGCGCGAAACCGGGCAACCGGTAGAAATTTCATTTCTGATTTATTGGGCCAAAAAGAATGATATTCCAATTCTGATATCTTCCGTGTTGTATATATTCATTCACTTACATCCTTCATAAGCAGGGAGTTAGAGGACAAACCCTGAAAGAGACTATCGGTCAATATTTGACCATGTTTCATCTTTGTGAAACAGATAAGCACATTTTTAGAGATGGCCTTGCTTCCAATTTTAAAGATTTAGAAGACTCATATCAGTATATGAATGCTTTGAAGGTTGGATGCGATTATCTGATCACCTCTAATGTGGTCGATTTCAAACCTTTTGCCAAAGAGGGGATTCAAATCCTTTCGCCCAGAGAGTTTATCAATAATGTCCTCAAAATGCGGGCAGGGGTTTGACTTTTAATGTAATGGCTTCGACAAAGTACACGCACTTACAACAAAACCAAACTCCTTGGTCAAGTTTACACACCGCTTCACATTGTTGAGAAAATCCTTCAAGATGCTGGTTTTTACAGCGCTGACTTAGAAAAAAAGAAAATCCTTGACCCTGCGTGTGGCGACGGCCGTTTCCTGGTTCCGATTGCGGAACATATCATTAAAACCACTTCCCCAGATCAACTGCCCGAGCGCCTTAAACAAATTCATGGCTGGGATATTGATCCACAGGCGATTGCTCTTTGCAAACAACATTTGAATGCATTAGTAGAGCCATTAGGAATTACAATAAAGTGGAAATTGAAATGTTGTGATGCGTTGGAACAACTGAAACATTCAGCCAAATACGATTTTATCGTTGGAAATCCGCCTTACATACGCATTCAACATTTGCCGCTCTCACAACGAAAATTTGTTCAGAAACATTATGCGTTTTGCAAAACCGGCTCTACGGACGCTTATATGGCGTTTTTTGAGCTTGCATCAAAACTTTTGACTTCGGGGGGCGTTTGTGGATTTGTTACACCCAATGGATTTTTCACTTCCGAAACAGGCAAACCGCTCCGCTCCTATTTTCGTGCAAATTGTAATCTGAAAAGGATCACCAATTACGGGTCCGTGCCTATTTTCGGAAGCACAGCCACTTATTCAGCCATCACGATATTTGGTAAAAATCAAAAGGATCACTTCCAATTCGAGCAATGCTTGAATAAAGACTTTGAATACATTAGCCGGCAAGTCTCTTTCGCAGAACTGCAGGAAAGCCGGCCCTGGCAACTTTCTGTAAATGAAGTCAATCCAATTATAGGTATAAAGTTGGGTGAGATTTGCCAGATTTCTGTGGGCGTAACGACGCTTGCGGATCCGCTTTATTTGTTCAACATTATGGAAGAAAATGGGGAGGTTATATTGGCGAAAAACAAAGCCGGCACCGAAGTTCAGCTTGAAAAGGCAATCTTAAAGCCAATCATCAAAGCATCAAAACTCAAACACGCAAACGAGCCGGTCACCGAATATATTCTTTTCCCTTATGCGAAGGATAGCACTGGTAAACAGCGCATTATCCCTGAAATTACACTCCAAGAACAATTTCCACTAACTTTTTCATACTTGCTTAAAGTAAAACCATTGCTCGATCGTCGTGATAATGGGAAGCCTAATGGAGTGGCATGGTATGCGTTTGGCCGTGCGCAAGGATTGGATAGTGCTTTTGGCAAGAAAATTGTTTTTTCTCCGATGAATTTGTCACCCAATTTCGTGCTCTACGAAAATCCGGAAGTAACGGTTTATTCCGGCTATTTTATAAAGTATAATGGTGATTATCAGGCTCTTTTGAAACAATTGAATTCACCCCGAATGGCGGAATTTATTGCTGTCGCAGGTCGTGATTTTCAGGGAGGTTACAAAGGTTATAACAAGAAAGTGATCGAGAACTTTATCGTTACATTGCCAGTTTAGTCTACACACAATTCTTTTTCTTGGAACTTCAAACTGCCCTAAAAAGAACTGCTCCGTTCAACATTAATAAACGAACGTTCATTTATATTTGTATGATTATAAATGTTGATACACGTTGAGAACCAGGGACGTAAATAAGGAAGCATTAATTCGTGAAAAGGCAATTGAGATGATTGTGGCGCACGGATTTGATGGGCTGAGCATGCACAAACTTGCAAAATCTGCGGGCGTTTCGGTCGCTACGATTTACATTTATTTCAAAGATCGTGAGGACCTGATCCAGCAGCTTTATACGGAGGAAACGAAAAAAATGGCGGATGCGACGCTGGTAAATTTCGACCCGGAAGCCCATTTTGATGAAGGGTTGAAGATTCAGTGGCTCAATCGGATGAATTATTGTTTCGAAAATCCCACCAGCATGACCTTTATGGAACAGGTTAAGCACTCACCGCTGATCGATCGGTCGACAATGGACATGCGATTTTTGAACGCGATGTCCCGGTTTGTGCACAATGCAATTGAACGAAAAGAGCTGATTCCTTTGCCTGTTGAGATTTACTGGTCCATTGCATTTGCCCCGCTTTATCAACTGGTAAAGTTTCACATTTCCAAATCGAGCATGCCCGGCAGGCCGCCGTTCGTTTTCGACGAGGAAAAAATCAATCTGACATTGGGTTTGGTCATTAAGGCCTTGAAACCCTGACCACAATTGTTACTTAATACGCCGATAAATTAGCCGAGTATGAAAGATAACTTCAACGAACAGCAATTTGTATTGGTTTTCCGGACCAATATCAACAAGAAAAAGACGTAAAATCACTGACGCCCGTACTGAATGGATGTTCCCTAAATTCTAAAATGGAATGTCGATCTGTCCGATTGCGACAATGTTTTACGCATCGAAGCCACCCATGAAGACCACGCCCACGTCATCCATCTCGTAAAACAAGCGGGATATGCATGCGAGGAATTAACTGACTAAAACCAGACTCGAACCAAATGAACGAAACAAAAAAAACCACATTTTCCGGCTATGAAAAGTTCATCATAGCCATCCTCGCTACGCTGCAATTTACAATCGTCCTCGATTTCATGGTCCTTTCGCCATTGGGCTACATTTTGCTCGACAAGCTGGACATTACGACGAGCCAATTCGGACTTGTGGTGTCCGCATATGCGTTCAGCGCAGGTGCTGCGGGCTTGCTTACAGCCGGATTCGCAGACAAATTTGACCGAAAAAAGCTGCTCCTATTTTTCTATTGCGGCTTTATCATCGGCACTTTTCTTTGCGGCATTGCTCCTACTTATCATTTTCTGCTGATGGCCCGTGTCTTTACCGGGTTATTCGGCGGCGTTATCGGCTCCATTAGTTTCGCGATTATCACAGATCTTTTCCCAATCAACGTGCGCGGGCGCATCATGGGTTTTGTGCAAATGGCATTTGCGAGCAGCCAGGTTTTAGGCATTCCAATTGGCCTTTATCTGGCGAAAGCATTTAGCTGGCACGCGCCGTTTTTAATGATTGTGGGATTGAGCATCGTTGTTGTTGCGCTGGTTTTTATTTACATGAAGCCGATCAACGCACATTTGCAGATCCAGTCGCAAGGCAATGCATTCAAGCATTTGGGAAAAACAATTTCCCGCCCCTCCTACTTACAGGCGTTCGCCGCAACGACATTGCTCGCAACCGGAGGCTTCATGCTTATGCCTTTTGGAACAGCTTATGGTGTCAACAACCTCGGCATTCAGGAAACGCAGCTCCCTACATTATATATGATCACTGGAATTTGCATGCTCGTGTTTAGTCCGTTTCATCGGAAAACTGAGTGACAAAATTGGCAAATACAAAGTGTTTCTCGCAGGCTCGGCGATCACTTGCGTGATGACTTTGATCTATTGTTAATCTGAGTGTCACGCCGCTCTGGATCATCATTATCCTGAACGTTTTGCTTTTTGTAGGAATCACAGGCCGGATGATTTCAGCCTCAGCATTAATGACCGCTGTTCCCGAACCGCAGGACCGCGGTGCTTTCATGGGCATCAACTCTTCCATTCAGCAGATCGCAGGTGGACTCGCTTCACTTCTTGCCGGCTTTATCGTCTCCGAAACCAGCACCGGTTTCATCGAACATTATCCTACATTAGGGAATGTGGTTGTTGCAGCTGTTGTCGTAACTGCCTTGCTGATGTATCGCATTCATAAAAATGTCACTGCAAAGGTGGCAGAATCCGCTCCTGTTGATGCAGCTAAGCCAGTTGTGTAATGATCGAAGTGAGCAAAATAAACTTGGTTATCAACAACTTACATTTTTCACAAAAATAAATTCATTTAATACTTATTATTCTTTTAAAAAGATCGATACATTTACAAAGACAAAAACTTTTCGTTCTTTCTATTTATAAAGATTATGGTATAAAATTATTTTACGTTTATTTACATATCAGACGTTAGATAAACTTTTAACATTTTATACATATAATACTTTTAAATGAAAATCATTAGTATTGTCAACAACAAAGGCGGTGTGGGAAAGACCACTTCTGCTCAAAGTATTGCTGCCGGTCTCAGCAAATTTGCCAATGCACGTGTGCTGGTAATTGACTTGGATGCGCAGGTGAAGTCTACCAAAAGTTTCGGCATTCGACATACAGGACTTAAAAAAGACAGCGGCACATTCATCACCGGCGAATATGAATTTGATGACATCGTCAAGCATGTGTGGTGACATTGATGCGCTGCCAGGATCGGCGGAATTGATCCACCGCGAAGACACGATCAAGGCGGCTCCGGTATTTCCTTTCAACCTGAAAATTGCTTTGGAAAAAATTAAAGACCGGTACGATTTCGTGATCATGCGACTGCCCCGCCTGCATTGTACGGAAACACGCGGCTGGCTTTGGTTTCATGTCATCAGTATTATGTTCCGTTGCAGGCTGAATTTTTAAGTTATGAAGGTCTTCGCAACTTCCTGGTTTATTCTGCGGAGATTAAAAAGATAAGTCCGAGTACAAACCTGGGCGGTGTGTTTGCAACGCGTTACAACCCGAAAATCCGGAAGAAGATCAGCCACGAGTTGATCAATGCCACGAAGGAGCAGCTTGGAGATGTATTCATGACGGCTTACATTCGGGATAACATTGCACTTTCGGAAGCTCAGGCCAATGGCACAACGATATTTGACTATGCGCCTAACAGCAATGGCGCGGAAGATTATTATAAGTTAACCAAAGAAATTTTAGAACGAATCAATAACTGACACGATGGCTAAGGAAAGGAAATTTGATTTTGCGCCGCTTCCACTGGTTGCTGACATCCAGGAAGAGCTCGACAACAACAAACCCAATGAGGTGGCGGATGGAGCACCGACTAAGGTAACTTTCGATTGTGATTACATTTTAATGGAAAACATGAAAGATTACGGTTACTGGGAAGGGCTCACGCAAAAAGACATCATTCTGGAATCCTTAAAGCTATATTTTCAAGATAAAGAAATCCGTCCGCGGCCGGATAAAATCAGAAACCGGACGAAAGTTGGCCGCAAGCCAAAATCTGCCGGTGAATAAAACGAAGAAAGTCTCCCACCCGGAGACTTTCTTCGTTTTATAGCATTCCCAAATCCGCTATTCAATCAGCAATTTTCCCGAGATCTCTTTTTCACCATTGGTGAACCTGTACAAATACATTCCCGAGCTCCTTTTGTGCAAATCAATTTCTGTTTTCAGCATAAAGCGCTTATCCAAAATCTTTCTGCCATTGATATCAAAAATTGTAAACAACGATTCACCTCCTAGCTCCGTGGCCACTTTTACCAAAGCCTTTGCCGGATTTGGCGAAACCTGCACTATTGCATCAACAGGGTTTTCGGCACTCAGGATCGGCTCCACTTTCACTTCTGTGCGCGCCGTATCAGCGCAACCATTAAAATCCACCACCCGCACTTCGTAGATCCCTGCATTTTTAACAGTTGCATTCTCGATCTGTGCAACCTGAATCTGAGACATAAAATTATCCGGGCCGGTCCAGTAATAGGACGATCCGCCGCTCGCAGCAATTTCAATTGTTGCTTTTTCGAAATAAGGACCTGTGTTCGTTGCGGTCGCTTCGGGTTGGGCGAAAACGAGCACATTCGCTTTCAAAGTCACATCAGGCTCCCCTGCGGTTTTACAGGTCGCAGCATATTCAGTGTTTTGTTTTGGTGAAACGGAGATGGAATTGCCCGTGGCTCCGGTTGACCAGCTAATGTTGCCTGCACAGCCGGACGCCGTGAGCACGCTGAATGTTCCTGGACAAATGTTTGGCTCTGAAACGCGCAGCTTAAAAACCTGCGGCGCATTGCTTCTAACCAATTTCCACTGGGTAGTCCGGGTGCGCTCGCCTTTCGCATATGCGTGCCTGCTCAAATGTGTGGAATCAAAAACGGTGGCTGTGAGCAGGCCGCTGCCTTCGGCAAGATCTAAAATCGAAAGGCTAACCTCGTTCCCGGTCGCTTTCATCGGTTTCCCGTTCAATGCCCATGCAATCTGCAATGTGTTAGGCTCAGGCTCAACGAGATCAAGCTTGAATGTCCTTGCATCCGCTGAAAGCACTGATTCATCCGTCGTGTCGCGTTCCATTTTATCAATCGGATTGACCAGTTGCAATATCCGCTCAGTAGTTGCCTCCTTGCAAACAGCACAGAATTCTTTGTTCAAATATTCCATTAAACAGTTGGCTTCCGTAGGCTTATGCCATTTGGCCGCCTCGCCTTCTCCGTGCTTAAAAACGCCAATATTGGTTTCGTTCAGCCAGTTCTTCCATTTCACAAGCTCGGGATTGCTTTCCGCAGTCATATTTGCTGCTTCCCAGCCATATTGCGGACCGGCCCAATATTCATCATTAAGATAAGAGAATGTATGACCAATTTCATGAACGCCAATTGTATTAGCCTGTGAATGAAGCGTATGCACAGCAATTGAACCGCCCGAGCCGCCGTAAAAAGGCGTGTTAACCAGCACCACAACCAGATCATATGACGGGAAATTAAAAGCAAGCACATTGCTTAATGCCTGATAATTACGGATTGTCACCAATCTGTGAATGGATTCACCGAAACTTGCGCCATAATAAGTGTCCTTCATGCCAACAGGCTGATCCGGATAAGCATCCGGCGCATTGCCAGGATTGCTGACACCGCTTTCCTTTGACGGCGTAGGCACGGAGAAGAAGTTGAAATAATTGCGGTAAGCGCTATATGGCGCATAAGCCAGAAAGAAATCTGCAAAGAGTGTCGCCTGTTCCTTAAATCGCGGAAGCTCAGCCTGGGTAAAACCATCGCCCAGAATCACGACATTAATGCGGTTATCGATGGGGCCGGATTTGTGAATGGTGTCTACTTCAAAAATCTGCGAAAAGCAATGCGAACAAACAAATAATAGAATGAGGGTAAAAAATTTTGTCATTGTTTCAAGGTTAGCGTGTAGATTTTAATGTTTCCTTTTTCCGGCGTCACACTGTAAATTTCCACTTTTTCCAGTGCTTTATCATCTTGTATACGAAAGGATAATGTGCCTTTCTTAGCAGAAAGATCCTGTTTACTAAGTTTCCCATCCACGCTGGCCACTTCCACCGATCTATACAACGGATGCTCAAATGCCAACGGAATTTCAAGGCGATCATTCGCGTAATGCGGGACCACACGGATCTGATATGGGCTGTGAACCGGCGGGACCAGCGCCTTCATTTTCCCACTTCCCGAAACAGCATTCACCAACTCCGCCGTCTCTCTGTTTTTCCCTTTTTTTGTTAATTCAAAATCCAGAAAAAGAATGTGATTGGCAGACTTCGCATCATAGTTTTTCAGATTATGTACAGCAATCGTGGATTCGGCGGACTTGCAACCAGCCAAATGAAATATCATCATTACCAGTAAGAAAGCACAATTTTTAGCCATCAAAATAACAGACACAATTTTTGAGAAAACGGTTGGATCATGCAATTTTAGGCCAAAATGCTATTCACCACCTTGCCATGGACATCTGTAAGCCGGAAACGCCTGCCCTGAAACTTGTAAGTCAACTTCTCATGATCGACGCCCATTAAATGCATTAATGTTGCCTGAAAATCGTGCACATGCACGGGATCCTTCACAATGTTGTAACTGAAATCATCCGTCTCCCCGAAACTTATCCCCGGCTTCACACCCGCGCCAGCCATCCACATTGTAAAGCAGCGTGGATGATGATCGCGGCCATAATCTTCGGCTGTGAGCTTGCCTTGCGAATAAACAGTCCGGCCAAATTCACCACCCCAGACAACCAGCGTATCTTCAAGCAAACCTCTGCGTTTCAAATCCATAATTAATGCAGCAGTCGCCTGATCCGTGTTTTTGCACTGATGCGCAATGCCTTTGGGTAAGCCGCCGTGATTATCCCAACCCTGATGATACAACTGCACGAATTTGACATCCTTTTCAAGCAGCTTTCTTGCCAGAATGCAATTAGCGGCATAAGTCCCAGAGTCTCGGCTGTCGGGCCCATAAAGTTCGAAGACTTCATCCGGTTCGCCTGCCGTGTCCATCACTTCCGGAACGGAAGTCTGCATCCGAAAAGCCATTTCGTATTGCGCAATGCGCGCGTCAACCTCAGGATCGCCATAAGGCTCATTTTGCAGCTGGTTAAGCTTTGCCAGTATAATCGAGCATTTCTTTGCGGTCGCTGCCGTCATAACCTTCGGGATTATTCAAAAAAAGCACCGGATCTTTGCCTGATCTGAACTGCACGCCTTGATGTTTGGATGGTAAAAATCCATTTCCCCAAAGTCTTGCATATAAAGGTTGATCCTTGGCGCCGTTTTTGGAAACCAAAACAATGAATGCGGGCAGATTCTGATTGTCTGTGCCCAGCCCATAACTCACCCACGAACCAATGGACGGCCGGCCCGGCAACTGGTTACCGGTCTGAAAAAACGTAATCGCCGGATCGTGGTTAATGGCCTCAGAATAAACGGATTTGATCATGCACAGCTCGTCGACCACTTTTGCAGTGTAAGGCATCAGCTCGACTCACCCACGTCCCGCTTTTGCCATGCTGACTGAAGCCGAAAATCGATGGCACAACAGGCAGTACGCTTTGATTCGCACTCATGCCGGTCAACCGCTGCCCTTTTCGCACGGAATCGGGAAGGTTCTGACCAGCCAATTTTAACGAGCTTAGGTTTGTAATCAAATGTTTCGAATTGCGAAGGACCACCGGCCATGAAGAGATAAACCACACGTTTCGCTTTCGGTGCGATATGCGGTAATGCATTCAAAACCTGCTGTTCCAGAGAACCGCTGGTTTCAGCCATTTGTGAAGTGCCGGAACCAAATAGTTTTTGTACGCCAAACAATGACCCCATCGCCAATGCACCCAATCCGAGGTATGTTTTTACCAGGAAATTACGCCTTTCAAGTCTTTTATTGAGCATATCAAAATCAGGATTGTTGATCCTGAATGGCTCATTATGGTGATTTTCCATGCTTATCGCTTGGTTAAGGATGCATCCGAATTCAGAATCGTGCTCGCGACCACCGCATGGGCGGCAACCTGGGCAAAATCCGTTTTCTTATCAATTTTAAACTGTCCCTCGGCGATCCAGCCAGCCGCCTTTGCTGGATTCGCTATGAAATTGACCAATTGCTTATTTCTCAATTCCAATAATAATAGGACCTCTCGTTTAGAAGGTTTTCTGCCCGTTAGCTTACGGTAAGCGGTTATTAATGCGGTTTCCGGGTTGGCTTCCAATGTCATTTGCTGGCCCATCACTTTCATGGCTTCATTAAATGTCGGATCATTCAGGGTTACGAGCGCTTGCAACGGCGTGTTCGTCTTTTGCCTTCTTACCACACAAAAACTGCGGGAAGTCGCGTCGAATGTTGCCAATGTCGGATTCGGGACGGACCTTTTTACAAGCACATACAGGCTTCTGCGATAGACCGCCGTGCCCGAATCGGGCTGGTAAGTCGTGTTATTGATTTCCCAAAGTCCATCGGGCTGGTAAGGTTTTACACTTTTGCCGCCAATTTGCTTATTAAGTAATCCACTTGCTGCCAGTGCATTATCGCGGATCATTTCAGCCGTTAGCCTATTTGCCGGACTGTGCGACAGCAGCCGGTTTTCAGGATCCTTGTCCCGCACTTCGCGCGAAGTTTCCGAGCGCTGCCGGTAAGTGGCCGACATTACAATGTGTTTATTAAGCTTTTTCACATTCCAGCCAGACTCCCGAAAAGTCACAGCAAGCCAGTCCAGCAACTCCAAATGGCTCGGCAGCTCGCCCTGATTTCCAAAATCTTCCGTCGTCTTAACAAGCCCTGTCCCAAAGAAATTTTGCCATAATCGATTGACAGCCACCCGCGCTGTCAGCGGATTATCTTTGCTGGTCAGCCATTGCGCCAGTCCATATCGGTTTTTGGGTAAATGCGCAGGAAACGACAAGATCGACTTCGGTGTGTTTGGAAAAACCTCCTCACCAAAAGCATCATAATTGCCTCTTAAAAGAATGTGCGCCTTTTTCCGCTTCGGCATTTCCTGCATCACCATTAATTCGCGGATATTTTCAGTTGAATCGGCCAATGTTGTTCGTATACCGCGAAGTTTATTCTCTTCTGCTCGCATGGTCGGCGAAACTGCGAATTCGTAATAAGCTTTTGCAATCGCCAATTCACTTGCAGTCATTGCATTATATTGCTTGGAAGCTAAGGATTTCCAGTCTGCTTTTCCAGCCAATATTTCAATTTCAAATGGTGTTAACGCACGGTTATAGACCACAATGTCGTCTGCCAAACCATCTTTGAAACCATTTCCGCGCCACCACGCGCCGATCTGCAATCCAGGCTGCGTTTTGGTTTTGAATAAAATGTCTTTTGTCAACTGATCCGTCTCCGTTTCCATCATCATTTCACGGCCATCCATAAACAGTTTAAAACCAGCCGCTTTCGACGAGCCGTCATATGTGACCGTCAATTGCATCCATTTATCACGCGGAATGTTGCTTTTTGAAATTTTGGTGATCGCATTAGAAGGCGCTGTGTGTGCCATATTCAGTTCTAATTTGTTGTTTTTGAGATAAAGATGATAGCCGCGAAAATTGTAAAGCCGCTCCGCCTGGCTCTTATGCAAGATTACGCCCTCCTTCATTTCTTTGGGCACATTCACCCAAATGCCAATGCTAAACGGCTCCGATTTCCGGAAAACGCCGATTTGATCTAAATCCAGAAACACATCCCCATTAAATTGCATCGCATAACCTTCTCCATGCGTCACGAAAACGGGTTTATCGCCCGTCATCCCCGATTCCCGTTTCATTGTTCCCGTCTGTTTGGGATTCGCATCATTGGTCAGGTTGCTTCGGGATAAGGTGTTTTTGTCAAACGAAAAACGAGCTTGCAGACCAGCCTGCGGAATTTTTTCAGTGACTAATTTCATTAAATCGGCACTTTTTAACCATTTCTCAAAATCCGGCTGAACATGGCTTCTGCTTTGATCCACTACTTTTTGCTGTTCCAGTTCCTGTGATTTGAGGAAATCCAGCATCTTTTCCTCCCGGTCGGTCGGCAACATCAATGTGGGCGTCGGCAGCGCATCGTCCCAGGAAATCTGCCCGGCTTCTTTTACATTGTTGAAAAAGCTGAAAAGCTCATAATAGTTTTTTTGCGAGATGGGATCGTATTTGTGGTCGTGACATTTGGCACAGCCCACAGACAAACCGAGCATGGCGTCACCAAATGTATTGGTCCTGTCCACCACATATTCAGTCTGAAATTCTTCCTCAATGATGCCGCCTTCCATATTCTGCTGATGATTCCGGTTGAACGCGGTGGCAATCAGCATGTCTTTATTTGGCTTCGGCATGAGATCGCCCGCAAGCTGCCAATGCAAAAACCGATCATAAGGAAGGTTTTGGTTAAAAGCCTTAATCACCCAATCGCGGTAAGGCGACATGTCCCGCAGCCGGTCGACCGTGTAACCGTGCGAATCCGCAAATCGCGCCAGATCAAGCCAATCGACGGCCATTTTTTCTCCATAATGTGGCGAGGTCAGCAGCCGGTCAACTTGCTTTTCGTAAGCATTGGCAGCATTATCATTCAAAAAAGCGTCGATTTCAGACAATGTTGGCGGCAAGCCGGTCAGGTCGAGGGATAACCGTCTTAATAGCAACTCTTTGCTCGCCTCGGGTGCCGGTTTCAATTTTTCCTGTTCCAGCTTGGCAAGAATAAAATCATCGATCGGATTCTTAACCCAATCTGCATTATGCACCTCGGGCAACTCCGTTTTTACAGGTTTTACAAATGCCCAATGTGGCTTATACTCAGCTCCTTCTTTAATCCATTTGACCAAAATCGCCTTTTCCTTAGCATTAAGGGATAAATGCGAGGATGGCGTAGGCATTATATATTCCGGGTCGGCAGAGATAATGCGATGAAACATTTCGCTGTTTTGCAAATCGCCCGGATCGATTGCAAACTTGCCCTTGTTTTCGGAGAGCTCGCTATATGCCGCTTCCTGAATGTCCAGCCGCAATCCTGCTTTTTGCTTCGCCTTATCCGGCCCGTGGCAAGCAAAGCATTTGTCCGAAAGCACAGGTTTCACATGCTGGTTGTAATCCAGCTTTTCCGGCAATTCTGCATATGCCGCTTCAACATCTTCCGGAATATCCGGCCCGCAGGAAACGAGCCCGACTCCGAGGAAAATGGTCAGCGCAGCTTTGAGGAAAAAGATGGATTTGGTCACTTTCAAATCTTTTTGGCGTTCAGGCAATTACATTTTAGTCAATTTCTTCTTAGCATTCAAAGTTTTGTCCTAATTATTTCTCCTATTCCTATATTTGCGAAATGCGCCAAGCGCATTGCCTCTCGCTTATTTTACCAAAACTGAAATGAAACACCGTTCCCTGACTGCTTCGAACCTATCCACTGACCGAAGGAATTTTTTGATCAAAAGCATTCAATCCGCTGGCATATTGACATTAGCAAGCCTGACAGGCGCTCAGGCAGGCATTTTGGAAGCGCATCAAAAATCTTACACCGTTCAGGGCGTCATTGATCTGATATTAAAAGAAGGAAAGCTTACGCCGATTAAGGACACGGTGGACACACTAAAATCCGGGACACCTCAACAGTCGGTGACAGGAATTGTAACGACCATGTTTCCCACGATTACGGTGATCGAGGAAGCGGCCAAACGCAATGCCAATTTTATCATCGCCCACGAGCCATCCTTTTATAACCACCGCGACGATCTGGATTGGGTGCCGAATAATGCTGTTGTGAAACAAAAGAAAGCACTTTTAGACAAACATAAGATCGCAATCTGGCGTTTTCATGACTATTGCCATTCGCTCAACCCGGACCAGGTTTCGTATGGCGTGGCCAAGAAACTGAACTGGACGGCTTATTATCCAAAAGACGAAAGGACATTCACCATCCCCGCGATCACATTGCAAAATCTCGTTGCGCATTTGAAGAAATCGTTGGGAATCAAGCAGCTGCGGGTGATTGGAGATTTGAACAAATCCTGTGAACGTGTTTCGCTGATGCCGGGCGCTTCGGGCGGAAAAGGACACGTGAGCGTCGTCGAAAAAGAGCATCCTGATGTGCTGATCGTAGGCGAATTGTCTGAATGGGAAACGGCCGAATACATGCGGGACAGCACATTACTGGGCGGCAAAACGGCGCTGATCATTCTCGGACATGCCGTAAGCGAAGAGCCTGGGATGGAATTGTTTGTAGAATGGCTGCAACCGAAACTGGAAGGCATTAAGGTGGCGCACATTGCCTCCGGCGATCCATTTACCTGGCTTTGAAATAACATTTAACCGATAAAATCCATGTCGAAAATATATAATACGATTGCCCTGGTGCTCATTTGCTGCGCCGCTTATGCACAAAATGCGCCGCGCCTGATTGTGCGGGGCGATGACATGGGTTATTCGCATTCGGGAAATCTTGCTTTGCTTAAATGCTTTAAAGAAGGTTTTCAGACCTCTATTGAGATCATTGTGCCTTCGCCCTGGTTTCCTGAGGCGGTGAAAATGTTGCAGGAAAATCCTGGTGCAGACATTGGCATTCACATTGCACTTACCAGCGAATGGGACAATGTGAAATGGCGGCCGGTGTCGGACTGCCCTAGCCTGCGTGATGAAGACGGCTATTTTTATCCGATGGTGCGCGCTAATAAAAATTATCCGAATCGCGCGATCATGGAAAATAAGTGGAAGATTGAAGATGTTGAAAAAGAACTGCGTGCCCAGATTGAAATGGCTTTGAAAAAACTTCCGACGATCAGCCACATTTCGTCTCACATGGGCTGCACGGGCATATCCGAAGAAGTGCGCGCATTGACGCGGCGACTTGCGAAGGAATACAAGATCCCAATCGATGCTGAACCTGCCGGACTCACTTACGCTGGCTATGAAGGGCCGCACAAGACCGCCGAAGAAAAAGGTGACCAGCTTTATCAAGATGCTCGATAAGCTGCAACCAGGCAAAACTTATCTTTTTGTGGACCACCCTGGATTGGACGATGCGGAATTACGCGCGATCCATCACATTGGCTATGAAGATGTGGCACAGGACAGGCAGGGCGTTACGGATCTTTTTACCAGTCCGAAGGTGAAAGCAGCGATTAAGGAAAAGAAAATTGCATTGATCGGATACAAGGACCTGGCGCAGTAAGCCCATCTTCCGCATAGCCACATCCATCCCGCTTAATCAAGCCTTTATCATAAATTAGTAAAAGGTTTTTTTATTCCGTTGCATTTTTATGGCATAATTACTATCCCATAACAATGACAAAACTTCTGCTTGCAACGCTAATCACTCTGGCGTCATTTCTTTCACCGGCATTTGCACAATTCCCGACCGGTGGAGGATCAACCCAACCCAAAGCCCTGCCGGGAACTGCCGGCGACCAAAGCCCGAAAGGAACCGCCAAATTATCAGGTTCAATCGTAGACTCTGCTTCCGCAAAAGGGATTGAATTTGCCAGCATCGCACTTTATAACAAAGCCAGCGGACAAGCTGTGGACGGAACCGTGGCTGACGAAAAAGGCAAATTCGCATTGACCAAACTGGCTGCCGGAGATTATAAAATTTTGATCTCATTCATCGGATTTGCTAACAAAACAATTGATAACATTTCCATTGCTAAAGGGCAAGAGCTTGACCTGGGCGCCGTAAATCTTTCCTCGAATACGAAAACGCTGAGCGAGGTTACGGTGACCGGACAAGCTGCATTGATTGAAGAAAAAGTAGACAGGCTTGTTTACAACGCAGAAAAAGACATTACTGCAAAAGGCGGGGACGCGACGGACATTCTGCGTAAAGTGCCTTTGCTGACTGTGGATCTGGACGGAAATGTTTCACTTCGTGGAAGCCAGAACATTCGCGTGCTTGTAAATAATAAGCCAAGCACCATTATTGCCAACAGCGTTGCGGATGCATTGAAGCAGATTCCTGCGGACCAGATCAAGACGGTTGAGGTAATCACAAGCCCATCTGCTAAATACGATGCCGAAGGTTCGGGCGGGATCATTAACATCATTACCAAGAAAAACAGCTTGCAGGGATTGAACCTGAATGTGGATTCAGGAGTTGGAAACCGCGGTTCTATCCTGTCTCTGAATGGCGGTTACCGCAAGGGAAAAGCTGGTTTTACCATTGGTGGTTTCGGTCGTGGAATGTATAACACGATCACCAAAACGACTTTGGAACAAACCAGCATTGTAGACGATGTTCAAAGCACTACACGCCAGACGGGAGACGGTTCAAGCCGTGGTTTGTTTGGAAACTACAACCTTGGTTTTGATTACGATTTGGCTAAAAATCAAAGCATTACAGCCGGAGTTCGTTATGGTGTTCGCAATTTCCGCAGCCAGCAGGATCTGATCACGCGCATTATGAAAACGGGTGAAACGGATATCAACTCTGCGCGTAATGTGGATGCGAAAAATCTTTCAGGAACAATTGATGCCAACATTGATTATCTGCATACTTTCAAACCGCAACAGGAATGGAGCATTTCAACGCTTTACAGCCGCAATGACCTGACCAATGATTTTGATGCGGATATTTTGAACGGCAGCAATGAGTTGCTGAACCGTCAGCGCAATTTGAACAAAAGCATTAACCAGGAATTCACATTGCAGTCTGATTATCAAACGCCTATCAAGAAAAACCAGCTGCTGGAATTTGGTGGAAAAGCAATTTTCCGTGAAGTAACAAGCGCATACAACTTCCTGATTGCAGATCCGACCGGTGATTTCCGCCCGGAAACAGACCAGCCAGCGGGCGACCTGACTTACCATCAGAATATTGCAGCCGGTTACACATCCTACACTTATACGACCAAAAAGCGCTACACATTCAAAGGCGGGCTGCGTTACGAGCATACATTTATCGATGCGAGCACCAATGAAGGAACGGTTGGCGTGGGCAATTATGGTGTGCTGGTGCCAAGTGTGAATGCTTCTAAAACTTTCAAAGGAACGACCGTTAAGCTTGGTTATAACCGCCGGATCCAGCGTCCGGGTTTGCAGCAGCTGAACCCTAACTTCAACTCGGCCAATCCGCAGAACATTACCATTGGTAACCCGGAACTGCGCCCTGGAGCTGACCAATAATTTTGAGTTGGGATTGAGTAAAAACATCAAAAAAACATTTATTAACGCGACTTTCTTCGGCAGAATTACGAATAATGCGATTTCACAAGTGCGCCAACCGTCCGACACACTGGCGGGTGCCATTATAACAACTTATGAAAACGTTGGAAAGCAGAATGCTTACGGACTTAACTTGTTTGCCAACGTTGCCGCGACGACCAAAATCAACTTCGGTATTTTCTCAAACATCTTTTATCAGGAACTGAGCGGCCAGACGCTGGAAGGCGGCGTTAATAAAACGATCAATAATTCGGGCATGGTGATCAGCGGCGGTCTGTTCTCGCAGGCAACATTCAAAAATGGCTGGGGCGCACAAGCATTCGGATTTATGCAGGGAAATCAGGTTCAGTTACAGGGTCAGCAGGGCGGATTTGGCTTTTACACAGTGGGTGTGAAAAAAGAATTTGCCAACAAAAAAGCAAGTTTGGGTCTGGCAGCTGAAAACTTCCTTAGCAAACGTTTCAAAATGCACACCGAACTGGCATCGCTTAACTTCAACCAGGTGAACGACATATATATGTACAACCGCGGTTTCAGGCTGACATTCACTTACAAAATTGGTAAAATGACAATGGATGCGCCAAAACGCAAGGCGAAGTCGGTGAACAACGACGACGTTAAAAGTGAAGGCGGGCAACAATCCGGTCCGGCACCAGCTGGCGGCGCGACTCCCCGGTAGTATTTATTCAAACAAGGCTTTACAAAACAAACCACTACTCCAACAAAACAAGTTATGAAAACAACCACAGTATTCGTTGCGTTTGCAGCGGCCTTAATATCAGCAGGTTCCTTTGCGCAAAGCGTGGATGAAATCGTCGACAAGCACGTGGCTGCGTTGGGCGGGATGGACAAAATCAAGGCGGTGAACACGGTCATCACAGAGCGTTCACTTGCAGTTCAGGGAATGGAGATTCCTACCAAAACGGTTTTGGTTGTGGGAAAATCGCTTCGCAACGAGTCTACGATCATGGGCAACTCTATGGTGCAAGTTGTGGATGATTCTAAAGGCTGGATGATCCGCCCTACGCAAATGGGCGGCACGGGCGAGCCGGAAGATATGCCTGCGGATCAGTTGAAGCAACAAATGAGTTCTCTGGATCCATTTGGCGGGCTGGTTAATTACAAGGAAAAAGGAAATAAAGTGGAGCTGATAGGAAAAGAAAAACTCGATAAAAAGGATGTTTATCACCTGAAAGTGACTTCAAAAGAAGGCACTGCGATGGACGAATATCTGGATGCGGAAACGTTCCTGGTAAGCAAAGTGAAAGTGGATATGAATGGCCAGAGCGGTGAAATTGAGCTTTCAGATTACAAGGAAGTGCAGGGTGTTAAATTTCCAAACACCATGGACATTACCAATCCGCAGATGGGCACAATGTCATTTATTACAAACAAAGTTTCTGTAAATACGCCGGTGGACGCCGCAATGTTCAAAAAGCCGGTTAAATAGTATTTCTGTTTCAATCTTGCAAAAGGCATCGGAAAGTGTTCCGGTGCCTTTTTTCGTTCTAAATCAATGCCTTGCAAGATGTGACGCAAACAAATAAAAGCCGTTCCAAGTAAAACAGCGGAAAAAAAATCTTAATATTCACTTAGCAGCCGGTAACAAGCCCTTGCCAGATCGTGGTCGTTTGAATATGTGTATACGTTTGAAAATCCTTTTTATCCTTCTTACAATCCAGTTTTTTTACGGGGCTGCCAATCTATGCTCAGCGCAGTCTTATGGACTTGGTTTCGAAAGTTTTGAATCTGTTCAGGACAAAAGAACGGGCCTTGACCTGTCTCCGGGCAAAACGCTTTGCTTTGATAAGGATTTTGAGCTTTCATTTGAACTCTCATTTCTGCCGCATAAGAAGAATTATTTCGGATACATTGTCCGGCTCATCGAAAATGACCAGCGGAACATTGACATCCTTTACGACAACTCGTCGCTGAATAAAGATCGTTTCAAAGTTGTCATCGGCGACAAATTTTCAAAGATCACATTTGATATCGACGAAAAGGAGCTTTACAAAAGCTGGAACAGGATAAGATTGGTTTTTAGTAAAAAAGAAGAAACATTAACCGTCTTCAACGGCGCACAACGCTTTAAGCAGGCGGTTGCTATGGAAAAAGATGGCTGTTTCAAAATTCTTTTTGGCGCCAATAAATACAAGAATTTCAATACGACAGACGTCCCGCCGATGAAGATCCGAAATGTTGCTATTTCGGAAAACGGCGAGGCAAAGTTTCATTGGAAACTCGATGAAATGAGCGGAGTTCAGGCGATCGGTGAAACGAAAAACTCAAACGGCCTCGTCGATAATCCGCTATGGATCAAAAAGATGCATCACGATTGGCAGCCGCTACTCAATTTCATTGTAGAAGGGCCCGCACGCGTTACCGCAGATCAGAAAGCCGGAACCGTTTACATTGTCGGCACGGACACTTTATCGACACACCGCATTGCCACGAATCAGACGAAAAGGTTTGCCTATGCAGCTAAGCAGGCCATTTTTATGGACAATCAGGTGTTGTACGAACCCTTGACGAACCGCATTTACAACCTATTTATTAACGAAAAACAAGCGACGCATTTTGATACGGTTTCTACCCGGTGGGATGGAAACAACATTGCCCCAGCGCTGAAAACGCACTTTCTGCATGCGAACAAGTTTTACAGTGCAGCTGATTCCACGATTTATATGCTGGGCGGATATGGACATTTGGAATACAAAAACACCATTCAAAAATATAAGCCGGCGACTGATAAATGGGAACAGATCACGTTGCAGGATTCCGTTTTTTCTCCGCGATATCTGGCTGCTGCCGGGACTGCAACGGGCGGCGCGTACATTTTGGGTGGTTATGGAAGCACAACGGGCAGGCAGATTCTAAATCCGAGAAATTGGTATGATCTGATCTTTTTTAATGCGAAGACGGGCGTTTTCAAAAAAATATATGAGCTAAAAAAACCGCAAGAAGATTTTGTTTGCGCCAGTTCAATGGTCATTAATGACAAAGAAGGCACTTATTATGCATTGATTTTTCCAAAAGACAAGTTCAATTCGGAGCTGCAATTAATCAGAGGCTCACTCACCAAGCCAGAATATCAGATCGTGGGATCCAAAATCCCTTTTGAATTCATTGATACAGAATCTTATGCTGATCTTTTTTATGACCAGTCTACCGGGCGATTTGTGGCCGTAACATTGTTCAGGACGGATAAGAATCAGACAAAGGTTTCCATTTATTCGCTTTTCGCACCGCCGCTGGGTGCTGTTTCAAAAGTTGAGCAAGCGACTGCCAAGTCCGATCCAACGCTTTGGATTGTTTTGACGCTGGTTGCGGTGCTGGCTGGCTTTTACTTTTACAAACGCCGCAAACCGCAGGAAGCAACACCTGCAACTTCGCCAGTTGTGCTTAGGAACCCGGAAGTGCAACACAACGCCCCGGCAACGCCATTAGTTGCAGAGGAAAATCACGAAAAAAGCGTTGAAACGAAGATTGCGCCATTGCACAGCAGCATTATGCTGTTTGGTAATCTGCAACTATTTGACGAGCAAGGGAATGAGATCACGCGGTTGTTCACGCCTTTGCTGAAAGAATTGTTTTTAGTGATTTTGCTGCATTCAATCCGAAAAGACGGAATCAGTTCTGAAAAGCTTAAAGAATTGCTTTGGTTTGATAAAAGCTCGGAAAGCGCGCGGAACAATCGGGCGGTTAACATTGCGAAATTGAAGGGGATTTTGGACAAGTTGAAACATTGCCATATTTCAAAGGAAAGCGGTTATTGGCGCGTGAAGATTGACGACGAGCACATTCACGTCGATTATGCAGAATATTTGAAGCTGGTTTCTGACAAGCGTGTGCTTTCAAAACAGGACATTGTGGATCTTTCGCAGATCAGCAAGCGCGGCACATTCCTCGCTGACCTCGAATATGAATGGCTGGACAGCTTTAAATCTGAGATTTCCAATGAAATCGTTGATGCTTATTTGCGTTATGCGACCTCGATAAAGGTTTCTGATGATCCGGAATTCATGATTAAAGTTGCCAATTACATTTTCTATTTCGATCCGGTTAATGAGGAAGCCATGACGATCAAATGCAAGGCTTTGGCCCTTTTGGGCAAGCATTCTCTGGCAAAAACCACGTTTGAAAATTTCGCCAGAGAATACAGCCGGATTTACGGGGAAGAGTTTCAGAAGGACATGCCCGAAGTTTTGCATTCATAACAGCCCTTTCTGATCTCTTAATTGGGTCTTTCAGGTTTCCTAGCGCTGAATCCCGCTTCCCCGTGAAACCATTTTGCGCCTTGTCCTGTGAGCCACAAATAATGATCCGGTTTCAGATCGACCTCAATGCCTACGAACTTTCCATCTGCATTTTCGGGCAGCTCCCCTTCCCTTTTGCATTTGAAAATCGCAGTGCCCTCATCCACTTCATCGAACATGGCGACGTACAAAGCTTCTGCGCCGGATAGTTTGGCACCGGCGATTTGCTGCCATAGGAAATCGCCTTTGCCTCTTGGAATCTGGTTATATAACGACTTATCATTCTTCAAGTTACCCCAACTAAATCCCGGAAAAACAAGCGGCGCGTAGTCAAGTTTGTTGGCTTTGCACCAGGCAATGTCGCCCGGAAGATGCGTCCCGGCAATGCTCGTGTAACTCGATGCATTATAACGTCCAACCGCCCACGGCATCACCACATCCGCACTTTTTATGACGGTGTGGAGCAATGTTGAATTTTCAGTGTCATTGCCCAATGTTCTCCAATAGTAAGGCACGCCTAACAGGATTGAGGCTTTTTTGGTTGGCCCTTTGATTTTCTCCACAAGCTTTTGAATGTCTGCAATGGTGTATTTACGACCATCGTTGAACCCTACGCCCCAGATTGCCAGCAACGGGCGTCCGTTATGCCGTAGATATTGTGGATTCTCTTTGTTGTCAAAAAGTTTAAAAGTGCTTTGCAGCTCTTCCCAATCCTTGACAATAAAATCCATATCCGCTGAACTGGAACCGCTCAGATCATACATAATGCTGATCGCCCTGCCATACTTTTTGGATGCTTTCAATGCATTAGCCAGCACTTTGTTGAAATGCCGTTTGCCACTTTCTCCTTTCACTTCTCCAACAAAACGCTGCATATAAACGCCGTCAATGCCATGTTCCTTCATCCATTTGAAATGCAGATCAACACTCTCTTCGTCATACGGGCTGTACACATGCGCAGGCTCCTGGTTTTTGTAATTAAATGCCGTCTTATAGGTTTTAGGATAGTCAGTAACGTCTGGCCAAAAGTCAATCGAAGTCGCTCCCGGCTCGAACTTGCCGCCTTTTTGATAATGATGCCAACCACGTCCGGCTCCATCGCCCTCCGCCGTAAACCAGCCCTGATAACCAGCCATCACCAGCCCTTTGTAACTTTTAAAAAGCACACCGGTCTCATCGTATTTAACTTCTTCAATTGGTTTAGGATCAACGGTTTGTTTAGCATTATCAGCACCATTGCAGCTGAAAGAAAGAAAAGGTAAGAGTATTAGGAAGTTTAAGATTTTCATGGGTTTTGGGTTGTGGATGGTGATGTCGGATGGTGATGTCGGATGGATTAAAATCCGTCCTTAAAATATCGGTCGAGCCGATGGCTCTGGCTCGTGCTCGGACGGAATGCTACTTCCTTGAAAAAACCTAAAGAGCCATAGGCTCGGCCGATAACAAGGCCCCGGGTTTCAACCCGGGGAGCTGGCATGTAGTCTTTTCATTTATGTAAAGTTTCTTTGTTTGATGTCGGACGGATTAAAATCCGTCCTTAAAATATCGGTCGAGCCGATGGCTCTGCTTGTGCTCGGACGGAATGCTCAGTCCTTGGAAAACCCCAAAGAGCCATAGGCTCGGCCGATAACAAGGCCCCGGGTTTCAACCCGGGGAGCTAGCATGTAGTCTCTTCATTTACATAAAGATTCTTTTTTGATGTCGGACGGATTAAAATCCGTCCTTAGGATATCGGTCGAGCCGATGGCTCTGGCTTTTGCTCGGACGGAATGCTACTTCCTTGGAAAAACGCAAAGACCCATAGGCTCGGCCGATAACAAGGCCCCGGGTTTCAACCCGGGGAGCTAAGAAAACATCCCCATCACAAAGTCAGACGCACAGCCTTGGCATAGTTGAACTTCGATTCCGGAGCGTCGATCAACGCGCCTACGCGGAAAAAATATTGGCTGCCCACTTTCAGGTTATTGCTGTTGGCTGGGACGTCGATTTCGAGTTTGTAAACTTTATTCGGATCAGCGACGCCGTTAATTTCCAGTTCCGACACAACGGTTCGCATCGGCTCCCCGACCGAAGGCTCCGGATGCACATACAAGCCGATTTTTTTCACATTATTAATGACAGTTTGCTGAATTTTGAAGGTTGCAACCACTTTCGAGCCTGACTTCTCAATCTTAGCATCTTTCACACGAATATATGGCTGCACTTTGAAGTCGAGCTGCGTTTCACCGGAGACGGTCACATCCTTCGGCTCCGTAGGAACAAAGTTTCCTCTAACTGGCGTAATGGTGTATTGATTGGCAAAAATCAGGTTGTTACGATAAGTCCCATCGTTTTTAACGATCATTACCTGCTTGGTTTGAGAAGCATATCCATGTTCGATAAACTCAATGGTACTCCCACGAATAATATCCTGCTCCACAGGTTCATTGGTTTCTGCATCCAGGAATGTCCCGTAAAGCTGGGCGTCAGGCGCAGGATAATTGTCTATTTTACAGCTTGTGGCAAACAGCATTGTTGCCAAAACCGAAATGTATATCTGTATCTTTTTCATAGTAAATTGTTATCGTCAAAAGTCGTTAGTTGGCAGCCGGCACATACATCTAAAAGTTGATTGCCGACTGCCCTATGCAGATTAATACTGGGGATTTTGAACCAAACCATTGGCACCAATGCCCGGAATGTATCGGTAATATTGTTTGTAATCGAACGTCGATGGATTCAACCGGGCGATGTTCTGGCGGAGGAAAATGTATTTCGCAGGCGTCACACGCAGATCCAACACCGGGATCAATGCATGCCTCACCCGATTGTTGAAAAGCGTATGATATTCCCGCCTTCTGATCAGGTCCCAGAAACGCTTGTTTTCAAAAGCCAACTCGACCCTTCTTTCACGGACTACATTATCGATCGTAAGCGGAATGTCCTTTGTGTGACCCGCGCGGCGGCGAATGTCGTTCAAAGCCTGCGCGCCTTTTGCAGCAGGACCGGTTCCACTTTCAACAATGGCTTCGGCGTAATTCAGCAAAATTTCGGCATAACGGAAATCCACCCAATCCGACACGGTCTGATTCCAGCCCGGAGCCACATTCACACCCTCATTTAAAAACTTCTTGAAACTCACGCCCGTCCGGGTGTTATTGCCGCCCCAGGTGTCGAAGCCCGAATATTGCGTGCGGTCCGCGGCTCCGTATGGATAGATAGTCGTGCTACCAACCTTGATCGGATCTCCGCCAAAAAGTTGCGCACTGCCATCCGGCTTCACAAATCCAGCCTGAATGATGATCTTTTGACCCTTCCAAGCCGTTCCCGGTAAGATAGCAGTCGCCCATAAACGCGCATCTTTGTCTTTATAAATGCCTGCCGGATCATCATAACGCTTGTAATTTTTGGCCGGATCAAAACCGTTGTAGTCACTCACATCATTGCCGGCAACAGTGGTGGTAATCGGTGCGCTCTGGCCTGGATTGGTGTAAGTTTCATAAGCGTCGATCAGGTCCAGCGTCGGGTTCATGCGTCCCGGATGCGGCCAGCCATTTGCGGTCTGATTGGGCTGATACCAAATGCCATAGTTATGACCCGTGCCAGAGCCCGGGCGCGCATAACCTTTGATAAAAATGGCTTCGCTCGGTGCAATGTTGGGATCTTCAAACAGCTTACGGTAATTTTCAGCAGCCTCTTCCGGATTGGCAGGCGTTGGCTTGTAAAGCGCAAATTTCCCTGAACTAATAATTGCCTCAGATGCTTCAATAGCCGCTTTGTAAAATTCAGCCGCCGCAGATTTATCCATTCCCACCAATTTCTGATCCACAGCCGTTCCAGAAATCGGTGCCCGATCGCTGTATTTTGCCAACGATGCAGCATGCAATGCAGCCCTCGATTTCAGCGCATATGCCACCCATTTGGTCGCACGACGCTCTCCGCCGGGCCAGGATTCTGCCAGATTTGCAATGGCCACATCACATTCTTTCATTACAAAATCCCAGGTCTCTTTTTCAGTGCTGCGCGGCACTTTCAATGCTTCTACATCACCCTCGTATTTTTGTACAGAAGAAATAAGCGGAACACCACCGTAACGTTTTACCAAAGCAAAATAGGCATAGGCGCGTATAAATGCACTTTCTCCAACCAAAGCTTTGTTTTCTTCCTCCGTAACATCCAATGTTGGAATGATATCAATCAGAATGTTCGTGTCGCGGATCAACTTGTAACCCTGGTCCCACCATTGAAAATCATCATTGCCGATGAAGTCGCCAAACTCCGTGTGAACGGCCTCGTCCGTGATCATCGCAGGTGCGAAACCTCCATTATTCGGGTCGCCTGTATTCCAATTAAAACCTTGTCTGAAAAAGGTAAAATCTTCAATCGGCAGCTGATAATACAGGTTAGCCATGTAAAGCTTCACGCCTTCCGGATTGGAAAAAAGGTTTTCCCCCTGCAATTTGTCCAATGGCTGCTTATCGAGCACATTGTCGCAACTGATCGCGGTCAACAGCACAAAAAGCAATAATATATGTCTGGTCAATTTCATATTTTCTTTTGTTAGAATGTAACGTTAATTCCAAAGTTGTAACTTCTGGTCACCGGATATGTAAGCCCTGCACCAAACAATCCTTCAATTTTCTCCGGATCAAATGGTTTTACAAACGGATCTGCCCAGGTGAAAATGTTATGCGCATTGCCATAGACGCGAACGTCGTCGATTCCAATTTTCTTCAGCCAGGGAAGATTGAATGTGTAGCCCAGCTGCGCACTTTTGAAACGCAGGTAAGACGCATCCTTACGCCAGGCAGAACTTTCAGCATACATGGCTCCCACATTGTAATTGAAGCGTGAAGCGGGCCATTTGCCGGGAATCCATTCGTTGTCGCCGGACAAGTGCCATCTGTCGTAGAAATATTCAGGCGTGTTGCCACGGAACGCGAAAACTTCTGCATACACTTCGCGGAACCGCACGCTGTATTTTCCTGAGCCCTGAAACAATGCGGTCAGATCGAAGCCCTTCCATGATGCATTAAGCGTTACGCCATAGTACATTTTTGGATCGCCACCGAAGAAAAGCGGCATGGCATCATTCCCATCGATCACGCCATTTCCGTCCACATCTTTGTATTTGAAGTCACCCGGCAATTCACGTGTGTTGCCCAGGTCTCCGTTCTGGATCGGTGCGTAGATTACTTCTTCCTTGTTCTGGAATTGGCCTTCGAGTTGGTAAGCCCATACGACATCGTTCCACCGGTTGGTTGTTCCGCCGCGCCATTTGTCCATGCTGCTTAAAAAATCACCGCGTTCGACATAGCGGTTCATCGTGCGGGCAAAGTTGAAGTTGCCGGAAATTCCGTATTTGAAATCTCTGATCTGACCATTGTAAGCCACAGAAAATTCAATTCCCCTTACACGGTCACTATTTAGGTTTTCATCAGGCAATGTGCCGCCGAAAGTGTTGGGTAAAGAAACATTTCTTCTCGCCAGCAGACCTTTACGATCCCTTTGGTAAACATCAAAAGTAAGATCTATTCTGTTGTCCCACAGACCAATATCAATTCCGACGTCTTTGATTTTTGACTTAAACCAGGTTAGATTTTCGTTTACAATAGCGGGCGAAGCTGCGCCGGTTGTATAATTGCCATTGGTAAACTCATAACCGCCACCGCCCGTGAGCGAGAAGCCCGGAACATATTGGAACGGCGCACCCGCATCAGCTCCCACAAGTCCATACGAACCTCTCAATTTGAGGTTAGAGATCAGGGAAACATTTTTCAGGAAAGCCTCTTCCGAGATCCGCCACCCGGCAGAAACAACCGGAAACAAGCCCCAGCGACGATCCGGGTGATAGCGATAGGAACCGTCATAACGGGCTGCAACTTCGAGCAGATATTTTTCCTTAAAGTCATAATTCAACCTTCCCACGTAAGATTGACTCGCATATTCGCTCTCGGACCCGCTTGTGGTCTGGTTGTTCAAACCAGCCTGATCAATCTGGTCATTGGTGTAAAATGCATACTCTCTGCCCAGGCCAGCCCAGCGGTTTTTCGACTCCTGCTGTTCGTAAACGAGGGTCGCACCAATGTTGTGATTTTTGGCAATAACCGTGTTGTAAAGGAGCTGACCCTGGAATGTGACGCGGTTGTTATCAGAAAAATTGTTGCCAATGCGCGAAGGATTCCGCTGCAAATGTGCCGTATATTTTTCCGTCGCGGCATCATAAGTGTAAAGATTATAGCTTTTGGAGACAGACTTATTGCGATAATTATTGCTGTCATAAGCAACCAAACCTCTTACTTTCAAACCCGGCACAAAAGGCACGGTGTAAGTCAGCGAGAATGTCGATTGAAAAAACTTGTTTGCCTCTTCATTGTAACCCGTTAGGTCGCCATTTGCCAATGCCACCGGATTGTAGCCACCACTAAGCAACGATGGATATTTCGGGTTATCATTCGCATAAGGCCGTTCAGTTGCCAGCGCAATCCTCGTTCCTTTGTAAATGTTGAAAAAGTTATCCCCTGGCTGATTCCGCTTGTCAAACAACCCGGAAAGGATCAGATCGGCTTTCAGGTTTCTGGTTAGGTCAATGCCCACATTCGCTCTGAAAGTGTATTTTTTATAACCCATATCCTTGCTTTTCAGCAGACCATTTTCAGTTTGATAACCAAAGCTTGTGAAATAATTCACCGCGCCTTCGCCACCCGAAGCAGATAAGAAATGCTGTTGCTGCGAGGCCGATTTGTTCAAAACCTCTTTATACCAATCCGTTCCTTCATAACCCGGCGCTCCCGTCCTGAACTTCTCGATTTCTTCGGCAGTGTAAACAGGATTTTCACCCAAATTTTTCGCCGCATCATTGCGCATTTCAGCCCATTGCAATGCAGACGTCATTTTAGGAACATCTGTCGGGCTTTGACGGCCGTAAACTGCATTGTAACTGAACTTCGGTTTGCCTTTTGCGCCCTTTTTGGTCGTCACAATGACAACGCCATTCCCTGCGCGGATTCCGAAAATGGCGGCAGAAGCATCTTTTAAAACCGAAATGCTTTCAATGTCGTCCGGGTTGATCTTTTGAAATTCATAACCGCCGTCCCGAGCCACGCCGTCCACAACATACAACGGCTCGCCGAATCCACGAATGTTGATGCTCGTACTGAACGATCCGGGCTCACCGGAATTCTGCCGGATCTGAACGCCCGCCACCTTGCCTTGCAAGCTTTGCGCCAAACTCGTGTGAGTCGTCGTCTTAATATCTTCCGAAACAATGTTGGAGATCGCGCCGGTCAATGTTTGCTTCCGCTGCGTTCCATATCCGACCACAACGACCTCTTGCAGATCATCCGTGCTCGGTTCCATTTGGATCTGAAAATTGGTGCGGTTGCCAACGGCGATTTCCTGGCGTTTGTAACCCAGAAAGCTCACAATCAGCACAGAGCCTGAGCTGGGAATATTCAATGAAAACTTACCGTCAACGTCCGTGGTGGTTCCTTTCGCCGAACCTTGCAGCACAATGCTTGCGCCCGGGATTGCGCTGTTCTTTTCATCTTTAATCTCACCAGAGACAGTGGTTTCATTGCCCGATTGCGCAAAAATCGGTTGGTTAAATGCGAGCGTGCAACTCAGGGTCAGACATATGCACGCAAGATATTTTCGGAAGGCTCGAAGCACTTCCCGTTCTAATAAAAGTCGGTTTTCCATATTAAGTCTTTAAAGTCGGTGACAGCAATGTGAAGCTTCAATGGTATCCAGGTCGGCCAAACCATGGGTCAAATTAAGGCGGGGCTTATTAAGAAATGATTAATAAAACATTAATCAAACCTTACCTGGAAACATTTTTATCTAATATTTCAAAAAAATAATCCTATATACCCAAATCTTCATCTGCTGCGAGACGGGCAGGTTTGTCTGCGTCCAGCACAAAAATTCGGAAAGCACAAATTCCTGATTCCGCTGGAAATTGTTACTTTGCATGGACGGTTTGAAAGACGTTCCATGCAATTATATCCATCGCCCGCACCTGGCCCCTTACATTCTGCATTATCTTATTCTGGAAGATCTTGCCGGTCAGCCATCACGGCACCGTTTCTTTCCGGACGGCCATCCCGGCATTGCATTTCATTTTGGTGATGCTTTTTTACAACAGGATTTGACTTCCAAATCGCCGGTGCAGCATCCCGAAAGTTTTGTTTACGGACAGGTTAATCATCACTTTGACTTAATTTCCGGGACCAGGATCGGCATGCTGATCGTCGTTTTCAAACCTTCCGGACTCGCTGCATTTACCAGAATTCCCGCAAAGCTGCTGGCCAATCAGACGCTCGCACTGAATGAGATCTTCCCGGCTTCGGCGAACACATTAACAGAGCAAGTGCTTTCTGCGCGCGATCATTCGAACCGTATTAAGGTGATCGAAAATTTCCTGGTAAGTCAGTTGGCTGCTAACCGGCATGATCTCCGACTTGTCACAGCCTGCACCCAAATGATGGATCATGCTGTTTCGCCTGTTTCTGTACGGTCACTTGCGGATCATTTGGCTGTTAGTGAAAGAAGTTTGGAACGCGCATTTGATCTGCACATTGGGGTTTCGCCAAAAACTTACGCTCGCATTGCGCGTTTACAGCGTTATTTGAAACTTCGGAAAGCCAATCCTAAAACCTCACTGACTGCACTCGGATACGAAGCTGGCTATTACGATCAGGCGCACTTCATCAAAGATTTCACCGATCTGGCAGGCATTACACCTTCACAATATGATCTCAGCACCAATCGGCTGGCGGTTAATTTGATGCAAATCACTAATAAGTAAGCATTCCTTTTTTGTCGGATTTTTACAATGCACGCTGTCCGTGTGCTGCTAGTTTTGTAATAAAAACGACCATGGAAAATCTTAAAGTCGCTACCGCACAGTTTGAAAATAAGAGCGGCGACAAAAATTTTAATCTCGAAACAATCGACAGACTAGCCGGAGAAGCGGCTGCGCAAGGCGCGCAGGTCATAGCCTTCCACGAATGTTCGATCACCGGCTATTCCTATGCCCGGAAGTTGGACAGAGCGCAGCTGACGGAACTGGCAGAAGTGATTCCCGATGGACCCAGCATTCAGAAACTGATCCAAATTGCTGGAAAACATGACATTATCATATTGGCAGGACTGTTTGAAAAAGATCTCGAAGGCAATCTCTTCAAGGCATATGTGTGTGTGGACAAAAACGGCCTGGTGGCGAAATTCCGGAAATTGCATCCGTTCATTAATGGCAATCTGACGCCGGGTGATCAGTATGTTGTTTTTGAAATTCTTGGCTGGAAATGTGGGATTCTGATCTGCTATGATAATAACATTGTCGAGAATGTGCGTGCAACGACTTTGCTGGGTGCAGACATTATATTTATGCCGCACGTGACCATGATGACGCCATCAACGCGTCCGGGTGCTGGTTTTGCAGATCCGGCTTTGTGGGAAAAAAGACACGAAGACTCAACCTCGCTCCGACTGGAATTTGATGGATTAAAGGGCCGCGCCTGGCTCATGAAATGGTTGCCGGCAAGAGCTTATGACAATGCAATCTACGCCGTTTTCGCCAATCCGATCGGTATGGACGATGACCAGCTGAAAAATGGTTGCTCCATGATTCTTGACCCATTTGGAGACATTATCGCAGAATGCCGCAAACTGGACAATGATATCGCGATTGCCACATTAACCCCGGAAAAGCTGACGCAAGCAGGAGGTTATCGTTACAAAATGGCGCGCCGTCCCGAACTTTACCGGGACATTATCGGCACTGAACACGCTTCAAGTCAGAAGGTTGCATGGCTTAGCTAACGAAAGCAGGCAGCCGGATTTAGTTTATAATAAATTCGGCTGCTGTGCTTTTATATTTTCCCAATTGCAATTCCACCTTCATTTTCCGGAAGCTCTGCAATGGTCCCTGCGCAGAAAACATGTTAACAACCCAGGCTGGAATATCGCCTCCGGGATCAACCTGTAATGTGTAAACAATGCTGATTTTTTCGGGGGAAAGCGGTTTAAGTGTCCATAACCCCTTCGAATGACTGATGCGGACAATGCCTTCCTTAGGAGCAACCATTCCTGGAATTGCCGGCGCGTCAACCGTAATTACTTTCGTAACCTTGTCCTGACTGACACGGATATGTGCCACAAAATCCCTGTTCGATAACGGCCAAGGCATGCTCACCTCGGAATAATAATAGAGCTCAGACGGAGAAACCTTTTTTAGCAAGTCGCAGGATTTGGTATGAAAAACCCATTGCTCTGCGGCCTTCACGTCCAGCAACATCGCGACCACCTGTCCGGCGCTGGCCTTCACTTCGCACTCGACGCGCAATGCATTAATTCTGGAATTGGGAACACTTTGGGAAAATACTTTAATGCCGTCTGACTCTGTCACGAGCTTCCAATCGCGTTGCGCACGGGCGTTCGGTAACAACATCAGTAACGTAAAACAAAGAGCTAAAAAGCGCTGCATGCGATCGGGATAAGGTTTATTCTTAAACTTCGAACGACGCAAGTCGCTTTTTAATTCGCCGTTCACGAATCGGCAGTTACAAATTTTCAGGCGGGTTTGAACAGCCTGACGCCATATGCAATGAGCATTAATCCGAAAATCTCGATCGCCATTCTGCCCATACTGATCTGGTAAAAGAGCGAAGGCAGATCATTATAAAGCCTGTCTGAGAAGAAAAGGATGAGAATTGAAAACGTGTTGATACAGAAAAAGCCCCAAACGATCAGGTTCAGGGCATCTGTACTCAGGGAGTTACCCACTTTGTTGATGAAGTGTTGTTTAAAAAAAAGAATTGAAACCACGATCAGATACAAAGCCAGACAAAATGAACCGAGCTTTTGCGCGTCTTTATAACCCTCGCCAAAAACCGTATTGCAGATTTCCAGTACAAAAAGGCAAATTGAAACGATCCGGATCAACCGCCCCGTTTGGCCCTGCACAATGCGGCTGAAAAATATGCCGAGAAACCAGAATTCATTCAGATAATAAAGTGGTGAAATAAAGAATGTATCATCAATCTCGAAAAGCGTGAGATAGGGCACGAAAAAATCAGGAAATGCATTGACCAAGCTGATAAACGACGACTCGAAAATCGCTATGAGCAGCGCAATAACCGCATACCAAAACAATGGTTTGAGAATGACATTACGAGGCACGCCGTGATAACGCAAGAGAAAAACGCCGACTATCGCGCCTCTTGCAGCCAACAAAACATAACCGACTTTTATAACCCACTGCCCGAATTCCGACTCTGTCATGTTGGTATCCGCACCTTTACGCCTTCACCGCCGTCTCCGCCACCATTCTGATGACATGGATTTTCGCTTCCCGCAATGATGAGCGATGGAGTTGGTGTGGTGTAAATATAAATGTTCAGGTTGTCGAAAGTGCCGCGTAAAATCTGGTCTTCCAGAACGGCCCGAAGAATGACAAATCCGCCTTTGAGATCCTGTTTATTGAAATATTTGAAAATCCGGACATCAGCCGTGCCGCCCGACCTTTTAATAATGCGGATCAGGATTCCGTCTGCGTGTCTGCCACTGTTTAGCACACGGAAAATTGCGGCTTTGGTTCTGCATTTCAGCTCAAACCCCGGTGGAATCGGTTCCTGGCTCTGCGCTTCACTCTCAAAATCTGACTTGTTAATGATAAAATCTGACATGTTGGTTTATTTGGATTTTAACTGCTTGTCGGTCTCGTAGGCAATATATCGGGGAAATGCTTTTCGAATGATCGCTTTCAACTCATCAATAGAATAGGGTTCACGATAATGTATGCCAATCGACGGCATTTCGGAAAGTGAAACAAAGCACTTCTCATCGTCTTGCGTGAACACCATGAATGTAAGGTCGCCGGGTTGCAGGTGCAGCAATTTGTAATTAGGCTCAAAATGATTGACTTGCCGACCGGAATCTTTCCCTTTGAAGCGCAGCCTGACGTTTGAAATATGCTGGTCAGTAAAGTAACTTTCCCTGATCCCGACAAACTCATAGGACGCACGCGAGACAGCGGTTGCTGGCGTTTCGGCGATCATTATTTCGAGACTATCGCGCTTGCTGGTCAGCACTTTGAGCAACTTCAATTCTTCCGCAGGCTCATTATCAAGAAATTGCCGCAAACTCTGATAACGCGATGTGATGACCGCTTCCCGCATTTTCAGCTCTTCCAATTTTACCCGGAAAATGGATTCATCGAGAAAAAGTCCCATCACCATATTGCGGATGTCTTCAATGCCGCCTGTATACTGCAAACCAGAAATCTCAATCGGCGTAGGCTCCGGTGCGTTTGTCGACAGCGAAGCAATGGCTATTTTTTCAAAGTTACTGACCACAGAAACAGGCGACGGATCGTTCCTGTTGAGGTTGCGGAGATACGAATAGCTGAGATAAGCAATTTTTCCAGGGCCCGTAACACATATTTCAGTGCTCGTATGATTGGCAAACGGATCAATGATGTGAAGCAGTTTTACGTCCTGCCTTTTGATGCAGTTAACGACCACAACTGCATGATTGCCATTTTGAATACCAGGGAATTTGAGTCCGAGAATAACCGGTTTCCTGGCTTCCGTATTTCGCATTAAGTAACTGAATGTCGGAATGTTATCCTGAAATTTTTGCGTAGAGCGGATTTTGAATACATCGAGTAAGATCTGCTCGTAATAATGTTCATCGTGGCCCAATGTCGGATAGCCGTCCCCTATTTCGCAAAAGCTGCTGAGCATGCCTGTTTCGGAGTTATCGACGCCGCCTTCGATTCCGTAATATTGTTTTAAAATGCGCCGCTGCAAAGGCATGTCAGCCGCGTCAATGCCTTCAAATTTGCCTTGCGGATTAAGAAACCGCGCGACCATTTCAATGCACGCCGCCCAGCAAATGGTGGAATGGACTTGGCGAATGTTAGGAAAATTGGGGATGCTCATGATCAATTAGGGGTTAGACAAGTCGCCATTCAAGCGCCTTAACGACAGCTTCCGGGGCGGAATTAACATGAAGTTTTTCGTAAATGTGATTCACGTGTGTTGCGACCGTGCTAAAAGAAATATTGCAAGCGTCGGCTATCATTTTGTAACTCATGCCCTTGACCATTAAGCGCAGCACTTGTTGCTCCCGCTGGGTCAGATCGACATAAGTAAGTTCACTTTTCACAAACTGATGCTGAAACATTTCCAGCACACGTCGCGCAATGGACGGCGACAAATGCGACCCGCCCCTGTTAACTTCCTGAATCGCCTGCACATACACTTCCGGGTTGGGATTCTTGATAATGTAACCTGATGCACCTGAGCAAATCGCCTGAAAGATCTTATCGTCGTCTTCGAAAACCGTCTGAATGAGCACTTTAACCTGAGGCGCATGCTTTTTAATTTCGACCATGGCATCAATTCCAGAGCGGTGCGGCATTTGAATGTCCATCAGCACCACGTCCGGTCTGTGTTTCTTTACCAGCGGCCACGCGTCTTTTGCATTTGGAAAAGCTTCAATCAGCGAGATCCCGTCGGTCACAGAAAGATACATTGACAGGCTTTCCCGCAAGTTTTTGTTATCCTCGAACAGTAAGACACGAATCATGCTCTTGATCTTTTGAGGTGATAATGTTTTTGATAAGACAAAAATGGGGGCTTATCGCGACATTAAATATCAACAATTGTATGGATACGCGGCCGGCGTAATTACACCGCAATCTGCGTTTTCAAACGGGTGCCTTTGCCCCGCTCCGACTCGATCATCAGCTCGATTCCAGCCTCTAATGCCCTTTCTTTAAAGTTAAAAAGTCCGTTACCATCGCGTTCGGCATTGATATCAAAACCTTTTCCATCATCCTCAATGCCGATCTGGATCATGTCTTTTGCACGGGAAACATGGACTTTCACCATGTTGGCTTCGGCATGTTTTACAATGTTATTGATGGCTTCTTTGAAAATAAGATAGATGCTTTTGCGCTGATCCATCGTAAAGTTCACCTGTCCGAGATCAGTTTCTACCCGAAAATCAAAACCGATTTCCCGACTCGCAAGCACACCCGACGCGAACGATTCCATGCGGTCGAAAAGCTTTTGAATGTTGTCGTTCTTGGGATTGATCGTCCAAACGGTGTCCTGCATCAGCGCCACGGATTCCTTGGAATTTGCAATGATCTTTTCCAAAACAGGAAGCATTTCGGGCGGCGCTTTTTTTCGCAAAACCTCGACAAAAATCGCAATACTGTTCAGGTTTGAGCCGACTTCATCGTGCAAATCAGCGGCAATGCGGTTCCTGACTTGCTGCATGCGCAGTTTTTGCCGGAAATCGTAAAGCATAAATAAGTAAATGCTCACGCCGATCAGCACGACGACGTAAACGGCAATCGAAGGAAAAAACCACCATTGATCCCAAAATCCCATATCTTTTTCGATGTGAATTTCGAACTCGGTTAGGATTTTACCATTTTTCAACGCCGCAATGCGATAAATGTAGTTGCCAGCGTCAAGGCGTGCATAGCGCGAAACAGGATAAGCTGAGATAATTTCCTGCTGATCAACTCCTTGCAACTGGTAACGATATTGAATTGAATCATTGCCAGCGCGCTTGAATTCCAAAATCAAATCGGTGTCACCAGGTTTTAGCCGGATGCTGTCGCCTGAAATTTGCTGCGGCTTTCCGTTAACAGAAACTTTCCCGATTTGCAATTGTGCCTGGCACCAAAATGACTGGATCAGGAACAGAAACGGGAGAGCATAACGCATGATACGGACAAGGTTTCAAGCTTAAATGATTCCACAAATTAAAGTAATATGCTTTGGTAAACAAGTTGTTAGCTGCTAAAAAACGCATTTTAATGATATGATAAAATCAATGTAAACGCACTTTCGCTTGCTTGTAAAACTAGTTTGTATTTTGAAACAACAGGAATCTTGAATCTTTAATAAGCCAGCAACCGGCCGCACGCAATAACGCCGATCCACACGATGATCGAAACCACAGCGGAAACTTTGGCTGCGATTGGAAGTTGACCGGATGACGCGCCAGTAACGTTTGGAAAAGTATATCGATGAAAGATTAAAACATTAATTGCCGCAATGAGTATGAGCGCAATTTTTAGCCAAAAAACAAAGTCTGTTCCCAGCGCTTGCGCGTTGGTGATGAAAAGCAAAAGTCCGGAGGGGATCACCAGCAAAAGACCCCGCCGCGACCATGGCAACAGATGGTCGGCGAGGCCCGAAACTTGGAGGCTTTGGGAATAGCCCAATAGCCGGAGATCAAACATGAAAGCGGCGCCAACCAGCATGACAATGCCCAGGATATGTATAATTTCCAGAGCCGGATAAAGCCATGCAGACTGGCGGATGCCTACCGCCCAGGATGTCTTTTCAAGCAGTTCAAAAAATTCAATAGCAGATGCCGGCACGGTTAACGCAATTCGTATTTCTTTCCGTCGACAAAGATCCGCTCAGCACGCATTTCTCCTTCTTCTGTTTTATGCGGATATGCCACCAGACGCACTTCTGTGCCTTTTTTGATCATATCGGCAGACAACCCGCGGTCTGTCATCCGCGTGGTTGGCGCAAGGAACACGGTCCAGACTTTTTTCTGATATTTAACCTTCGCCAATGCATGCGGATTTTCGTAAACCGATTCGTCAATTGTCGTTTTGAAATCAAGCGTTTTGGTTTGGTCGTAATCAGCCCAGCCGTGATGCAGAACGGTGAACGACGCACCCACAAAAAGTACAATCAGCAGCAATCCACTCTTTAAGTAAGCCATATCATGAAGCGTTTAGTGTTATTTTAAAGTTAGCAAAAACGAGGATGTAACCAAAACCTAAAAAACCATGATTTGAACGTGTTAAACTATACGCTAACGGGCATTAATTTCATTGCTACATTCCGGTTCCCCTCTCTCCGCTTACGTTTCGCCTATTTCATTTTACGTTTCACCCGATAGTCGCTCATTCCATGCTTCGTTAACCTGCATTTTTGTATCATCACTCAAAATCATTAGCCATGAAAATTTTACTTTTTTTGACAATGTTCATTGTTTGTCTGCAAGTTCAGGGGCAGCAGGCAACCCAAACAATCCGGGGAACGATCCGCGACGAAGTTTCTCAAACACCGGTGATCGGCGCTTCCGTGATGCTGATCAAGCCGGATGGCGGAAGTCCGATTGGTGCGATTACGGACATTAACGGCGAATTCAAGATCACCGGCGTGCCTCAGGGAAGGCAGACATTCCGGATCACTTCCGTGGGATACGAAGAGCAGCGACTCTCAAACGTCCTGCTTACTTCGGGCAAAGAAGTCGTTGTCAATGTAACAATGACCGAGAACGTACAGGCGCTGAATGAAGTCGTCGTAACAGCAGAGCGCCAGAATGATAAGACCAAGACAAACAACGAGTTGTCATTGGTAAGCGGCCGTTCTTTCAACATTGAAGACACGAAACGATATGCAGGCTCACTGGGCGATCCGTCGCGGATGGCCGCCAATTATGCGGGCGTAGTTTCCGGTGACGACTCGCGTAATGACATTGTGGTGCGCGGCAATTCACCAACCGGCATGTTGTGGCAACTGGAAGGACTTAACATTCCGAATCCGAATCACTTCGGATCATTGTCAGCAACCGGCGGGCCGGTGAGTTTACTCAATAACAATGTGTTGGCAAAGTCGGACTTCATGACAAGCGCCTTTCCTGCGCAGTATGGGAATGCTTTGTCGGCTGTGTTTGACCTGCGGATGCGTGAAGGAAATAATGAGAAATCGGAGTTTTTAGGGCAGGTTGGTTTCAATGGATTTGAGTTGGGAGCAGAAGGGCCTTTTTCCAAAAATTCAAAGGCATCGTATCTGGTCAATTATCGTTATTCGACTTTGGGCGTTTTCAAAGCGTTGGGCATTCAATTCGGAACGGGCAACGCGGTTCCTGACTATCAGGATCTTAACTTTAAAGTCGCTGTTCCTACAAGTGCAAAAGGCAAGCTGACCATGTTTGGGATCATCGGCGCAAGCGACGTGCAATTTCTGGGCAATGACGTGGACACGACCGAAACGAACTTATACGGAACAGAAAATTCAAACACCAAAGTCCGTTATGCAACGAATATATTGGGCGTGTCATACGAGCATACGCTTACGCCGAAAACCTTCGCAAAACTGACGCTCGGGGTGAGCACAACTAATCAAAAGTTCAACGGCGACTCGATCAGCATTACGACGCGTGAGGCTTTTGCGAATTCAGAAAGCCGTTTTAAAACACAAAAATATTCGGCAACATTAAATGTTCGTCACAAGATCAATGCCAAAAATAGTCTCTATGCCGGCGTGACCACGGATTTGCTGAATTTCGACCTTTACAGCCGGGATATGTATCAGGCTGGAAAATTCGATACGGTCCGGGTTAATGTGAAGGGTGAAAATTCCCTGCTGACGCAGGCATACGGCCAGTGGAAATATCGCCTGAACCGCAGCATACTTTTTACGACGGGCGTTCATTTTCAACATTACAGCTTAAATGATAAGGTTGCCGTGGAGCCACGGTTTGGTTTTCAATATGCTTTCAAAAATGGACAATCGCTTAGCGCCGGTTATGGAATGAACAGCCAGGCGCAGGACATTTACACTTATTTTGTACAAACCAAAAGTGAGTCGGGGCCGGTGTATACTAATAAAAATCTGGGTTACACGAGAAGCCACCATTTTGTGCTGAGTTATGAAAACCGCCTGACAGAGAATTTGTTACTAAAAATCGAGCCTTATTATCAAACCATTAATAATGCGCCTGTTGAGCAGACGAAATCCTCGTTTTCAGCGCTTAACATCGGCAGCTCATTCGGCCCGTCAGACCGCGACAGCCTGGTTAATAAAGGAACCGGGGAAAATATCGGGATTGAGTTAACTTTGGAAAGATACTTTAATAAGGGTTACTATTTCCTGATCACTTCATCGCTTTTTGAATCAAAATACAAAGGCAGCGACGGCATCGAGCGCAACACGGCATTCAACACGCGCTATGTGCTGAATGTGCTCGCCGGAAAGGAAATTAAAGTTGGCCGCAATAAAAATAATATTTTAAGCGCCAGCATCCGGACAACATTGGTAGGCGGAAAATACATTTCTCCGCTGAACCTGGAAGCGTCCAGACGACGCGGCGACGCAGTTTATGATGAGGCAAAAGCATTTTCACTTCGTCAGGATGCTTATTTCAGGACCGACTTGCGGTTTTCATATAGAAAGGAATACCGGAAAAGCACGATGGAATTTGCGCTGGACCTGCAAAACGTGACGGCAAATCAGAATGTGTTTCAACAGACTTACAACCCGCGGACGAACAGTCTGGCAACGCAATATCAGCAAGGATTTTTCCCTGTCCCATTGTTCAGATACACTTTTTAATTGCATTTTGCGCCAGCGACCATGAAAGAGACTTACACATTGAATGATGGTAAAATGCGGCTGATCGGCATTCCTTTGCTGACTGTGCTCATTCCGGTTGTCGTCCATCTCATCAACGGCGGGGAAAAATTCAGTGTGCTCTTCATTTATAATATCCTGGTTTCCGCAGCGATTACCTTCTCATTATGGGAAGGTAACCGGCTGATTATTATCAAAATGCGCCGGATGTTTCCTGATTTCAGCCAAACGGACCGGCGGTTGTTAATCCAGGCATTCTTCGCGTTGCTGTATACTTTTGTGGTCACCCTGATTTTGGATAAAATTCTGTGTTCAATTTTTCTAGATTCAGACGGGACGCTGGTCGGGTTCAGCATCAGTATTATCCCAACCGTGCTTGTTTACCTGGTTTACGAAGCGATGTATTTTTTCGATGCCTGGAAAGCGAATGTCCGGAAGACGGAATCGCTGATGCGTGAAAGTGTGCAATCGCAATTGGAAGCGCTTAAAAATCAGCTCGATCCGCATTTTTTGTTTAACAGCATGAACACGCTCGCAGCATTGATCGATGATGAAAATACGGATGCGCAGGATTATCTTGAAAGATTGTCGGATGTGTACAGATATGTGCTGGTAAGCCGGAATAAGGACACAGTGCTGGTGGAGGAAGAGTTGGGTTTTGTGGATGCCTACGTTTATTTGAACAAAATTCGTTTTCGGGATAATTTATTGGTAGAGAAGCATTTGTCTCAATCAACTTATCAGCAGCATGTGACGCCGCTGAGCCTGCAAATGCTGATTGAAAATGCGATCAAGCATAATGTTGCTTCGAAGGAAAACCCATTGAAAATTGTCATTAAGGAAGAAAATGGCCAATATCTCGTCGTAGCAAACAACATTTTGGAGAAGACCGTGCTTGAAAAGTCCACGCGGGTTGGTTTGCAAAACATCATTAACCGTTACAGTCTGCTCACGGAAAGGCGTGTTGAAATCCTGCGCAGCGACAAACTTTTCACGGTCAAAATTCCATTGTTAGGACATTCTGCCTGATTTATTAGCCAACGTTATGAAAGTTGTCATCATTGAAGACGAGTATCCGGCAGCGGAAAGATTGGAAAAGCTGATCAAAAAGCTCGATCCGCGGATTGAGATTGTTGCTGTGCTCGAAAGCGTCGAATCGGCGAAACGCTGGTTTAAAACGGGTAGCGCGGTTGACCTGATATTCTCTGACATTCAACTTTCAGACGGTTTGAGCTTTCAGATATTTGAAGCATTTCCCGCGCACAGTCCCATTGTTTTTACGACCTCTTATGACGAATATGCGATCAAGGCGTTTCGGGTAAAAAGCATTGATTATTTGTTGAAACCAATTAAACTGCCTGAGCTTGCAGACGCAATTAAAAAGTTTGACGGGTTGAAGGAAGACTTTTCTCCGAAGGCTTATGCGAGAAAAGTTGAGTCGCTGCTGGACAGTCTGGAAATGACGAAAAAGGCGCATAAGACGCGATTTTTGGTCAAAAACGGAGAGCAATTAATCCCGATCCATCAAGATCAGGTTGCCTATTTTTACACAGCCAACGAGCTTTCGTGCCTGGTCGGAACAGACGGAAAGCAATTTCTGGTCGATTATAAGCTGGAAGAATTGGAAGCGCTTGTGGATCCCGCCAGTTTCTTCCGCCTCAACCGCCAATTCATCGCCCGCGTAACCGCCATCCAAAAGATCCACACCTATTTCAATGGCAAACTAAAAGTCCAGCTCCGACCAGAAACCACCCAGGAAGTCATCGTAAGCCGCGAAAAAGCCCCGGCATTTAAGTCATGGCTGGAAAGTTAGAAATCCTGCCCGGTGTGCACCGAGCAGGATTTCGATTTACTCTTTAAGCCCATTTCTAAAGCTTACTTAATAGAATACCAATCTCTCAATCTCACGTCGATTTTTGAATCGCCGGTGTTGACTAGTTTTTTGAATGCTTCGGTGTCGCTCAAACCGTTTTGACCGCGGTAATGATATGGATAAACTACTTTGGGCTTGAATTCCAGCACTGCGGAAGCCGCTTCGGGCACATCCATGGTGTAAGGCAGGTTCATGCAGACGAATGCTACATCGATGTTTTTCAACGAACGCATTTCAGGGATCCCAGCCGTGTCTCCGCTGATATAAACGGTTTTATCACCAAATTTTAAAACATAACCATTGCCGCGGCCTTTGGTATGCTTTGCGTCAGCTGCTTCGGGAAGGTTATACATTGGGATAGCCATGATGGACACGTCCAACTTGCTAATGGTTTGATCATTGTTAACGACCGTCGTTTTGGCTTTCAATGCATCAGACATCATGTCGACAACCGCTTTTGGCGCAACAATCACCGCTTTGCTCAAATCCAATGCTTCAAGCGTTTTTGGGTCAAAATGGTCTCCGTGAATGTCGGAGATAAGGATCAAATCCGGTGCTGCGATGCCGTTGAACGTTTTTGCGCCGCCGTAAGGATCTACATAAATCGTTTTTCCGCCCCAGGTCATGGACATTGTCGCGTGATTAAGCGGCTGGACTTTTAGCGGGCCTTTTGATGTAGCAATGTCGTCGGCAGCGGGAAGCTGTGCCCATAATGGCGCCGAAATCATCAGGAAAAATAGTGCAAACGTCGTTTTCATTTTCTGAATTTGGTTAGTTAACCAAAGTTAGCCTTTCCCTCGATCTTTGCAACCGAAGAGCAGCGGGAGGTTTGCCGATTTTAATTTTTGCTTTTATTTCAACCCGCATTAACTTGAAAAGACTTACATCATTAACCACCGAACCGGATGAAAACGCATACAACAAACTACAAAAACGCACTTATTCAGGTTGCGGATGACTGTCCTGCAAAGCAAGGCGAAGTTCCGCCCGTTAAAGGTGATGCGCAGTCCGTTGCCAACATTCAGTTTGAAATCATCAAAGACAAGCCTTATCAATACACGTCCGACGATGTCCTGTTCCAAACATTCGCCATCAGGAACGGCATAGCGCCGGATGCGCTAGCCGCCGAACGCGAGAAATTCTTCTCCAAAGGCCAGCCCTGCCTCCGCGCCTCTCCATTAACAAAACGCTACGGCTGGGGCGTCCACAGCGACGCAGAAGGCAAAGTTGCATTAGTAGCCGTCGACTCCGAAGAATATAAAAAATACTCAGCAGACGAAAAGCTGGAAGTTGTGAAGGCGATGCGGTCGAAACGCGCGTGATTTATTAAGAAAAACTTGTAATTGGTGAGAGCTGGGTGACCATTCGAAAAATGTATCGTCTTATATATTTTATTCGGAATAAGACATTACATTTGTTCACTAATAGTAAACTTTATCATGTTTAATATTATCGCACGCAAGACGCTTTTGGCTTATTGCGTCATGTATCCGCAGGCTTCCAATGCATTAAGAGAATGGTATGAAGAAATGATCAGCACCGATTTTAGCAGTTTCCAGGAATTGAAAAGCGTTTTCGCGAAGGCTAGTTTGGTAGGCGATGATCGGGTTGTTTTCAATATTTTGGGCAACCGTTATCGACTGGTGGTGAGGATTGTGTTTGCATACAAGACCGTTCAAATTAAGTGGTTTGGAACCCATGCAGCGTACGATAATGTAGATGTTAAATCAGTCAAATACAAACCATAATCATGGAAGTGAAATTGATAAAAAACGATGCGGAATACGAATTGATGTTGGAATGGATTGACGAGCAATTTGACAAAAAACCGCACCCTGATAGCGATGAGGGGAATAAACTGCAAATCGCTTTGCTTGTTGTCAAAGCATATGAAGATGAGTATTACAAAATCCCTTCACCGGATCCGATCGAGGCTATCAAGCTGAAAATGGACGAAAAAGGTTTAAAAAGTAAGGATCTTGTTGACTGGGTGGGCAGTAAAAGCTACGTTTCAGCGATTCTGAACAGGAAAAAGCCACTTACACTGAAACTGGCTAAGCTCTTTCACGAAAAGCTTGGTATTCCCGCGCAGGTGCTGCTAGGTTAAAGCGTTTATAGTTCATGCCCCTCCTACTTCCGATCCGTCTGGCTGAAATTGAAGTAGCGGGTGTTTTCCGAGGACGGACATATATAATGTGAGTCTGGTAAGTGCCCCATGGGTATTTTACTTCGCTGACGAGGGTTTCTTCGACGGCTTTTGCTGCCGGCGGGCCTGGCTTTTTTAACAATTCAGCAATGACGCGGCCGTCCATTTCTTTGGGAATCGGAAGTCCGTAAATGCCCAGGATCGTTGGCGCAATGTCAACATTGGATGTGGGCAAATTGGAGGTAGCCAGTTTTTTGAAATCCGGCCCGTAAGCAGTGAGTGCAATGTTGATTTCAAAAGGACTTGAACCGCCATGACCCGCGACACCCGTTGCAAAATCGGTTCCGGCAAAACCCTTGCTATTCTTTTCACTATTCCACTGCGGCGCGACGAGGATGTCGCCTACACGCTGGTGGTTAAAATGTATAACATCGAAGGAAAAAGTCCCTTCTACCCAACCTTTTTTATTGCCTTCTTTTATTGCTTTGGTAAAAACAGCGCCAACCCAAGGCTCCTTATGCAGTGCGGTGACGATGCTTTCGATAATTTCCTCATTGTGATCTTTTACATAAACTGACCCCTCCGCAACTACGACGTCGTCCGATTCCTTATCTCGTTTAAAGCCAGATTTAATCAAAAATTCTGTCAAATCCTGTTTTCCGGCATGAGTAACGAATCCATGATCAGTCGAAATAATGATGTTATATTGATCAGAAAGTCCGCGTGCATTTAATGTATCCAAAATGCGGCCGAACTGCCCGTCTACCAATTTTATTGCTTCAACAGCCTCATCTGAGCCGATTCCCATTTCATGCGCTGCGCCGTCAGGATCGGAAAACCAGATTGCGCTCACAAGCGGCGCTTCTTTACTCAAACTATATTTGGCCAATGCATCCGTGATCCATTTATGTCGGTTTCTGTCTTTCGGACCGTCGGTGGAAACGGGACCCAGATCGGCCAAAACCTGCGCCTTGAATGAATCCGGCAGGATCAAACCTGGGTTAACAATGGCGCCGCCGCTTACTTTATAATTTTGTAAAAACGCCTGTCCGGTTGTTCCTGAACTGAAAACCATCATGCTTTCGCCTGCTGCCTTCAAGACTTCACCAAGCGTAACCGCAGTTAGCAACGGACCGGAAATGGAAGTCGTCACCTTCGACAAATCTGCATATGTGGTGCCGACACTCGCACTTTTACTCACCTCGGGAAAATACACTGCATTGCCAAGCAAACCGTGCGTCCCGGGATAGGAACCAGTTGCATAGGAGGCAGAATTAACCCTTGTAACGGTGGGAAATACGCTGTGATGCCGTTCGCCGGTGGATGCTTTTTTACGGAATTCGAACAAATTAGGCATCTGCTCCGCTGTGATGTAATCCGGTCGGAGGCCGTCGAAAAAGACAATTAACGTTTTGTTTCTGCCAGATGCCGAATCCTTTGCCACTTGCGCAAAGACGCCGAAGCCAGAAAAAAACGGACATTAAGAAGTAAAAAATGAATGTTGCTCTCATTTTCATGGATTTCAGAATTGATTATCTCACTTAATCTCAGCCGTAACAACCTTATTTTCTGTGCGATTAATGCCATAAATAACCTGCTTGCTTTTCTGCGAATCATCCATTGCAACGCCCCTTGGCCATGCATTGGAGCAGGCACTGTTGCAACGTGGACGAGCGTAAAGCCCGATTTTGGCAGCTTCATTACATAAAGTTCGGCTTCATCGTGTCCAGTGCAATATCAGTAAGCCGTCTTTGCCCCAAACCGCTCCGGAATTACTTTTTGGCGTGAACAAGTCGACGATGTTTTTCGGGGAAATCCCACGATTCGAGTTGCCGCCATTCCGCATCATATTTCACCACAGACGTCCAACGCACATCACGGCCTTCGCTCGCTTCTTTACCCGCATAATGAGCAAAACCGCACCACCAAAATCCATCTTTCTGATCAATCCAGGCGAGCGAACCGTGTTCTGCAATGCCAAAACTATGGTTACCAACATGTTGCATTGTGTTGACGTCGAATATCTCAATCGCGCTCGCCATTGGGACTTCCGGATAGTTCGTATTGGCACAATACATTTTTCCGTTAATAACCACGCCACTATTCAAATGCTTGATCCCGTCCTTCGTGCCATCCCACATGGCAACCTGTTTGCCGTCAGCCTTCGTATGCTTCGTAATGGTGCTGTTGTTGATCACATAAAAATGCTTCTCATCAACCGCAACAGCCTGTTTCGCCTCAGTAACCTTAAATGATTGAATCTCCGTCACAGTTTGAGAAAAACCACAAACCGGAAAAACTAAGCAAGCAGCAAAGCAAATTTGACTGATGAGATCACGTAATCGCATAACGTTTGAATGGTATTTTGGTCGAATGCTAAAATTAGCGAAATAATGCAGGTTGCAGTTTACGGGTGCGTTATATGCGGGCTCGAAACTTCACCCAAAATACCGCGCTTTTAACATTTGCATCATGTAGACGTTGATTTCCCATTGGTTGGCGATGGGCATTTGGGTGTGTGGAAGGGATGGCATGTAGGGCGCAGGGCCGAATTCGGTGGTTATGGTGAGCTGCGTGGCATTTTTGCGATGCGTTTCAACCACCTGGTCCCACCATTTGAGATGTGCTTCCAACGCTTCTTCCCATTCCGAAGCGCGCGGATCGCTCACTTGCGGCCCTTCCGGATGCCCTACCCGGCTGTGAATGTGATCAGTGTGGGCGATGGCCAACGCAACGGCCTCAGCCTGATCCTCCAAAAGCGACTCGTGCACATTACACCAATGCGAAATGTCGAGTGCAATGCGCAGGTCCGGAATTTGAGCGAGATATTCTTTGGTAATGTGCGCGGCAAACAGGCTTTTGCCACGATGCGTTTCATGAATAATGCGAACGCCCGACGCCTTTGAAAGTGATGCAGCAAGCTCGAAAAGTCCTTATATTTTTGTCGAAACTCAAACAATCCTTCCCGGTCTGACAATTGATAAAAGAGCGGTTTAGCGTCGATGAGATTGGTTAAATATTTCTCGTAATTGGCCGCATGCACATCAATGTCCGACTCAAACGACTGCCAATATTGCCCGATCAGTTCCAGGCCAGCTTTATCCAAACTTTCCAGAATTGCTTCCTTTTCAGTTTTATCAAAAGGCAAAGACATTTCAACGCCATCATAGCCGGACGCTTTCACACGTCCACAAAACTGATCAAAGGGCAACGTATTTCCCCATTCGGGAGCGAAAAACTTGATTTTCATCGGCGGACAATGTTTGTTCGCTGAAAAAGGCTTAAATGAAGAGATTTCTACCTTTGATAGTAAGGCCGTAGAGCCCTAAAAACCATTTGAAAACCCTAACGCCATTGCTGCTAGGCCTTTGCAGTTTCCAACAATTGCTCATTTAAAATCTCTATAAAATCGATTAAAAGCGTGTTTTGATCATTCTCGTTGAGATATGATTTTATTTTTCTGACAAAATCATAAAGCGGCTCGTAATATTTGTGGCCCGTTTCATCCCGAAACTCCTGGATCGTAAATGCGCTTCCCTTCTTAATGCATCAAATATACGGCAATGAAGAAATATGAGATCGGTAACTTGCTGCCTTCCAGCACGGTGCCGCTTTGCAGCGTCGTCCGGAACCTGCACTGCTTGCATTGAAATTGCTGCTTCGGCGCGAGCCAATAATGATGCGTCCCGCCGCATTTTTTACAAGTAATGCCTTTCCTTAACCTCAATTCCTTAAAAGCTGCCGTAGCAACCTGCTCATTTTTATAAAAATCGATCAATCTGCCAGTTTGCATAGTTACACTACAATGGATTCCACTCATCCAAAACTAGCAAAAAACCAGATAAATAATATAAAGTCTATCGAATTAATATAGATTAGAAAATCAAAGGCGTGGTTTTTATGATATAACATTGAAACAACATTAGAAACACTTGCTATGAGAATTGCGACTTATAATGTGAACGGCGTAAATGGGCGGCTGCCCGTGCTGCTGCGCTGGCTCGAATTGACCAAGCCTGACGTCGTTTGTTTGCAGGAATTAAAGGCTCCGCAGGAGAAATTCCCCGAGAAGGAAATCCTGGATGCTGGCTATAATGCGATCTGGAATGGTCAAAAAAGCTGGAATGGCGTGGCCATTTTATCCCGCGGTCTGGAAATGAAGGAAGTGCGTCGGGAGCTGCCGGGCGATGAGGAAGATTTGCACAGCCGTTATATAGAAGCAATTGTCAATGGCATGCTCGTGGCTTGCCTTTATCTGCCCAATGGAAATCCCGCGCCGGGACCTAAACTGGATTATAAAATGCGCTGGTTTGAGCGCTTTGCGGCACACACCGCCGAGTTGCTTGCTTTCGACGTGCCCGTTGTGCTTGCGGGCGATTACAATGTCATGCCCACAGAACTAGACGTTTATAAGCCGGAACGCTGGGTTGACGATGCACTTTTCAGGCCGGAAGTGAGGGCAGCTTTTAAAAATATCATTGACCAGGGCTGGACCGACGCAATTCGTAAACTGTATCCCGACGAAGTCATTTACACATTTTGGGACTATTTCCGAAATGCTTACGGACGCAATGCCGGCTTACGGATCGATCACTTTTTACTAAGCCCGCATCTCGATGAGAGGCTCGTCGCTGCCGGCGTGGATAAGGAAGTGCGCGGCTGGGAAAAATCAAGCGATCACGCCCCAACCTGGATCGAACTGAAAGACATTGAATAGCCGAAACCGATAAGTAAACCTGCGCCGCCTGCGAATAAATAGAATGTAATCGCTGTGTGCGATTAGTTAGTTTATTTGCATGAAAACGATCTCACTTATCAATTGGCTGGCTATCGGCCTTTACGCATTGGGCATTGCAGGAACATTATTGACTGCAAAGTGGCAATCCGAGCGCATGGCAGAGGGGATGCTGCTGATGCTTTACATTCCGCTGAGCATCTTAGCGATACTCAATTACTTACCTTACAAGACAACCAAAATCATCGCACTCATTGTCAATATTTATCCGATTGTGATGGGAGTATTTTCACTTGGAATAAGTAAGGTGATCGGCTATTACGAAGACAGCAGTTACCAGCAGGAATTCGATGCACGGGCGGACGGATCGTATTATTTCGAGGACCCCGTCAGGAGGAATCTGGCAGCTTACATTTCGGCTGGTGATATTCCGAATCTGAAAAAAGCGCTGGAAGAACCAGTTCCTAACCTTAATGCAACTGGGGATAAACACGTCACGCTGTTTGATTTCGCGGCAATGCAGGCAGGTAAAGTGCCCAAAGAGACGTCAATGGCGATCCTTAAACTACTGCTGGACAAAGGTGCCAAGATTGAAACAAATGACATATTAAGAACCCCGCCTCAATTACTGGTTCTCTCATCTGATCCTGCGTTGCTCGCGTTGCTTCTCGAAAATGGAGCTAATGCTAACGCTTTCGAAAAAGACCCGGATTTCCACATCCTTTTCAAGGCGCTCTATCTGGATAACAAGGATCCGTTTAAGGCAAAGAAAGTCGGTTTGCTGCTGGATCACGGAGCGGATGCGAATACATTATATCGTTCATATCATGATGGCGTAATTGTTTCATCTATCCTTCATGCCGCAGTTGATGCAGAACAATGGGAAATCTGCAATTTGTTGCTGGATCATGGGGCAGAAATAGGTTCAAATAATGAAGAAAGTTCGATTATCCGCGAGTCTGTGACCTATCGCAGTAAGCAATTTGAAACCTTGGATGAGATTCCGCCGCTTGAATTTACTACATTAAAAAAGCGCCTAAGCACGTCACAATGATCATGCTTAGGCGCTAAATATTTTCTGTGAATCAATAAGTTAAACTCTTCAAATAAGCCATCGTCTGCGGGACCTGGGTGCCGTAGCTTGGACTTTCGTCTTCGATGTAGTAATGTTCGATGGATGATTTTTTTGCGGCTTTCAGGATCGCCGGAATGTCCAGTTGTCCAGTTCCAAGCGCCACATCATTTTCCACCGGCGTTCCGCCTGACATGTTTCCTGTTACTCCCTTTTTCAAATCTTTCATGTGCATGAGTTTGAAGCGCTTTGGATATTTCGCGATCAACGCCGCAGGATCAGCTCCGGGGAAGAATGTCCATAGCAAGTCAATTTCGAAGCTCACGTATTTCGGATCCGTTTTTTGAATGATGTAATCCATCAAAGTGCCATCCTCGTGCTTTTCGAATTCGTAACCATGGTTATGATAGCAAAACGTGAGTCCAAACTCATCTTTCAGCTGCTTTCCGATCTTATTGAAATCAGCAACCGTTTTTTCAGCCATAGCAAGCGTAAAAGGGCCTGTATGCGGGATCCAGGCTACGCGGACAAATTTCGCTCCAAGCGTTTTTGCATTTTCGCCAACTTCCTTGGTTTTATCCAGCGCGTCACCATACTGCACACCGAATGAGGAGCATTTCATCCCGCGCTCGTCGAGCAGCTTTCGGAGTTCCGCCGCCGTTTTTCCAAACAAACTTGAAAATTCCATATCCTTGATCCCGAGTTTTTGCAACGTATCCAGTGTTGCGGCAGGATCTTTGGCGAGGCTTTTGCGGAAAGTGAAAGAAACCATTCCGGGCGTTTCCGGAAAAAGTGGTTCGCCCTTTTGAGCAAAAGCTGCATCCACTCCGGAAGTGAGCAAAAGCAATGCGATCAGCGATCTTTTGATATTCATGGTTAAGGTTAATGTGATTTAAATCAAAGACGAAAAAAGGCTCATCATACCCTAATTTGAAGTTTCAAACCATATAATAAGAACACAGGAGTGAATGGCCAAACCATGAGCAGTTTTGATGATATTGCTATAGGTAAAGTTTTATCTCAACTAAATTCTATTGTTATGAAGACCTCAAATCTACTGAGATTCGCCTTGTTCGGGCTCGCGCTTGCCATCAGTTGTACAGACCACGCGCCTGACCCGGTTGAGTTCAACAGTGAAGAATTTTCCAAAGGACAGCTGATCGCCCCGATTGCCATCACAAAGGGCGACAACAACACACTTTGGGTAACCGAGCAAGGATCGGCCTCCGATTCCATTGGCACATTTGACGGAAGAGTTTCCATGCTTGCCGCAGACGGAACCGTGCATCCGGCAATCAACGGTTTTAAGTCCACTTTGAGTGTTGAAGGAATGCCGAGCGGCTTAACGCACTTACTTTACAAAGACGGCTGGCTCTACATCTTACACGGCGTTGAAGGCAGACTTTACAAGGCAAATGTGGGATCATGGAAACCGGGTGATGCGCCATTGGAAGCTAAAAATCTTGCATTTGAGAATATAGGCGATTTTGTAAAACAGCAGCTTCCGCCAGCAATTGCCGAATCCAATCTTTACAACCTGACATGGGGACCCGACGGCGACCTTTTCATTACAGACGCAGCGGGCAACATGATCATTCGCAGAAAATCAGACGGAACATTAAGCAAATTTGCAACTTTTGACGATTTCGTAAACCCAGCACCATTTGGCCCGCCGACAGTTGACTTTGTCCCAACGGGAATCGCCTGGGACGGCACTAAGTTTTACGTAACATCACTTACAGGTTTTCCTTTTAATAAGGACCTTGCTGAAATTAAGACAGTAAGCGCAGACGGAACGGTGAAGACATATGAAAACGGCTTCACAACACTTGTAGATGTGGTTTTGACAGATTCTAACAAGCCGCTCGTTTTGCATTTTGCTGACTTTGATGCCAAAACCGGATTCCTTCCGGGATCGGGATCAGTTCAAAATGAAGGAAAAGTTAGCGTGCAGGGTGGTCTCGTAATGCCTACCGATATCGAGAAAGTTTATACGAACACTTATTATGTTGTTTCGCTGGGAATGGGCAAAGTGCTTAAACTGACCTATTAATCTATCGTAAACAATTCATAACAAAATGCCTTCCTGTAAAAGGGAAGGCATTTTTTGTTTCTAAAAACATTGATTTAATCAAACAGGAAACCAAATGTTGAATGTGGCGCCGTGGCCGGGGCTGGACTCTGCGGCAATGTATCCGTTGTGCTGTTCGACAATTTTTTTCACAATGCTCAGCCCGATTCCCGTTCCCGAATATTCGTGCTTGCCGTGCAACCGCTGGAACAAGCTGAATATTTTTTCGCTGAATTCCTGCTCGAAACCAATGCCATTATCAGAAAACGTAATCTGGTGAAAGCGGTCGGCCGCATTAACCGGTGCAGGCGCGATCACATCGTCACCATTCACGACCTTTGAAACGATCCTGATCTCCGGGTTTTCCGTAGAAAATTTAAGTGAATTGCTGATCAGATTTGAAAACAACTGATCGAGCTGAAAACTGTTGCCGCGGATCTTGGGAAGCTCACCGACGAGGATCTTTGCATGTTTTTCAGCAATCAAAAGCTCAAAATCAATTTCAATGTCTTTCAGTATTTCATTCAGATCAACTTCCGTATAATCCTCTCCTATTTTCGCAAGCCGGCTGTATGTCAGCACGGACTGTATAAGGTCACTCATGCGTTGCGCCGACGAATTTATTTTATCATAATAAACCTGAACAGCCTTTTCATCATGACTATTCTTATGGATCATGTGAATGAATGTCTGGATCTTGCGTAACGGCTCCTGCAAATCATGACTGGCAATGTAGTTAAATGATTCCAGCTCTTTATTCGCATTTAAAAGATCCTGCGTGCGCTGCTGAACCTTTTGTTCCAGCTTGTCAGTGAAGACGCGCTGGTCATGAATGTCCGTAAACGCGCCGATCCAATTGATGATGTCTTCCGAGTCGTTCTTAATCGGCTCTCCTTGTCCGAAATGCCAGCGATAATCGCCTGATTTGTTCCTGAGTCGCACTTCAATGCGGTAACTTGCTCCTAACGAGAGGCTTTTGCTCCATTTATAAGCCAGAATTGGCATGTCATCCGGATGCACAATATCGTCCCAGTCATGCCTGTTGGTCGGAAGCTTACCGCTGTATTCCTGCCATCTGCGGGAAGCAAAAGGAGGTCACCGCTGGCATTAGTCATCCACACGAGCTGCGGAAGCGTTTCCGTTAGTGTCCGGAATTGTTCTTCGCTTGCTTCCACTTTTTTACGTGTCAAAACCTGCTCCGTAATGTCAGTCGCCATAATGGTGATGCCGGAAACAACATTATCGGAATCGCAAATAGGCTGATAAACGTAATTATAATAAATGTCAGAAAGCGAGCCATTTTTCATGAGCGTGGCCTTTTCTTCGTTTCCATAATGTGCCTGTCCACTTTCAAACACGCTTTTTAGAAGCCGAGGGAAAGCCTGACCTTCAATCTCAGGCAGCACTTCCAGCAGATTTTTTCCAACAATATCCTGTGTTCTTCCCCACGAATTCAGCAGCGGCTCGTTCACAAAATCGATCCGCATTTCGGGGCCTTTCAGGATGGCAAAAATGTTCGGCGATTCGAGCAAAACGTTACGGAATTGCTTTTCACTGGCCTCGATCCTTTTCCGCGCCTCCACTTGCATGGTTGTGTCCACAGCGTGGATCATTAATTCGTTGACGCTCTCACTTCCATCATTAACGGGATAAATGACAATGTCAAAATACGCAGACTTATGCCTTCCCTCCCGATCATTCCACTCGATTGGCAGTTCGTGGCGCACATAAGGCTCCCTATTCGCGTAGACTTTGTGATAAAGCTCAAAAATCCCCTGCAACTTGAACTCTGGAAATGCCTCTCTGATTGTTTTCCCTTGCAGCTCCGATTGCAACCGGCCAAATGTCTCCTGGAACAATGTGTTGGCCATAATGAACTTGAATTCCGGTCCTTCAACGAGAGAAACTGCCGCAGGCATCTGCATCAAAAAGCCCTCTAATCGCTGCTCAACCTGCTTTCGGGCTTTGTATATTTTGATCTGCGCCTTGATCCGCGCAAGCATTTCGTTGGCAGAAAACGGCTTAACAAGATAATCGTCCGCACCGATTTCGTAACCCTCGATCTTGGATTCTTCCCCAGCTCTGGCAGTAACCAGCACAATCGGGATCTGCGCGGTGTCCGGATTGCTTTTAAGCCGCCTTAACAACTCTATTCCATCGACTTCCGGCATCATTATATCGCTCAAAATGAGCGTAGGACGCTGTTTTTGAATTTTTTCCAGCGCATCCCGTCCATTCGTAGCGGTGACTGTGTTGTATCGCGTCGCAATCAGTGATTCAATGTGCTGTCGCATATCCGCATTGTCGTCAACGATCATCACCAGCTCCTGACCTTCCACAGCTGCGGCAGGTTTTAAAACATAATCACCATCCTTTTTCTCCTTATCGCTTGCAACCAACGCGGCTGCTTCCTGCAAATAAAGACTTGAACCTGAGATCTCGAAACCGATCTCGCGCTCTGAAACCTGTGAACCCGGCAAATGTGCTTTTCCGACGGGCAATAAAACACTGAACTTGCTGCCTGCGCCTTCCTCACTTTCGACCATAATCGTCCCCTGATGCAGCTGAACCAACTCTTTGATCAATGATAATCCAATCCCGGTTCCTTCATGCGTGCGCCCGGAAGCATTCTGAATCCTGTGAAAACGCTCAAACATGCGCGGCAATTCAGCCTTCGGAATGCCTACGCCTGTGTCTTCCACATTGAGGATAACGGTTTCCTTGGACGCCGTAAGTGTTAATGTAATGGTGCCTTTTAATGTATATTTAAATGCATTGGACAAAAGATTAAAGACAATCTTTTCCCACATTTGCTTGTCCAGATAAACGGACGGCAGATTCTCTTCCGTCCGCACATCGAACTGTAAATCAGCCTTTTCTATCACAGAACGGAAGTTAGCGGCCAGATTCCGGGTATAAGTTGCAATGTCAGTCAGCACGAAATTAGCCTGGTGCCGACCACTTTCTATCCGACTGAAATCCAGCAGCGCATTCACGAGTTTAAGCAACCGCAATGCATTCCGGTGCGTCAGTTCAATGCTTTGCTTTTCCGCTTCGCCAAGTTGCAGCAAAGGTTTGTTAAGCAGCTCTTCAAGCGGCCCCAGGATCAGCATCAATGGCGTGCGGAACTCATGGCTGATATTTGTAAAAAATAAGGTTTTGGCCTTATCCAATTCTTCCAATGCTTTTGCCCGCTTGCGCTCTTCTTCGTAAGCAAGTGTATTGTTCACGCCGAGCGAAATCTGGTCGGCGATGAGCTGGATGAAACTGCGGTAAACGTCGTCGAATTTCCGGTAAGGGTTCAGTCCAACAGTTAATATGGCTAACGGAAACTGCTTATTCGCGGATTTGATCGGAACGTCCAAAAAAGTATGCGGCACCACATCCCACGCGCCTTTAGGCAACGAATCCCACCTGTCATCGCTTCCAGATTCAATAATGCGGTTTTCGTGAACAGCTTTGGCAACGCATGACGCATTAGCGACTGCGGACTGCAAGTCGATCAGATGCCCGAGCGGCTGCTCATTTTCTCCAAAGCCGGCTGAACCGACTATTTCAGCAATGGTGCCCTCATGTTTGATTTTATATAAAACGGCGAATGGAAAGTCGCGTTTATTGATGGAAAGCGCCTTTGCAGCCTGTGCGTAAACTTCCTGCTCGTTTTTTTTCTGCGCGAGGGTGTCCAGCTGCTGCATGGTTCTCAGCGATCTTTCATTGACAATGCGCTCAGTGTCAGCAGTGTTATAGCAAATCATCCCAGCTGGGAAACCATCGGCTCCCAGCACGGGTGTGTAAGAAAATGTGTAGTAAGTTTCTTCCGGAAAACCGCTGCGTTCCATAATGAGCAGCTGGGATTCCACATATGTGCCTTCGTCTTTCTTCATAGCACGCGAAAGGAGCGGCTCAATGTCCTTCCAAATGTCTTTCCAGACCACGGATGCGGGCTGTCCGAGCGCTATGGGGTGTTTTCCACGCACAATGTCAATGTAAGCATCATTGTACATTTTGATCAACTGGCTTCCCCACCCGATCCAGATCGGTTGTTTGGAACTCAGCATAATCCGCACGCAGGTTTTGAGGCTTTGCGGCCACAGCTGCGGCTTACCGAGCGGGGTTGCGCTCCAATTGAAAAGGCGCATCCGCTCGCCCATCTCACCTCCCCCGGCAAGAAATTCTAACGATTTTATTTCAGAATCAACCATTAAAGATCCGCCTAGAAATGTTTTAAGACAACTTGTTTAATTTCTTCCTTCACCTCATCTGTATTCGCTTGCTTTTTGATCAGGCCCGAAGCGCCCAACTCTTTACATTTCCTGACAAGCGACTGTTCATCAGAGGTCGAATACATTATAGCCGGAATGTTGGTAAATGCTGGTCGTTTGCGGAGCTCTGTTAAAAATTCCATACCATTCATTCTGGGCATATTAATGTCGATGAATATGATATTGGGACTAAACGAAGGTTGTGCTAATTTTTCGAGCGCGTGAACACCGTCTTTCGCGAATACGCACTCAGCGTCGGGCAGCGCATCTTGGAGCATCAGGGAAAATATTTCCTGATCGTCAATATCGTCGTCTATCAGAAAGACGGTCAAATTCTTTGGCATTTGTATATATAAGGTGCGAAAGCGGATTGTATCGGCAAGATAACAAAAATCCGATTTTCAAGAAAATGCCCGCATCCAGGCCCGCTGACTGACTTTTGAATGCTCGTTAAGCCGAAATGCAAGCCAGATAAGCCCTTTTAAGCGATGAAGTAATGTCGTCGTATCGCAGCGGTTTAGAAATGTAGTCATCCATTCCGGCCTGTATACATTCCTCGCGATCTTCCTTCATTGCGTTGGCGGTCATGGCGATAATGTATGGCTGATCAATGTGTTGCCTGCGGATGCGCCGCGTGGCTTCCAGTCCGTCCAGCTCAGGCATTTGCACATCCATAAAAATAACATCACACCTTTCTGCAATCGCTTTGGCCAGCACTTCCACACCGTCGCGGGTAACTTCCGGCTTGTAACCGAGCTTTGAAAGTATTTTTACAAAAAGCATTTCATTGATCTGATTATCCTCTGCGACGAATATTTTCAGAGGATATTTCGTTGCGAAATCTTCTGACAACGGAGACAGGGCAGGAATGGCAACAGGCAACCGGGTGATGTCGCCCTGGTTTTTCAGTTCAAGTTGTATAAGCTGTCCGAGCTGCTGATGTTTCACCGGTTTGGTCAAAATAGCTGCGAACAGATTTTTAAAATTCCGCCGCTGATCGTCTCCAACCGAGCTTAATAAAAATATAGGCAATGTGGGAAAACGATCCTTTATTTTAGCGGCAAGCGTCACGCCGTCCATGCCGGGCATTTGCTGGTCTGTGATGATGAGATCAAATTTTGCTCCGCTATCCAGGATTTCAAGTGCCTCAGATCCCGATAATGCAAGCGTAGGAACGAGTTTCCATTGTTCCATTTGCGCCTGGAAAATACGCAGGTTTGTCTCATTATCATCAATTACCAAAATCGCCTTACCATCATTTTCGACCGTGTTGAAATGAACATATTGCCGCTGCGTCTCATTGCTGATCTGTGTGCAAATCGTGAATTGAAAGCATGTTCCTTTATCCGGCTCGCTATCCACGCTGATGGTGCCGCCCATGAGGCTAACGAGCCTTTGGCTGATGACAAGGCCAAGTCCCGTGCCGCCGTATTTCCGTGTATGTGAAGAATCAACCTGCGAGAACGCCACAAAAAGACGATCCAGTTTATCAGCCGGAATGCCTATGCCGGTGTCCTTAATCTGGAAATTCAGCTCAATTTCATCTTCACTGATATGTCGCACGAATTTCACAATCACCAGAATTTCACCCTGATGTGTGAATTTGATCGCATTACCAACGAGATTGATCAGAATCTGCCTGAGGCGCTGGCTGTCGCCCATGATCTGATTGGGAACCTGCGGACTAATTTCATAAACCAAATCCAGCCCGATCACAGCAGCTTTGGAAGAAAATATATCGAGCACGCCTTCAATGCAATCGCGCAGATTGAAGCTGATCTTTTCCAGCTCCATATTGCCGGACTCAATTTTAGAGAAATCAAGAATGTCATTGATCACCGTCAGCAGGCTGTCGCCACATTTGATAATGGTGTCTGTATATTCGGATTGTTCCTCATTCATAGGCGTTTGCGCCAGCAGCAGCGCCATGCCGATCACGCCGTTCATGGGCGTACGGATTTCGTGGCTCATCGTTGCCAGGAAGACGCTTTTGGCCATATTCGCTTTCTCCGCTTCCTGCCTTGCTAGCAACTCGCGTTCGTGCTGGCCCTGCAATTTTGTGTTCATTATTTGCAGGTCGGCCGACTGTAATTCCAGTTCATGTTTTTGCCTGATTACTTCAACAGTCCGCTCTTCAACCTGTTTTTGCAAAAGGTTTTTCTGTCTTTTAATAACACCAACGCGCCAAAAATAAACGCCGAAAATGAGGCCCGCAAAGGATAATGCGGCCAATGCACGAAACCAAAGCGTCTGCCAGAAAGGTGGCGTAATGTGCAAAATAATGCTCGTGCCCTTCTCATTCCAGATGCCATCATTGTTAGAGGCTTTTACCTTGAAAACATAGTCTCCGGGATCAAGATTGGTGTAAGTCGCCTTCCGGTTTGTGCCTGCATAAATCCAGTTTTTATCAAATCCAACCAGTTGATACGCATATTGGTTTTTGTCCGAAAGCGTGTAGTTGAGTGCCGTAAATTCGAACGAAAGCATGGATTGCTCATAGGAAACCGTGATTTCTTTGGCTGCGCTGATCTCATTTTCAATGGGAGAATCCGTTGCGTTTACATGCACCGGCTCGTTGAAAATTTGAAAATCAGTGATGAAAACGGGAGGAACAAACTTGTTATATTTAATGCTGTCGGGATGAAAATAATTTAGTCCGTATTGGCCGCCGACGAAAACGACGCCTTGCTTATTCTTAAAAAGGGATAACCGGTTGAACGAGCCTTCCTGCAACCCGTCACTGGAATCGAAATTTTTGAACTCGCCCGTTTTTGAATTGAACCTTGTAAGGCCTTTGTTGCTCGTCACCCAAAGCATGCCGTTGCCATCTTCCGTAATTCCCTGGATCACATCATTGGGCAAGCCGTCCTTTTTTTGATAATGTTTAAATGTTTTTAGTTTTTGGTCAAACAGGTTGAGACCGCCGTTGGTGGCGATCCACACTTGTCCCTTTTTATCCTCATAAATCGCATTCACCTGATTGTTAGACAAGCTGTTAGCCTGCTGGCCATTCGCCTTGAATGTTGTAAAAGTGTTGCTCTGCTCATTGAATATATTGAAACCGCTGCCTTCCGTCCCAACCCAAAGTTTATTCTGAGAATCGAGTAACAATGAGAGAACAAGGTCGCCGCTAAGTGTGCCGGCTTTCTTCGGATCGGCCTTAAAAGTGGTGATTACACCCGTCGCTTTATCATATTTAAGCAAACCCTTTGAAGTGCCCAGCCACAGGCAACCCCTGCCCGGATCGTTGGTCATGACATGAATGTTCGCCTTGATCACCGAAGCCGGATTTCTCCCTTGATTCAGGTTTTGAAAACTGCCTGTTTTTTTATCAAAAAGGCTTAATCCGCCTTTGTAATTCCCAATCCAAATGTTCTGATTTTCATCTTCGGTAATGGCAATCACATAATTGCTTGCAATGCTGTTCGCGTTCGAGGCATCGTGTGTGAAATAAGTGAATCGGTTGTTGGTTCGGTCCACAAGGTTAACACCGCCGCCATCCGTCCCGAGCCAGAGCTTTCCTGCAACATCCTGAATTACAGCCAGCAGATTGTCGTTATTCAGACTTTGCGGGTTGTTCATGCTTGTTTTATACAAGCCAAATTTCAACGGTTCACGATCGAGCACATTCACACCGCCGCTGTAAGTGCCAACCCACATTGTTCCTTGCGGATCGCAATACATGGTGTAAATGGAGCCGTTATTGAGGCCGTCAATGTTGTTTTTATTGTATTTGAAATGCTTGAAGTCGCCATTTTCCTGCAAAATGTTGATCCCACCATTACGCGTGCCAATCCACACTTTACCATTTTTGTCCTCCACAATGGAGATCACATCATTGTGCGAGAGGCCGTCTGGCTGCTGATCGTTGCGCTTGAAACTGGTAAATTTGCTTGTTTTCCTATCATATAAATTGAGCCCGCCACCTTCCGTCGCGATCCACAACCTGCCGCGAGAATCTTCCACAATGTCGTTCAGGTCATCGTAGCTGATAGAAGCAGGATCTGCCGGATCGTGCCGATAATTAATGAAGCTTTTTGTGGTGCTGATGTAACGGTTGAGCCCGCCCCCGCTGGTCCCTATCCAGATTGTCCCGCTGCGGTCGACAGTTATGTCACTCACCACATTGTGACTCAGGCTACCGGACACCGCCGGATTATTTGAGAAAGTTGTAAATCGTTTTGTTTTCGGATCAAAAACGCTTGCGCCAGCGCCGATTGTGCCCAGCCAGATATTTCCCTCGCGATCTTCTGCAATGGAGTGAATCTTGTTGCTGCCAATGCTTGACTTGTCGCCTGCTTTGTGGAGATAATTGGTAAAGGTTTCCTTACTGCTGTCAAAAAGGCTTAGACCGCCATCATCCGTCCCAATCCACATTTTTCCCGACTTATCCTCGAATATAGCATGCACATAATTGTGGCTCAGACTGTTGGGATTTTGCGGATCGTTGCGGTAAACGGTGAATTTGTAACCGTCGAATTTGTTGAGGCCATCTTGTGTGCCAAACCACATAAAGCCGCGCTTGTCTTTCATAATGCACGTTACATTATTCTGCGAAAGGCCTTGTCCTGTGGTAAGATGCCTGAATTTGGCGTTGATATCCTGGGCGAAAGATTGGGCAACAAAAAGAACAATGAAGAAGGCGCTGGTAAACGTTTTTTGCATGCCAACAAATCAGTTAGAATTATTTCTACGTAAATTAAACTGAAATTGTTACTCTGCAAAGAAAATTTATAAAATTACGTTCAGTGACCTTGGAAAGAATTTTAGGGGTTATTTTAAGACCATCGCCTCACGAAGTTTTTCAGCCAGCATTTCCACTGTGCTGGGCTTTGAAATCACTTTCAAAATGCCGAAAGAATCATAATTAGGAAGATCAGACATGCGAAATCCGGTCAGAATAATGATTTCAGTAGAACTTGTTCCCAATGCTTCATTAATAGAAAACAGGCATTTGGGCAACTCCATAGCGGGCATGTTCACATCGAGAAATATGTTTGCGGGCGGGGGACAACTGCCGTTTCTTATTTTCTCTGCCGCATCCTGACAATTGAATGAATGTTCGCAGATTGCATCTGGAAAGGCCATTTCCAATGCGTAATTAAAAATTTCATGATCATCCGGATCATCGTCTATTAGCAAAATACTGTTATTCATTTTAGCCTATTCGTTTTTCTGCACTTTCAACCGCCACCTTTAAAATAATTATTCCTTCAGCGCTGATGTTTCGTAATTGTGTAACAGATTAAAACAAAAAAACAGGCCGCGGGATGTGAAATCGCGGCCTGTGAATCGGATTGAAGCAAAAATTATATTATCAAATTTTACAGAACATCATTTTTTATATTTCATGTTGACCGCCGGCAAAGGCATCTCGATCGGACTGGAAATCATATAGTAACGATTAAGCTCAATTTTCGGCGCTTCCTTTTCCGAAAGGTTAATGGTGTTTTCAAAGAATGCCTTGATCGCTGATTTTGGATTAAATGATGGCTTTGTGACACTTAGGCGACTTTTTCGGGCATATATATCCGGCTGTTTTTCCTTAATATGAATAGGCAGCTTCTCAATTTCAATGTCGAATGGAATAACAATGGTGTAACGCACCGCCACTGCTTTGCCATTTTGCCGGGCGGGCGTCCACTGCGGCATATGCTGCACAAGTCGCACAGCTTCTTCGTCAATCCCCCACCCTGGCCCGTTCACGATCACCGGACTGCTAATGTTCCCTTTTTCATCCAGAAAAAACGATACAAACGCTTGTCCTTCAATGCCTGCTTTCAGCGCTTCATCGGGATATTTCAAGTGGTGCGCAAAAAATTTGACCAGTTCTTTATTCCCTCCGGGAAATCTTGGCCACTTTTCAAGCGCTAAGCCATTGCCGGACGATTCGCCGTTTCCAGCAGATTGGGCCCTGCTTTCAGTTAAAGCGTTACTTTGGCGAACCCATCCCGGTTTGCGTTTAAGGGCAAGATCATAATCTTTAACCGTCTTTTTTACACTGATTTCCAGCGGCTCGAAATGCGGATGATCAATGGTCAGCACACTATTTTCGGGAACGCCATTCAGTTCAAAATATCCTTTCACATTGCTAACCGTCCCCAATGTCGATTCTTTGATAAAAACGGCTGCATTAGCGACTGCAAAGCCATTTTCGTCTTTGATCGTGCCTTTGATATCAATGATTTCATGAAGCGTAGCGGAATGAATGTTGCCCGCAAACACGGTTAAGAAAAGGATAATGAAGGTTCTGATCCAGAGCGGTTTGAGGAGTAATCATGTTCGTAATCATGCAAAGCGGCTTTTTCATGAGGGCTTTATTTTTGATCTTTTGAACGAAAACGTGTGTCACTTAATGGTCTGTAAAATAGCGAATAACCAGCCATTTCCCAACGCACAACCGTTCGTGTTTATGCGTCCGTTTTCCCTATTAATTTCGCTCACAAAAAATCTTTTGCTAAACCTTTTATCGTACGAAATATTTCCTACCTTTAAGCCGTGCTCTTGAAATAGTTATCTTAAAGATTAGATCATGACTATCCAACTCCCAAATCCAATCGTCTTGCAAACGCTCGTTCACGCTTTCTGCTGGGCACTCGTGCATTCAATTTGGCAAGGAATGGCGCTTGCGATCCTGGCGGCGATGGTTTTGGCGACGACGCGCAAATCTCAGCCCGCCTTACGCTATAATGTGTTGCTGGCTTTGCTAGGGATGTTTGTTGTGGTCAATGTTGTTACATGCTGGTTTTTGCTCGAAAATGGAGTGGCGAACGATCCAGCGCAAATTGATCACACAGCATTGAACTCAGGCATTCCGGTTGAGAATGACTTTGCAACGGCGATATTTCCTTCTCAATTCTCAGACAGCATTTTTGGAACATTCAGCCTGTTTTTAGGCCGTTACCAAAATTTGATTGTGGGCTGTTGGCTCGTCCTTTTTTTGTTTAAAACTGGCCGCACCCTTGCTGGCTTGCATTACATACATACGATCAGGCACAACCATACGCGTGCGATCAGCGATGCATGGAAATGGGAAATAAGGCAGTTAGCAGCCAAAATGGGTGTTTATGAAGTCATAATGGTTTTTGAATCGGGGCTTATAGGGCGCCTGTTTTGCAAGGATTTCTGCAACCAGTGATCATTGTTCCGCTCGGGTTTTTGACCAGTTTGCCACATCAGCAAGTTCAGGCGATTTTGTTGCATGAGCTGGCGCACGTGAAGCGTCATGATTTCCTTGTCAATTTTTTGCAAACATTATTTGAAAATGTCTATTGCTACAATCCCGCGTTTGTCTGGGTGTCGTCATTGATCCGCAGAGAACGCGAGAATTGTTGCGACGATCTGGTCATCGCCCTGATCGAAGACCGCACTTCGCTTGTGACTGCGCTGGTGTCTTTTCAGGAATCAGTGATGCCTGCTTCAAGTCCCGGCTTATCATTTAGGGGCAAAGAAAATCAGTTACTTCATCGCATTAAAAGGATCATTTTCAAGACTAATAAACCACTTAATACCATGGAAAAATTTTCGGTAACAACCGCATTAATCGCTGTCACTTTCCTGTCGGCAGCATATTTGACGCCGGCACCGGCAACACAAACTGTTATTCCAGCAATGGTTTCAGAACAGAAGGTTGCAGCAGCAAATCAGGTGGAAAAGCCATTGGCAAAGCCGATAATGCGTGCGCTTCCTGCTTCCGCCAAACTTACGGCGAATAAAAAACAAGTTGTAAAAACGGACTCGCTTCCAGCTGTTGAAAGCGCAATTGAAGATCTTAAAGATGCGCTTAAAGAAGGCGATGCAGCAAAGGTGGAGCGCTTGAAATGGACCGCATATCAACTGGCCTGGGAGACAAAGAGCCAGATCAAATTGCAACTCAAACAAACTGCGATGCTGGCCAATGCATTTGAAAACAACAAAACAAAGCTGGACAGTAACCAGCTTTTAGTGGACATGCAGGACGAGATAATAAGTGCTCAGCAAGAAATTTTAGTTAAGCAAAATGCTGGAATTGAGTCGGCCTTGGAAGAAATTAATACATTATCAAAGCTAGCGAGCCAGAACAGGAAGTTGCAGGAACAGCAAAAGCAGGAAGAGCTCATCAATGATCTGATTCAAGAGGGCATTGTAAAAACGAGAGAAAACCTTTCTTATAAGCTCCACAACATGTTTTTGATCGTGAATGGAAAGGAACAACCTGAAACCGTTCACCAAAAATTCAAATCCAAATATCTGGACAGGTCCTGGACCGAATGGGTTTACAACTGGGACGGCCGCACCGGTCTGCAATTTACAAGCGTCGTAAGATAACTGGCTATTTTACAGCCATTAACATTGGATGCTAAGCATTTCTTTATTTAGCCTCATATAAATGCAACGTTTTTGCTTTCAACCGGTGTCTTTGATTTTGAACGCCGTTAGTAAAAACACGGCCTGGCCCGCTTCAAGCATATATGAGACTAATTATCCTGATAATCGTTTGCCTGTTTGCCGTTACTTCATGTAATCAGGTGAATGATTTACAGCAAGTTGAGCCTGAACCGGTCCCTTCAAAAGTCATCCAGCATGTGAAAGATCAGTTTCCTGTTGCAAAAGATCTGGTGTTCAAACCGTTATTTGAAAAACGTGTCTGGGAAGTAAAATTCAACTCCGGAACGGATCAATATGTGTCGTTGGTCGACAGCCTGAAAATGTGGGAGACATTCCGTTACACTTCCGATCCGGCGCCGGCAGAAATAACAAATCTGCTCAAAGACAGCGGCTTTAAAGGCGGCACATTATCACGAAATACGGAAGACATCGGATTTTACACCACGCCAAATCGACGCAATAAAGTCATTTATGCATTCAATGGAAGAGATTATGTGCTCGACTGGCTATTTGTAGACGGTCGTTCGGTGAGTCTGATGTTCAGTCCGTGGCAATTCGGTTTCGCTGCTCCTGACGTCAAGTTTCTGCCTGCAAAAATTCAGCAATTTTTCAATGCCAATCCGGATCTGACATATGATCAGGGAGACATTAGGATTGATTTAAATTACAACGTTCAATATTATTTCCAGATCAGCTTCCAAAGAAATGGCCAGCGGGTCATTGGGCACATGACTTTTGATGGAAACGGCGATCTGAAATGGGTTTCCCGTGCTTTCAATGAGCCTGCAACGCCGCAAGATCCCTCCAATGTTACCGAAATGCCGGAGCCAATGCGCGCCTACATTGAGTCGTCGCCTGAGCTGGTTGAGTTTTACACGATGGATATTGCGGGATCTAAGTGGAGAGGTGAATACAAAGAATATAGCAGTTATTATATCCAGTTCAGTCATAAAACGTCACAGCAAAGCATTGAGATGTTCTTCGATAAGGATGGAAATCTGATTGACAAAGTTTATTATTTCGGATTGTAATTAGTATAAACTATTGCAGGAAATACGGGTTAAGGTGTTCATATTCTGTTTTTTATGAAGTTTTTTCTCTCAAAAAAATACAGTAATCTGGCCACACTGGTGAAAGCTTGTCAAAAGCAGGACACCAGTGCGCAGACTGCATTTTATGAGCGATACAAAGGACGGTTAACGGGCGTTTGTCAGCGTTATGCCAGGACAAAAATGGAAGCTGAGGACATTTTTCAGGAAGCATTTATTAAGATTTTTAACAACATCCACGATTTGAAAGATGCTGATGCTGTCGACAGCTGGGTAAAAACAACTGTTGTTCGGACGGCGATCAACTATTATCATCGAACGACCAAGCAGCAAGAACTGAACGGATCTCTGGATCATGTAGAAATCCAGTTTGAATCCGGTGATTATGAGCGCATTATTGATCAAATGAATGTCGCGGATTTGGTAAAAGTGATCAACGAACTGCCGGACAAATACAGAACAGTGATTAACCTGCATCTGATCGACGGATACACGCACGCGGAAATCGGCGAAATGCTGTCGATTCCTGATGTTACTTCGCGGTCGCAGTTTATGCGGGGACGCAATTTGCTATTAAAAAAATTAGAACTTAAAGGGATCGTGCAACATGAAAACTTCTGAGGAAAAACTCGATGAGGCACTGCGGGCAGCCCTTAAACGCAAGTTTGACCATTACGAGGACGCGCCCAATCCGTCTGCTTACGAGAAAATCCGCGCCCAGCTGAAACCTGGAAGACAGTGGAAATATCTGTTTTTTGCGCTGCTTTTCGTAGGAATTGGGATCGTGGGCATTATGACGGATCAGCATATGCTGAAAAAGAAAACAGCTAGAATGTCCAAGATTGCTGTCAGCGCTGGCGCGTATGCCGAGGTGAGTGAAAAAAGGAGTAAAAATTTCAAAGTTGATGAGTCTAATTCAATAAAAGACATTGTAAAATCATCTGCTGACATTGACCATTTGACCAAAGACAATGCTGTACAAAACAGATCAAAAATTGAAGTAAGAAGTGTATTGGGAAATGATTTGATTTCAAATGAAAGGAATTCGGAACAGGAGGTTAATAATGCCATTCCACCAAATAACAATGCTGTTAATGAGGAAGTTGCCAATCAAAACTTTGATTATAATGTAAATGAGCTGGAAAGCAAACCTTTAAAATTGAATTCTGTAAATGCGAATTTGCCTGTCATTTCACTGTCAAAGATTGATAATGCGCCCAAGGTTTCACGCAAATCCAATCTTCATTTGCTTTTCAATGCTGCCGTTTTGCAATCATATCAAATATTGACTGTGCCTTCGGGTGGGCAGAAGTTTCAGAATTTTCATTTTCCTTCCACGTTTTCTTTGCGTTCGCTGGGCTATAAATTCAGTGCGGGTGCTGAGAAAAAAGGATTTCAGTTCCTCATGCATTATAGCAGATTTCAGCAATCCTATTCTTATGAAATCGCTGGCGATGAGTATGTTGTGCAACCTGGTGACCAGAATGACTACGAGGTGATCAGACAAGGGACGCGGGTGAGCCAGGAGAAAAAATTCAGTCTTTTGGGCATTGGCATTAATAAGCAATTCACCTGGGGAAACACGTATTTAAGCAAATATTATGCGGTTGCCGGTCTGGAATATTCGCACGCAATTAACAGCCGGCAACACATTGGCTGGGTGAATGCGGGCATAGGAAAGCAGTTTCCGGTAAATAAGGGCACCTCGATCCAGATTGGCCCTTATGCAGAATTCAGCCCTGTTAAGTTTTCCGGCTCAGGGGATCCGTTTCTTTATCAGCCTTACCGCGTTGGCATTTCGGCCGGATTACGCTTCGCGCATTAAATGCATTTTTTTATCTGAAATTTCTTCCGGAAGGAAAAATTTCTGTTTGCACATCCCGGCGGACCTGGGTGCGTTTGTTTATCGCCTGGGTTGCATATTCATCTTTCTCATCGGCTCGCGAAAGGGTCAGAATCGCTGGATTCTCTTCCTCGGTAGCAGTAAGTTTTTTCAACAAAACGGATAAATCAAAGCATTTCTGAACGATAACGTGCGTTACATCGCCTTCTCGCTGCAATTTGCCCTCGACCATGAGCAGCTTCGCATGCAGGATTTCCTTTCGGTATTTTTCAAAAAGACTTTGAAACACCACCAGATTGGCAAATCCAGTTTCATCTTCAACCGTTATAAAACACACGCCGCCGGCCGTTCCGGGACGCTGACGGACCAGCACCAAACCTGCGACTTTTACAGGTCGCATATTACCAACCAGATCCAGTTGTTTAGTCGAAAAAACATTAAGCGACTGCAATTTCTCCCGCACAAAACTGACCGGATGCGCTTTGAGTGACAGTGACGTGGAAGCATAATCCTGCACCACATGCTCAGAAGCAGACATTAGCGGCAACTCCACTTGTGATTCCGATGCACTTTCCGAAGCCTGACCTTGAAACAGACCAACGGGCCTGTCGCTCAATGCGGAAACTTCCCACAAAGCGGCTCTCCGATCCAAACCAATGGACCTGAATGCATCTGCATCGGCCAACCGTTCAAGTGCAGCCATCGAAACGCCGGCATCGCGCAGGAAATGAATGTTGGCAAACGGCTTGTGCCGGGCTGCGATCAATGCCTGCATCTCTTCTTCCCTGATTCCCTTAATCTGCCTGAAACCCAGCCTGATCGAACAATATTTCCCGGTCTTTTCTTCCAGAAGATTATCCCAATTGGAATAATTAATGTCAACCGGCCGCACTTCCACATCGTGCTTTCGGGCGTCAATGATGATCTGCGCGGGCTGGTAAAAACCCATCGGCATGCTATTGAGCAAGGCCGTTGCAAACACATCGGGATAGTAACATTTGAGATAACACGACACGTAAACGAGCAATGCGAAACTGGCGGCGTGGCTTTCGGGGAAACCGTAACTTCCAAAACCTTCCAATTGTTTGAAAACCCGCAAGGCGAATTCCTCAGTGTAACCATTTTTGGTCATGCCTGCCACCAGCTTTTCCTCAAACTTTTTCACCATGCCTTTCACTTTAAAAGTGGCCATGCTCCGGCGCAGCTCGTCGGCTTCGGTTGGTGTGAAACCTGCTGCCACAATGGCAATTTTCATCGCCTGTTCCTGAAACAGCGGCACTCCCAATGTTCTTTTCAGGATTTCTTCCAGTTCTTTGGTGGGATAAACCACTTCTTCCTCATTGTTCCGCCTGCGCAAAAACGGGTGCACCATATCGCCTTGGATCGGGCCTGGTCGCACTATAGCAACTTCAATGACCAGATCGTAAAAGCAACGCGGTCTGAGCCTGGGCAGCATGGATTGCTGCGCGCGGCTTTCAATTTGAAACACGCCAATCGTATCCGCCCGACAGATCATATCGTACACGGGCTCTTCATTCTGAGGCACATTGGCAAGCGTGTAATCCTTGTCATAATGTTTTTTGGCCAGATCAAATGCCTTCCGGATGCAGGTTAACATGCCCAAAGCGAGCACATCGATTTTCAAAAAACCCAGTGTATCAATGTCGTCCTTATTCCATTCAATGCAGGTCCGGTCCTCCATCCTCGCATTCAGGATCGGGCATAGGTCAGAAAGTTTGCCTTGTGTGATGACAAATCCACCCGTATGCTGTCCCAGCTGCCTTGGGAAGCCCATGAATTGTTTGGTAAGGTCCAGGATTTTGATCAAATGCGGATCTTTTGGATTGAAACCCTGCTCTGCAACTCGCTTACCTTCAAACCATTCATCCGTAAATTCCCAAATGGAGCTCGCCAACCGGTTGATTGCATCAAGCGACATGCCCATCGCTTTTGCTACGTCCCGGATTGCGCCACGCTGATGCACCTGAGTTACCGTTGCAACAATGCCTGCGCGGTCCCTGCCGTATTTTTTATAAATATATTGGATCACTTCTTCCCTCCGCTCGTGCTCAAAATCCACATCAATGTCGGGTGGCTCGTTGCGCGCAGAGGAAATGAACCGCTCAAACAAAAGGTCAATTTCCAGCGGGTCCACCGAAGTGATTCCCAAACAGTAACAAATGGTGGAGTTAGCCGCCGAATCCCCTCCCCTGACACAATATTTTTTGCTCTCTGGCAAAGCGGACAATGTCGTAAACCGTCAGAAAATAAGGCGCGTAGTCCATTTCCTTGACGAACTGCATTTCATAATGAATGGCATCTTCCACTTTTTGGGGGATGCATTCACCAAACCGTTCCCAAGCTCCTTTCCAGGCTAATTCTTCAAGTTCTATCTCCGGCGGACGGTTTCCACTCGTAATTTCTTCGGGATAAATATATTTTAATTGACTAAGCGAGAACTGACAGGCATCTGCAATTTCCTGTGTGTGACAAATCGCGTCCGGATAATTTCTGAATAACCGCAGCATTTCATCATTTTCTTTCAGATAGCGTTCGCCGTTTTGATAAAGTAAGAAACCAGCATTATAAATGGTGCATTTCTCACGGATGCAAGTAAGCACGTCCTGCAATTCCCTTCTGGCCGGATGGTGGTAATAAACATCATTTGTAGCAACCATTGGCACATCCAGTTGCTCCGCTAATTGTGAAATCCTGTGGATTCTTTTGGTGTCGTCGCCCTGATATGACCTTGCCGCTGCAATGTAAACGTCTTCGCCCAAAGCCCATTTGTATTCCCGCATTGCATTCTTGAAATCAGAATCAAAATCAAAGTTGCGGTTCAAAGATGCCGGTGGGATTACGATCAATATCATTTCCTTTGCATACTTGAAAACATCGGATTTGTATAAATCACATTTCCCTTTTTCTGTCCTGAGATTCCCTTCCGTAAGCATGGCAGAAAGCTGTGAATAAGCTTGTTGCGTTTTGGGATAGGCCAGCAAACTGGGACCATCCAGCAGATCCAGCCGGCATGCCGGAATGATTTCAATATCCTTTCCCTTTGCCGCGGCATGCCCGCGAACAATGCCTGCGAGGGTGTTTCTGTCCGTAATAGCAATTTTTTTATAGCCATATTTCAATGCCTGCAGCACCAGCTCTTCCGGATGCGACCCGCCCCGGAGAAAACTAAAATTTGTGGTTACCTGCAGTTCTGTGTATTGCATTGTTTTAGATCAATTTTATCAGGCAAAAAAGCCATGAATAAACCATTGTGAGGCATCCTCTCCATTATGTCCCAGCCTGAAAACCCAGTAACGAGCACCATGCTCATCTTCCAGACAGAAATAATCGCGGTGCATTCCTTGTTCCAGCCACCATTCCCGTTCGATCCGTTCGGGGCCGTCTGATCTTTTGATTGTATAAACTTTTCCTTTGTAGCGAAAAATAATAGGTGCGTAGTCGGGAATGGGTGATGTAACCTGAATTACCAAGGGATCTTTTAACAAAAGTGCTGGCCTTGGCCGGTCAGTCCGCCAGCTGGTTTCCGGCTTTTCCAATAATGAACCTGATATTTTAAACGATCTTTCGGGCCAGTAATGCTCATCGGGCAAATAACGCTGGATGACCTCGATGCCCGTCCGGCCGGTGAGTCGGTCCAAAAGCTCCATTAACAGCACATTGTCATTGTTGCCCGTAAAATGCCAGATGGATTCTTGAACCGGGTCAACATCCTCAACAACAGGCGCTTCTAATACAAATAGTTCAATTCCCAGATCTGGCTCAATCATCGCTATTTTTAACTCAAACAAACGAAACAAATGCGCAATGTGGTGAGAGGCGCGGTTGGTAACAATGTCAATTTCCTCCACTTTGCCATCCACTCTATATCCTTTAAAAACCGCAGTTCTGAGTCCTTTTTCCTCCTTAACTAGTCTGCTGCAAAGCATTTCCAAAAGTTTTTGTAAAGCGATTTGAATGCCTGCTGCCGTCACGATCGGTTCCATGCAAGGCAGCCTTTCCTGATAAGGAACTGCCGGTTTAATCGGCTTAATAAGCTCTATGGCATGCCCCAAAGCCTGGTCAATCCGCTCCAAAAGCTGCTGACCAAATCGCCTCCGCAAAACAGAGCGGGGCATATTTATAAAGTTCTTGATCTGATAAAAACCAAGCTTTTGCATGCGTTCCAGCACCAGAGGTTCAAGTCGCAAGGCAGCGGGCGGCAGTGGCAAAAGAGCATCCAAAAGTCGGTTAGGCGGAACAATGCGATCATTACTTCCAAATCTTGCAACGCCCCAGGCTGTTCCAATGGAATCGGCAATCGCAATACGAAAGTCATAACCAGCATTGCGCAGTCGCTCAGCCATGTCGTTCAAGTATGGAATTTCCCCGCCCAAAGATGTGCACAGCCTGTAATATCGAGCATTAACCCATCAGGTAAATCCACAGCAGCGATCGGCGTATAACGTATACAGCTATCCGCCAGCTCTGTGAGCAGAACTTCGATTTGACCTGGTTTATCATCAATCACTTCCAGAGAAGGAAATAATGCCCTTGCATCGGCCAGCACCATTCCGGTTTCAATTCCACTCGCTAATGCTTTCGGACTTACAGCCTTCACCACCATTCTGCCGCGCTCCGGAGCAGCCAGGACAAACTGCTCGCCATCAAGCTCAGGCCGTGTTTTAACGACCCAATCCGTGAGCAAATGTCGGAACCATATGGCTGAATAGCGTAAAGGCATTGTCTACATTTTATCAGTATAATTATTTATAAATCAATTAATTAAATGCTTTATGATATTTTAAATATCTTTAATTTGGTCACAATGATATCAAATCTCTTGTTCAGTCGCAAGATTTTTCTTTACTTTGTTTCAGTTAATTAAATCAGTTTACACACCTAAAAAACATTACTATGCATGCACATCAAAGCCCGTCACTTTTTGAAGCAATCCGCAAAACCGACGAAAGTGGAAACGAATTTTGGAGCGCCAGAGATCTGGCAAAAATCCTGGAATATACGGAGTATCGACATTTTAAACCGGTCATCAAAAGGCTGAAGAATCTTGTAAAAACAGCCAACAGAGCGTCTCAGACCATTTCGAGCATTTGCTCGAAATGGTCCAAATCGGATCGGGCGCTACAAGAAAATTGGAGAACATTAAGCTTTCCAGATACGCTTGTTATCTGATCGTCCAGAATGCGGATCCGGCTAAGGAAGTGGTTGCGCTCGGACAAACTTACTTTGCTGTACAAACCCGTTTGCAGGAAATTCGGCAAATGGAGGAATACAAAAACCTTCCGGAAGAAAGTGAGAAGCGCGTATTTCTCCGCGGTGAAGTTACCCGGCATAATCTTCTTTTGGCTGATTCCGCCCGCGTTGCCGGTGTCGTTGAACCGATCGACTATGCTATTTTCCAAAATCATGGTTACATGGGATTATACGGTGGGTTGGACGCAAAAGCAATTCATGAAAAGAAAGAACTTAAAAAAAGCCAGCACATTCTGGATCATATGGGAAGCTCGGAGCTGGCTGCCAACCTTTTTCGCACTACGCAAACCGATGATAAGCTGAGAAAGAGAAAATATTACCGGAAAGCATAAAGCGAATCAAACACATTTTGAAGTAGGACAAAAAGTGCGGCAAACAATAGACGAACTTGGAGGAACAATGCCTGAAAATCTGCCTAAGGCCGACAGCATTAAAAGGCTGGCATCAAAAGATCCAAAGCTGATTAAAAGGAAAAACGACTAATGCAGAACATAAAGAAATGGAACAGTTAAAATTATTCGACGATCGGAAGCAGCTGATGTTGCCGCAACATTTAATGACTTATGAGCCTGCATTCTTCAATGAGTTGGAAAGTGGGCGTTATCTGAATCTGATTTATCAGGACTGTTCCATTTCAACAGCATAAGGTGATGATGTATGAAAAAGAAGTCCTGACACCCAGACTTACAGCGTGGTTTGGCGACAGACCTCTGCGAGATGGCGACATGCGCCCTCCTATTCCATGGACCCAAGAATTATTGGAAATAAAAGACAAAGTTGAAGACTTTACCGGCATGATCTTCAATGGCGTTTTGCTCAACTATTACCGGGACGGAAATGATTCGGTTGCATGGCACAGCGACAAGGACACGATTACCGGCATGAAAATGGAGATTGCATCCGTAAGTTTCGGACAGCCCAGGAATTTTGATTTTAGAAATAAGGAAAACCATCGCCAGCAATATTCTCTGGAATTGGAAAATGGTTCTTTGTTACTTATGAAAGGTGATTTGCAGAAGTTTTGGGAACATAGAATTGCGAAATCCATCAAACCAATGGACGCCAGGATTAATCTTACTTTCAGAAAAGTTTAAGATTTTTAGACAAATAGTTGCGTAAGCAAATACTTACATTTAATATTGCGTAAGCATTTACTTACACGATATGTCTATTGAAGCAAGAGAAGAGATGTTTTTCAGGCAATTGCGGATCCTACCCGGCGGCAAATCATTCATTTGATCGCTCATAAGCGTATGAACCTCAATTCGCTTGCCGATAATTTCGAAATCAGCAGGCCTGCCATCTCACAGCACATTAAGATCCTTACAGAATGTGGGATGGTGGTGATCAAGCAGGAAGGCCGACAGCGATTTTGTGAAGCAAAGCTCGACGCACTTAGCGAAGTTTCCACCTGGGTGGATCAATACAAGCAATTCTGGAATGATAAACTTGATTCTTTGGGAAGCTATCTTGATAAAATTCAGACAACAAATCAGTCCAATAACGATCAATTAAACGACAAGTAAAAATGGAAGAGCAAGCAGAAAAAAATGCCGGTTTGAAAATTGTAAGACAGTTTAAAGCGCCTAAAACGCTCGTTTTTGACGCTTTTGCATCAAAGGAAGCATTTGCTGAATGGTGGGGACCATCGGGAAGCCAGCTCTCCGTGGAGCATTTTGACTTTACGCCTGGTGGAAAAACACATTATAAGATGGAAGGAAACGGTCATGTAATGTGGGGCTTGTTTCAATACAAAAACATCAATCGTGCTGACCTGATCGAATTTATCAACTCGTTTGCTGACGCCGAAGGAAACATTATCACCTCTCCTTTTCCGATGGACTTTCCGCTCGAAATTTTCAACCAGATCACATTGGAAGAAAACGAAGGAATCACCACTTTGACGATTCAGGGAAATCCGATTAACGCAACGCCTGAACAAATTGAAACTTACAATTCGATTAAGGACAGTATGCAGCAAGGATTTGGTGGAACATTTGACCAGTTGGATGCTTATTTGGAAAAAATGCAGGGAAATAGCTGATAACGGAAAAAAATCAATGGAGTTTCTCGCTATTTGTTCCAATCTTTTCTGGAAATTGTAATGCGACACAGGCTGCCAAAAATGCCGGTCGATTGCATAACTAAACTGCGACTAAAATGATCAAACCCCTTTACCCTTGCCTTTGGTTCGATGGAAATGCGAAGGAAGCTGCCGAGTACTATTGCTCCATTTTCAAAAGTTCTAAAATTACGAGTGAAAACCCGATGGTTGTGATTTTCGAACTGAATGGTTTCAAATTCATGGGGCCTGAATGGTGGCCCGCATTATAAATTTTCACCCGCAACTTCATTCGTTGTTGAATGCGACACCCAGGAAGAAATCGATTATTATTCGGAAAAATTAGGCGCGGGCGGCGCTTATAACCAATGCGGCTGGCTGGATGATAAATTCGGAATGTCATGGCAAGTTGTGCCCAGTGTTTTGTCTAAACTCATGTCCGACCCGGAAAGAGCCCACGTGTAATTTGAAGCTTTTATGCAAATGAGTAAGTTTGATATTGCAGCATTGGAGAATGCTTAATACGCTTTATAAGTTTGAAAATCCTATTCTTTTAACATCAATTGCCAACAAATCCAGTCATTCCCAAATGCTTAAATTCATTTTTTCGGCGCTGCTTTCTGTTTCATTCCTTACTGCCAATGCGCAGCTTGTTTCCGATTCCCTGCTTATTGAGGGCCGTTACCGCGTTTTTGTTTATGATAAATCGGTCAAAGTGAAACCTGGCGCCAGTCTTGTATTTCTAATGCATGGCTCGGGTGGAGAGCCGATGGGATTTGCGCCACGGGCGGCTAAGTTGCAGGCAAAGGCTGAGGCCGAAAATCTGGTGCTTGTCTATCCGGCTGGTTATAAGCGGTATTGGAACGAATGCAGAAAAGCCTCAACAGCGATTGCCAATAAGGAAAATGTGAATGAGGAAGCATTCTTTTCTGCAATGATTGATTTGTTTTCTGAGAAATATAAGATCAATAAAGCACACGTTTTTGCAACCGGATTTTCAGGAGGCGGACATATGTCTTATAAGCTAGCGTTGACAATGCCTGGAAAAATCAAGGCTATTTCGGCGATTGTAGCCAACATGCCAACGGACGAGAACATGGATTGCACACCGATGAATGTTCCGCTTCCGGTGATGATTACCAATGGCACGGCGGATGAAACCAATCCTTATGACGGTGGCGAAGTGAAAACTGCCGGAGTAACGCTGGGCACCGTGCGCGCAACGGACAAGTCATTTGAATATTGGGCGAAGCTTGACGGTTACAGCGGATCACCGGTCAAATCAATGATGCCAGACAACGACAAATCAAACAACATTACGGTTGAAAAATACACTTATCAAAAGAAGGCAAACCGGAAGTAACATTGCTGAAAGTCATCAACGGCAAGCACGAATTTCTGACGGATTTTGATATGTTCGAAGAAACGTGGGCATTTTTCAAGAGACAGCTCTGATGCCGCCGACATACCAAGGTTAGCTGGATAAGTCAACTTCAAATGCTTCAAAGTGCCATTAATTGCGTTTTTGAAGCATTTTTTTATGCCATTCTGATCACATTATGATCTTTTGGAAGAGCCACGTCTTTCTGGATATATTGGAAGTTTTCTGACGACCATTCCAGATCCCAGCTTGTAGGCTCGCCATTCCTTACTTTCTGCAATTCTACATGCCAGCGCGGATGTCCGATGCCGGGCATGCCATGTTCAATTTCACTCGGAATCGGAGCAACTCTTCAGCGCGATACGCTGGCTAATGTGTTGGAAGAACGCGGATTACACCGGTGCAAAAATCCGGTGACCCGACTCTGCTCCACCGCCAGCTGCAAACGCCTGGATTCCGTCAATGTGACGTCGCTCACCTCACCCACGACAGCCGCAAGCACATCACATTTGAGTGATTCCTCAATGGCCCAAAGCAAATCCTGCTTCTTTTTAATATCTACAAAAATAACCCGGTCGGGTTCAATACCGAAAAATTTCAATGCAGGTGAAAGACATCCGGTCAATGCTGATCCACAAACAAGAACCGCGTGCAGGCATCACTTTGCCTAATAATGCAGACATAAAACCCACAGTCGCCGCCGCTTCTTCATGGGTAACACTCATAAACTCATGCACAGCCCCAACGGGAAATATGCCGTTCGGAAACGCCAGTTCCATTTCTCCCAAACCAAAATGATTGCGCTGTCCATCAGCATGTGAGCGAAAACCTTCCAGCGAAAGAATCTCCTTTGTAACCGCTCAGCGATCTCACTTTTAAGCAAACGGGCTGTTTCATAGGACATTGAGTATATTGTTACTTTTAATAACAATTTTATGATTCCAAAAATACCAAATTGCCCCATCAGCCGCAAAGAATATAGACGCCAGTTTTTACATAATGATTAAAAAAGATAAATTACCAATGCGTTCTTATTAGCCTTCTCAAATTAAGAACCAATCATTTTCACTGCATTTCAAACATAAAACCAGGTCCCGATCGATGTCTAAATCTTTGCTTTTCAAATCGAGCATCACTACGATCCGCATATGTTGCAGCTTACTGTCAATGAGACACTTTGGTCCAAAAGACTGGAAATTGGGGGTTGCTTTATATACATTTAATCCAACCAATTTTGCAGGACAACTAGCGAAGGCGGATAGTGCCGGTTTGAAATACGTGGAAGGTTTCACATTCGCGAAGGCTGGTCCTGAGCTGAAAGATTCGGTCTATCATGAACTTGTCACCCGCTGGCATTGCAAAGCTCAAAGGCTCTTTGGACAAAACGGATCTGAAAATGGAATCGATATATCTGGTCGGCGGGAAGACTGTGGCAGCGTGGAAAAAAGAATTTGAAATAGCACGCCAATTCAAAGTTAAGTATGTTACGGCCGAACCGCCCGTGCATATGTGGGACAGCATCGACAGCCTTGCCCGTGTTTACGGCGTAAAAGTTGCCATTCATAATCACTGGAAAGGAACGAGCGCTTACTGGCATCCGGATTCTGTGTTGGCAGCATTGAAGGGTCATCCGAGTTTTGGCGTATGCGCTGATCTTGGCCACATGCCCAAAAGCGGGATTAATCCGGTGGATGCATTGAAAAAACTGGAAGGCAACATCATTGCCATTCACCTGAAGATATCGCAGCTTACGACAATCCCAAACTGGTGGATGTGGTCGTAGGAACGGGCGTAATCAATTTTCCTGCTGTTTTCAAAGAATTGGAAAGACAAAAATTCAATGGCCACATTATCATCGAACGCGACCGTCAGGAGAAGCCGAGCAACCTGCAATCTGTTATCCAGACTGTGAAATATTACAATACAACATTGGGACTTAATAAAAAATAAGGCTAATTAGTAACTGATAATAAACCAGTTACGCTAAATAAGTTTTGAAGATGCAACTGGCTGTTTGGCGATATTTATCCTAATTTGGTAGATATCACAAACTAACTTGTCAGATGAAACAATCTTCGAAAGCCCCGCTTGCCGCCCGTTATTTGGTATGGCTTCTTGTTTGCTCCTTGTACGCCGCATCGGTTCATGCTGGTGGAAAAAAAGCAAAAGACGTTTCTTCATTTTCAGCCGATTTAGTAACAACCTGGACTTCACTCCAACTTAAAATCACGCAAACGACGCCTGCTCCGCCTCCACATACGGTGCGCAGATGTGTGTATACGGGCGTTACACTTTATGAATCTGTCGTGCCGGGCATGCCCGTGTTATCAATCCATGGCACCGCAACTGAACGGACTCACTAATCTTCCGGGCTATCGAAACCGGAGCTAAATATTACTGGCCGGCATCGGCTAATGCGGCTATGGCTGCTATTACAAGAAGCTTTTATCCGATGACTTCTCCGGCCAATAAAGCATCCATTGACTCTTTGGAAGCGGCACAAACGGCCCTGTTTGAAAAAGATGCCAATCGGGAGGAACTGGCCAGGTCTTCGGCATTTGGAAAAAGCATTGCGTCGGCCATTTTTGAGTGGTCTAAAACGGATGGCAGCGATGATAAAACGCCTTTTAATGTTCCCGTTATGGCTGGCGCCTGGCTGCCTACGCCGCCTGCTAATAGTGCGGCTGCATCGCCTAACTGGGGAAAAACCGCCAGGTTTTTAAAGGAAGTGATGCTGACGCTGATCTTGAAAAGCCAATCCCGTATTCCACTGATCCGTCCTCGGATTACTATGCGCAGGTGAAGGAAGTTTACGACATTTCACAAAGCTTAACTCCTGAGCAAAAGGCCATTGCATTATTCTGGGCAGATGATCCGGATGGAAAAAGTTATGGCGGTGCACATTGGCTTTCTATCTTAAATCAAGTCCTGATTAAGGAAAATGCAAATATGGAAAAGGCGGTCGTTGCCAATGCAAAGCTCGGCATGGCTTGCTCGGAATCTGCGATCAGTATTTTTAAAGGAAAATATCGTTACAATGGCTTGCGGCCAGTCACTTATATCCGCACAGTGATGAACAAACCGGAATGGAATGCGCTCATTATTACGCCGCCTCATCCCGAATATCCATCCGGACACGCCATTATTTCAGCTGCCGCAGCGCAGACCTTAACCTACATTTTTGGAGAAAATTATGCTTTTACTGACAATTCATACAACCGGCTCGGCTTCACTCCAAGATCATATAAATCCTTTGAAGATGCCGCAATTGAAGCTGGAAACTCGCGCGTTTACGGCGGCATTCATTACAAAAAGACTTGTGATGCGGGTCAAAAGCAGGGCAAGAAAATCGCTCAGAATTTGAACGAAAATGTAAAGTTCAAGCGGTCCTAATGCCAATTAGTCGAGTTGTAATTGCGGCAGAGAATAATTTTAGCCGCAATTACAGCTTGCGCAATTTAATATTACGATACCAAACGGTGCTTCCCCAATCCTGCAATCCGATGCGGCCGGCATAGGAACCTTTGGAAATGGGTGCGGCTTTTAGTCCGCTGTTGGCTATTCGTTGTTTCCAATCTGCACCGTTCAGGTCATGTTCCTGAACAATGAATTCGTTTTGATAAACGGTCAGCTTGCCTTTTTTAACAATAAAATGGATCTTATTCCACTCGCCCTGCGGATTTCCTTCCCGTAAACGAGCATTGGCAACACCGAAGAAATCACTCGCCCGGTGCGTATTTTCCTTTGCACCTTCATAAATTTTATCATCAATCACCTGCAATTCCAGGCCGGTGTCGTGCATGTTCTTGTATTTCAGCGATTCATTTACGAAGAAGAAAATGCCGCTATTCGCGTATTTGCTAACCTTCCATTCAGCTTTAAATTCAAAATCACCGCTAACAACTTCGTCGATCACAATGTCGCCGCCATTTTTGGCTTTGTTTCCAGCCCGTTCAGGCACATTCAGTTTGATTGCGCCTTCCTCGATCTGCCAGGCGGTGCCCACTTCTTTTCCGCCATATGCATGCCAGCCTTTCAAGTCTTTTCCGTCGAACAACAATTTCCAGCCTTCCTTTTTTTCGGCGGGAGAAAGTGTGTTAAGCGCTTGTGAAAAAGCATTGGTTAAAACAAAAAATAAAGACAGGGTTAAAAAGGCAGATAGCTTCATAATGGTTGGATAAAATTGTTCAAATACAAGCATGTGATTTCGAAAAAATACTTACCTGTATTTGAACTTTTGATAAGCCCTTAGTCTGTCAGGATCGTATTAACGATCGTTCCTGATGCCTGTTCGCTGAAATCCAGACCGGAATAATCGGGATTGTGACCGCCAATGTAAGGGACAGCCATAATGTAAATGCGGTGATTTTCTTTTCCGAAATGATCCAAAACCTGAAACTGATCATTAATTGCCACACCCGGGACTTTGAGAAAATAGCCTTCATTGCCGATGTGCTCCACATTTTCATTTCCTTCGTCAATGGCAGCGCTTCCTCTTTCGTCAGATTTGAACTTCAACATGGCCGGACTCACCGTTCCGTTTTTGATCAGACTTTTAAATGGAAATGCTTCAAAAGGTAAATGCGGCTGACCCACACAGTTTACGAATGTTTGATAATAAACGGCCTTTTGCTCCCCGCTTTCATCTGAATAATGATAGGTAACCCCGCCTTTGCTTTCAGGATCAGCGTGACTGTCATCGCCAACCGGAATAATTTCAAGACGGCCTGCCTCATCGAGTGCCATTAATTCCTCGGCCGAACTCTGCGGAACAAACGCAATAACAACCGAAATCAAAGGCATAAGCACTTTTTGCATCCGTTGCATATCTTCGGCGGACATGTATTTGGCAGGATAGTTCATTGCAAAGCTGAGCACCGCCAGAATCTCTTTCCAGTGAATGGATTCTTCCCTTTTAATGGATTTTTCAGCCTCGGCGTATTCCCTTCTGAACAGCTTGAACGGCTCCACGCCCTCCCGCAGATCCATCATCGCATGCACAAATTCCTCCATGCGCATGTCCTTGATGCGTGCATAAAAAACGGGGTCTTTTTCACGGAAAAGGTCTTTAAATGCTTTTTCAAACATATAATCCAATTGCAAAAAACCTCCGTTTTCCTGCTTGTTCTGTTCCACTTCCTCGTCCGTAAGCAATGCTTCATCCGACAAAAGCGGGTCTTCCAGGTGGAAGCGAATTGCAGGTAACAAGCCGCTGCGGGAATGCATTACAAGCCGGAATTCAGGACTTGTTTCAGAAGCTTGAAACGTAACTTTACCATTTTCGTCTTTGTGAAAACCACCATTATTTCTGGCCAGCGTGCGGATTGCATCAATGGCCGTCAGCGATGAACCTCTGATCGCAATCGGGTGATTAAGTTCAAGTCTGAGCTTTGATGGCGGATAAGGCGAGTCAAAATAACCATGCGTTTCGCCTTCATTTTTTACCGGCCAATTATGCCCGGTGCAAATAATCACCTGATTGAATGTAGAAAAACCTGAGCCTTCAATCTCAACATCGATCTTGTTTTCGCCAGGTTTATCAATAATGTCAATGATTTTGCAGCCGGCATGCACCAATGTTTCCAGACCAATTTCAGCAGCTCTTTTTAACAGCAGATCAAATTGTCCTGAAAGATATTGGCCGAATAAAAGGCGTGGAAGCACTTTATATTCGTTGAATTTATTTTTATCAATGTTAAAGTCATCCAATTGATCTTGCGGAACCGTCTGGATCCATTCGGCAATCGAGGTAACTATTTCAGGAACTTCGTTGTCAGAAACATTGGTAACATGTTCATTATTAGAACCCTGATAACTATAAGGCATTCCAGCGCCCAACTGCTTTTTGCTTTCAAAAATGTGTATTTGTAAGTCTGTCTGACCTGCGTCCACAAACCTTTTGTATACAAATAATGCACTCGGGCCTCCTCCGAGGATGGCAATACGTTTCTTCAATTCTTTAAATATTAATATTTGTAAATAGTCCGATCGTTTTTGGATACATATAAACAATTATACCAATGTCACTGGGAATGGTTTTTTACGACAATCTAAATATTTCCATGGATCTTTGATCCGCACCATAATCTTCCGCAAATGCATTTATCAGAAATATGGGTCTATCCCGTTAAATCCCTCGGCGGAATTCGTCTGAAAGAATCGCAAGTAGAAGAGACCGGATTGAAATACGATCGCCGCTGGCTGATTGTCGACGAAAAGGGAATTTTCATGACGCAGCGCGTGAATGCGCAAATGGCCCTTCTGGACGTGCAGTTTGACGAAGCGGGCTTAATCATATGGCATCGTTACCAGCCTGAAAAACAGATCCTTATTCCTTTTCAAAGAGAAAGTAATGAAGAAGTCCGGGTGAAGATCTGGAAAGATTTCGTGCTTGCCCGAACCGTTTCTTATCTGGCGGACGAGTGGCTTTCGGAACATTTGGGGAAACCGGTGCGGATTGTAGAAATGACTTCTGCAACATACCGCCAGCTAGATCCATTATATGCCCACGGCGTGAGTCATGTGAGTTTTGCAGACGATTTTCCTTTTCTCCTGATCTCACAAGCTTCACTGGACGACCTCAACAGCCGACTCGCAGACCCGGTTACCATGAAGCGATTCCGACCCAATTTTGTCGTTGCCGGAACATTGCCGTATGCCGAAGACCATTGGAAAAATATCACCATTGGAAACACGAGATTTGAAGTGGCCAAGCCTTGCGAGCGCTGCATTATGGTGACGATTGATACAAAAACGGCTATTAAAACACCTGAACCATTGAAAACGCTGGCCAGTTACCGCAAAGTAGACCGGAACATTTTCTTTGGGCAAAATGTAATCGGGCTGGAAACAGGCATGGTTCGCGAAGGGGACGAAGTTGTGCTTATATAATCATTGAGCGCTTATTGTTGTCAATTTCTGCGTTTTCAGAGTTGGAATGACGATTATTGTAATGATCGTGGCAAGCACCAGTGCAGCGGACATGAGCGTGTATGACGCATTGAAATTTCCCGTTTCAGTGTTAAGATAACCCACGAGATACGATCCCGCAAAAGAACCCAAAGCACCGAGACTGTTGATCAAACCAATGGCTCCTCCGATCACATTTTTTGGCAAAACATCCGCAATAGCGGCGAAAAAAGGCCCATAAGGCGTGTATAATGCGCCTCCTGCGATGACTAGCAATGTATAAGAGAGCCAAAATTTTTCCGGTCCGAGCCAGACGGTTGCGTACAAACACACGGCGGCAATCAGCAGAAAAGGCCAGATGAAGACTTTTCTGTTGCCCGTTTTATCAGAAAAATAGGAAGCGCTCAGCATTCCGATCACAGCCAGTAAATAAGGAACGGAAGACAGCCAGCCCGTCGTCACCATGTTCATATCCGGCGCAGCTTTAATGATCGACGGCAGCCACATTACAAAACCATAAACGCCCACGCTCCACAGCAGATATTGCAAGGCCAGCAAAATGACCTTTCGCGACTTGAATGCTTCTGCATAATTCTTCACCGGTTTAATGCCAACCTGTTCTTCTTGAAGCCTTTTTTCCAGCTCCAATTTTTCCTCGTCGTAAAGCCATTTGGCTTCCATAGGACGTTCGTCGATCATTTTCCACCAGATGAATGCCCAGAGAATGCCAGGCGCTCCCTGCAAAATAAACATCCACCGCCAGCCCATGGAATCGATGAGATAACCGGATAAAACCGACATCCAGAGCACCGTAACGGGATTTCCAAGGATCAGGAAAGTGTTCGCACGAGATCGTTCTTCTTTGGTAAACCATTGGCTAAGCAGGATCAGCATTGCGGGCATAACCGCGCTTTCAACGACACCAAGCATGAAGCGGATAATGATCAACGTTGTAGTATCGTTGACCATTCCCGTGGCAGCGGCCAAGCCGCCCCAGCAAATTAAGGAAATGAAAATGAGCTTTTTAGCTGCCTTATGCGCTGCATATTGTGCGCCTGGAATTTGGAAAAAGAAATAGCCGAGAAAGAAAAGTGAGCTTAGTAATGTAGATGTGTTGGGTGTAATGTTGAGATCGCCCGCCATGCCGCCAGCGACCGCAAATCCGAAATTGGCCCGGTCCAGATACGCCAGGCTATAAGTGACAAATACAACCGGAATGATCCTGTACCATCTTACCTGCGCCAACTTTGGTTTCATGCTTGCTGAATGTAGACTTTTTGAAAAAGAATGAAGGCAGAAAACGGGCGATTATACTAGTTTTTGAATGCAAAGGCTCTCGCGCCCGCGTTGCCGAATGGTAAATGCTGGCGACCGCTGTCTTTGTTAACTAATTATCTGTTAAAGCCATCCGTCATTCCAATCACCATGAAACACATTATGATCCTAGCGCTGTTTGTAACAGTGCTTGCTTGTAAAAAAGATGATATTAAGGAGCCGCTTGTCGAAGCAGAACCATGCCAATTAGCGGGATATGTGACGGACACGACAGGATCGGGAGCGCGGGTGGAGATCTTTTACAATAACCAAAACCTGATCAGCGGAACCACTTACGCTTACACCGGATATTTCGGCGACACCACCAAATTGTCGAGCACCGTAAGTTATTATGATCAGCAGCGCCCATCGGTTGTGACCAATGCGAGCCAAGGCATGAATGTAAAATTTGAATATGACGCGAACAAGATTTTGGTAAAAAAGACGTGGTATGAAAAGGAAGTTTTGCCGCGATATGCAACCAAATTTGAATGGAAAGCCGGAAAAATAAGCCGCATTATTCAGAGCACTTTTGTGGCAACCGGATCGGCAAATGATCCTGCAAATTACAAGGAAACGGAACAGGCATATGCCTTGCTCGAATTCAGTGAAAACGGGAATTTACAAACGATAAAACGCTTCCGGATGGATGATAAACCATCGGCCGCATTCAAGTTTGAATACGACCAGAGCCCTAATCCTTTTCGAAAGATTTATGCCATTCAAAGCACTTATTTCGACGATTACGCGCATTTAATGTCAGCCAATAACATTACCCGGACAACCATTGACTATCCTGAAACGACCAATGATTTTGTGATCGATGTTTCGCGTTCATACAATGCGGACGGTTACCCGCTGGACGGCTTTTACCCTACGCACCGGGCACTTGCATTGACTTACAAATGCAAATAGAATTCGCGTTTCAATGCATTAGTCCAAAAAAAACTTCCTTCGATGCAAACACTTTATTAACTGGGTTTATCCGGCAAATGGTTTTGTATATATTGAGGCTCATTTACGAAATCCGCTTATGACCGGCAGTACGCATCCCATGGTACGTTTTCTTGCAATAGACGACAATCCGCTGGACTTATTTTCAATTACAGAATACGCAAAAGCATTTCCATTTCTGCAAAACTGCGGCACTTTTCCCAATGCACTGGAAGGATACGAGGCGCAGCAATACATTAAGCCCGATCTGGTTTTTCTAGACATTGAAATGCCCGGCATCAGCGGACTCGATCTGCTTCGGAAAATAAGGTCGGATGTGACGATGGCCGTTTTTATAACATCTCACCACGAATTTGCGCTGGACGGTTATGAGTTGTCTGCGCTGGACTACATTCTCAAACCGCTTACTGAAGAACGCTTCGCTGACACTGCGCGCCGGGTGCGTGAATATTCGCTTATGAAACAGCGTGCAGAGGCCTATGAAGTACTTTTTGAGCAGGATATGCTGACGATCAAAGAAGGTTACAACCACATTAAGCTGGCTCAGAAAGACATTATTTATCTGGAAGCCATGCAGGATTACACCAAGATCATTACGCAGCAGAAAAATTACGTAACGCTCTCAACATTAACTTGTTTCATGGAACAGCTTCCAGCGGACCGTTTCATGCGCGTGCATCGGAGTTATGCCGTTTCCCTCAATCAGATCAAGGAGCTGCGGCACTCGGAAGTGGTTTGCAACAATGCCGTTATTCCGGTTGGCAAAACTTATCGGTCTGCCATCGCCAAGCTCAGAATCTGACCGCATGCAATCAACTTTACATGTTACAATCCTGCTTTTGATCTCGTTAACGACGGCATTTGGTCAGGTTATTCCGGATCTGACAAAATATAAAACCACCAGAGACAAGCTCGAAGCACTGGCCGATTATTGCGATTCGCTCGCAGCAGTTGACGATCTGGAAACAGAAAAAATTATTGCCCGTTATGCGCTGCGGATTGCTCCGGCAAATGATTATTACTACCGGTCAATTTTTCTTTACAACCTGGGATACGCTTTCGAGGAGACCAATGATGACACTTCGATCTATTATCACGAGCTGTCAATGGCCGATGCACGAAAAGACAAAAACGGAAAGCGAATTCTGATGTCTTTGAACCGTCTGCTATATTCCTACAACAACTCGGCAGGCCACAAAGAGAAGGCCGGACCGATTCTGAAGGAGATGCTAAAAAGCATTGACACCACCAGAAATGAGTATGAAAAGTCCACCATTTACGCGACCATCGGCAATTATTTCGGTTCCAAAGGGCAGTACAATACGCAGGTTGATTATTTATTAAAAGCCATTGCTATCAAAAAAACACTGACTGAAAACGGCAAAATCAAGGACCGGGAAGACATTGTAGTGGACCTGATTAGCCTTGGCGAACTATTTGCGCAATTGCAGCAAGGCGAAAAAGCACTTTATTATACCAAAGAAAGCAGAAAATACATTGTCGCTTACAAACCTTATCTCAACTATTATTATAGGGATATGTCAACCGCGTATCTGCTTAACAAACAACCGGCGGCGGCACGGATGTACTATGACAGCGTTACTGCAATGATGCTGGAAGACAAACAGCAAAGAGGCCGCTATGCCGCCAGAATCGCGCTCGACCTGACATTTGCAGACTATTATCTGACGGATAAAAAGCTGGATAGCGCTGACATTTACGTCCGTCGTGCCAATGAATTAGCTCCCTACGGCGCGGATGATTTTCTGATGTCACAAGTCAATTATATGACAGGAGCAATGCTGATGGCGCGAAGACAATATGCAAAAGCCCTGCCCCTGTTGAAGGCTTCGGAACCGAACAGTGACGGATTGGGACTGGAAATCCATGTTGCATTATTGCAGTCGCTCGCCAAATGCTATGCGGCAACCGGCCAGTGGCAGCAGGCATATGCTTATTATGACAAATATGCGCCATTAAGGGATTCGTTGTACATTGAATCTTCGCAAAAAAGTATTGCGGACGCCGAAGCAAAGTATCAGAATAAGGACAAGCAACAACAAATTGAGGTCAAAAACCTGCAAATAGACCGGGCAAAAAAAGAACGGCTTTGGTTGATTTCGGGACTTATGCTGCTTGTAGTTTCCCTTGCGTTGCTGGGCGTCATTTACCGCAACAAGCGCAAAAACGCGGAAATACTGGACGCGAAAAACCGGGAACTGGCAACATTGATCAGCGAATTGGAGGAAGCAAACCGCACCAAAGCGAAACTTTTCAGCATTATCAGCCATGACCTGCGCTCGCCGATCAGTCAGGTTTATCAGTTTTTGAAATTGCAGCAACTCAACCCTAACCTGTTGAATGAAGGTCAAAAAGCAGAGTTAAGCAACAAAATCCAGACCGCCACCGGCTCGCTATTGGAAACGATGGAAGATCTACTTCTTTGGTCCAAAACACAGATGAACCAGTTTAAAGCCGACATTCAGCCGGTGGAAATTGCCCGCATTGCCGAGCAAAGTTTGCGACTTTTACAACTCAATATTGAGGCAAAAAATCTGCTTATTGAAAATGAAATCCCATCCGGGATCATGGTGGAAACCGATCCTTACTATTTACAGGCAATCATTAGAAACCTGCTGCAAAACGCCGTGAAAGCATCTGATGAAGGCAGCTTAATCCGCTTAGGAGTAACAAAGAATGGGCTTGCGCCAGCGCTTTTTATAGAAAATTCGGGAACAGCATTTACACAGGAAGCATATCTGAACATTTTATCCCAAAAGGAAAATACGCAAGGCTTGTCCGGTTTAGGCCTGAAACTGGTTGAAGAACTTTCAGAAAAAACCAGCCTCAAAATCCGATTCGAAAACCCTTCACCAAATATGACAAGAACATTGGTCACGTTTCCTGACCCAGCCGCTTCAATTTAACCTTCCGGTTACATACTTGACTTTTGGCTTTCGCGTTGAAAAACAAACCCCGGAGCTGTGTTTATCAAACAGACTGCAATCCTTTTGTTATGCTATCAATTTGCGGCTGCGCAGTCCTACACGCAGCTCAGAGGCGCTTTCGGTGGAGAAGTTTATGGCATTGCTCCGAAAGGCGCCGCCACTGCAGAGGTAATGTTCGGCTATCGGGGAAGATCCTTTTCTAATGTCCAGCTTGGACTTGGTGCTATTGACGCAGGCGCATTCAAAAGTCCGGTTGTATCGGGCGCACTTACACAATGTTTTCTTTTAAATCCTTACAAATCCAATTCCTGCTCCCCTGCCCCAGGTGCACGTGTCTTGGAAATTTATCTGGAAGCAGGGTTAGCCGCGTTTCTGGTGGATCGTTATGATGGAATCGCTGGCGCTCGCAATAAGCAAAATCTCCTGACGCCGCTCGGAGTCGGAGGTTGCCGCTTTCATTTCGTCACGGACAAATTCATTTACATTTTAAAAGCCCGTTTTACGCCGGCATTAATGGCAAACGAATTTGCTTCAAGCGCTGGCATTGCATTCGGTGTCGGCTGGAGATGACCCTTGGGTTATAACTTCAAACTAGTTCGAAGATTTAATGTAATCTCAACAAACGGTTACAAAAAAGTTTCTAGTTTTGGGCGAACTCCAATCATCCGGACTATGAGACTATTATTACTCGCCTCTTTTCTCTTTATTGCCATTCCAGGCTTTGCCCAAATCGAATTTGTGGATCCCAATATGTCCTGGGAAGAAATTGCAAATATGGCAAAAGCAGACAAAAAACTCGTTTTCATTCACATTGAGGGCACGGGCTGCGAACAATGTAACACCGTGGCTACGCAAGGTTTCAGCTCGCCGGTGCTGAAAGAAAAGTTTGCTAAAAACTTTGTATCAACCCGGCTTAATATGGAATCGCCGAACGGCCAGAAATTTGTCAAGAGGTTCAAAATTCCGCATCCTTTGATCTCACTTTTTGTCGATGCCGACGGCAATGTTTTGCATAAACATGTGGGTTCCACTTCCAGCGGCCAGATCTATTTACAAGAAGCAGACATCGCCATTTCAAAAATCGGGCAAAAGCCGCTTGTCGATTTTGAGAAAGAATACAAAGCCGGCGAACGGTCACCTGCTTTTTTGAAGCAATACATGACGCGTCAGCGGGAAATGAATATTCTTGTTGACGATCTCCTGGAAGAATATGCTGGCTCATTGCCAATTGATTCACTGCAAAATTTCGAAACCGTCAAATTCATTTACAAAATGAGCCCGGCGGTAGACAGCAAAATTTATAAACTGATCCAGGCAGCGACATCACGAAAACTGATTGATAGCATTTACAAAAGCTTGCCTTTCCCCGAGGCAGTTGCGCTCAATAATGGCATCATTGGAAACACATTTAACAAAGCGGTCAGAAATAAAGATGAGAACCTTGCTTATCAGGCAGCCAGCTTCGTTCAAGGCACTTATACCAATGACTTTACCGCCGGCCATGTGGCCTACCAAAGAAGCCTGAACCATTTTTATTTCGCTATAAAAGACACTTCCAACTACATTCAAGGTGCCAAGAGCTTTCTTAACAACATGTATTTGCCGCTTTCTGTCGACTCCCTGAAAAGGATTGATGCAAAATATATGCAGCAACTCAGCACTACTACAAAACAGGGCAAACAGAGTGGCCCGATGCCAATCACCTCAACCTTTGCCCCTCCCTCGCAGTTTTACCATATGGATCTCAATGAGAATGCGTGGCATTTTTATCAAATTTCCGCCAGAAAAGGTGACTTAGAAGCAGCACTGATCTGGTCGAAAAGATCAATAGAGTGGTTTGATGAGCTTAATAAAGACAAAAACCACCCTATGACCCTCGGAAATCCCGCCTATCTGGACACTTACGCGCATTTGCTCTACAAACTGGGTCGCAAGGAAGAAGCGATTGAATGGCAGACAAAAGCAGTGGCAGCAGGCAAAGCGGCTAAGCAATTAACGCCTTCAATAGAAACGGATCTTGCCAAAATGAAGGCAGGCACGCTTTGATGTGCGTCAAAATTAGGATGCGAAAGATGATTTGAAAAAAAGAAAACCTGACTGATAGGTAATTTTTTACGGTTCTTTATTTTTGACTTTATCTTGTCAAAACCCTCGTTAAGAACCTTGAAGCCGCGCTTTTTTTCCAGATATGAATGGTGGTATCACCTCGCCATGATGCCGGTTTTTTTCGCTGTCGGCAACTACTATTTTATTGGAGAAAGTTATTTCAGAAATTTCAGCACTTTCATCGCGGCCACGGCGCTGGTTTTCGTGCTTTACTGGTTTTCAATTGTAACACTCACGGTTGTTGTCCGGTGGGTTATTAACCATTTTCCGGGTGTAGACCAAACCAGTAAGCGACTCATTGTCATGCTGCTGGCCGTGGGCGACTTGACAATGCTGCTTGCTGTTTTTGATGTGTGGGCTTATAGTTTAGTCCCGGCTTTTGGCGTGCGCCTGATATGGGATAATATCTGGCCGATTATGATTTTGGGCGTTCTTTTTGACGTTTTCCTGTGTGCTATGCTGGGCCTTTTTTATTCACTCGAGCAATGGCGGAATAATGAGGCGGAAAGTGAAAAACTGGAAAGGCAATCGTTACAGCACCAGTTTGACGCGCTAAAAGGACAGGTTAACCCGCACTTTTTATTTAATAGTTTGAACACGCTTTCTGCGCTGATCGGTGATGATCAGGCCAAAGCAGAAGATTTCGTGGAAGACCTCGCCAAGATTTATCGTTACATTCTGCAAGGTTCCAAAACAGACCTCGTTCCTGTTCAGTCCGAGTTCGAATTTTTACAAACTTATGCGCGGCTGCTTAACGCCCGCTATGGCGAAACGCTCCAAATTATCCAGCCTGAGCCCTATTCCGGCGATTTGTTTGTGCCGCCGCTCGTGTTGCAGGTTTTGGTGGATAATGCAATCAAATTCAACACCATGACCAAAGCCAGACCGCTCATTATCAGCGTGGAAATTGCATTCAGCCAACGCATACGGGTCCAAAATAATATCCAGAGTAAAGTAAGGCCCATGCTGACCGATCAAGGCGGCCTTGGCGGATTGCAGGCGAAATATCACGCGATCAGCAATCGCGAAGTGCGTGTAGAACAGACGGACGAACATTTTGTAGTGACACTTCCTATGTTATCCGCCCGTGTTCGCACGTAGCAATACGCATTGCGCATTTCTTGACAATTCATGTGATTATTCAAACAACTGATACAAAATCCATGCATTGTTTTGTCAGCCTTCATTTACTTTTGAACCAACTAAATAACTGAGCAGACGACGGTCTCAGGCGGACAGGAAAAATGGCAACCGAAAGACTAACCGAAAAAATATCTGGCGTTTTCAGCTCAAAAAGCCGCTGGTCTTATGCACTGACCATGCCGGCTTTCCTGATGTTTTTTAATTATATCATGGTCGGCCCGGGCTTCGTACGTAACTGGCAAACCTTCCTGGGAAGCACATTGCTCAACGGGTGCCTGCTCACAATAACGTTTCTAATCCAATCAAAAGTTAACGAGGACATTGCCAGCCGATATCCAAGGCTGGACCAGACGCCGCGCAGAATTTTCGTGTCTATTTGCGCTCATGCTGTTTTATCAGGCGTGTTTTTGCTCCTGATCGCCTGGCTTTACGTTGGTTTCAAATTTTTCGGATCCACGCTTACGGTGAACCGAGTTATAATGCTTTACCTGATTAATATGGCAGCGATTTTGTTGGTCATGGGAATCCAGGAATCGTTTCACGCCATAAGCCGGTGGAAACAGCACGAAGTGAACCGGGAACGCCTCATGAAAGAGAATGTAAATGGCCAGCTGGAAAGTCTCAAAGCGCAGGTCAGCCCTCATTTTTTGTTTAACACATTGAATTCTTTATCGACCCTCATTGCCGAAGATCCGCAAAAGGCGGAGCAGTTTGTTGACGAAATGGCGCGGGTTTACCGCTATTTATTACAAACCAATCATGCTTCGGCGGACGATGGAGAATTCAGTCAACTCACGACGTTAAGGAAGGAATTATCATTCATGGATTCTTACGGACATTTGCTAAAAACACGTTATGGCGACGGAATGAAGCTTTATATTCATGTTGAAAAGCATTTGCTGGAATACAGGATCCCGCCGCTTACCTTGCAGCTTTTGGTTGAAAATGCCGTCAAACACAATGTGATCAGGGTAAGCCGTCCGCTGACGATCTTCATATTAAGCACTCAGGACGGACAACTGATGGTGCGTAATAATCTGCAAAAAAAGACACTTACTGCCGGCGCTGAAAATCTTGAATCGACGGGTGTTGGATTGGTCAACATTATTACAAAATACAAATTGCTGAAAGCACACCAGCCCACATTGCGCGAGCCGCTGATTGAAAGCACCCATGAATTTTTTACTGTAATCCTGCCATTGATAGCCTGAAAATATGAACGCACTCATTGTTGAAGACGAAGACCTGTCTGTCCGGAGATTAAAGAAACTGCTGACCGAAACCGCACCGGCGCTAATAATTAGCGGCGTTACAGACAGCATTGAAGAAACGGTGGAATGGCTTTCCGCTAACCAAAAGAATGGTATAGCAGATCCGGATTTAATTTTTCTGGACATTGAATTATCTGACGGCCAAAGCTTTGAGATTTTTAATCGTGTCCAGGTGAGCAGCACGATCATTTTCACAACGTCTTATGACGAATATGCATTGCAGGCTTTCAAGCTCAACAGCATCGATTATTTGCTCAAACCGATCCACCGTGACGACTTGCAGAGAAGCCTGCAGAAATATGAGAACATGCGTGCACAACCCGCAACCGATTCGCTTGAAGGCATTAAAAAGTTGCTTGAAAGTTTCAGGCAACCCGCCAGAAATGATTACAGACAACGTTTTCTGGTCAAACAAGGGCAAAAAATGCTTTCGGTTGAGGTGAGTGAAATCGCGTACTTTTTTACGGAGGAACGTTACAGCTTTTTCATCACCGATAACAATCAAAAACTGCTCGTAGACTACACATTGGACGAACTGGCAGACGTGCTTGACCCCGACCGCTTCTTCCGCATTAACCGCGGCATGATGGTCACGCATAAATCTGTAAGACAAAATTGACCCGTATTTTGGAAACCGGCTTGCGCTGAGCTTGCGGCCATTACACAATAAGGAAGTGCTCGTCAGCCGTGAGAAGGTGAGCGATTTCAAGCATTGGATGGGAAAATGACGAAGTAAGAATTTTTCGTTATTTATTGTTATATTTCCAGTAAACTCTAAGTTTACTATTTATGACAAACCTATACTTTCGTTACCAGCGCCTGACCCGCGTGATGAAGAACGCAATTTCGGGCGCTGCATTAATTTCCTTAGCCGCTTTTACAGCGCAGGATACGCCCCCAAAACCGGATGAAAGCCGTTTTACGCCCATTGTTGTGGCCGACAATCTCGACGAGCCGATGGTTTTTGAAGTCCTCCCCGACGGCTCCGTATACATTGCCGAGCGGAAAGGCGCTTTGAAAAAATACAATCCATTGACCAAAACGACGGACTTGATTGCGACCATTCCGGTAAACACGAAATACACCAGCGCAGAAGGAGTTTCGCGGGAAGCCGAAGAAGGATTAATGGGCTTCACAATGGATCCCAATTATGAAAAAAACCACTGGATTTACCTTTACTACGCCCATCCAACCGAGAAAAAACACATTCTCGCACGCTTTGAAATAACGGATGAGCAGCTGGTCGAAAGCTCTAAAAAGACGGTGCTCGAAGTTGAAACCCAGCGAGAGGTTTGCTGCCACACCGGCGGCGGCATGACCTGGGACAAAGCGGGAAATCTGTATCTGACAGTCGGCAATAACACTGGAAATCAGAAGGCTGCGCAAACTGACGAGCGTCCCGGACGCGCCAGCTGGGACGACCAGGGACATGCAGGAAACACCAATGACCTGCGTGGAAAAATTCTTAAAATCCATCCCGAGCCAGACGGTTCTTACACCATTCCCGAAGGAAATCTTTATCCGAAAGGCACAGCCAAAACACGTCCGGAAATCTATTCAATGGGTCACAGGAACCCGTGGCGAATTTCCGTTGATAGCAAAACGGACTATTTATATTGGGGAGAAGTGGGTCCGGATGCGAGTGAAGATTCTGAGATTGGGCCGAGAGGTTATGATGAAATGAACCAGGCGCGTAAGCCGGGGAATTTCGGCTGGCCTTGGTTTGTGGGTGACAATCAGGCATTTCCGGTTTATGATTATGCTGCAAATAAACCTTTGGCTAAAAAAGATCCGGCTAAGCCGATGAACGAGTCGCCAAATAACACCGGCCTCAAAGAGCTGATGCCGACAGCTCCGAACTTCATTTACTATCCTTATGGCGTTTCTGACAAGTTTCCGCTGGTGGGTTCAGGTTCACGAAGCGCAACGGGCGGTCCGGTTTATCACCGCTCGGATTTCAAAGCGCCTTCCCGCCCCTGGCCGGCTTATTACGAAAATAAATGGATCGCCGCAGACTTTTCCCGCGGCTGGATCATGGCGATTTCCATGAACGAAAACGGTGATTACCAGTCGATGGAGCGCGTGCTGCCAAATTATCATCCGGTTCAGCCTATCGACATTAAATTTGGTCCTTCCGGCGATTTATATGTGCTGGAATATGGCAGCAACTGGTTCAGAAAAAGCGAGAATTCTAGATTAATCCGGATCGAATACAATGGCGGAAACCGCAAACCGATCGTGCAGGTTTCAACCGACAAAAAAGGCGGCACCGTTCCTTTTCAGGCTAAGTTATCGGCGGACGGGACAAAAGATTTTGATGGCGACAAGCTGAAATACAACTGGAAAATCACAGGAACCGGCGCTGCTCCACAAACATTTAACACTGCAAACCCAACCGTAACATTTGCCAAGCCAGGCGTTTACACCGCAAATCTGACGGTTACTGATGCCAAAGGCGCAGCAAACTCACAGTCGATCAAGATCATCGCGGGCAATGAACCACCAAAAGTGACGGTTAATCTGGAAGGCAATAAAACATTCTTTTTCGCCGGAAAACCAATTCCTTATGCTGTCGATGTGGCTGATAAGGAAGATGGAAGTCTTTCTGACGGAAAGATAAAAGCGGATCAGATCGCGGTGAGCATTGATTACGCGTCGGAAGGCTTTGATTATGCGGAAGTGATTCAGGGTCAGCGGAGTGTGGATGCAAGCACGCAGTTTGCCGTGGCGCAGGTTTTAATCGGAAAAAGCGATTGCAAGGTTTGCCATCAGCCTAATACAAAGTCAGTTGGCCCTTCATTTGCGGACATTTCCAATAAGTACAAAGGACAGCCGGGTGTCTCAGAAAAGCTGGTTGAAAAAATTCTGAAAGGCGGCTCTGGCGTTTGGGGAGAAGTGGCGATGGCCGCCCACCCTGCTTTGCCCATTGCTGATGCGGAAACAATTGTGAAATACATTCTTAACAGCACGGATAAAACGCTGAGCACATTGCCGGTTAAAGGTGAGTATACACCCAAAATTCCCGAAAAAGACAATGGAAAAGGCACCGTGCTGATCCGTGCGGCATTTACAGACCGATCCGTAAGCGGAAACAAAGCGATCCCGGCGCAGACAACCGAAGAAATGATCGTGTTGAGAAGCCCTGAAATCAATGCTGCCGAAGCACCTGTGGTGCAGGGCGCTGAAATGAAAGCACTCGGCACGGCTGGCCTCGGTTTCAGCGTAGTAACTTTTGCCAACAGCTTTCTGGCATTCAAAGAGCTGGATTTGACGGGAATTAAGGAGCTTGAAATGAATGCGGCTGCGCAAAAACGCGAAGGTGCATTAGGCGGAAAAATTGAAATCCACCTGGACTCACCTACGGGCACATTGGTGGGTGAAAAGCAAGTGGAAGTCGCCCCTGAGGTGGATATGGCAAAGCTGATGGCAGAAATGGAAAGTCAGAAAAAGCCTGGCGAAACCGTCAAGCCTCCCCGCCGTCCAACACGCGCTCCGGTTGTGGTGAATATTCAGCCTACGAGCGGCAAACATGACATTTACCTCGTGTTCAAAAATGATGAGGCCAAACCGGTCGAACCATTGATGACGCTTTCTAAAATTACTTTTAAGCAATAACTGCTAAATTTCAATCTCGAAACGATCGGTCAGGACAGCATTCATGCCTGGCTCGATCGTTTTTTCATGCGGAAGCGCATAAAATTCGATCGTCAGACGAAGTCCTTTATCTGTTCTTTCGATTAAAACTTTCAAAAACCCGTGCTTGTTATCGCAGTAATTTTCCAGTGAAACATTGTTAAAAAGCGCATTGCTGCCCGTAAAACGTGAATCATTTACAGAAGCCACGGCGTGCAGCTCATCATAACCGCCTCCGCCTGCAACAATGAAAGGAACGGTTTTTCCGTCAAAATAGCGTTTCGAAAATCGCTGATAATTGTGGACGTGTCCGCTAAAAACAATATCCGGCCGCACGCCGGTCTGTTCGAAAACACCATCCAGAAACTGGATCATTTGCAAGCTCGAACCGTGATTAATATCCGCTGAATAAGGCGCGTGGTGCACACATAGAATGATCGCTTTATCCGGCCTTTCCGCGTCCGCGCTGCGCAACTCTTCCAGCAGCCACTTTCTCTGATCCGGCGTAATGTTGCCGAACTTGGTCACGTTGCCATACATGCCGATGATGCGCGCAACGGGCGTAATCAATGACCAGAAAACATTAGGCTGGGTCATACTTTTGCGCGCTGCACCGCCGCTGAAAGAAACCGTTTGCGGCTGTTTATCACAAAAAACCTTCGTAAATGCATCCAGACTTTTGTACGAAACGCGGCTGTCGGGATTGACGTCGCTGTCGTGATTGCCCGGGATTGCGAAAATCGGCCCAGGATATTTCTGGTAAGGGTCAAAAAACTGACGCTTATACTGGCTTGCTTCACCAAAATTATAAACGATATCCCCCAAATGATACAAGAACATGGGTTCGAGCCCTGTGCCATCCGTTTGCTGATATTGCTTGATCATTTCCCCGACAACGAGTTTCTGAAAATCCGGATTGCGAATGCTTCCCGTGTCGCCAAGCATGTGAAATGCAAGCTTATTCCGATCATTTAATGACTGAACATCTTCTAAATCAAGATGATATGGATATTTTCCGGAAGGTGCTGGAAGTGGCTGAAATTTATAGGAGTCGTCCGGCTGGTTTTTCTTAATGACCGGTTTGTCGTATTTCTTGTCGAAAAAAGAATTCATTCAGGTGCAAATAACGTTCGTGCAATCATGCCCATTTTGGTTATGGACACAATTTTACAACGGGGCAGCTCCTTTTTTGGTTCTTTACAAAGTGTTAAAACAAAAGCCGCTCAGCGCTTTTATGTTTGAGCTTAACCAGGCACAGCCGCGGCGCTTTGTATATCGTATCAATGTTCGCCTTCGGGATGAATGTCTCGGCTAATCCGGCGTCGTCGGCCAGCACGTAATCGTAGTAAAATGGTTTCTGTGCATTGGGTAAGGCAGCCAATTCGCGCCGATAACGAATGTATTGCATTTGCCCGGGCTGAGCCACTTTTGTCGCCGCAGCTGCCCAGTAATGATAAAATCCGAAATCATTTCGAAAAAGCACGCCTATGTTTTTCTTGTCACCATTAATGTGTGTCAGCAATGGCTTGAAACTGTCGTAATCCAGCTGGTGGCTCAGAAAGTAACTTTTTTCCCTTTCGGTTGCGAAAACGGTTGCTGTTTTATCTTCATCATAATAACCTAATTTATCCAGCATCCTGAAAATCCGCAGCCGCTCCGCATATCCCGGCCATTGTTTGAGCGGATGGCAAGTTTGTCCTTCAACGAAAGTATAATAAGGGCTCAACTGATCTTGAAAAAGCTTTGTTTGTGTTTCATCAGACGAACAAATGGCGACAGGAATGTGTGCAATAAAGTTTTGGGTGAGGTAAACGAGCGGGACGAGTGCCTTGTTAGGATTTCCGTAAACGAACACCGAAGAAAGCAAAAACAACGGCATTGCGATCAGAAGGATTTTCCAGCGCAGGACGTGAGAAAAAACATAGCTGACAAGCAAACCGCCTATCGCGAAAAATGGCATGTGCGTTCTGCTGCTCCAAAGCTGAAATTTCAATAACGTACAAAACAGCACAAAACCCAGGATCGCGCAAAGCCATAACCACTTCATTTCCCATCGCCCGCGCATGAAAAATAAGGGCAGTGACGCAGCAATGATCAACCAGAAATGAAAAGTATTTGCCGCCATATCTTCATGAACGGAGTAGCGTACACGGAACCAGTCGAGCCGGAGCGCGGGATCGTCAATGTCTACGCCAATCGTGTCGTGCAAATTTCTTATTTGCTGTTCAATAACCTGATTATAAGCAGTATTAGGCAAGCTCATATGCAGGCTCGCATTCTTGACAATCCCGGAAATTGTGAAAAGAAAACCATGTTTGTCGACTGGAATTTTCTCTGCAAAAAGCCTTGTCTCTTCCGGCGGGCTCATTACACTCCCGAACAGCGAATAATTGCGAACGAAGAAGGCAGTGAAGACTAGAAAGAACAGGCCAACAGCCAGCGCCAGCACTTGTACAGCATAAAGGATCTTGTACTGAATCAAAATCCGGACAGCGAAATAGGCTGTAAAAGGAATCGCAAAAATCAGAATGGTGTATTTTGTAAAGCCGCCGAAAACGAGCGATAACAACATGGCGAGTAGCGTGCTGAAACTTTTCTTTTCGAGCAGCTCGATGCCGAAATAGACAAATGCGATGAAGAAAAAACAGGCAACGTAATCGACCTGCGTGCTTGTGCTTTCAAAAATCCCGATGGGCAATGTGAGCAAAAACATGGCTGCGAGCAGCTGACCGCTGGTTTTCATCCCCAGTTTTTTGGCGATCAAACTCACAGCTGCCAATGATCCGATAAATGATCCAAACTGAATTAATCCTGCAAATTGGTCACATCCTGAAAGTAAGACGGTGTGCAGCACCAGATATTCTGCGAAGACATTGAGATACAACTGGAAAATATGCTGCGTCGGGAAATGGTCCAGATTACCATTGTCGATCCAGAAAAGGATTCGGTTCAAATGGTAACTATGCGTGTCAAAATTATTTGGCGGCGAATAAATGGCCAGAAAAAGCAGCGGAACGATGTAAAATAGGATTGAGCAAATGACCGCAGTCCTCGCCGTTCGGCTCATGCCTCGAAGCTGCATGAGTGGCCTCCAATCGGCTAAATGTTTAAAACTAAGCGGGTTACTTTTTCTTTGATAAAAAAGATAAGCGCAAAGCGATAAGACAACCGTAATCCAGAACCATGCGGCGCTGATAGAATTAATGCCATTAAACGTTGAAAACACCTCATTGTAGACGAACGCTAGCACAGCACACGCTATCAACGACTGGATTATGGCGATTCTGACCTTTGTATAAATGCCTTCGCCTGACAGCGATAAATAGCAAACAATGAACAGCAAAAACGCCGAAACGGGCAGTAAAATAAAATTCATGTGAAGGGGGCCCGATCAAAATAAAGCTTAGCCGGGTCTTCAAAACTACAAATTCCCGTCAGATTTGACGATTCCAATGTTTAAAAGTCACCATTAATTACTTTTCGGTTTGTGTGAAGCCGGATCAAAACTCCTTATCCCCAAATTCACTGACCGGCAGCTTCGTTTTTCTGGTCAGCGAGTTGAGGTTGTAACTCAGATTAAGCATGAAAATATCCGTTTCCTGAATGTAATTGGTCGTTGTAAAAAAGTTTTTCCCAAATGTCGTAATGCGCTGCTCATTCGATCCCAATAATCCCATATCGATATTTTGCCATTGCAGCAATGCTGACAGCCTGCCTTTCATGAACGTCTTTTTAACAGAAAGGGCCGGATTGAAAAACTGTGAATCCGTTCCTTGCGCAGTGACTCTTTTAGATAAATAATTGACAGTCAGCTGCACATTCATCGTCGAAGATAACTTCAGACCCGTGTTCGCATTGACGGAATATACAATCCCTGAGTTGTTTACAGCGACATCATTGTTAAAAAGCGAGCCTTTGATCTTGTAATCGTAAACATTTGCGCCGGCATAAAACTGCCACCACTTAGCAAGTTGCAAGGTCGTTCCCGCTTCAACTCCCCACGAAGTCGCTATGCCGGCATTGGTGTAAATCCGGTTCAAAATTGTGTCGTTATAGACGCTGTTCACGCGGTTGACCACATTCTTAATGCGCTGATTATAAGCCGTAAGAAATGCACTTCCCTTTCCAAAGTCTTTAACCACGCCGATTTCTGACAAATCTATAAACTCAGGTAAAATCTCAGGATCGCCCGATTCCAAAGTCTCCGAATGCTCCCGCTCGGGGAACGGATTGAGCTCGGCGTTGGTCGCGCGCTGCACGCGTTTGCTGTAACCCGCTTTCGCTTTAAATGTTTTGCTAGCCTGATATTGCAGATTCAATGTTGGAAAAAGGTTCGATAAATTGAGGTTACGGACCGCATCATTGCCTGCCGTGAACGCCCGCGTCGCATATTCATAACGCAAACCCGCAATGTATTCCAGCTTGCCCGCCTTCGCGCCATACTGACCATAAACCGAATGGATTTTCTGCAAAACCTTCGTATTGCTGCTGAATTCAGGCACAATGTCAAAGGCGCCGGTTTCCAGATTTTGGTTTAAATACTGAAAATTTCCTTTTTGCTCCTGATTCCGGAATTGATAACCCGTTTCAAACTTTCCTTTCAGCACATTAATGCTGTAATCCGCGCGCAGCCGATAGGCTGTCAAAGGATTTTCGCTCGGGTTACGCGTGTTTTGCAAAACATTCTGACGGTCCGGCTCGGCAAGGTTTACGTTCGTAGTTAGTCCTTCCAGGTCGGCCTGCTCATAAAGCCCCGAGACGCTGAGCGTCGATTTATTGATGAATGTGTGTGTATAATCTAAATTTCCGAGCGTGATATCCGCAGTTTTCTTGGCAATGTTGGAATTGAAATAGGTGATGCGGCCCACATTTTCCTGAGTGCTCAAATCCGTTTTCGTATTGTTGTAAACGATATCTGCCCGCCGCGCCTGTGACCGGTAACCTTTGTACAAACCGGCTGAAAACGCATTATTGGCATTCGGTGTGTAAGTGAGCGATGTGCGGCCGGTGTAATTGTAGCGAATAAAGCTGCGCTCGCCATCAGACGGAAAGGAAGTAAAAATGTTGTCAATCGTCGTGTTCACATCGCCTACGCGCCTGCCCGCAATGTCGTTACGCAGGTAACTTCCGCTAATCTGAAAATCCCATTTGGAAGTGCGAATGTTGTAAGCCGCGTCGCCGCCAAACCGGAGTGGATTCTTCAAATTATTGTAAGTATGGATTGCAGGCAGCCCGCCCTGCACATTGACAGAAAACGAACGCTCGCCTGCCTGCGGCGCTTTGGTCGTAATGTTAATGATGCCGGCCTTCCCATCCGGGTCAAACCGCGCGGATGGGGAAGTGATCACTTCCACATTTTCAATCAGGTTTGCGGCGATCTGGTTCAGCACCAAAGTAGGATCCGACTGCACGGGCTTGCCATTAACAAGCACCAGAAATCCGGCTGATCCGCGCAATGTAATGTCGCCCTCGCTATTCACCGTCACCGAAGGCGTGTTCCGTAACACATCGATGGCAGTGCCGCCCCGGCTTCCCAAAAATTTATCTGCGCGGTAAACCTGCCGGTCAATTTTGTTTTCCACTCCCGCCCGATCTCCTACTACATTCAGCTCGCGCAATGTTCGGGCATCAGCGCTGAGCTCGACGGGCTGCATAAGGCTTGCACCGGCTAATGCGGGAAGCGTGAGGCGAAACTTATAATATCCAATGTATTGTGCTTCAATGTAATACTTTTCCTGTGCTACATTTTCAAAACGATAGTTACCAGACTCATTGGTGATCAGACCATTAACCAATGTTGAATCAGAACTTTTGTATAATGCCAGTGAAGCAAATGCGAGCGGCTTTTTCGTTTCCTTATCCGTCACCTGGCCCTCGATACGGAAGTTATTTTGTGCGTATGCCGACAAACCTGCAACCCATAAGGCCAGGATTGTAATAAAAAATTTCATTCTGAATAAATTTCGCCTGCCCGTAATGATTGAGCAGGCAAATATATCTCTTGCAAACTAGTAGACTTAGTAGATTACGATCAATAACTGGTACATTCAGGAAATTCCCTTGCGATAAATGGCAGGAAGAACGCCGATTTGTCGTTTGAAAAACTTGTTGAAATGAGAAGGATCACTAAAACCCAGCTCATAGGCAATCTCAGAAAGGGTTTGATTTGAATACAACAAGAGCTTTTTTGCTTCCATATTCAACTTTTCGGTAATGATTTCACCCGCCGTTTTGCCCAGTGTTTTTTTACAGAGATTATTGAGTGTTTTTGACGTGATCGCCAGCTGACTTGCGTAAAAACCGATTTCGTGATCTGTTTTGAAATGAGTGTCCAGTTCGCTGAGAAACTGTTTCAATTGCTCCGGAAATGGTGCGACCTGCTCCGGTCCCGCTTCGCGTTTCAGCAAATTAAAAAGGAGTTGCAGATAGGTCTGGATTACTGCATGAAAATTTTCCTGCTTCTGGTTGTACTCGTTTTCAATGTTTGTAAAAATATCCGAGATCGTCGCGTGAACATGGTCCAGCGCATATCCGCTCTTGAATGTTCTCGGGAAAGTTTGAAACAAATGGTCGTAAAACGGCTGGTTAAGGAGAAAATCCTTTTGCAGCATGATCACAAATCCTTTTGGAACAGCGGTCAGTTCCCAGCTGTGGATCTGTCCCGGCATGATCATATATAACGAAAATGGCTGCACGTCAAACGACTGATGATCAATGCGATGTAAACCGGCTCCTTCATGCAGAAAAATGATTTCGAGGTAATCTTTATGACCGTGCGGATTGGTCGTCTTAATCACCTCTTTCATTCGCTTGATCCGGAAAAGCTCGTCTTCCAGCAGTTTATTTTTAATCGGGATGGTCATGGGTTTTCAATTTCAATGCTTTGGCCAAAGATGCCTTACAGCATAATTAATCAAAGATTTTGAAATTACAATTTCATCGCTTTTAATCGCAGACTATTGCTCACCACTGAAACCGAGCTCAATGCCATCGCCGCGCCCGCCAGCATTGGATCCAGCAAAAATCCATTGACCGCATAAAGCACACCGGCTGCAACCGGAATTCCAATCAGGTTGTAAATAAATGCCCAAAACAGGTTCTGCCGGATCGTTTTGACCGTTTTTGCAGACAGTTTAAGCGCTTTCGGAATCACATTCAGGTCAGACGTGATCAATGTCATTTTAGCAACGTCCATAGCAATATCCGAACCTCTTCCCATGGCAATGCTTACATCCGCCTGCGCCAATGCATGGCTGTCGTTGATTCCGTCCCCAACCATTGCCACCACTTTCCCCTCACGCTGCAATGTTTGAATAAAATCCGCTTTCTCCGACGGCATCACCTCGGCCTTATAATGTTTCAAACCCACCTGATTGGCCACTGCCGCGGCAGTTTGGCTGTTGTCTCCTGTTAGCATATACACTTCAATGCCCATATGCTGCAAGGTTTCGATGGCCTGGCGAGAAGTTGCTTTCACCTGATCGGCGATGGCGATCACTGCTAAAATTTGTTTCTCATCGGCAAAGTAAATGACCGTTTGCGCTTCATTTTGCCACTTTTCAGCCAATGTTCCAAGTTCACCTTGAATGTTGAGGTTGCGGGATGACATTAGCTTTTTATTGCCGACATAATAAGTCATGCCGTTGCTCACAGCCTGCACACCCTGGCCGGTGATGCTATCAAATGATTGCAATGCAGCAGCCACATGATCCTTTCTCAAATAGTCGACAACAGCGTCAGCCAGTGGGTGTTCGGAACGTGACTCAATCGCAAGTAGAATGCTTTCCAGCAGATTTTGATCGGAATTTTGATCTGCCCAATGAACATTCGCTACCGTCGGTTTTCCCTGTGTTATGGTGCCTGTTTTGTCTAAAATAATGGCGTTAACCTTGTGTGCAAGTTCCAGACTTTCAGCATCTTTTATCAAAATATTGTTCTCCGCACCTTTTCCCACACCAACCATAATGGCCGTAGGCGTAGCGAGTCCCAATGCGCACGGACAAGCGATAACGAGCACGGTTACAGACGTTAGCAAGGCGTGTGTAAAAGCATTTTCTCCGCCAAAAATCATCCACGCAACAAACGTTACCAAAGCGATCACAATCACGACCGGAACGAAAATACCGGCGATTTTATCCACCAGCTTTTGCACCGGCGCCTTACTGCCCTGCGCCTGCTGCACCATTTTGATAATCTGCGCCAGCACCGTATCGCCGCCCACTTTCTGTGCCTTAAACCGAAAGCTTCCCTTTTGATTGATCGTTCCGGCAAACACCTTTTGTCCCTCTGATTTCTCGACCGGAACGGGTTCGCCACTGATCATACTTTCGTCTACAAATGATGTCCCTTCGGTCGTTACGCCGTCTACGGGGATTTTATCGCCTGGTTTTACAAGAATCACATCACCAACCACAACTTCCGAGACGGGAATCACTTCTTCATTGCCTTGCCGGATCACGGTCACCGTCTTCGGCTGCAATCCCATCAGTTTTTTGATCGCCGACGACGTGTTTGACTTCGCTTTTTCTTCCAAAAGTTTACCCAATGAAATAAACGCAATCACAACCGCCGCCGCCTCAAAATACACATGCGCATGCAAGCCGCGTGCATGCCAGAAAGCCGGATTAATGGTATTGAAAGTGCTGAAAAGAAATGCTATGCCGGTGCTCAGCGCAACGAGCGTGTCCATGTTGGCCCTGCCGTGACGCGCCTGTTTGAAGGCATTGATAAAGAAGCTTTTACCTAAAACAAAAACCACAGGTGCAGCCAGCGCCATCATAATCCAGTTCCCGTAAGGCAGCGCATGCGCCGATCCTTCCATGAAAAACATGCCTATGATAACAATCGGTGCGGACAAGATCGATGCCCATAATGTTCTCTTTTTTAGCTCGTTGTAATGATTTTCCTGTGCCTCGGCCTGCACTTGCCCCGGATCTTCCGCATCCACAACCAGGTCATAACCAATTGAGCGGACGCTGTTTTGGAGCTCTGATGGCGAAACGGAGCTGTCGAAATCAGCCCAGGCCGTCTGATTGGCGTAATTCACGCCCGCATCATGCACGCCTTCCATTGATTTAAGCATGCTTTCCACACTCACTGCACATGCCGCGCAACTCATGCCCAGCACGGGAAAAGTTTGTTTTATATGTTCGGTTTTTGAACCGCTCTTCTTACCTGAAATCGTTGTTTCCATAACTCTGTAATTTTATACAAAGTTAGTTCAGCGCCGTTCCGGAAGCCTTACACAATTAATTTATCGCGTTGCATAATTTTTGCCAGCTGCTGTTTTCAGCGCATTATTTAACCGTTGCAGCGATTTCCATCAAAGCCGTATCGTGGTGATTTCGGACTTCGCACACGGAATCCAATATCATTACAGCACCATTTTCTGTCGTGTAAGCTGGCCAATGCGGGAGATTTTCATGATTGGGATTCCCAGTCGCCGCAAATTGCACCCAGGCTTTGCTCACGGATGATGCAAGCTGATAAGCATCCGCACTCCCGCCGTTCATGGCCTCGCAACGGGCAATGTTGTCGAATACAAATGCCAGATCCATATTGTGCACCGCGCGCAGCGACTTGTCCAGCATAGGCGACTGCCAGGTAAACAAATAAGTGTAAACCGCGGCTCTTGACAGTGATTTTTGATCGGCATGTGCAATAACAAATGGCCTGAACAGCAAATCAAGTGAAACCAAATCAGCAGGATCGGTGCATTCCGGATAGGCTTTTTGTAACTCGGCGATGAAGGCGGGCGCATTTCCTGCAAACTTTTCCTGCAACATGGTCTGCGCTTCCTGCAATGTTATTTTCCGCAAATCAATCTCGAACGGCACAAACTCATTTTTGACCGAACCCACCAGCAGTGGAATGTCGGCAGTAAGTGCTTGTGATGCCGGTTCATGCGGTTGATTGGTAAAATAAATGCCGTCCAGCACCACATTCCATTCCAGGCCCAGCCTTGGCGCTTCGTCAGGTGCGAGCGTTGCCTGCACTTTTTCCAAGGCATTTACGCCAGCTTGGGCAAGCTGCTCATAAGGCATTGTTTGCAAAACACCGATCTGATCAGCGCTTAAACTGAGCTCGTCTAAAAGCGCAGCTGTGATTTTTTGGGAAAGACTTTTTTCTGTAAAATGATTAAGATAACTCCCGCTCTGCACAATGGCCTTATGAAAAAGCCCCTTAGCCGCTGGCAAATTCATCAGACAAATCACCTTCGCGCCCCCACCCGATTGACCGAAGATCGTGACATTATCCGGATCGCCGCCGAAATTCGCAATGTTGTCACGCACCCATTTTAATGCAGCAACCATGTCCTTTAAACCTCAAATTAACCGAATGTTCATACGCATCGCCCCAGCCGGAAAGGTCCAAAAATCCCAGCACATTGAGTCGATGATTAAGGCTAACGACAACAACATTGCCGTTGCGAGCAAGATTTTCGCCATCCAATGAAGGAAACTCAATCGCCGAACCGCCAGCCAAGCCTCCGCCATGCAGCCAGACCATCACCGGTTTTTTAGCCGAATGATTGATTTCATTGCTCCAAATGTTCAGGTTAAGGCAATTTTCGTCCACATTGTAACCGCGGTTAGGCTGAAAAGCAAATTCCAGTTCATCCGTAAACACAGGCGCCTGGGTCGTAGGACAAGTGGCGCCATAAGCCTTGCAGCTGCGGACACCTTCCCATGCAGCAGGTTTTTCGGCAGAAAAAAAACGCTTTGCATCGCCATATGGAATGCCTTTAAATGTAAACACGCCCTGACGGATGTAGCCGCCTACTTTTCCGTAACTGGTTTGTACAACAGCCGAAGCAGCATCGGCCACAATGACCGGATCATTTTGAGAATTCGCACCAGGATACGCACGCATAGCAACATTAGGGAAAGCACAGGAATGAATGGTCTTGATATGCATCAAAACTAGAACTTGTCAAATACAATTTTGCTGTGTAAAGAAGACAATTTAAAGGGCAGTTTACGCCATTCGTGAACACAAAGTTTGACGGGAAAAAGCCATTGAACCAATAGATTTGTCGGATCAGCGCCTTGTGTTGATACAATTCAAACAGCCATGTCAAATAATTCCGAAACCGATCTCATTAAGGCTTGTCTTCAAAAGATCGAAGTCATGCTTTCCTGGGGCAGCAGCGCAGATTGGTCCAATTACGACTTTGAGAAATTGAGTGAAGCGATTTTCGAGAAAACAAAAGTCCGGCTCAGCGTCACCACGTTGAAACGCGTTTGGGGAAGAATCAAATACGACCACGCGCCGAACATTGCGACGCTTAACACCATTGCGCAATTTGCCGGTTACAACGACTGGCGGGATTTTGCCAAACAAAACAGCAGCCCGGTTATTAAGCAAGCCGTGCCTCCCTTAATCGAAGCAGATGCGCAGAAAAAACCTGCCAAAGAAAACAAGACCAACATTTCATGGACCGTTGCGGGCGTTTTTTTGCTGATCATTGCCGGTTATTTTATTTATCAAAAAGTCCTCGGTTCCGGAACAGCCGATCCGGCACATTTTGCTTTCAAGGCCGACAAAGTCCTGACCGAAGGCGTGCCTAATTCGGTTGTCTTCACATACGACGCCTCAAAGGCAAAAACCGATTCCGTTTACATTGTGCAAACCTGGGACATCACGCGTAAAACGCTGGTTTCCAAGACACAGACAAAGCATTCTGCAATCTATTATCATCCCGGCTATTTCAATGCACGGCTTATCGTCGACGGACAAGTTGTCAAGAGGCACGTCGTTCAGATCGCAACGGACGGCTGGCTCGGGCTTGTTGAAATGGATGAAAAACCGTTTTATTTCGACAAAAAAGACATTACTATGTCAGACGGAATCCGGATTGATGAAGCATTATTGAAAGCCAATAATTTTGAGCTAAAACCAGTTGCACCCAAGATCCGGTTTTTCAATCAGCGCGATATGGGCACATTGATGAACGACAATTTTGACTTCGAAACGACCTTGCGTAATGATTATAAAGAAGGCAACAACACTTGTCAGTCCGTAGAAGTGCTGATCCAATGCAAAGACGACATTATCTTCGTTCCGCTCGCGAATCCGGCGTGCATAGGCGATGTGAAAATGTATGCAGCCGGAAAAATGTTTGATAGCAAATTCGCAGACCTCTCCGGCTTCGGCGCCAACCTGAGCCAATGGACAAAGTTGCGCGTCACGTGCCGGGACAAGCAAATGCAGATTTTCGTCAATGGCAAAAAGGCATTAGATTTCACTTTCCCCAACGCCCCCGCCGGCATCGTCGGCCTCCAATATCGCTTCAACGGCATCGCCGAAGTGAGAGACACGTGGTTTAAGGATCGTGATAAGCGTGTGATTAAGATGTAGTTTTCGGCGGATACGTAAATCCCGGAGGGATAAAATATTGGTAGGAACAAGAGCGGTTTATAAAACGCAAATCTTAGCGGGATAAAAGATTGGTAGAAACAAAAAATCATTCACAACAATGAAAAATCCCGGAGGGATGTAATATCGGTAGGAACAACAGCGGTTCATAAAACGCAAATCCCAGAGGGATAAAATATTGGTAGAAATAACAAACGTTCATAACAACGTAAATCCCGGAGGGATGTAACGATGTGCACCACGTTACATCCCTCCGGGATTTACTTTTTATGCGGATCTATGTGGGCTACCGAGATTGCATCCCTCTGGGATTTACGGCTTATGCGTCGCCTTTTTGGCTACCGAGATTGCATCCCTCCGGGATTTACGGCTTATGCGTCGCCTTTTGGGCTACCGAGATTGCATCCCTCCGGGATTGGCCTTCTGCCAATAATCTGCCTTTAACATTTACATTGCTTTCCTCCGCACCGGATCGCAAACCCTCACCCCTAAACACTCTTAATCATCCGATCAAAAACGGCGCGTTGCTCTTTCATGGATTTTATTTTGTCTTCGGGATTGGTGTGACATTCGAGTAGAACCCAGCCTTTGTAATCCATTTTGCCGAGATTACTGAGGAGCTCCGTGTATGGATAATCGGTTCGGTCGAGCTCGCGGACGTGGACGGTGTCGCCAAACCATTTTTTGACCAAATCAAAATTGTGCTGAAACCCTTCTCCAATCAGATCTTCTTTGTTACAATTCCAGCAAATCTTCGCGTTCGGGTGATTTGCGAAGTCCATAATCTGTTTGATATTAGGCAGTTCCTGCGTTTTCTCGCCATGCACTTCCAGTCTGATTTGCTGACCAAAATCCTTGGCATAAGCAGCCAGTTCGTGCAATGCCATTCCAATTTGTTCCAATGTTTTCTCAACGGGAACGTCTGCATGGAGTCCGTTTGGCTTTACTTTCACGCCTGAACCGCCAACATCGGCACTTAACCGGATGAATTCTTTGGTGCGTTCGATGGAAGATTTCAGTTTGGCCTGATCAGGATAATCATATTGCTGATTCGTGCCAAGCCCGATCAATTCGACCGGACTGTCTGCAAATCGCTTTTTGACTTCAATGCGCTCAGCCTTAGTCAATTCGGGCATCACGTTGTGCGCGTGTTCAACCCTTAATTCGACACCGTTGATTTTGGTATCCGTGCAGTTTTTGATCAATGTCGGCAAGTCCCCAATCTTTCACCCATAAATAAGTCACAAATCCGAGCTTGAAATTAGCCTTATTCCGAAACGGATCGCCCGCAGCTGCTTGTCCGTAAACGATCGACGCGCCTGCCAGCAAGGATAAATCTTTTAAAAATGTCTTTCTATCCATATATTTCATGGGATCTGATGATTGGTTGACATGGGCTAAAAGAAGGCGGCGGGAAATATCTACGCAGTTGGCATGTTACCGAGCGTTTAATAAGGAAATAAGCATTGAAAAAATGAAAAATAAGACAAGAATTACATCGCTTCTGGGGATTGAATATCCGATTGTGCAAGGGCCAATGGGCGGTGGCTTTTCCACGCCTGAGCTTGTTGCGGCTGTGTCTAATGCAGGCGGACTGGGCAGTTTCGGGGCTTATACTTTGACTCCGGAGCAGATTCTGGCGGTCGATAAAGAAATTAAGGCCAGAACAAATCGGCCTTATAATTTAAATCTGTGGGTTTCTGACGTGGATGACAGCCTGGAAAATTATCCTACGGAGAAACTTGAAGCGGTAAAACAGCTTTTCAAACCCTATTTCGATGCGCTGAGCATTCCGCTTCCTGAACTGGATTCGAACATTCCTTCAAAATTCCTGAAACAAGTTGACGCGATTTTCGAAGCGCGGCCTGCTGTTTTCAGCTTCATATTTGGCATCCCATCCAAAGAAATATTGGACGAAGCACGCAGGCTGGGCATAAAAACAGTCGGTGCGGCAACGACGCTCGATGAAGGCCTGGCATTGGAGGAAGCCGGGGTTGATGCCATTGTCGCATCCGGATTCGAATCGGGTGGACACCGGCCTTCGTTCTTGAAACCTGCCGAGCAATCGCTGACGGGCACATTTGCGCTGGTTCAACAGTTGAAAGCCAAAATAAAAACACCATTGATCGCAGCCGGCGGAATCATGGATGGCAAGGGCATCAGAGCAGCGCTGACACTCGGCGCAGATGCTGCTCAGCTCGGAACTGCGTTTCTGGTTACCGACGAATCCAACGCAACACCGCCACACCGGGCAATGCTGCTGTCCGAAGAGGCGAGATATTCGGTTCTTTCCAAATCGATGACGGGCAGAATGGGACGAATGATCAGCAACCGGATATCGGACGAAATTAGCTTTGAAACAGAAGTCCTGCCATTTCCATTACAATCCCGCTTCATCAGGACCGATCCGGGAAGCCGCACTGGCACAGGGAAGAACGGATCTCAGCATATTCTGGTCGGGACAGAATGCGGTTAATTTAAAAGCAGGAACGGCTGGTGATTTGATGCAATCGCTGATAGATGAAGCATTTAGCGAATCGAGAATTTGATCCGGTCGCGGAGTAAGTCCGCCGTTTGCTATTTCAATTAAAAATATAACATTGCGCCTCACAAGAATGTGAATGGAATTTCTAATTTTACGCAATGCGGTTGACCCCGCAGTTAGTCATGTAAAACAATCTAATCCTTTCAAAAATGAAAATGAAGTACTTTTTCCTTGCGATTTTCGCAATCAGCATGTTTGCCGTGCAAGCGCGTGGCATCATGACGGCAAATGACCTGGCAGGAACCTGGAAATACACCGTTTCCAATGTGCCGCCGGAATATGAAACCGGCACGATGACTTTTGAACAAAAAGACGATAAATGGTCCGGATCGCTGGGCTCAACCGACAGAATGGAAATGAAGGAACTGGTTGTGGGTCAGGGAAAAGTTACATTCAAACTTGACTTCCAAGGCGGTTTGCTGAATGTTACATTGGCTCAGGACGGCGACTCGCTGAAAGGAACAATCGTTTCACAAGACGGCGAATTTCCGATCACGGCAGTGAAGGAAGCGACAAAATAAGCAAGATAAAAAGTTAGCATTCAGGGCGCTGGCCGGAGCACAAACTTCGGCGAGCGCTTTTTTATGAGTTGAGATGAAACAGATTATCTTTGCAGCTTTAACAAAAATAGTTGCCTTACATTGAGAAAAAGATTGCGAAAACATGCCCGTATGGCGCGGTATGTCATATATAAAGAGACCTTAATTGATTTTAATGATCATTTCTGGACCTTTGTCGGCTCGTTTCTGGGCATCGCACTGATCGGTTATATCAACAGTTCGCAGTTCACACAATCCGATAATGTGTTTTTGATCGGATCATTCGGCGCATCGTCAGTCCTGATTTATGGCATTATTAATAGTCCGCTTGCGCAGCCCCGCAACCTCATCGGCGGGCACTTGATCTGCGCGCTCGTCGGCGTAACGGTTCACAAATTATTTCCCGGCGAAATCTGGCTGGCGTCCGCACTCGCGGTTTCGCTCTCGATCGTAGCAATGCAAATGAGCCAAAACGCTCCACCCGCCAGGCGGCGCTACGGCGCTCATTGCGAACATTGGCTCCGAAAAAATCACTTCCCTGGGTTACATTTACGTGTTGAGCCCATGTCTTAAGCGGCGTTCTTATTTTGTTGCTCGTTGCTTTGGTTGTCAATAATCGGGCATCGCACCGCCATTATCCTAAAAATAAAAACTGGTATAAAATCTGGCAACGGCGATATCGCTGACCGTTGACTGACATTAATCTGCGATGCGATTTACAGGTCTTCCTTATTGCACTTTTATGACTATTCTAAGTTAACGGTAAGCATTAAGGTTTTCGAATGCTATAATTTTGACGCGCTAAACTACTCACAGCCCGTCCAATGAAACTAAGCAGCATTGCATTCCTCTCATTCCTCACAACATCCCTTTTTGCCCAATCCCCCAAAATTGACAGTCTCGAAAATGTGCTCCGAAGTGCGTCCGAAGACACTTTGAAAGTAAACCTGATGGTGGATATCGGCATCGAATATTGGTCGACTGACCCAGCCAAGACGCTGACTTACAATGAAAAAGCGCTGAGTTTGGCAAAGAAAATCAATTACGAAAGAGGTGAAGCGAAAAGTTATCAGGGAATTGGGATTTATTATTGGCAAAAAAATGATTATCCCAAATCAAAAGCCTTTTACGAGCAGAGCAAGAATCTATACAAAAAACTCGGCGATCAGATTGGTTATGGCAGGGCGCTGAGCAACATAGGGATGATATACGGCGAGCAGGGAAATTATGATCTGGCGCTGGACAATTATCAGCAATCCCTGGCGATATTCGAGGGACTGGACGATAAAAAAAGAATGGCCAGCAACATTAACAGCATTGGCAACATTTATAAAAATCAAAAGAATTTCGAAGAAGCCCTGAAATCATACAATGCGGCAAAGGCAATATGGGAGGCGGCTGGAGAATCAAAAATCGGTGGCCGGATCGCTGATCAACATCGCCAGCATTTACACAAAGCAAAAGAAATTCGATATCGCAATCCTTAATGCCGATAAAGCGCTTGCACTTTTTGAAAGTTTCAAGGATAGCAATGGCCAAATCATTTGTCTGAATAATCTGGGCGAAATATACATTCAAAAGCAAGATTATAACGAGGCAAAAATACGCTACAAACATTCACTGGCCATTAACGAACAGTTTCAGAGCAAGCGGCTCATGGTGACTTCGTATAACGGATTGGGTCAGGTTCACACCCAGCTGCACGCGACTAGCGACGCGATTGCAAGTTTTGAAAAAGCAAAAGCACTTGCGCTCGAAACGGGCATCCGGCCAGCATTGCAGCAATCATACCAGGGTTTGGCCACGGCTTACGGCGACCGCAGAGACTTTACAAATGCATATCATTTCCAGCAACTTGCCAGCACGCTGAAAGATTCTCTTTTCAATGCTGAGAATTCGAGCAAGATCACGAACCTGCTCGTGCATTATGAAAGCGAAAAGAAAACAGCATGAGATTCAATTACTTCAAAACGAAAAAGACCTGGGCTATGCGCACAGAAATATGCTTGCGGTGGCGTTGGTTTGCGGACTAGTTGTTCTGGCGCTTGCATTTAACCGCCAGCGTTTGAAGGTGCGGTCGGACCGGGAAGTGCATACGGCGCAACAGGCACTTGCGAAAATTGAGCTGCTCAGCAGGCAGGAGAAAGAGCAGCAGTTGATGAGCGAGCTGGAATTTCGAAATAAGGCGCTTACGACGCACACATTGAACCTGATACAAAAAAACAGCATTCTCGAAGACATCCGCCAGACGATTTCAATGGCCTTAAAATCACGCACGGCCGATGCGCATTCGCCTCTTTTCAGCCGCCTCATCAATCTCATCGATTATAGTTTTAACCTTGACAAGGACTGGGATGAGTTTAAACTGTATTTCGAAGGCGTGCACAAGGATTTCTTTACCAACTTGAAGAAAAAATATCCCGACCTGAGCAGCGGCGAGCTCCGACTTTCGGCATTAATCCGCCTTAATCTGAATTTAAAGGAGTCTGCGACATTGCTGAACATTGCACCCGACAGCGTAAAAACCGCCCGGCACCGTCTCCGCAAGAAACTCAACTTGCCCGAAGACAGTAACCTCACCGATTACCTGATGACAATTTAAATCCGCATTTCGAGATCTAATTTTGGCACGTTACCTTTTGTATACCTTCAAAAATAGGATGCGCGCTTGCAGACCGATAAGTTTGGCGATGTAAATCTTCACTGTCACATCATCAGCCATGAACAATCGCGACATGCTTATCATTAAAAATTCCTGGAGTCAGGTCATTGCGCGGCCTGACAATCCGGGAGCTGTTTTCTACGAACGACTTTTTGAGTCGGCGCCCTATTTAATGCCTATGTTCAAATCGGACATGGAAAGTCAGCAGACCAAGTTCAGCGCAATGATCACTTATATGGTGATGCATCTGCAAACGATGGACGACATTCAAAGTGAAATCAATGCGATGGGAAAGCGGCATGTGCACTATGGCGTCCAACCCGAACATTACGCGCTGGTAGGAAAAGCGCTGATCGGCACATTACAAAGCATTTTGGCCGAAGCCTGGGATGACGAAACTGCCGATGCCTGGACAAAATTATACGAATTCTGGGCTTCTTCTATGATGCAGGCCGTAGCAGAACCACAATAAAAAAAGGGATTGAAAGTGAGTTTTAAGCTCATTTCAATCCCTTTTATTAGTTAAAATATTTTAGGCAAGTGCATCAACAAAGCTATTCCGGCCTATCGCCTTATTAACAGGGCAAAAACCAGTTGTTGCCCTCGATATCAGCATCCCACCCACGATGGAAAGGCCTTTACCCAGCATTGTTTCTTTTCTTTTCAAGCCATATAATGTAAGCACAAGACCAGCCAGACCGGAAATGATCCGCTCTGTATTGGCTACGTTCTGATTCTCAATCACCGTTTCCGTAGCGCCCTGCACTGTGTCCTTAATTTTGTCAATAGTCGGTTCGATATTCATCTTGTAAGATTTTTAGTGGTTGTAAATTTAGATTGGCCTTTCAATAATCGTACCAATTCGGTTTTACTGCTTAATCATCCTTCCAGAGCATTTCAATAGAAAATGAATAAAACACTTGCGTAGCTAAATGACTACACATATATTTGTAGCCACTTAACTACGCATTAGAGGAGATATGAATTTACGACGGGATGTGTTTCAGGCGATTGCGGATCCTACGCGGAGGGCAATCCTGCTGCTCGTGGCTTCGCAGGCGATGACGGCGGGTGCGATTGCGGCAAATTTTGATACGGCACGGCCGACTGTTTCCAAGCATCTGGCCATATTAACGGAGTGTGAACTGCTTGGGCAACAGCAGAATGGCCGTGAGATTTACTATCATATCAATGCAAAAAAGATGAAGGAGGTCGCGGATTTCATTGAGCCGTTCCGCAATATGTGGGATGACCGGTTTAACAAATTGGAGGAGATCATGAAGAATTACAAACCCGAAAAATAATGTCTTATGGAAAGAAAAACCAAAGTTGATGCCGAAGACGGCAAGCAGGATTTATTGATCACAAGAGAATTTGACCTGCCCCTGGAATTGCTATTCAAAGCCTATGTCGACCCGGAAATTTTCGCTCAGTGGATGGGGACGAAAGTGCTGAAACTGGAAACCAAAAAGCATGGCACTTACCAATTTGAAACGTCGGACGCGCAGGGAAATGTCGTTTTTAAAGCGAATGGCGTGTTTCCCGAGTTCATCCACAATCAGCGGATTACCCGGACTTTCGAAATGGAAAATACGCCTTTTCCGATCCAGCTTGAATTTCTGGACTTTGAAAAAATAACGGACGACAAAAGCAAACTGACCATGCAGATCATCTACAAATCAGTGGAAGACCGTGACAAAATGCTGCAAATGCCTTTTGCACAAGGCCTTAACATGGCGCATAACCGCATTCAGGAAATAGTGGGCAAACTCAAATAAGACGATCATGACAAAGCGCAACAAAATCATTTATTGGTTTACAACCCTCTGGCTCGCACTCGGAATGGCATCGACGGGCATTGTACAGCTGATCAAAATGGACGAAGAACTCGCCATGATGACGCGATTAGGTTACCCGGCTTACTTCCTCACCATCCTCGGCGTCTGGAAAATCCTCGGCGTCATCGTTATACTTGTTCCAAAGTTTCCTTTACTCAAAGAATGGACTTATGCAGGCTTTTTCTTCGCAATGTCAGGTGCAATTTTCTCGCATATGGCAGTGCAGGATAGCGCCAAAGAACTTTTCGGACCGTCGCTGCTGCTTGTCCTGACCATTGTTTCCTGGTATTTCAGACCGGCTTCTCGCAGGCTTACGACTCAAATGACGCTTGAAAAACAATATCAAAGTGCATAACCCAATTTGCTAAAAACCGTCCTTTACATTAAAAACCAAACCCTATGAGCAACACTAAAAAGACATTATCGCCGCAGCAAAGTGAAGAACTGCTTAAAACATTGCAAACACGATTTGAAAAAAATATGAACCGGCATAAGGGCCTGGAATGGGCCAAAGTGCAAGCCAAACTAGAAGCCAATCCGGAAAAGTTGTGGACGCTTGACGAAATGGAAGTGACTGGCGGTGAACCCGATGTGGTTGGTTACGACGAAAAAGCAGATGCATTTATCTTTTTCGATTGTGCCGCAGAAAGCCCGAAAGAACGGAGAAGTTTTTGCTACGACCACCAGGCATTGGAATCCAGAAAAGCCAATAAACCGGAAAACAGCGCGGTGAATAAGGCGGCAGAAATGGGCATCGAACTCCTGTCAGAGGATGAGTATCAGCATTTGCAGCAGCTCGGAAACTTTGATCTGAAAACGTCAAGCTGGCTGAAAACACCTGCGGAGATCAGAAAAGTGGGCGGCGCTATTTTCGGGGATCGCCGTTTCGGCAGGGTGTTCATTTACCACAATGGTGCAGAGTCTTATTATGCGGCAAGAGGTTTTCGCGGATCATTAAGGGTTTAAATTCGCCATCATTTCTTCCCATTCATAGATTTTCAATTTCGCCGCTCGTTTTTTCGCAGCGGCAATCATTGCCTTCGCGATGTCTTTTCCCTCAATGCCTCTGAACTTTTTGAGCCCGCCTATTAACAGCGGATTGACCATTGAAAAAATACTGATAAAGGTTTTTTCGAGTGGCCGGCTTTCTTTGCGGCTGCCCATGATCATTGACGGGCGAAAGATATGTGTATGCGGAAAATCAAGCGCGATAATGTCCCGTTCCGTTTCGCCTTTTGTCCGGACGTAGAAAATGCTCGAATTGGCGTCTGGCCCCACGGCTGAAACCAGAAAGACTGAATTCGCGCCAGCTTCTCTGGCCATCTTCGCCGCAAGCACCGGATAATCATGATCGACCTGATAATAGATCTTCTGATCCGGTGTGTTTTTTTTCGTCGTGCCAAGTGCAATGAAAATCTCATCCGCGACGATTTCATTTTGCAGGCCTGGTAACGACTGATAATCGCCGATCAGCATTTTGAGTTTTGGATGAACCACTGGCAAGCTTTTCCTGACCACAATGGTAACCAATTTGTAATCAGGATGATTTAATAAACCTTCCAGCAAATAAGAACCGACGAACCCGCTGGCTCCAAATAAAATTGCTTTCTTCTTTCCCGGTTGAGCACTCATAAAATTGTCGTTAGATCCTTTAATTTAACAAAACTCCTGACATAAGGCTGTCACACGCTGCTTTTATCTTTGGTTTATAAATTCAAACAAGATGGAAACGAAAAACGATATCAAGGCCTTTTACGCACCGACGCGGACGGAGTGGCGCAACTGGCTGGCGCAAAACGGGGAAACGGAAAAGGCCGTGTGGGTGATCCTGCACCACAAATCCAGCAAAACGCCCAGCATTAACTACGCAGAATCGGTTGAAGAAGCATTGTGCTTCGGGTGGATCGATTCGAAATCAGTCAAACGGGATGAGACAAGCAGTTATCAAATGTTCACGCCCAGAAAAGTGAATGGCAAATGGAGCGGTCTCAACAAAGAACGCGTCGCCAGACTGACCGCAGCCGGATTGATGACAGCAGCCGGACAGAAACTCATCGATCTTGCCAAAGCAACCGGAACCTGGGACGCATTAAATGATGCTGAAAACTCCGTTATACCAGCCGATTTGAAAGAATTGTTTGACAAAAACGAAACAGCATTTAAGAATTTCCTGGCATTTCCGCAGTCCGCCCGGCGGCTGATGCTCACGTGGATTTCAGATGCAAAAAGACCGGAAACACGCCAGCAACGCATCAACCAGACCGTTGAAAAAGCAGCGGAAAATTTACGCGCGAAAGTTTAAAACAAAACACCGACATATGGTGGCAGGCGATCGGGAACCGCTTCATCGCCAAGCATATCCATGATATCAATTTCAATGTTGCGGACAATCGTGCCCGTTGGAACATCATTTAAAAGGCCTTCAAACGGATTTTCGCTAATGTCGCCCACATACTCCATGAACATGAACACCCAGGAGACAATCATGTTGAATGGAATAAGCAATAACATATATTTTTCGCCCAGCTCGACAAATTGTTGTAGCAATCCAAATGGCAGAAGCGTCATAAAAACAAAAATAAACAGGTTTGAAGTGGTCGCATACTGACGCGGAAACGGCGTGTTTTTGATCCTTTCGCTTTTGCCCTGCTCATCATAAAGGTTGGAAATCAGTTCCTGCAAAGCCACCTGCTGAAAAGAGTCCACCCTACCAGACTCCCGCAGCCGCCGCAAATGCTGTGACTGAATATCCAGGATTTGCGTTGACATATTCTTCTTCGTTTTAAGCGCAGCAAACTCACTTGCGGAAAGGTTTTTCACAATCTCCTGTTCACAAGGGTTTTGCGATCTGTGCAATGCCATGCGCTGGCGTTCACTCGCCCTGTCCTTATGCTCCCAGCTGGTTCGTTGCTCCATCGCATTTTTCAATGCATAAAGCCAGGCAACGTGCCGGTGCAGCATAATCCGCACTTCATTATCCATTTCGCCGTCTTCGGTGAAACCCCGTAATGCTGCGGCAAATGCGCGGCTGTAATTCGTGATTGCGCCCCAGACTTTTCGCGCTTCCCAGCTGCGGTCGTAGGATTGATTGTTTTTAAAACCAACAAAGAAAGCGGTCGCTGTACCCACCAGCGAAACAGGCAACCAGGGAATTGCAACCCAGGTCCAATCCAGATAACTGTAAACAAAAATGGCGATTGACCCTGTTGCAATAGAAAACAGGATCATTCGCCATGAATAATAATAAACGATGACTGGGGACAAGTAGCGATTTACGTACATATCAGAACGGCTATTGGATAGAAGTGAAGCCGTTAAAATAATATTTTTTTAAGCCAATTCCCTAATCACCGTCTACTTTGGAATGTAACCGATTTGCGATCAACAGGTTAACCTAGTCATTGATAAGAAACCCTGTAAACTACGCCATTTGTATCGTCCGTGAATAGCAGCGAACCGTCCTTATGCATGGCTATGCCCACAAGGCGACCGAAATGTGCACGGTTGTTATTGACGATAAATCCGGTTACAAAGTCGTCGAAGCGAACGGGTTTTCCGTTTTCAAAATGCATTCTGACAATCTTATAACCCACCGGCGAACTCCTGTTCCAGGAACCGCGCATGGCTACGAACGCATCATTTTTATATTCTTGCGGAAACATGGAAGCCGTATAAAACGCCATGCTCATCGGCGCTGAATGTGCCTGATAAGTAAGCGCGGGCAATGTTGTTTTTTGCAGATATTGCTGATAAGTCGTGTCACCCTGCGGCCTGTCGCTCGGGTTGTATTTCCCTTCGCCATAGATGTAAGGCCAGCCATAATCTGCATTCTGCTTGATCTGGTTCACTTCTTCTTTCTGCTCGTCGTCGCCCAGCCAGTCAATGCCGTGGTCCATTCCCCAAAGCTCGCTGGTTTCGGGATGCCAGCCAAAGCCGATCGTGTTACGCAGTCCTTTTGCAAAAATCTTGCGATTGGATCCGTCTTCCTCAGCACGTAAAACGGTCGCATTCTCAGGGTTAGGCTCAGGACATGAGTTACATGTGCTGCCAACTGTGAGATACATTTTTTTATCCGGGCCAAATGCTATGGTGCGATTAGGATGCTGTCCGCCGTCCGGCAAATCGTTGATCAGCATTCTTGGCTGGCCTAATGTTCCGTCGCCGTTAATGTCTGCTTCGTAAACTTCCTTCACGGCCACCATATACAATTTGTTATTATAAATGTGCAGGCCGTGCACCTGCTTAATGGTCGCAACTGTCTTCTTATCTTCTGCAACGCCGTCGTTATTGGCATCCGTCAGCATGACAACAATGCCTGCCTCACGATCCGAAGCGTAGACATTTCCGTTGCTGTTAACGGCCAGAATCCTTGGTTTTCCAACGCCTTCCGCGAACTTGTTCACTTTGAAACCGGCGGGCACTTTCAGTTGGGCAACATTTGCATCATTCGCCGGCTGCAATGCGGGATAAAAAACATATCCTTCAATTTCTGCCTGCGTCGGTTCTTCATCTGTCTCGGGAATTAGCGTATCCCAAAAATCGTCGTCATCATCTTTACAGGCCGTTATCAGCAGCGGTGACGCAATCAGAAATGCCACCATTAAAGCAGCATTCGAAAGGGAGTGGATTTTTTTCATAAGCAATGATTGGATTTCTGGAATGTTGATGATTTGGTAAACGCCGCGATGTATACAAATCCTGTTCCAGCATTTGGTATGATTTTATACTTCGAAAGGCCAAAGAAAATACTTCATCATGGAAAACATCACAAGCGAGAATACCACAAACGCACAAGCAAGCGACAACGCCACGCACCTTAACCGCGATGGCGAAAACAAAAGCATCTGGCAGCTAAATGCGAAAAGAGGTGCTGAAAACGGCACTTTTAACGCAGACACCGTTTATGACGCAGTTATAGTCGGAGCCGGAATTACAGGCGTAACCACGGCTATGCTGCTGCAACGCGCTGGAAAGAATTGCGTAATTGTTGAAGCGCATAATCCGGGATTCGGAACCACAGGCGGCACCACAGCGCACATTAATACATTTTCCGACACCACTTATGCGGAAGTTGAGAAAGACTTCGGCCAGGAAGGTGCCCAGCAGTTTGCCGACTCGATCGGGGAAGCGGTGAACCAGATCAATGAGTTCGTCAGGACTTATAACATTGACTGCGACTTTGAATGGAAAAACGGTTATGTATATGCTCAAACCGATCAGGAAGCTAAGGATTTGCAGGATTTATACGAGAGCGCAAAACGCGTTGGCGTAAGCGTCGAGCTCACGGATCAGGCTCCCGCCCCGGTAAGCTATCAAAAAGCAGTTGTATTCGATAAACAGGCGCAATTTCATCCGCTAAAATACATTACGACGCTGCTTGCGGAATTTGTTAAACTGGGCGGAGCGGTCATTGAAAATACATTGATCGATAAAATTGATACGGAAAATGATTATCACATTGCCAGGTCAAAGGACAAAGCGATCAAAGGAAAAAGCGTGGTTTATGCCACCCACATTCCACCAGGCGGCGTTAATGTGCTGCATTTCAGAAATGCGCCTTACCGGAGTTATGTTGTTGCCGTCGAATTGACTGACGAAAAGGATTATCCGGACGCACTCATTTACGACATGCAGGATCCTTACCATTATTTCCGGACGCATGTGATTGATGGCAAAAAATATCTGATTTCGGGTGGACATGACCACAAGACAGGCCATGGCGATCCGGAGCAGTCATTTGCTGACTTAATTAATTATACAAAAGAATGCTACTCAGTGAAAAGCGTTTTGACCAAATGGTCGGCGCAATATTATGAACCTTCGGACGGCGTGCCTTATACGGGACAGATGCCGGGTGCTTCTGACGGCATTTATGTAGCAACAGGTTTCAGTGGAAACGGGATCATTCTGGGAACCGTGTCGGCCATCGTGCTTAGCGACATTATTGCTAACGGAAAAAGCATTTATCAGGATTTTTATAAACCAAGCCGCGTCAAACCGATTGCTGCTTTCATGGAAACGGTGAAGGAAAACGCGGATGTCGCCAAGCGTTTTATCACCGACCGTATTGGTCTCGAAGAAATTGAGTCCGTTACAGAAATTCCGCTCGGTACGGGTGAAGTGTTTGATTACAAAGACCAAAAAGTTGCGATTTATAAAGATCTGTCTGGCAATGTAAAAGCGCTGGATCCGGTTTGCACGCATACAGGCTGCATTGTGCAATGGAACAATTCTGAAAAAAGCTGGGATTGCCCCTGTCATGGAGGAAGGTTTGACTGCGACGGCAATGTGCTGACAGGGCCGCCACGGATTGCATTAAAACAAATCGACGTGTATGCGTCGGAAGCGAAATAAAACTTAAAACCCAGCAGTGCTTACTGCTGGGTTTCTTTTAATAAGTCTTTTACTTCTGCCAGAACCTGAGCTGGCCCGGGAAACGGAATGTCCTCTTTATAAAGCTTTTCTGAAACATATTGAATGATCCCGTTTTTGCTGCGAAGCGCATGTGGCACTGAATATTCAATGATCCTATGCTGCGATTTCCAAGGCGTATGCTGAGGATTAGTCTGTGCGTAAAGTACGACGACCGGGGTTTTCGTCGCCGCAGCAATGTGTATTGTGCCTGTATTGACTGAAACCACAGCTGTTGCGTGACTAATGAGGCAAATAAATTCACCTAACGAAACATGCCCCGCGGCAGCCACTGCGCCATTTCCAATGCCAAGGGCAATGCGCTCAGCCAATTCACGCTCCGTGGCAGAGCCCGTTACCAGCACAGGCATATTAAACTGCTCGATCAAATCTTTGCCCAACTGAACCCAATAGTCTGCCGGATATTGACGCTTTTCCTCCGAAACACCAGGGTGAAGGACCAGAAACTCCTTATCCAGAGTGATGCCCAGGTTGCTCATCGTTCGCTCGCAAGCATCTCTTTCCGCTGCGCTGCTTTTCAAATGAAACGCATCATCGATAATCTCAGCGCCCAAATGTGCAGCCAGCACGAGATCGCGCTCGACCTGATGGCGGATCAGCTGATAAGGTTCCGGATCCGGAATCCAGTGCGTTAAAAGTTCGTAAGGATTTTCACGCGCGTAAGCCACACGCACGGGAATTTCTGCCAGATATGCCAGCATAGCAGCCGGGAGCGAGCTCTGACTGTAAACCGTAAAAATAACGGCAGCATCAAAATTGCGGCCGCGGATCTCGTCAACAAGTGACAGCAGTTCCGAACTATAAGAACCCGTGCTCTGCACCCAGGGCAGATTGAAGATGATCGAATCGTCAATACAATTCAAATAAGGCGCAATAATGCCACCAGCTTTTGAAGTGAGTAAAGTAATTTTGCTGCCAAAAGAATCCCTCAGGGCCCGTATAGCAGGTGACGCCATGATGACATCGCCCATATTATCGGCCCGAATACATAATATATTTTTATAACCTGATTGCTCAAACATGTTGTAATTCACTTTTGGCAAGGACAAATTCAGCTGCGCTGAAAAAGTTGGACGCCGTAAAATCAGGTTCGCGGTGTGCGCCTTGCACCCATTCCGTTTCATTGCCGTTATCGATCAGGATTGTCTTGCAGCCCGCACGATTTCCAGCTTCTACATCATTCAGTATATCACCAACCATCCACGATTGTTTAAGGTCAATTTGTAAATCCGCCGTCGCCTGAAACAGCATTCCCGGCTCAGGTTTACGGCATTTGCACGCATTATCATCGCTGACCGGCGCATGCGGACAATAATAAAAGCCTGACAAAATCAGGCCTTCTTCTCTAAAACTTTCTTCAAAAAATCGGATAAGCCGGTCAAGATCACCCTGTGTGAATTTGCCCAGCGCTAATCCTTGCTGATTGGAGATAATGACCAGTTTATAACCATTCATCTGCAATCCTGCCAGGCCTTCAAATACACCTTCTTCAAAAACCACTTTTTCAGGATCAGCATTGTAAGGCACATCTTTGATCAATGTGCCGTCCTTGTCTAAAAAAACAGCTTTTGAGAGCTTCGGTTCAGGATATAGCATAAGTGATAGCGCTGGACCTGTAATTTTTCGGTGCATTTCTGCGCAATCCTTTTACATGCAGCAGATAAACGCGTCCGGCGTAAGTCTGTCCGGTCAAGCGGGCGTAAAGCTGATGCGCTTTTTTTGCTACAAAATCCCAGGTAAAGTTCTCATTCACGCGGCGCAATGCATTTTCACACAAGTCTTTATATTTTTCAGGGCACGAAATGCCTTCTTTCAATGCATTAGCAAGTGCTTCCGGGTTATGTGGCGGCACTAAAAAGCCCGTTTTTGCATGCTGAACTGTATATTTGATTCCACCCACGTTAGAGCCGATTACGGGCGTGCCGCATGCCATGGCTTCCAAAGGCGTAATGCCAAATGGTTCGTACCAGGGCGTCGAGATGAAAAAATCTGCGGCTTGGTAATAATGCCGGAGCTCCTGCCTGTTGCGCCTGCCCACAAACTCAACTGCCGTCGCAACGCCTTCTTTATCCGCAATTTCTTTTAATCGCCTTAATTCAGGATCATTGTCGAAGTCAGGTTTGTCCGTCGAACCGCCGACAACGAGCAGCTTGATTTTTGGAATATCTTTTAAATAGCGCATGGCACGGATCACATTGTCAATGCCTTTGCGCGGAACCACCCGCCCGAGTTGTAACAATATCAGTTCATCCTTTTGTAAGCCAAGCCGCCCACGGGCGCTCGCTTTTGAGGCAGGATAAAATTCATGTGAACTAAACCCGCAAGGAATAATGCTGATGCGGCTGGGATCTGCATGGTAATATTCGATCAGATCCTGCCTGTCCTGCGGACATTCAGCAATGATGTAATCGGCATCTTCCACGATCATTTGCTCAATATCAAGCCTGGCAGCGGGGAATGCGTCCTTCTCTTTCTGATGGATCATCCGTATTTTGCCCAAAGCATGAAAAGTGATGACATAAGGAATACCGAGGCGTTTTTTGATATTGGAAGCCACTAGTCCGGACATGAAAAAGTTGGCATGCACCAGGTCGTAATCCACATCATTACTGCGGATAAACCGGATCATACTTCTCGTAAATTCATCCATATAACCCAGTAACTTTTCTTTTGCAACTTCCCTGGCCGGGCCTGCGTCCACGTGGATTACACGAATGTTGGGCAGCCAGGAAACCACCTGCGGCAGTTCTTCATTATCCTTTCTGGTAAAAATGTCAATCACATAGCCCAGTTTAGCAAGTGACTTACAGATTTCGGCCACATATACATTCTGGCCTCCGCTGTCAACTCCACCCAAAACGGCCAATGGAGATGCGTGCTCACTGATAAATGCTATTTGCTTTTTCATGATCGTTGACGTTTAGTTCGATTGTTTCCCTGAAAATCGCCTCCCATTCATTGGTAAAGCGGTCGATGCTGAATTTGTCCAAAGCAAGCTGCTTCGCATTTTCACCTAACCGCTTCGCCAGATCGTGGTTTTCGATCAGCAGGTTCATATCGTCAATTAGTTTGTTGATGTTCGTATCGATGAAGCCCGACTCGCCATTTTTGATCACCGTCACATATTCAGTTGTCGCCATCGCAACCACCGGCATGCCCGTCATCATGGCCTCGCACACAGCCAGTCCAAAGCTGGTATAGCGAATGGGGTTAAAGAAGAAGCGGTAATGGCTGATAAATTCAGGAAGCTGCGGATTCAAAACCTCGCCTAACCCACCCGATTCGAGTGTTCCCATGCCCACAAGATCCAGCGGAACGTGTTTTCTGACCTCGTCAAAAACGTCCCAGCCCGTGATCCTGCCACGCTGCTGAATGTGGTTGATCACAACAATTCCTCTGGGAATATCACCTTGATAAGCCACTTTCGGAATGCACACACCGTGCTCAATCACACGCACATGCGGCAGTCCGTTATTATCCCACATGAGTTTATTAAAATGGGTCACATGCACCAGTGTCACTGCCGGGTCGGTCACAACGTGGCGCGTATTGGTAGGATGGATTTCAGGCGTGTTGTGCTCAACGTAAACTCTTGGCAGCAATTTTTGCCAGTCTGCAAGAACTTCGTGCTGGTCAATCAGAAAGTTGCGCTGGGACTGAAAAAGTATGCAATCGAATTGCATGTTGCGAACCTCTTCGGCCGGGACTTCAATTACATTCGGGCCGAAAGGAAACGTTGTTCCGCGGCCATAATAGCCTTCTGTTTTACTTTCCGTTGTCGGAATAAAAATGTCGTAGTTGCCTTGTGAAAGATAGTACAGGTAACTTCCGTGTATGTGCCAGGTAAATATTCTTAACCGTTTTTTCGTGTCGAACAGATCATTCATATGGTTGCTTGTTGCATGAATCAGAACGCGGCCTGTAAAAAACGGTGCCATTCCACAAGAAACGCTTCCCTGATTACGAGGCAATTACAAAACGCTTCTATAGAGCGTATAAAACGGCTCTAAATACAACGTATACAGATGGTTATGAAATAATTCTGGCATGGAAGAATATCCACAGTTCACGCACATTCTTCGTGTCAACAAAAAAAGTGCGTTTTCTAAAAAATTATGGAGACTATACGGAATCGCTTTATAAGCAAGCGCTTCTCGTTCAAAAACGTATAATTGTGCCGGTTTCAGGTGAAATTTTGGGGCCGACTGGCACGGTACTTGTACACGCCACGCTGCATTTTAAACTTGACTCATGGCCTATGTATATTTTGGGAATCAATGCAGCCTTTCATGATTCTGCTGCTGCGCTTGTAAAAGACGGTAAAATCATCGCTGCCGCGGAAGAAGAGCGATTTACGCACATCAAACATGGCAAAAGACCTGTTCCGTTTTCGACCTGGGAATTGCCTTTTCACGCCATTGATTATTGCCTCAAAACGGCTGGGATAACATTGAAAGACGTCGACCGCGTCGCTTACTCGTTCGATCCGGAAGGTGTTAATGAAGCTTCTGTTTATGAAGATGACTTGCTGACAGACTCGGACGTGCTCGTTGCTTCCGACATTTACAACGGCTGGGACACGATTTTCCTGAATTACATTCGCAAAGCACCAGAGCAATTGCGCGACGGCTATCCGCATCATTTACAAAAAAGACTTGCCGATGCAGGCTCAGTAATCGATAAGTGGGAATTTGTCAATCACCACATTGCGCATGCAGCCAGTGCATTCTTCCCTTCGCCTTACTCAAGTGCGGCGGTTATGACATTGGACGGTCGCGGTGAAAAAGCGACAACCGGATATTTCATGGGCGAAGGCAATGCTTTGAAACAGCTTGGCACCGTCAATATGCCGCATTCACTGGGCATGTTATACGAGAAAATCACGACTTACCTCGGATTCCTGCATTCATCTGATGAATACAAAGTGATGGCGCTTGCGTCTTATGGTCAGCCGGTTTATCTGGAAGATTTCCGTTCCGTAATCCATGTGCAAGATAATGGTCAATATGTTATAGACGAATTTGATCCGGAGCAATGGTGGGGACCGGGACGCAAAAAAGACGATCCGTTTGAGCAAGTGCACCATGACATTGCACATTCTTTGCAAAAAGCTTTGGAAGAAACGGTCCTGGAACTGGTGACGTGGCTGCACGCTGAAACGCAGTCCGAAAACCTTTGTATGGCTGGCGGCGTCGCGCTTAACTGTGTGATGAATGCAGTGATCCGCGACAAAGGCCCGTTCAAAAATGTTTGGGTGCAACCAGCTGCGGGAGATGCCGGAACAGCACTCGGCGCTGCACAATGGCTTGATGTACAAATCAATGCAGGCACAAGCGAGCGTTATACCGCACCGATGGACCACGTTTACTGGGGCCCTGAGTACACGGACGATGAGATTGAAAAATTTATGATTTGGGCTAAAACCCCTTATAAAAGACTGACTGACATTGCAAAGGAAACGGCAGCGATACTGGCGGAAGACAAGATCATTGCATGGTATCAGGGCAGAATGGAATTCGGGCCACGTTCACTTGGCAGCCGCTCCATCCTGGCCTCGCCGATCCACCCGGATATGCAGGCAAGATTGAATGACATTAAAGACCGCGAAGATTTCAGGCCAGTTGCGCCGGTGGTTTTAGAAGAAGATGCACCGGAATGGTTTGAAGATGCGACCGTGTCGCCGTTTATGTTGTTTGTTTATCCTGTCAAAGATGACAAGGCCGACCGCATTCCGGCGGTAAGACACACGGACGGCACCGCACGCGTGCAGACCATCAATGCGCAGCAACATCCGCTTTATTATGAGCTGATCAGTGAATTCAAAGCATTGACAGGCGTCCCTGTTTTGGTAAATACATCATTCAACACACGTGGAGAACCCATCGTATGCTCGCCGAGAGACGCGATTGAATGTTTCTGGACTTCCCCGTTTGATGCATTGATTATCAACTCGTTCATCCTGCAAAAATGATGCATAATGTGCGCCTAAGCGTAGTGATTCCAACATACAGGCGGCCGGCGCTTTTGCGCCGGTGCCTGGAAGCAATCCGGCAGCAGATCTGTCCGGATTGCACTTATGAAGTGCTGGTAATTTCCGACGGTCCGGACTCTGAAACCGAATCGCTTGCGGCAGAGTTTAACCGGAACTTTCCCGAATTCCCGCTTCGTTACCATGCATTACCAGCCAAGGGCGGGCCTGCCGCTGCACGGAATTTTGGCTGGAAAAAAGGCCTGGGCGAACTTATCGTTTTTACCGACGACGACTGCATTCCGGCTCCGTTGTGGCTGGACGCTTACTGGTCTGCTTACTTGCTGCGCAACCGGTCATTGATTGGTTTCACGGGCAAAGTGGAAGTGCCCGTTCCCGAGCGCCCGACAGATTACCAGAAAAATGTAGCGCATCTTTCAACAGCCGAATTCATCACGGCGAATTGCGCCTGTTCTCGCGCAGCTTTGGAAAGCGTAGGCGGATTTGACGAAGATTTTCCAATTGCCTGGCGCGAAGATTCCGAGCTGCAATTCAAGTTATTAAAGGAGAACATTCTCATTCTGCATGTAAGCGATGCACTGGTTTGCCATCCCGCTCGGGCTGCATCGTGGGGAACGAGCATCCGGGACCAGCAGAAAAGTATGTTCAATGCATTGCTCTTCAAAAAGCATCCAGACTTGTATCGCACCAAAATCGCGTCTGGTCCGGTCTGGAATTATTACACCATTATCGCTGCAACCATTATAGCGATCATTGCATTTGCCATGCAAATCAAATTCCTGGCTATTGCTGCACTGGTCGTATGGGCCATTGCGATCATCACTTTTATTGCCAAGCGGTTAAAAGGAACGGATGTTTCATTCTCGCACCGTGCTGAAATGGTGGTTACATCATTGGTTATTCCATATCTTTCTGTTTATTGGACGCTTCGCGGCGCGATGCGCTATAAAGTATTTTTCCTATGAAATTCCCGATCGATACCACCCACAAAATTGCCGTTTTCAGAGCATTACAACTTGGTGATATGCTTTGCGTCGTGCCTGCCTTACGTGCATTAAGGCGCAATTATCCGGATGCGGAAATTACATTATTGGGCTTGTCCTGGGCGGCGTCATTTCAGGAGCGTTTTTCATCATATGTTGATCGGTTTATTCATTTTCCGGGATATGAAGGTTTGCCTGAGCAGCCTGTCGATCAGCAACTTTGGGATCAGTTTGCGGAGCAAATGCGTTCAGAAAACTTCGATCTCATCCTGCAAATGCAGGGTAACGGCAACATTGTTAATGATATGCTGGAAAACCTTCAGGCGGGTCGCGTGGCGGGATTTCATAGCGCTGGCAATTATCGGGATAACGGTCTGTTTTTAGAATATCCAAATGGCATTTCAGAGATTGACAAACACTTGCTAATGCTTGCCAATCTGGGCATTAAGCCGGAAGGCAATGAGCTTGAATTTCCTGTTCAGGAAGCTGAAAGAGCACATTTAAAAGAAGAAAATCCATATCTCGAAGATGGCCGTTATGTGTGTGTGCATCCTGGCTCGCGGGGTGCGTGGCGCCAATGGCCGCCTTCGCATTTTGCATGTCTGGCAGATGAATGTGCGGGACTAGGATATCAGGTTATCTTAACCGGAACTAAAGACGAAGCGCCGGTAACAAGCCAGGTGCTTGAACTGATGGATTACCCGGCCATCGACCTTACCGGCAAGACAGGATTGGGTGAAATAGGTCAGTTGATTAAAGATGCGGAACTGCTGATCAGCAATTGCACAGGGGTTTCGCACATTGCTTCGGCGGTCCGCACGCCCAGCATTGTTATCAGCATGGATGGAGAGCCGGAGCGCTGGGGCCCTTTGAATAAGGAGTTGCACAAGACGATAGATTGGACCAAAACCCAGGATTTCGACTCCGTTCTGACGTCTATGCACACCCTTTTAAAATCACCCCAGCGCGAAACAACTCCTTCCATATAATCGTTAAGAAAGTTTTAGATCCACGGGCTTGGCGGTCCGTGCGGCCTCATATATTGCCATCAGGATTTTGACATCGCGCAATCCCATCTCACCGGGCACCCGCGTGGGCTTTTTCTTCATCACGCAATCTGCAAAATCATCCATTTGTCTGGCTTGCTGATTTACGTTTTTCAGATCCATCGGCCCTTGCGAAGTTTTACCTTTCAGTCCGTCATAAGCATAGGACGGCTGCAATTCGTACCAGCCTTTCTCCGCTTCCACCCGGAGCAAATTGCCCGATTCGGCATAACTTGTATGACAATTGGCAATGATGCCGCCGGGAAATTCTAGCTGGAAGTTCATGGTCTGTTCCACCTCACCGAAGCGCTCCACATCCGTCTTTTCTCCCTCTTTTGCAGAAACGCGGACCGGATTCACACCGGCGCTGTAAATGGCTCCCTGCACGCAATAAATCCCCAGATCCATCACCGGGCCGCCGCCTGCGCGCTCCCTATCCAGCCGCCAGGCACCTTTTTCCATTTCCTGACTGTCAATCGCCTCGATCTTTTTCACATTGCCATACATTTTCTTTTTGCCAAATTCCATGAAAGTCTGGTGGTGCGGCTCGAAGTGCAACCGGTAACCGATCGAAAGCATTTTCCTCGCGGACTTGCACGCAGCGATCATCGCCTCCGCATCCTTTACAGAAGTCGCCATCGGCTTTTCACAGATCACATGCTTACCCGCTTTCGCAGCACGGATCGTGTATTCGGCGTGCATGGAATTGGGCAGCACGACATAGACAATGTCCACATCCGGATTGTCTTTTATCGAATCAAAATTCTGATAATTATAAATGTTCTTGTCCGGGATGTTATACTTTTCCTTCCACTTTGCCGCCTTGTCCGGAGAGCCGGTCACGATGGCGGTTAGCTTGCATTGTAATGTTTCCTGTAATGCGGGCGCCAGTTGCTTTTCGCTATAATTGCCAAGGCCCACCAGTGCAATGCCGAGCTTCTTGTCCTGCGAAAGATTTCCGCCCGGCTGCGCCGAAGCCATTTCACCGGCCAGCGCATCAAAACTTAACAACTGCATGGCAGGAACCGCGATGGCCGCCGTTCCCATATTTTGCAAGAACTGTCTTCTTTCATACTGCTTGTTCATCCCTGTTTGTTTTGAAGTGTACATTCTTTGAATTGCTGCTGTGCATTATAACAATGGTGCCAGATTCTGCCTAAAAGCATTCGTTCAGGTCTTTCCCTTGGCATCCCAATGGTCTTTGATCAAAATCCCCTGCGGATCTTTTACTAATCTGCGCGCAAAACGCTCGCCTCGGATCCGCCCTTGTTCATCCAGTGTTCCGATGAAAAGCAGGATTGCATTGCCTTCGTCATCTGTTTTAAATCTGATATCGTAGCGTTCAAATTTTTGGGTGATCATGCGATCCGGCTCATATTTTTTGCTGAGCTTTTTGAGCAACTTCTCTCCTATTTTCATAACATTCAATCCTGTTTAATTGGGAATCAACTGATCTACTCGATACCATTGATAACCGTAACCTTTTAATGAAACATTATACTTGCCCTTCGCAGGTCGCTTGTCATCGTTTTTGATCAGATCATATAACACATTCGCGTCTTTTACCGAGAAATTGGTTTCCTGCGGTTTGTCGCTGAAATTGTTGAGCACCACGACCGACTTCCCATCATGATGATATTGCAGCCCAAGCACATTAGGCGACCCGGTGTCTATCACGGTGTAATCGCCCAGGCCAATTTCCGGGCAGGACTTTCTGAGCCGGATCAATGTGGTGGTCCAGCTGAGCAGTGAGCTTGAATCGCGTGATTGCTGCGCGACATTAACCTTTCTGTAATCGTGTTCCCCGAAATCGATCACCGGGCGCAAAGCCGTGTCAGCCGTGGTAAAACCGGCATTTTTGTCCGCAGTCCATTGCATGGGAGTCCGCACCGAAATCCGTTCTTTAAGCCGCAGATCGTCACCCATTCCAAGCTCATCGCCATATCGGATCACGACAGTTCCGGGCAAAGAGAATAACAGACTATATGCCATTTCAAGATGCTTTTGGTCATTATTAAGCATGGTTGCCAACCTTCTGCGGATGCCGCGATCGTAAAGCTGCATGTTCGCATCGGGACCGAATTTGTCGTAAACTTCCTGCCGCTGCTTGTCTGTAAGCCGTCCCAGATCCACTTCATCATGATTTCTCAGAAAATTAGCCCACTGTGAGGCTTCCGGTATTTCCTGTGTTTCGGCCAGTGCTTTTTTGAAAGGTTCGAGTTTGCCGCTTGCCAAAGCGTAGAACATGAATTGGTTAACATAAAAATTAAACATCATCTGCATAGATTCACCAGATTTCCCGAAGAAGTTCAGGTTCTCTTCCGGCACCACATTAGCCTCGCCCAGGATCACCACATCGGCACGTCTGGATTGTGCAAACTGTCTTATATCCGCCAAAAACCTGTAATCCAGCTTCGGTTTATCGCTCGGGCTTTTCGGGACCTCAATGATAAATGGAACAGCATCCAGCCTGAAACCGGAAATGCCCTGATTGAGCCAGTAACCAATGATTTTTTGCGCTTCTTTCACCACTTCCGGATTGGCATAGTTCAGATCGGGCTGGAATTGGTAAAACCGGTGATAGTAATATTGCCCGCTCACCGAATCCATCGTCCAAACCGCTTTTTGAACACCCGGAAACACCATTCCCTTGTCGTAATCCTTGGGCAGCTTCTCCGACCAGATATACCAATCGCGATATTTGGAATTTTTACTTTTTCTTGCCTCCTTAAACCATTGGTGCTGCTCCGATGTGTGGTTAATAACCAGGTCCATTATAACACGAATGCCTCTTTTATGCGCCTGCACCAGGAATTCCGCGAAGTCACCGCCTGATCCCAGCTTTTCATCAACGCCATAAAAATCGGCGACATCGTATCCGTCGTCCTGCCCGGGCGTGGGCTGAAAAGGCGCCAGCCAAATTGCGTCAATGCCCAGCGAACTCAGATAATCCAGCTTCTGGATCAGCCCCGTAAAATCCCCTCTTCCATCGCCGTCGCTGTCTTTGAACACACCAACTTCCAGGTTGTAAATAATGGCGTTTTTATACCAAATGTTGTTTTTGAGGTCAAGGGGAGCGAGCTTTTCCTGGGCTGATGCCGGAGATAAAAATGATAGGAAGGCGAGTGCTGCCAATGCGCTGCGCAACTTTACAGCCGCAAAACCGCAATCAAACTTGAAGCTGAAATCCGTATTTTTTTCTTTCATAAGGTTTGAAATATCAGGCGGGAGGTTATAAAAGATTGTGCCGAAGGGATTTGCAGGTTCGAAAAAGCTGAAATGTTGTATTATGGCAACAGCAGCGATTCTTGCTTGGAACAATTTTTAGACAAAACAGACTACCGCATCTCACTAAATGCAGATGCCAGAACCGCCATCACAATCAATGAATTAATGGAAAACTACGATCACGTTCTGATCCACGCTGCACGGGTAGGCAATGTTGAGGTCATTCTTGAATTACTCGCCCGCGGCGTCCATGTTGACGTAAGGGACGAAAAAGGTTACACGCCACTGATCATCGCGTGCTATAACAATAAGTTGGAAGCCGCAAAAACGCTGTTGGACAATGGTGCCGATGTCAATGCATTTGACTTTGGTGGCAACACGGCATTAATGGGGGTAAGTTTTAAAGGTTATCCGGATATCGCTGAGCTGCTGATCGAACGCGGTGCAGACCTGAACCTGCAACATGGCAACGGCGGAACCGCTTTAATGTTCGCCGCCATGTTCGGTCGGAATGATCTTGTAAGATTACTGCTCGCACAAGGCGCAGACAAGGAAATCCTGGATGTGCGCGGACTTTCGGTAACAGATTTAGCCTTGCAACAAGGCAATGATGAAGCAGTGGAGTTGCTGGAAAACTACGCATAAACACGCTCATTCAATAAACAAAAGAGCGAAGTAAAAGACATGTTCAATGTCGCCTACTTCGCTCTTTATTATGTCAGGCCATTAATAAGCCTTACTAAAACCCGGTTATGCCGGAATTCTTCTTGGCTTTTCACGCTCCCAGAAACGGTGCTGCGCGATGGCCTTGATGAATTGCTCCGAAAGCTGTGCAGCATCACTATTGACTACAACGCCCTCAGTCAACACCGACTCATCGGACTGATCTGCGGGTAATTTTTTGCCAAAATATGTCGCTTCCAAAACCTGCATTGCCGAAGCATCAGCGGCAATGGCCTTGCAATGACGAAATGCTTCATTCAGGAAGTGAACTGCGTCTGCATCTGCTTCCAACGTGGCCGCGCTAACCGCTCCACCCGGAACATATACTGCGTCATATAAAACAGAAGCTGCGGTCAGGAAGCTCTGTTTAACCGGAATTTCAGAGTCATCTTCTGCAAGCACAAAGCTCTGACGCGGCGCAATCACTTCTACAACGGCACCAGCCGCTTCAAGCGCCTGCTTAACCGTTTTCAATGAGTTTCCATCCACGCCATCTGCGGTCAGGAATGCAATTTTGCGTGTTTTGATTGAGTCTTTCGGCGTGTTTGCCATGCTCAATGCACCCGATGATTTCAGCGAACTTTCAACCATAGTGGAGTCATAATCAGCTGGATCGGCATCGGCAGGAATGCTGTGATTCAATGGCAATGCCGGATCTTCGGGAACAGGCATACGGAGATTGAATGCAACTTGCGCAGCCAGACTTTCTTCAATAAGTGACAGGATTCCCAACATTCTTTTACGAATGTCCAGATCCTGCACTTTGCCCAGTTCGAAGCTTAGTGCGTCTACAATGTGCGTTTGCTCGGGAACAGACTGGCTGTTAAAGAACAATTTTGCCTGGCTGAAATGATCCAGGAAGCTTTTGCTTCTTGCGCGGATCTTTCTTGCATCAATCCGCTCCGGATAGGAAGCATATCCACCTTCCGCAACGGTAGCCTGTTTCGGATAACCGTCGCCGACCATGTTCGGATTATAGCTAGACCGCACTTTGTTGATCGTCTGGCGCATGTAACCGTCGCGCTGATTGTTGTGAACCGGCGATATTGGCCTGTTAATAGGAATCTCCTGGAAATTCGGACCACCCAGGCGGATCAATTGTGTGTCCGTATAAGAGAACAATCTGCCTTGCAGCAAAGGGTCATTGGTAAAATCAATTCCGGGAACAACGTGACCGATGTGGAATGCAACCTGCTCTGTTTCGGCAAAGAAGTTGTCCGGGTTACGGTTTAATGTAAGCTTGCCAATGCGCTGAACAGGAACGAGTTCTTCCGGGACAATTTTGGTTGAGTCTAATAAATCAAACTCAAACTTAAACTCGTCTGCTTCCGGGATTATTTGAACGCCCAGTTCCCATTCCGGGTAATTACCGCTTTCGATCGCATCCCAAAGATCGCGGCGGTGGAAGTCCGGATCTTTACCCGAAATCTTCTGCGCCTCGTCCCAAGCCACTGCATGCACACCCAATAAAGGTTTCCAGTGAAACTTAACAAAGTTGGACACGCCCTCCGCATTTACCAAACGGAATGTATGTACGCCGAAGCCTTCCATCATGCGGTAACTGCGTGGTAAGGCGCGGTCGCTCATTGCCCACATCACCATATGCGCGGATTCCGGCATTAACGAAATAAAATCCCAGAATGTATCATGCGCCGATGCGGCCTGTGGAATTTCATTATCCGGCTCCGGCTTTACAGCGTGGATCAGATCTGGGAACTTGATAGCGTCCTGAATAAAGAACACGGGCATATTATTGCCCACCAGGTCGAAGTTGCCTTCCTGGGTATAAAATTTAACCGCGAATCCGCGCACGTCGCGCGCAAGATCGGTGCTTCCGCGTGAGCCTGCCACCGTGGAAAAGCGTACGAAAACGGGTGTTTCAATTTCCGTATCATTCAGAAACTGAGCTCTCGTAACCGACGCCATGGATTCATAAAGCTTAAAAACGCCGTGTGCGCCTGAGCCGCGTGCATGCACTACGCGCTCAGGAATGCGCTCGTGGTCAAAATGGGTGATCTTTTCGCGGAGAATGAAGTCTTCCAGCAGGGTGGCGCCGCGTTCTCCGGCTTTCAGTGAGTTTTGATCGTCATTGATCCTTACACCGTGATTTGTTGTAAGGAATTGACCGGTAGACACTTCGGTATTTTTGGTTAGGTCTGCGGTCTTGTCATTTGCAGGTTGTTCAGGCTTGGGTTGTTTCGATTCGTCGTTGGACATGGTGAAGTGTTTATTTGATAATGCCAGTTACCCTAAAAAACACGTTCCAACGAATTCGACCTCTGGCCCGATGTAGTTCAAGATCAATTATTGGAATGATAATTTTATCAGGCATGGGCATTATTAAACCAATTGCACTATGGAAAATCAACAAAATAAAGAAACGAAACTGAGTGACGATGAAGCCGTAAACAAGGCCCTTGCGAACGGAAGGAATGCAAATGACAACTTCAATACGGACGATGTTGACGATTACGGAACAGCAGATTCCGGTGAATCGAGAGATCAGGAACTGGTTGAAAGGCAAGCTGTGAAAGCGGGTGACGGACAACGCGGCTATGTGCGCAACAGAAATGATGACTTTAAGCGCGAAGAGGAAAAGGGTGACTAAACCGACCCAATTTCCGGCATAAAAGCAAAGGCTTCCAATCGGAAGCCTTTGCTTTTATCAATCATCACTAATCATCATCACGATCTTCATATTCGTCATCATCGTCGTCACCTCCTTTGACCAGCAACACCAGTAAGCCGGTGAGGGCAATGCCGGTGAGGACTTTTTTGGCAAATCCTATTTTGTTATACTTCAATTCCGACTTCCCGCCAAGCTCAGTAAAGAAGTCAGGAAAATGTCCGCTCTTAATGTCGTCCCTGATTCCTTCTATCATTTGAATGCGGTCGGCCAGGAGTAATGAAAGCCAGTGCGTCCATTCCGATTCGCTGTATCTGAATGCAAATCTGCGGAGCTGTCCGCTCAGTCCGGTTGGCGGATTGGGCGAGCCAAAAACGGCAGTAACATTAGGCCGTTCATTGGAATGCAGGACTTCAACCAGTTCGGGCTGCTGTGGCGGCCGTTCCCAGATCATGCCCTTATTATCATTTTCTGTGCGTCTTTTCATTGGATAAGCAGGCACATCCAGGGGATCGGCGTCGATTCCCCATCCGTTGATGTGACTGTAATCGCTTGCTGTCTTTTTCATATCGTTCTTATTTTCTTGCTGATGGTGGAATAAGGATCGTCTTAATGCAATTGTCGAGCTTGGCCGAAAAAATATGATACGCGTCTGCGACTTCTTCCATTGGCACGCGGTGCGTAATGATCGCTTTCGGATCAATGCGGCCCGCCTGCACGTGCTCGATCAGCCGGGGCAGTAAGCGCTTAACAGAAGCCTGGTTAGCACGGATCGTGATGCCTTTGTTCACCACATTCCCGATCGGGATCAAATTGCCGGTCGGACCGTAAACACCTACAATAGAAACGATTCCACCTTTTTTCACCGAGTTGATTGCCCAATGCAATGCAGTTGCCGAACCGGCCTGCAACATTAATTTCCTTCCCGTAATGGTCTGCAATGCATCACCTGCCGCTTCACAACCTACGGCATCGATACACACATCGGCCCCAATCCAGTCGGTTGTTTTCTTGATAAATAAAACAGGATCTTCCAGCGAGCGGAAGTTGTATGCTTCACATTGCGCGTAGTTTTTAACAAATTCAAGGCGGTATTCAATGTGGTCAATAACGATCACGCGCCCGGCGCCAAAGAGCCATGCTGACTTGGCAGCCATAATGCCGATCGGGCCGGCACCGAAGATTACAACTGTGTCTCCCGGTTTGATCCCTCCCATTTCAGCAGCCTGATAACCAGTTGGCAAAACGTCAGTGAGCAACACTGCGTCGTCGTGATCCATATCAGCCGGAATGATCGTGGGGCCCACATCCGCATAAGGCACGCGGACATATTCTGCCTGTCCGCCATCGAATCCGCCGGCTGTGTGTGAATAACCAAAAATCCCGCCGACCGCTGTGGCCTGGGGATTGGATTCGTGGCAGTTCCCATAGAGTTGCTGCTCGCAGAAAACACATTTGCCGCAAGCGATATTAAACGGGACCAACACATTGTCCCCTACTTTCAGGTTTTGCACCGCGTCACCAATCTCTTCCACCACACCCACAAATTCATGGCCAAATGTGGTTCCGATGCGCGTATCGGGCACCAGGCCGTGATATAAGTGCAAATCCGATCCGCAGATACATGACCGGGTCACCCGCACGATCGCGTCACCGGAATGTTCAATTTTGGGCATCGGCTTGTTCCGGTCAGCCCGGACGCGGTAAGGCCCGCGGTAATTCATTGCTAACATACCTTTTCGTTTTTTAGAACTGTTGATGAAAACTTAGCATTTGAAGTGCCGCATTTTTAAAAACCGTTCCTTAAGCGAAAACTGTCCGCACGATCGCCGCTAACAATCACTCGAAAAGTGCCTTGCTGACGTCCTAACCATCCTTTTTACCCAATTCGAGTAACAGGGCCTTCCCCACATATGTAGATGTAACGCACCATTTCAAGGTGAAAATCACAATGTTGCCGGTTTTGGTATACGCCGAAATAACCTGGCATATTATTTACTAGTGCACCCAGCGTTTACGGCCACATTCGCCGCAATGATCACTTTTTTCATCAATCAATTATTTAACAATTTGTTCAAAACTCATTTATTATGAAAAAGCGCGTACTATTTTACTTTGTTGCAGTGCTGGGCTTCTCCCTTTATTCTTGTACTGACCATGAGGTCGGGATGGTTGCTGAGGCAGACCGCCAGTTCATGATTAAAGCCGCAGAGGGCAATCTTTTTGAGATTAAAGCGGGCGAGCTTGCATCCATGAAAGCGGTCGTTGATTCCGTCAAACATTATGGACACCACATGGTGATGGATCACAGCAAGGCAACCGAAGAACTTAAAATGCTTGCCGAAAAGAAAATGGTGACGCTTCCGATGACGCTGCCTGAACCTAAGCAAAGGAAACTGGACAGCCTTGCGATGCTGTCTGGAATGGCATTTGATTCCACTTACATGATGATGATGGTGGTTTCACACGTGGAAACAATCGATTTATTTAAAACAGAAACAATTTTGGGTGAAGATGCGGAAGTTAAAGGCTTTGCAGCCGGAAAACTGCCAACGTTGCAGCATCACCTTGAAGAAGCCATCAGATTGAAAGAGTGGCTTTGGTAAGCATTAAGCGCTTCCTGTTTTCTTCCCGGATCTGCCTGGACAGCGCTGCTGCCCGATGCGGCCGGGAAGAAGCATTTAATGCACACTATTATTTTACAAAAACCTTCAACGAACATGGACAGACACATTGAAAATGAACTTCTAGAATCTCCGAAATCAGTTGATGTTGAAGTTTTGCCAGGCAAACCCTTTCCCCTCGGTGCGACGTGGGATGGGAACGGCGTCAATTTTGCCGTATTTTCTTTAAATGCAAGCGGCGTCGAGCTCTGCCTTTTTGAGCCGGACAATGAGAAAGAAGAGTACATTAAGATTAAAGTAGAGGAAGTAACGCATCACATTTGGCACGCCTATGTTCCCGGCCTGAAACCCGGCCAGCTTTACGGATATCGTATTCACGGGCCATATGAGCCCCGAAAAGGCCATCGTTTTAATCACAACAAACTCCTGGTTGATCCTTATGCAAAAGCCATTAATGGCACCATTAAGTGGGACAAATCCGTCTTCGGCTATGAAATGGATAGCAAGAAGAAAGATCTGAGTTTCAGTGAAACGGACAGCGCGCAGTTTATCCCGAAAGCGGTCGTGATCGACAGCCATTTTGATTGGGAAGACGATGTGAGGCTTGACATTCCGTATCACAACACGGTCATTTATGAGCTGCATGTAAAGGGTTTTACCAAATTGCAGGAACAGATTCCCGAAGAAATCAGAGGCACTTATGCAGCTATTGCACACCCTGTCAACATCGATTATTTTAAAAAACTGGGCATCACGGCTATTGAACTTTTGCCTGTGCATCACTTCGTCGAAGACCAGCACCTGATCGAAAAAGGGCTGACGAATTATTGGGGCTATAACACACTCGCATTTTTTGCACCGGATCCCCGTTACAGCAGCAGCGGCGCACAAGGCGGACAAGTGACGGAATTCAAACAAATGGTGAAAGACCTGCACAAAGCGGGCATTGAAGTGATATTGGATGTGGTTTACAATCACACCGCGGAGGGAAACCATTTGGGTCCGACCTATTCATTTAAAGGTTTTGATAACGCGGCTTATTACAGGCTCGTTAAAGACGATCTGCGCTATTATATGGATTACACGGGCACGGGAAACACACTTAATGTGCAGCTTCCCAATGTGCTCGCGCTCATTATGGACAGCCTGCGTTACTGGATCACCGAAATGCACGTCGACGGATTCCGGTTTGACCTTGCAGCTGCCCTCGCCCGCACATTGCACGACACGGACACTCTGAGCTCGTTTTTCAACATTATCCATCAGGATCCCGTCATTTCGCAGGTTAAGCTGATTGCGGAGCCCTGGGACATTGGTGAAGAAGGTTATATGGTTGGTAAATTTCCTGTCGGCTGGGGTGAATGGAACGGCATGTACAGAGATCAGGTCCGTGATTTCTGGCGCGGTGCAAACACTTCATTGACCGATTTTGCACACCGCTTTACGGGCAGCCCGGATCTTTACCAAAGCGGTTACCGGCGCCCGACAGCCAGCATTAACTTCATCACAGCCCACGATGGCTACACGCTGAATGATCTGGTGAGTTACGAGAAAAAACACAACGAAGCGAACGGTGAGGATAACAGGGATGGCGAGAATGACAACCGCTCGTGGAACGGCGGCGTAGAAGGTCCTACGGATCAGGAGGAGATCAATGCGATCCGTGCGACACAAAAACGGAATTTCCTGACCACCATGTTTCTTTCGCAAGGCGTTCCTATGCTGGTGGCCGGTGATGAATTTGGCCGCACGCAAAATGGAAATAATAATGCTTACTGCCAGGACAACGAGGTTTCATGGCTCAACTGGAAAGGAGCTGACCAGGAGCTGCTTAGTTTTACAAGAGACCTGATCACATTCTGCTGCGACCACCCTACTTTCCGTAGACGCCGCTGGTTTCAGGACCTTCCTGTTACGGGCTCAAAATACAAGGACATTATGTGGTATCTGCCCAGCGGAAAGCAGATCGACGACAGCAGTGGAACCGGGCGGTTGCTCGGTCGTTCGGGGTTTTCCTTAACGGACTAGAAATCCGCTGCGTAGGGCCTGATGGGAAAAGGCTCACCGATGACAATTTTTTCATCATTTTCCACGCTGGTAATAAGCCTGTGGATTTTGTGTTGCCAAAAGATGAATGCGCTACGAAATGGCACATTGTGATTAATACGGCTGAAAATTTTATCGGTGAAAATGAATATGAAATGAAGCCCGGTGAGAAACTGAACATTGCGGCGCGCTCCATTATGGTGCTCCGATGCCCGGTTGAATAGTAGCATGATCAAGAATTGCGTATAGTTATCAATGTTGGCAAACTTTTTGAGATACATCTCTCGAATTTTACCACCACGATATGCAATCACATAATTCTATTCAACCACGCGTTTTTACAGAAACTCAAAAATTGATAAACAGCAAAATAAAAGCAGGATTGCGCCTAAGCAGGCGCAGCCTGCTTTTTGCTATCTCATTGATCGTGTGCAGCTTACTTCATTCGGCAGCATTCGCTCAGCTTACGGTCTTCAATGTGTCTTCCTCTGAAATCTCAAAATCGGGAAAAATCAGTGTGCAGCAGCAATTTGAAATTGAGGACATCATTGAATCTTCTACCACATTAACGTACGGACTGGGGCGGAACTGGGAAGCGGGCATAAACGTCATTAATCTCGATTTCAACCCCAATACGCGGCATATTGAGGTCAATGACACGTCCATGGCAACGCCCTTCGCACCGCTTGTGCTGTTAAATGCGCAGAAGGTTTTTGAGCTTACAGACGCACTGTCGATCGGCATTGGCGGCGTCAGCGGCACAAATTTGACAGCACACCGCCAGCATCTGGTTTATTATGGATATTCAAATCTGGTCGCTTCGCTGGGTTCCGAGGAGCAATATCAGTTAGCCGCCGGGCCATACATCAGCAATCATCATTATCTGGGCGACGGACCGGTTTATGGCGTTCAGGCTGCTGTGGATGCGGGCATATTGCATGAAAAAGTGCATTTGCTGGCGGACTGGATCTCTGGCAATCACCAGAAAGGCAAGCTTTCACTTGGTTTCGAAGTATTCCTGTCCAAGCGTGTGCCGCTTTCCGTAGGCTGGCAGCGAAGCAACTCCGACGGTTCACAGGCTGCGGTGGTGCAGTTAACCCTTCTTGCCAAATAAATATGATCAACCCAAAACCATGAGCGCAAAAAATCATTCATTCTTTTACCGAAACGGGCTTAGTATTGTTGCCCTGAGCCTTTTTCTAATGGCGCTGGTCGCACAGGCGGTCTTTGGCTGGCATGAACACAATGCGGAACTGGAACAGCAAAAAGCGGCTACGATCGATTTTCTCAGCTATCTGCAAAGCGGGCATTTCATATCGGCGACATTCGAAAATTTCGAGAGCGAATTCCTGCAAATGGCTTTATACGTGGTGCTAACCGTCGGATTGCGGCAAAAAGGTTCGGCAGAATCCAAGTCACTGGACGAGCCGGAAGAAGTAGACCGCGAACCAAAGCCCGGACCCGACGCGCCGTGGCCGGTCAGAAAAGGCGGCTGGATCCTTAAAATCTATGAAAATTCTTTATTCACTGTTTTCCTGATCCTGTTTCTGATCAGCTGGTATCTGCATTTCTATGGCAGCTGGGTGGATCACAACAACGATAACATTATCAATGGTGAAGCGGCCGACTCAATGGGCAGTTACCTGATGCAGGCCAATTTCTGGTTTGAATCCTTTCAAAACTGGCAAAGCGAATTTCTTTCCATCGCCAGCATTGTAATCCTGACCATCTTTTTGCGTCAGAAAGGTTCGCCCGAATCCAAACCTGTTGACGCACTGGATTCCGAAACCGGGAAATAATATTGCCGATTATAAATCATAGCAAATCCTTCCTCGTCCACCACATCTTTTCGCAGGATAAAATTTCAGTGGAATGGCGTTTCTGTTTTTGTCGTGAAAAGCCTTCTTATTTGTCGTGTTTTGCCATGCAGCGTTTTGTTTGAAGCATATAGCTTTGTTCACACATTTATCAAACCAATCCATGTTGTCACAACCAAAAATTGAGCGCAGGGACGCGAGACATTATGCCGCTATTTCCAAAACGGTTCCCATGTACTGACGTGCCCGACGTATTGCCGCCGCTTATTCCGGAAGTAAAGGAGTGGTTGAATGCGAACGACATTACAGCATCAGGGCCGGATTTTTTCCTTTACAAATCCATGAACAACCGCAATGAGCTGGCGTGCGAAGCCGGATTTCCGGTTGACCGCGCAGTTCCTGGTGACGGTTACGTCCAGGCAGGTGTTTTTCCGGCCGGTGATTATGCAACACTTGTTTACACCGGCGACTTCAAACACATGATGCAGGCACATATGGCGCTGGAAAGCTGGATTAAGGAGCAGGGATTGCGTGAAAAAGCTGAAACCACGGCCGATGGCACCACCTGGGGAGGTAGGACGGAATTCTATCTTGTTGATCCGGAATTTGAGCCTGATCCTGACAAATGGCAAACGGAAATCGTCTTCTTGTTGGAGGATCAGGCTCTGTAAACATTCAATCAACCATCCTTTTCGGTGTTTTTAATTTTCATCAGTAAGGCATAGGCATTTTTTACGACGAGCCTTGTAGTGTCGTCAATGCCCGTTGCTTCTATTTGCTGTTTGCCTTCATTGATGACGCCGGGTTTGACATGGACCATTTCGAATTTGCCGCTGCCCTGGTCGGTGAAGACATAGAATTTGTTTTCCCAGCGCACAAGTGCATCCTCGGGAACGGTCAGCGCTTTTTGATTGCTGATGGAAACTTCGCCGTTGATAAACATGCCGGGCACCAGCGCAGGGCTGTATTTTTCAAAATGACAATGCACTTCGGCCATGCGGTCCTGATCGAGGCTTTTCGTGATCAGAATGATTTCGGCAGGGAATTTCTTGTCCGGATCGGCATTGGTATAAGCATACACCCGCTGCCCCACTGATAATGCAGAAAGATCTTTTTCAAACACATTCAAAACGAGATGAATGTCATTCGGGTTAACCAGTTCGAAAAGCATATCCGTGGGCGCTGTGTATTTGCCCACATTCACATTAACCTTCGAAACAAATCCGTTAATGGGCGAAACGATGGACACGCTTTTGGAGATCTTGTCTGCTTTCAGCTTGTGCGGATCAATTCCGATCACTTCCAGTTTCTGACTTAATGCGCTGGCCAGAATACGTTGGGTTTCCATTTCTGCGCGTGCCTGCTGAAACACCCGGTCGCTGCTGGCCTTACTAGCATTAAGGTCTTTCTGACGATTAAATTCTGATTCTGCCAGAACAAGTTTTTCTTTCGCTGTTAGATAATCCTGTTGCAGCTGAATAAACGCCATATCCTCTAATTCGGCGAGCACCTGGCCTTTCCGCACGTGCATGCCCGGAAGCATGTTTGTAGACTTCAAATAACCGCCCAGTGGGAAGCTCAGACTGATCGTGCTTTGGGGCGGGACGTCAATTTTCCCTTGCAATGAAATCATTCCGCTAATGTTTTCCATCTCCGGCGTTCCCACTTCTATGCCTACGCTTTTTTGCTGCGCATTGCTGACTGATACAATTTGTTCGGTCACAAGCGAATCCGACTGCGCCTCTTCGTGATCGGCCGTTTCCTTTTCCGGCGCTGAGCAGGATGCGATGAGCAACAAGCCTGAGCAGGATGCGATGAGCAACAAGCTCAGGATGATGTAATTTTTCATATATCGTTACAGGTTATTCAATTTGAGAAATTGGACAACGGCCTGGTTATAGCCGCTGAGCACATTAATGTATTCCGTTTTAATGGCAATGGCCTGATCCACAACGAGCGCCCATTGCAGGAAATCGATGTCGCCGCCTTGAAACTGCTGATCCGCAGTGGCAATGATCAGGTCCGCATTTGCGGTGCCCTCGCCTTCGTAGTAAGCCAGACTTTCCTGGAATTTCCGGACTTGCTGTAATGCATTTTGCAGATCCTGTTGCAGCTGCAAACTGACGAGCTCAGTTTGTTTCCTATTGCTTTCCCAATCCAGCTCGGCCGCAGCGATGCGTGATTTCTGCGCTTTAAAAAACAATGGGATCCCAATGCCGGCGCTCACATAATGGAAGCGTTTGCTGCCATTGTAAAACATTTCCTGACCTCCCACAGACTGCGGGCCGATCAAACTCTGATTGTTATATCCAATGGTGAGATCCGGCAACAACCGGGATTTCTCAGTTTGCCAGCGAAAACGTGCCGCGTCCTGCTGGTGCCGCGCCAGTTCGATCAGTGGCAGATCGTGAATGCGGGAAGAATCAACGGCTGCGAATGTGATTTTGGGCTGATCGATTTCCGGGATGTAAGCCTTTTCATCCTGCAAAAGAAAATTGAACTGCCGTGCCGTAATGTCGAGATCATGATTAACCAGATTGAGCTGAATGCTGATTTGCTGGCGGCGGGAAGAAGCAGCCGTTGTTTCAAGAACATTGGCCGAACCTTTCTCAAAACGCAGGTTGGATTTTGTTTCAAAAAGCCTGTAAACGCTGTCCGCATAGGCGAGCAGCTTGCGCCGTTCGGTCAGCGCAGCATATTCATAAAACAACTGCCGGACATTCGCCCGAATTTCCTGCTCGGTGAGCCTCGTATTCGCCGCGGAAGCAAGGAAATTGGCTTCCAGAACTTTTCGCTGATTGGCATAAATACTTGGAAAGCTGAATGTCTGACTGATGCCGATGCGGGTGTCGTTGTTGATGCTGTTTATTTTGCCGTAATCAGCACTGATTTCCGTTTTTGCAATGTCGTAAGCGCTGGATTGCAAGCGATCCACGGCTTTTTCAGTTAACCGGTTGCTTTGTGCACGCAGGTTTTTGCTAACGGCTATTTTTAGCGCGTCGTTAAGCGGAATCGGTGTCGGCTGCGTTTGCGCGAAGGTCGCATTAGCAATGAGTAAGCAAAGGAGCACCGCAGCAGTTTTCATTCCGCCCACCTTGCTGCCTTTGTCGAATAAAAGATATAGTGCCGGTAACACAAAGAGTGTCAGCAATGTAGCACTGATCAGACCACCAATTACAACCGTTGCGAGCGGACGCTGCACCTCTGCCCCCGCCCCATTGCTTAACGCCATGGGCAAAAATCCGAGTGAAGCCACGGCGGCTGTCATCAGCACGGGACGAAGGCGGTTTCGTGTGCCCGTCATAACCAGTGTTAATGCATTCGTAATGATGCCTTCTTTCCTGATCCGGTTGAATTCCGAGAGCAGTACAATGCCATTCAGCACAGCGACACCAAACAAAGCAATAAAACCGACACCAGCCGAAATGCTGAAAGGCATGCCGCGCAGGGCCAGTCCGAAAACGCCTCCGATGGCGGAAAGCGGGATGGCCGTGTAGATCAGCGCGCCATCTTTTATAGAAGAAAATGCAAAATATAACATGATGAAGATTAAAAGGAGCGCGACCGGAACCGCAATCACAAGCCGTGCTTTGGCCTGCTGCAAATTTTCGAATGCGCCACCGTAAGTGATCGTATAACCGGGTTCGAATTTGATTTTTGCGTCGACTTTCAATTGCAGCTCCTCTACAATGGACTGCACATCTCGCCCACGCACATTGAAGCCGACGATGATCCGTCTGCGCGTATTTTCGCGCTGGATCTGATTGGGCCCTTCCACTTCCTGAATGTTGGCAACCTGATATAACGGGATCTGAATGCCGCCTGGCGTTGCTATGAGGAGGTTTTGAACGTCATTAATGTTTCTCCGCCCCTCGCTGCCAACCCGCACAACCAGATCGAATTTCTTCTCGCCTTCGTAGATCTGTCCGGCGGCAGCGCCCGCAAAAGCCGCATTGATCGTTCGGTTCACTTCGTCAATGTTCATGCCGTATTTCGCAATTTCGTCGCGGTTGAAATCAATTACGACCTGCGGCATTCCCGTCACTTTTTCGACATACCAATCTGCGGTGCCGTCCACCGTTTTGGAGATGGCTCCCAACTGTTCGGCATAGGCGGCGAGCTTGTCGAGATCTTCACCGAAAATCTTGCAAACCACATCTTGCTTGGCTCCCGTCATCAACTCATTGAATCGCATCTGAACGGGATATTGAAAGCCGGTTGTGACGCCGGGCATGACTTCCTGAGCTGTGGAAGCCATTTTGCTGGCGAGGTCAGGGAAGTTTTGCGCACTCGTCCATTCGGATTTATCTTTCAAAACAATGATCATATCACCGCCTTCAATGGGCATCGGGTCCGTCGGGATCTCGGCACTTCCGATGCGGGAAACGATCTTTTCAACTTCGGGATAATCTGCTTTCAGCTTATCCGAAATGCGGTTGAATGCGTCAATGGTCGTGCTGAGATTGGTGCCGACGAGCAGACGTGTTTCCGTGGCGAAATCACCTTCTTCGAGCTGCGGAATGAACTCGCCGCCCATGCGCATGAACAGGAACAATGCAACGCCAAACAGCCCGAATGCTGCAATCACCAGCGTTTTCTTGATCCGTAATGCACCCGACAACATTCGCGCGTAACCATTTTCGAGCCTGGTCATAATGCGATCCGAAATGTTGGGCTTATGCACGATCTTCTTGCTGATCAGCAGCGAGCTGATCATGGGAATGTAAGTAAGCGACAGGATAAAAGCACCCATGACGGCAAAGGCAACTGTCTGTGCCATAGGCTTGAACATTTTCCCTTCGATGCCGGAAAGTGAAAGAATAGGCAGGTAAACGATCAGAATAATGATCTGCCCGAAAACAGCTGCATTCATCATGCGTGATGCCGACCCCGACACTTCCTCGTCCATTTCCGCTTGCGAGATGCGCTCAACCCCAGCATAGCGTTTGGAAAAATGCAGATGATGCAGAATTGCTTCCACAATGATCACGGCGCCGTCCACAATAAGCCCAAAATCCAGTGCTCCGAGACTCATCAGATTTCCGCTGACGCCAAACAGGTTCATCATTGTAATTGCAAACAGCATTGATAGCGGGATAACCGAAGCCACAATGAGCCCCGCACGGAGATTACCCAGAAAAAGCACCAGGATCAAAACCACGATCAGCGCTCCTTCAAGCAGGTTTTTTTCGACGGTTCCGATGGCATTGTTCACCATTTTGGTCCTGTCAAGAAATGGCTCTATTTCAAGTCCTTCCGGAAGCGTTTTTTGTATTTCTGCAACGCGCGTCTTTACATTCTGGATTACTTCGGATGAATTGCCGCCTTTCAGCATCATGACAATCCCACCCGCCAGCTCCCCTTTTCCGGCCATTGTAAGTGCGCCATAACGGATCGCCGAACCGAGGCGCACATCTGCGACATGGCTGATCAGCACGGGCGTGCCATTGGCATTGCTCTTCACAACAATTTTGCGAATGTCATTCATCGAGCCAGCCAGCCCGACGCTGCGGATATAAAGCACTGCCGGCCCTTTTTCAATATAAGCGCCGCCCGTGTTCTGATTATTACGGCTTAATGCAGTAAAAACGTCGCTTATGGTAAGGTTAAGGGCTTTCAGACTCGAAGGAATTACGGCCACTTCGTATTGTTTGAGATCGCCGCCGAATGTGGAGACGTCCGCCACGCCGGGTGTTCCCAGCAGCTGCCTGCGCACGATCCAGTCCTGCGTGGTCCGCAGATCGGCTTGGGAAAACTTTTGTTCAAAACCATCTTTTGGTTTAAGCACATATTGGTAAATCTCGCCCAAACCCGTGGTGGCGGGAGCGAGCTGCGGCGTGTTGGCATCTTCGGTAATGTCCACTTGCGACAGCCGCTCCGTGACTTGCTGGCGTGCCCAGTAAACATCCGAATCGTCGTCAAAAACAATGGTGATGAGCGAAAGTCCGAAGCGCGACATGCTCCGGCTTTCTTTAAGGCCCGGAATGTTGCTGATCGCCTGCTCGATCGGAAAAGTGATCAGTCGTTCCACATCTTCCGCACCCAGTGAAGGCGCGGTTGTGATCACCTGGACCTGATTATTAGTAATGTCAGGAACAGCATCTATGGGCAACCGGGTTACTTCATACGCGCCGTAGATCACCCACAGCAGCATGAATATCCCAATTACCAGCTTGTTCTCCACAGAGAACCGGATAATTTTATTCAGCATATTGAATCAAAATAAATACATAGCAAATGAGGCTATGCACGCGCATAAAGCGCACGCATAGTGTTCAGGATCAGATCCTTTGCAAAATGTATTTAGGCACAGGGGCGGGCGAAACAGCGAACCCAATGTGGTGCTGTATGCGATCTGTGGCTGATCGGGTCCGTAATCGGACTTAACTATTGGCTGCGGACGTTCATTGAAAGTGAATGTCTCAGCGCTGGAAATAAACAAGAAATTGGCGTGGTGGATTTCGATCTTCTTGAAAGGAAGCTGCATGTCCTTTTCATCGTCGTTATCGTTCAGATCTTCACCCCAATAATGCATGGAAAGGAAATCGACAAAGCTGACATTGTGATCCAGTGAGCGGTGTTCCAGGAAATGTCTGATCAGCGTAGGCGCTTTCATTACCTGATACAACGACGTGGTGTCGAGTATGACAATGGCCAGAACAATATTTCGGATAAACCTTTTCACATACTAAATGTAAAGCCGGATCGGCAAAATCACAAAATAAATGACAATTGAAAATTTGTAACCGGGCAACTACTTGGTTTTATTCGATTTTATAAAAAAATATTACAACCGATTTTTTCTGGCGCGATTGTTTCTGTTTGGCAAAACAAAACAGCAAACACAACATGGCGCAAGCAGCAACATTTACATTGAAGGAGGATGAAAACGAAGAAATTGAAATCAGCGCCCAGGACGTTGCAGAACTTGTCCCGGATGCAGATTTCAGATTTTGTCTCATTATATTAAAGAACGAAGAGAAACATTTCGTGGCCGGCGCGAAACAGGAAGTCGAAGCGAAACTTGGGTTGCCTCAGTCCGAACTTTACTAATGTCAGTTCCAGACACCATTATTGGCTGTCAGGATCACTGGGGCGCCATCCGTTACGATAATCGTGTGCTCGTGCTGCGCCATAAAACCGCCTTTGTTTCCAACCATTGTCCATCCATCGCTTGCTGTAACGGCAAAGTTGGATGTGGTGGAAATAAATGTTTCAATTGCAACGACTGAATTTTTCCGGAAACGCCTGAAATTAGAACTGTCCCTGAAATTCATAATTTCACTCGGTTCTTCGTGCAATGCACGGCCAATGCCATGTCCTGCAAGATTCTTAATCACCTTATATCCACGGCGTTTGGCTTCTGTTTCCATAATAAACCCGATATCAGAAATGCGCACGCCGCTTTTGATTTTTGCGATCGCTTTACGCAGGATTTCTTTGGAAGCATCCACCAGCTTCTGGTGATGCGCAATGTCCTCTCCCAGGACGAACGAGTTGCCATTATCAGAGAAAAAACCTTCCAATTCGGCAGACACGTCAATATTAACCAAATCACCTTCCTGCAAAATCCGCTTCACAGAAGGCATTCCGTGGCAAAACTCATTATTTACGCTGATGCAAGTCCATCCCGGAAACCCATAAGTGGCATTGGGTGCTGATCTGGCGCCGAAATCGGCCAGGATCTTGCCGCCGTAATCATCAAGGTCTTTGGTTGTCATGCCTGGTTTTGCATAGTTGCGCATTTCTTTGAGTGTTAATGCAACCACTTCACTGGCCTTCTTTATTCCGCTGAGTTCAGCATCACTTGTAATCGACATATTTGCTGTTTTTATGATCTGGCGATATAACAAAATAAAAATCCCGCCGGTGCAAATATAGCGCTCCGGCGGGATTTTCAGTTTGATAAAATGCGGCTCAATGTCCTGCTCCGCTGTGCTGCGTGCCTTTGAACAAGCCCTTAGCCATTTCAAGGTGATGCCTTAATGCAGGCAGTTTGGCATCGGCCCATTTTTTGAAATCAGGATCTTTTCCGGCGTTCGATTCTGTCTGGAACAAGCCGATTGTTTCCTCATGGGAAGCAATCATCATGTTCATATAAAGCATATCAAACTGCTCGCCCTGCAACGCAGCCAGACTGTCATATTGCTGCTGTTTCGCCGGTGTAAGGCTGGCCGGGATCTCGATTTGTTTCTTTTGGGCCAAAGCTTTCAGCTCGTCATTTACCTTGGTGTGGTCTTTAATCATTGTTTTTGCCAAAATCCTTAAATTTCGGTGAAGTCGCCTGCTTCTCAGCCAGCTGACCCAGTTTCACTTCCAGCATGCCGCCGTCTGCTGCTGCCAGCACGAACTCTTTATCAGGCGAGTCGGCCACAAAGCGGTCTGAAAAGGCAAGAAAAGCGGATAGTAACACGCAGGATGCTAATAAAAAAATGGCTTTCATAAATTTGTTGATTACGGTTTATAAAAATCCGGGAACATTCCCTAAAAATTACGGCGGTAAGCAAAAAGCATTCCTGCGGAATGGTGGCACGGTAATTACAGCGGCATTTTGAAAAAAAGCTTCTTGAAAAACATTAAAAGGATCTGATTATGCGCTCAAATAAATGGTTGATCGTGCTCGTAGTGATAGCCGTTCTGGTGGGGATCGGAATCTGGTGGTGGAAATCTCCGTCTTCCGATGAAGCCAAACAAAAGGCTGTCGAAAAAGTGGCGCCGTCCGTTGGCGTTGCTTCACTCAACATTACGGACATCGATGATGAGCGGATAAAAATGAGGAGTAAAGTCACCATCAACAACCCGCTTCCGGTTGACATTAACACGAAAAAGCTGACCTACGTGATCTATATTGATTCCATCAAAGTGATTGAAGATGCATACGAAAAGCCACTCAGCATCCGCTCATCCGACAGCACGACGATCGATCTGCCGATGGAATTAATGATTAAGCCGATGACGCGGGTGTTGAAATATTTTGACGATCAAAAGATCGACAGCGCGGATTATGCGATGACCGCCAGCTTTGAAACTGATGTGCCCATTGCAGGCGAGCGCAAATTTAAAATGGACATTAAAAGGAGATTACCCGCGCTACGGATTCCAAAAGTGAAGATTACGAACATGGACCTGAATGCACTGGCGCTGAAAAGCAAAGGAATGGATGTGGATGTTCAGATTTATAACCCCAATCTTTTTCCATTAAAAATCAGCAATTCCAAATTTTCATTCGATGTAGAAGATGCGATGCAGATGCAGGGGGTTTTGGAAAAAGTCATTTCCATTCCGGCAAAAGGCAGCCAGAATGTTTCCATGCATGCCGAAGTTACCGGCGGAAGTGTGCTGAAAAGCGGATGGAAACTGCTTACGGATAAAAAGAACACACAATTTACTTCAAAGCTCAGCGCAAACGTGGAATCAGAAAACAAAATGCTTCATAACAGTAAAATGGTCATGAAGCTGAGCGGAACACTGGATGAAGCGATGAATGCCGTGAAGCAAGTGAAGGAAGCGAAAGAATAGCAAGGGCTAATTTCAAGCAAGAAAAAACGGACGGTCTGAATGAGCATTCAGGCCGTCCGTTTTCGTTTTAGTCATTTCCTTGCGTTTTAACGATCTTGTTGTAAACGCCCAATAGCAGGAATGGTGCAGCCCATTGGCCAACGAATAAAGCGGTGTGCTTTTGACCAAGGCATTTTAAAGTAAGTGAAACGCCCATGGATGCGATTGCTGACCATAAAAAGACGTCTGATGGAATCTTAGCAGTCTGATTTTCGATTGCTTTTGCTACTTTACCTTCCTTCTGTTCCGGATTAATTTCATCTAATTTCTCAATCATTGCTTTACATGTTTAAGTGATAAATCGTTACGGAATTATAAAAACCATTCCAAAAGCGCCATTTGCCCAGCATTAATGTGCAATTGAACTGTTGTTGATGCGATTTTGGGGAAATGTGCCAACTAAGGCGTGTGCTGATGTTTCTTAACCGCCGAGTCCGCTTTGCTCGAAATCACAAACTGGCGGATCTCACCTTGTTCCCACGCATTAGCGCCCGGAATCGGCTTGGGAGCCGGAATGTCACTTCGGTTTTCCTTTTTCTTTTGGGTTGAAACTCCGAATCGTTTGTCGCGGTCGGCAAGGAGCTCAGGATGAAGTTGGCCTTCTTTTGTGAATCCCATCATGATCATAGGCGAGCCCAGCGGGAGATCTCTTTTCTGGTCCGTATGCCAAGTGTGAATGGTTTTGCCATAAGTGGAAATCAGTTTTTCCATCAATTCATGTTCAGCAACTTCCGGGATGCCAGGAGCGATCAGCGAGCCCGAGCCTACTTCATAAACGTGACTGTGCCAAAGCTTTTTCTCCTCCGCCGGCAGCTCTTTGAAAAGCTTTTCCGTGATAATGTATTCGACGCCCATGATTTTGGCATTTTGCTCATTTCCGTCGAAAATAATGGCCTGATAAACGTCCTCATTAAGCTGGTTGACGTAATGATGTGCCTCCATTTGCGCGTTAATGTTGCCGTTGTAAAAGTGAAAACCGTCGAGATAAGCGTCAAAACCACGCAATGGTGTTTTGGCCTGCATGAGATCGGCTCCCGCGTTCAGCGTTTTTTCCTTGGCCGTTTTCTCATCTCCCGGCGCTGCTACATTGGAAGAAGTGTTGCCGCCTCCGCAAGAAAACATCATTGCGGGCAGCGCAAGCAGATAAAATTTGTGAAGAGTTGCCATTTTGGTAAAATTAATGAGCAGACCGGCTTCAAATTATTATGCCATAGGGGCTTGCGGGCTAGAACGCTTTAATGCAAATATTGAGAGAACCGGAAAATATCTTCCAGCACAAGAAACAGAATGCCAACGGCCATGACGACGCCGATCTCGAAGAAAACATGACGAACAACCTGCTTATTATCGATGAGTTTCCAGATAATGGGCAGGTTAATGACGGTGCTCGCCAGCGATGAAACCACCGCAACTGTGCCGGCCATGGGCGCGCTGATGACACCGTGGGTTGCCATGTTGGCCGCCGCCGCCGTGGTGCTTGCACTGCTCACCAAGCCGCCAAGCATGCCCGCCGCAAGGATTCCATAATCACCGAAAACTTTGGTCAGCAGCGTGCCTCCGATCTGGATGCATAGAAACAGGAAACCAAACCAAAGGACTTTCTTGATCGAAATCGGCGAATCCAGATTAATGGTCACCTCATCTGTTGACTTAATTTCATTGCGCCTGCTCTGGAAAATGAGAAAGGCAGCCGTAAGCGACATGGCGAGCAATGGAACGACGACCTGGATTACGGAAGTGGGCGAAAACAGAAGAACGATCACAATGTTCCTGGCAAACATGGCTACGATCGTGGTCAGGCATAATTTGTCGAGCTTATGAATGAGCCCGTTTTCATGAACGCGCGAACTCAGCTCCCCAATGGCGGCAGTGCTGTTGACAAGCCCACCGAAAACAGCACTCAGATAAAGGCCATTGCTTCTGTAAATGCGCAGGAAAACATAATTGATAAAACTGATGCCGCTGATCGCCAGAATGCCCGACCAGGCATCATGCGGATTGAAAAGTTGCCAGGGATCGATGAAACGGTCGGGAATAAGGGGGAAAATGACAAAGCCGATCAGCCCCAGCAATATCGCACTCCTGATTTCGGATGGTTGCAGGCCGCCTGCGAAACGGTTCAATTCTGTTTTCCAGGCCAGGAGCGTCATACTGATGACGGCACCCGCCACGGGCGTAAATATGTGTCCCAATCCCACGAGCACGCCTAATGTGTAAGTGAGGATTAGGACGGCTGAGGTGGTGATTTCAATGGTCCGGTTTGTGATAATGCTGCGCGTATTTGTAAAAAAGATTAATAAAAAGACGCCGCAAAGGCAGATCACCACAAACTGCATGTTGATCATGGAAGCCAGTGTCCCGAGCAATGTTACGACGGCAAAAGTCCGGATGCCCGCATCTTTATTAGACCATTCTCGCTCCATTCCGAGCAGCATGCCGATGCCGATCGAAACAGCTATTTTCACGGCAACAGGTGCAGCCGGATAGTGTAAAAAAAAATCCTCATTCATTATTCCAATAAGTCAAATCGCCATTGCTGGCATTAAAGCCGGCACGCTGGACTAAAATCGTTCCAAGGCAAAAAAGCAACCTGGCTTGTCAGAATAGGGCAAAACCAAAAAATCCGTCAGGATCGCTGGCGGTTAAGGAAATATCCGGGCATGTTGAAGGCAAAGAGGAAGTCACCTCTTTGAAAGGGTCAAGACCCGATTGGCAGGCTTAACCCAACCAACCGGCTTCCCTGGCCAGAAACACCAGTTCGAGCAGCACTACTACACTGGTGACGGCAATTACTCCATACTTGATCTTGTCTCTCTTGACATAGGCGCATTCACCTCTCGGGGTTCCGCAACCTTTTTTTCAAGAACAGGTGTAACAATTGGCTTTCGCATCAGCGGGGCGTCCGTGCCTAGCTTGGCCTTGTGAAGTTCAAAAAGTTCACGCCGCTTTTGGTCTAGATTTGTCTCCATAAATCAACGAATTTAACAGCACGATAAAATTTCGGAAGTTTTTGTAAAAAACGCTAATAATTTGTTAAAATTATCTTGTTGCTTAATTGATTAACAAAGCATAACGTTCATTTACAAACTCCGATCTTCTATCCAAATGATTGCCTGAAGCATTACTTCAATACAAACTTTTCAATAGCAACATTCGTGCCGGGCGCTCCTTTGGCCACAATCCCCACGCGCAGTGCACGGTCCCATGGCGGCAGGTAAGCAATATCCGGAATATTAGAACGCATATCTATATACGTAGCTCCGTTGTCTGTGCTATATTCGAATTGAAGCTTCGTGTTACTGGTGACAGCTAATCTAACACTGATGTTTTTTTGCAAATTGTTCAACGAAAAACCCGCTAGGCGGCTTGCAACACCATCTTTTAAAGCAATTACGGCGATACTATCTTTACTTGCAGCTGCATAGACCATGTTTTTATCATCTCCGATCAAAGCCACACCAGCCCAGGCGGAATCCGACGGAACGACCTCAACAGTGGCCTCATAATCCGATTTCAGAACTTTTTTGCCTAAATAAATTTCTTTCCCATCCCCTATTTTAATGTTTAACTTACCATTTTCCTGGGCAATTTCGGGTTTACGGAACACAGACCAGTTCCATTGCAAATCCTGCTTGCTGCTCTCGAAATCATCGCTGCTGGCGATCACTGTCTCCATATTTTCAGCGCTTACATAATTATTGGAAAACTTGATCCAGTTGTCTTTCGTGAATGTGAACTGCTGCATAAGCGCCTGCCGACCGGTGTATTTGTTTGACTGCTTGTCATAGGCGTGATACATAAAATAGTTTTTGCCATTGTGCTGCACAGCCGTTCCATGTCCGGGACACACCCACTTTTCCTGACTCGTGAGGATGGGGTTGTTGGCATATTTCTCCCACGGACCGTGCAAAGATTTCGAACGGGCGACGCCTGTTGCATAAGTGCAGCCGCTTCCGCAACATCCGGCAGCAGCATAAATCGCAATGAAGTAACCGTTATTTTTAACTATCGAAACGCCTTCCACCAGGTTGGCTTCCCAAGGCGTATCATTTCTGAAAAGCTCTTTCTTTTCGCCCGTTAATGCAGTCCGTTCCTCGTTCATCGGCTGTATCCAGATCGGTGTTGGCTTGCCGACGCTGTTGCCGTCTTCTTTCCAGATCAGATATAGCTTGTTGTTTTCATCCCGCATGGGGAAACCGTCGATGGAGCCGACTTCCTCGCAAACCAACGGGCCGTGATCCTTGTAAGGCCCTTCGGGCGAATCGGCGCTGGCAACGCCTACGCAAAGATTTCCGTCCTTTTTATGCGCTGTGTAATAAACGTAAACCTTGCCATTGTCAACATTAAGCTCCGGTGCCCAGTAATAATAATCGGCCCAATCAGTCAGTTCAGGGAAAATATATCCGACTTGTTTCCAGCTTTTCAGGTCGGTCGATTTCAAGATCGGAAAGGATGGCGCCCAGTTGGAACTGGTGGCCGATGCATAGTACGCACCTTTGAATTTGATAACGGAAGGATCCGGGAAATCACCAGGAATAATGGCCTGCTGAGCCCACGTGAGGTTAGTTAAAAGGGTGGCAACAAAAAGCAATACAAATCTCATTTCAATATATTTTAGTTTAAAATCCTTATTCTCCCGACGGAACCGGCAGCGCTTGTCCGGTCGAAACCGGCTCACCGAAGCTCGGCAGTCCGGCCGATGTCCACGTAAAACGTTGCATACGCACATTTCTGGCGCCACCGCAGCCCTGCCCTGCCGACGAATTCGCATGATACAAAATCCAGTCTTCTTTTTTGTCTTTTGATTTAAAAAAACCGTTGTGACCGACTCCAAATGCATTTGCCGAAGCCAAACCCGTGAAGACCGGCTGGTCTAGTTTAACCCAGCTTGCAGCGTTCATCGGGTCAGCATTCTCGTTCAGGCTCAATAATCCGAGCCCATAGCGGTCGTCGCCGCAGTAACTTCCGGAATAAACCAGAAAAACTTTACCAGACGGATTGCGCAAAATCTCCGGCCCTTCATTCACGCCAAATCCATGCTTTTCCCAGTCATACTGCGGAGTCGAAATGCGCACCGTCGGACCTGTTAATGTGAATGGATTGCTCATCTTGGATATGTAAATATTTTGGGTCAGATCGTTGGCGCCGCTCGCGAACGGACGCCCGGACCATACCAGATAACGCGCGTTCTGATGCTCGAAAACAGTTGCGTCGATGGACCAGAGATCAGCAGGATTCGTGGTCAGCATGCCTTTGCTCACCCAAGTTCCCGTTGTCGGATCGGCGCTTTCATTTTCCAAAACCCACATCCGGTGATTGCGGTCTTCTCCATCTGAGCCCGTGTAATAGATATACCATTTGTTGTCCAGAAAAAACAATTCCGGTGCCCAAATGTCGCGGGAATTTCCACCCGTGTCCGGAGCAGTAAAAACTGTAACTGGCGTAACATTGCGCAGATTGCTCATTTTGGCCGTTTTCCAGATCTGTATCCGGTTGCCCAGCGTGTGTGTATAATAGTATAAACTGTCTTTTTGATAAACCCACGGATCGGGAGCTGATTGCAATAACGGGTTTGTAAATGTGGTCTCGCTGGCAACACCGGGCTCAGGAACTTTGCTGCTTTTCTTGCAGGAAGCGTCCAGAAAAAGTGCCAGTATGCACCAACTCAAAAGAATGTCACGTAAAGCTTTACCGGGTTTATTCATTATATAAGCGAGAAGTTGATCATTGGGTCAAAATAATGATACCAGGAACATTTAACCTGGTATCATTCCAATTTGCGATTTGTTATGTTAACGCTTTTGCACTAATTCCTGTTTTATCATCCTGACTAATAACCCGGATTTTGTGTCAGATTGGGGTTCAGGTCAATGTCGGATTGCGGAATCGGATACCATTCGTTCCGGCCTTTGACGAAATTGGTAAATTCGGGATCGCGCGAAGCCAGCTCAGGCCCAAGCTCTCCCCACCTTTGCAGATCGGCAAACCGCCAGCCTTCACCGGTGAGCTCGGTAATGCGCTCATGTTTCAGCTGCGCCAGAAATGCTTCCCTGCTCAGCCCGGGCCTTACCGCAGTCAACGGCCGCAATCCCGCACGTACCCGAACGCGATCCACATATGGGTAAGCCTGAGCGGTTTGCCCAATGCCGTTCAATGCTTCCGCATACATCAGCAGCACATCGGCATAGCGGATCAGGCGATAATTATTGGGTGAGCGGAAACCTTCTTCTGTTCTGCCGGGCTCATTGTCATTCAACTGTTTACGAAACCAAACCGTGTTGCTTTCGCCCGTATTAACCCCATATCTTGCAGCAAATGTCTGCCCGTAGACCTGCGTAAATTGCGGCCCGCGCACATCCGTGGAATCGAAGAGCAATGTCGCAGGCAGCCTGGGATCACGTGCTCCGGTTGCTGTTTTTTCCTTCTCAAATTCTGTGACCAGCCAGCGCCGTGCTGCACCGTCCGAAAACCCCACGCCTCTTGGTGCGTAGAACTGCGCGATGGAAGTCCCCGTGTTGTTAATGCGCGTTTCGTCCACATCGTCATCGGTGCTCTCATTCGGATTAAAACGGAACTGGATTTCAAAAACAGACTCTGCATTGTTTTCCGTTGATGCTTTGAAATTGTCCTGATAATTGGGCACCAGTGTGTAAATGTCCTTTCCTTCGCCCGTCACAAGCCAGCTTAGCGCATTAACTGCTTCCTGATGTTTGTTTTGCTGCAAATACGCCTTTCCAAGCAATGCATAGGCGGCTCCACGGGTGGCCCGGCCAATGTCATCTCCGGTGTAACGCACCGGCAGATTGGGCGCTGCCTCACTCAGGTCGGTCTGAACTTGTGCCCAGGCTTGCTCATTGGTCGCATTGGAAGGCCGGTCTGTGGGTTCCGATGGTTCCAGAATAAGCGGCGGACGACCGAAATACAGGGTCAGATTGAAATAAAATAATCCGCGCAGGAATTTGGCTTCCGCAATAATACGCGATTTCAGCGCCTCGTCCATTTGTATGGCCGGCACATAAGCGATTACCTGATTGGCCCTGAACACACCGATGAACAGATTTTGCCAGGTTCCTGCTGTCAGGCCTTCGTTGTAATTGGTCTGGACAAAACTCATCACGTTGTTCAGTGTAATGTCGCCGCCGGAGCCGTAACCTTCGTCGGACCGCAGCATGCCGTGGTAAAACAGGAAGCGGGAATAAAGCGTGGCGGTGCGGTGAAATGTGCTGTAAACAGCATTGATCCCCTTGATCGCGTCCGACTCACTTTTCCAGAATGAGGCAATGGTCGGATTGTTTGGATTCGGTTCGTCGAAATCCCGGTCGCAGGCCGTCGTGGCGAGCAGGACGACGATGGTTAGCAAAAATATCTTTTTCATTATAATGTCTCTTTTGATAAAAAAGGAGTTTAGAATCCGAGGTTAAGGCCGAACGAAATGATTCTCGAAGCAGGATATCCGCCCAGATCCACACCCGGTTCCAAGTTGAAGTTGGCGCCTACAACGTCGGGATCCAGTCCCGAATATTTGGTAAAAGTCAGCAGGTTCTGAGCACTCATATAGACTCTTGCGCTTCCCAATGCGACTTTTTTGGTGACAGTTTCCGGCAGTGAGTAAGACAGCTCCACATTTCTCAGCCGCAGATAAGATCCGTTTTCAAGCCAGCGATCGGTGTTTCCGCGCACATTGGAAACAATGCCCCTGTCTGCGGAAGCAGGATCGCCGGCTGCGCCCGTGGCGTAGGAAACGCCTAACCTTGGAAAATCTGTGTCTGTGTTGGTGGGCGTCCAGGGATTAATGCCGCGGCGGTAATTCGAATAGCCCATTGCATCAAGTTCGCGCAGGACATCATTGTAAATCTTTTGCCCAAAAGCGCCGTAAAACTGCACGTTCAAAGAAAAGCCACTGTATGTGCCGTTTAGAATAAGACCGGATGTGAGTTTAGGCCAGGGACTTCCTGCAAAGGTCCGGTCGCGGTCGTTAATGTCGTCCGTCGTTCCCTGATCCACGCGGTTAACGTAGCGAATGTCGCCCGGTTTCGCATAAGCGGCTTGCGCACGGTGCGCCTGCACCTCTTCGTCGCTTTGGAAAAGTCCGTCGGTCTGGATCAGATAATATTCACCGATCGAGCGGCCGACTTGTGATCGCGTGTTCCCCGACTGAATGTAGTTGCGCGGCTCACCCGTTTCTTCATCAATTCCAAGATTCCCAAGTTCCAGCACTTTGTTCCTGATCACACTGAAATTGGAAGCCACGCTCCAAGTGAACGGACCCGAGTTTTGCCGGTAACCCACTTCCAGCTCTATGCCTTTATTCTCAATAGAGCCAATGTTAACCAAAGGATCACCCTGCAAATTGCCAATGTACAAAGGCAGCGGAAGGGACAGCAACACATCTTTTGCTTTTGAGCGGAACGCATCGACCGTTATCGATAACTTGTTGTTAAACAAGGTCATATCAGCACCAATGTTGGCAGTCGCTTTTTGTTCCCACTTGATATCCTCATACACGAGCCGGGCTTGCGTTGCGCCGGGATATTCATTTTGTCCTGTGCCAAAAACGGCCCGGGGCGCCTGATTCAGGAAACCCGTGTATTGATAATTGGTTAGGTTAGCAGAACCCAGCACGCCATAAGAACCTCTCAGTTTCAGCTCGGTAATGATGTCTGATTTGAAGAATTCCTCATTGCTCAGCTTCCAGGAAACTGCGGCAGAAGGAAAATAGCCGGTCCGGTGCGCAGGTGAAAAGCGCGAGTCCTTATCTGCCCGGAAAGTCAGGGTCAGGTAATATTTCTCCGCATAACTGTAATTGATCCGGCCTAATGCGGAGCTGATCAATGTTTGCGAACGGGTTCCGGTTGCGGTCATGCCGCCGCTTGCTGAATTGATGGTGGTAAAATATTCGCCGCCATACTGACCGAGCTGCAATCTGCGTCCGCCCACATCATCGGTTCGGATGGTTTGCTGCGTGTAACCGGCCACACCATTCAGTGCATGTTTGCCAAATGTGTAATTAAAGTTTAGCGTATGCTCGAAAAGATAACTCAGGAATTGTGCACGGGTCTGTCCTACGCTGCTGAATTCTGGCGACTGGTTCCAATACCAAAGCCCTTCTCTTCTCACATCATTCACTTTATCAAAACTGGTTTCCAACCCTGCATTAAACCTGTAATTGAGCCCTTTCAGGATTTTATAATCGAGATAGGCGTTACCAAGAATTTTGAAAAAGTTGGAAGTGCTTTTTGTAATGTTATTAATGGCGATCTGATTTCTGGCAAATGAGCGGTTATTGAACGATCCAAAACCCCACCCGCCCGGATTAGAACTGCTAGCCAGATCGGCACTTTGCACGGGAATGATCGGCAGGCTGGACCAGATGTCGTACCATGCATTTCCTTCCGCAAAGCCACCCTGGAACGGCGCGTTTCTTTCCGTTGCGGAGATCATCATATTCTCACCAAATGTGAATTTGTTGCGTGATGCTTCCGTATTGATCCGCAATGCAGCCCGTTGGAAATCACGCGCTTTCAGCACGCCTTCGTCTGCAAAGTAGGAAGCGGAAATCAAGTATTTACTGTCTTTACCTCCGCCTGAAATGCTGAGGTTGTAATCCTGAATGGAGCCCGTTTGCAGAAGCTCGTCGGCCCAGTTTGTGTTGACGCTGCCATTATAATTCGCAACGCCTGGCTGCAATGCATAACCGGCTGCCTGATAAGCACGCGTGTTAGTCTCCACATATTCCTGCGCATTCATCATATCCCAGCGCTTTGGAATGGAAGAAAGCCCGTAACGTGCTGTTGCATTGACCGTTAACGTGCCTTCTTTTCCTTTTTTGGTTGTGATAATGATGACGCCATTTGCAGCGCGCGATCCGTAAATGGCGGCGGCTGAGGCATCTTTCAAAACCTGAATGGTTTCCACATCATTGGGATTCACAGTTGTATTGGCATCGGCGAACATGCCGTCAATCACATACAGCGGGCTTGCATTGCCAAATAATGTGCTTAATCCGCGGATGTTAACGACGGCTTCCTGGCCGGGCGCTCCGCCATTGCGGACCTGCACGCCGGGCGTCATGCCCTGCAATGCTTCAGGCACGGATCGCGCGATGCGCCGGTTCGTATTTTGCGCGTCGACGATTCCCGTTGCACCGGTTAGGTCTGTACGCCGGACGGACTGGTAACCGATCACCACGAACTCCTGCAAATTGCGCGCATCTTCCTGCAAAGTGATGGTGTAAGTGGATTGGTCGGTTACGGGCACGTCAGTGGGCTGGTAGCCGATGAATGTGACGCGTAATGTTTGTCCGGAGGCCGCAGCGATGGAAAATTTGCCGTCTGCATCAGAAATTGTTGCGGTGCTGGTTCCGACCAGCAGCACAGTTGCACCGGGCAGCGCTTCGCCTGCTTCGGTTTGGACTACGCCGGTCACAGTTCTGTCTTGCGCCAGCAACCGTGTGGCGACAAGCAAAACCATAACCATTTGAAACATAGCCCGAAAGGTAAAGTGTTTCATATAAGATGGACTGAAATTGTTGAATGGGACATTCCTTTTCTGGATTGAATAGAATCCTGGGGAGTGGAATTCTTATAAAAATTATGCCCAGGATTCTATTTTCGCCGCGTTATTTTCTCGGCTGGTCAGAGTTGAGTGTATCCTGTCCGGGTGTAGTTTGTTTTGTCGGATCGCTCTGGTCGATTCCTTTGCGCACATCCGTTGCATTCGTGTCTGTGCCCACTACACTAGAGTCAATGGCAGTGCCTTCGGAAGCCTGGTCCTGACCCTCATTCTTTTTTGTGCAACCCGCCAGAAACATTGCTGCCAGCGCGGCGCACATCAATTGCTTTTTCATAATTTGTTTGTTGAAGTGACAAAAAAAAACTGTACACGAAAAAATCCCGTGCACAGTAAAAATCATTCCAACAAATCGGGTCTGATGGTGAGCCCGTAATTAAGTAATTGATTTAGCTTAGTTAATAATATCTCCGATAATGGTTAAAACACTTCTTTCACCAACACTGACCACATTTCCATTTTTCGCAACGGATGGTTTTAAATCTGCCTGTGCCGAAGTTTCATATATTTTCAAATTTGCCAGCTTGAAACCCTGAGGCTTCAATTCAATTTCGGCTTTTGCACCTTGCTCATTGACAATAACCGTCACCAGCTGATTGTTCGCATTTTTGTAAGAAGAAACGAGTAAACCGTTGTTTTCTGCACCAGTTGCCACATCAATGCGGGTTGCGCCTGGGCGTACAAACCGGCTGTAATTGCCAAGTGTCCATAATATTTTCGACGACTGATAAGCGCCGTCCGTTTTGTTTTTGTCAACATATACAAGCCCGTCCTTATAATCGTACGCCGAAATGGACGTCCACCAGTGCCATGCGCTCGCATTGGCATTAACAAGGTCATTATGGATGACTTTGGCCACGTAAAGCCCTGCATCAATGCCCAAATCTTTGCCATTGCCTTTAATCTCGCCATCATTGTCGCCCAAAATACAATATTCGGACATCCAGTATTGCAGGCCGGGAACGGCTTTTGTTGCAGTCGCCAGTTCGCGTCTTTTCTGCGCAGCGGTTGCGTAAGGTGATGTTGTGAAATAACTATGGCCCGAAATAGCTTTCGTCACATTAGGCAGGTTACCAATGTAATCGGGTGAAGTTTGATTGAAGAAAGCGTTGACCTGATTTCCCCTGCCTTGTTTGTTGAAGTCTGAGGTTAAGTAATCAATTTGTCCAGCTTCGGCAATGTTGATTTTTGTGGTCAGGTTCTTTTTTGTTAAAGCGGCACTTAATGCACGTACAATGCCTGCGATTTCATTATTATAAAACGGCGTTCCTTCCTGGCCCGCATCGCTCCAGTCCCACTGCGGCTCATTTACAGGGCTGATGTGGGTAATGGTAACTCCCGCTTTTTTCTGGATTCCGCTCACGACTTCGGCCATGAATGCACCATAGCGATCGAAGTTTTCGGCTGTAAGGTTCGGTTTTCCGTTGTTGGCATAACCCTTCTTGTTCACTGTAAACTGCACAGGCGGACTGTTCGGAAAAACCAGAAATTCGCTCACTCCACGCTGTTTTGCGGCATTCAGAAACCACATCTGACCGGCTTGTTTGTTCCAGTCATAAGTTCCGTCCGCATTCATAAATGACTCTGCCCGGCGCCATTCATCCTTAATGTCACTTGCTGCGCCTTGTTCGGTGGTCCCGGCGCCAATGTTGAAACGCCACAATGAAAGTGCGATTCCCTTTGGCTGTCCGTTCGCCAATGTGTCGTTGCTGAACAGCAGATCGGCTATTGCATTTCTTTTGGCGTCCGGCCAGTTGCCGATAAACTGGCAAGCCCAGGCATCCGATCCGCCGAAGTGGCTGATGGTTTGATACGTTTTATTAATGTCAATGGTTAATGTCACCGGCTTGGCGACCGGCTTGGTCTCGGGTTCGTCGGCCGCGGAGCACGATACGGACCAAAAACTGAACAGAAGCGCAAACAATCCTTTGTGATAATGATTCAACATGTGGCTGGTTTAGGATGAATAAAAAAAGCTGAGCGGTTTTGTGTCCGCTCAGCTACAATATATATTAATACCCTGGATTTTGTTCAAGCCTGTTGTTGGAAGCCTGAATTTCCGAGCGGGGAATCGGCAGCCAGTATTGCTTTTCAGCAAATGCTTTTCCAGTCAGCGCCTCCTTCAATTTGTAGGTAAATGCACTTCCGCTTCTTCCAATCTCGATGCCATAAGCAGGAACATTTTCGGTTTGCGGAGCAATTTTCCAGCGGCGCACATCATAGTAACGGTGCTCTTCGAATGCCAGCTCAATGCGGCGTTCGTTGCGGATCCGCTCACGCATTCGCGCTTGTGTAAGTCCCGCAGGAAGCACAGGCATCATTACGCCCGGACGGCGTCTCACTGCATTAACTGCTGCATAAACCGATGCATCCGGACCAGAAGCTTCGTTTTGTGCTTCTGCGTAGTTGAGCAAAATTTCAGCATAACGGAAGTAAATCCAGGTTTGCGTTCCGGCAACGTCCCAGGGGTTGTCGATAGGAAGCGCGTCGTTCATGAATTTCTTCAAATAGTAACCCGTTTTGGACGTGTTCCAGTTGGAAGGACCGTCTTTGCTGTCTTTTCCACCCGGCGTGTAAGTCTGGATCGTGCTGCCGCGATAGGTTGCGCCATTGTAAAGAATGGTTTCGTAAAACCTTGGATCACGGCCTTTGTAAGGGTCTTGCGGATTGTAACTGGTGCCTGCATCGGTGATTTTGGAGCCGTCCATCATTTCATAATCATTGACCAGATTCTGAACCGGCACATTGCCACCCCATGCATTGTAACTGTTCGGACCATTGGCAATTTCCAGACATACGTGGCGTGCGCCAGGTGCATACAGACGTCCGAAAATGATCTCTGGGTTGTCATTTGTAATAAATAATTTCCCGTAACCGCCTGTGTAAAGGCTGTATTCGTTCAAATCCATAACAGCCTTCGCTGCTGCTGCGGCCTGAGGCCATGTTGCGGCACTGTTATAAAGCGGACTCGCGCCGTAAAGCAAGATCCTCGATTTCAATGCCAATGCACCGCCTTTGGTCACACGGCCCAGTTTCCATGCACCATTATCATTATCGAGCGGCAGCAATGCAGCGGCTTCGTCCAGCTGTGACGCAATGTAATCGACACCGGCCTTAATGTCCGAGCGGTTGAACAATTCCATGTTGGTAAGGTCGTCGCTAAGCTCATACACTTTGTCGCCAAGCAAAACGACTTCTCCGTAATTCCGAACCAGATCGTGGTAACGGAAGGCACGCAGGAATTGCAATTCTCCTTTTAAGCGGCTTTTTCTGCCTGCGCTCATGGGCACTTTATCAATGTTAGCCAACGCATAATTGATCTCGCGGATGCTTCTGTAACTTCTGCCCCAGATGGTGCCTGCGATGCCGGTGTTTTCCGGAGCGATCTGTCCGCGCTGCACGAGCCAGGTGTTGTCATCATTGTTGTAAATGGATTCGTCTGTCAAAGACGACCACATGGCATATTCAAATCCTCTTCCGAATCCGGGCAATGTTCCTTCCGCTTCTTTGTCGGTAAGGCGGGTCCCCAGGTAACGGTTGATTACGTAGGATTCAAAAAGCACCGAATCGCTCAGAATTGCAGCATCAGAAACCCGGTCTGTGGGCACCACGTCCAGGAAATTCTCCTTGCAGCCTACAAAGGTCATCGTTGCGGCAAGCAGGACGGATGCGATTGATATATTTTTTACTTGCTTTATCATATTCAATTTCAATTAAAACTTAATGTTTACACCGAGGTTCAAGATTCTCTGCTGCGGATAAAATTGTCCGCTGTTGCTGTTTCCTTCCGGGTCATAATCCTTTACACCGGTGATCGTGAACAGGTTAAATGCACTTGCATACACACGCAGCGAAGCAATTTTGATCTTGCTTAATGCATCCTTAGGAAGTGTGTAACCCACCTCAATGTTTTTCAAACGGACAAAAGAAGCGTTGTCCAACCAGAAAGTGCTGCCATACAAACCACCGTTCACAGAAGATGACGAACGTGTGTCAACCCGTGGGTAAGAACCTTCGGGATTGGATGGAGACCAGCGATTGGCTGCCCAGCTGCTGTAAAAGTTTCCAACCTGTCCCGATTCCGGAAGCACATACTGACTTACCATGCCTTGTCCAGAGAATACGATCGATGCGTCAAATGCTTTGTAACCTGCATTGAAAACCATTCCGTACGTTAATAGAGGCACATTTCCATATGGTGTCCGCGTCTGATCGTCGGCTGTAATTTCGCCGTCGCCGTTGTGGTCTTCGTAGATCAGGTCGCCTAGTTGCGCGCCTTTCAAGTGCGGATATTGATCCAGATCGGCTTGTGTACGGAAAATGCCGACAGCATTATAAAGCAGATACGTGTAAAGCGGATTACCTGTCTGGCGCTGATAATCAAGCACGCCAGGCGCTTCATCGATGAACACAATCTTACTTTTTGCATAAGTTACATTACCCGAAATGCTGTAACGGAATGTTCCGGAGCGTGAGTAACCCAATGTGGCTTCAACACCCGAGCTGTTCACTTTTCCGATATTCTGATCCGGCACCAATGGCGTATTATCATTGGTTTTGTACGGGTTAACAATTCCCGAAGTGTTTGGAATAGAAGCATTTCGTGCCGCAAGAATGTCCGAACGCTTCTGCTGGAAGTAAATGAATTCCAGGTTGAAATGTTTCAGGAAAACCGCATTGATACCCAAATCCATTTTCTTGGCAACTTCCCACGTAATGTCCGGGTTAGCAAGCTTTGTGAGGTCAATTCCGGGCGTGATTACATTGGAACCCAGCACATATTGGTTAACAAAAGAATAGTTGTTGTAATACTGGAACTGGCCCACATTATCATTACCCAAGGAACCGTAAGATGCTCTGAATTTCAGGTCGTTGATAAAACCTACGCTGCTCTTGAACCAGTCTTCTTCCGAGATGCGGTAACCAACAGAAACCGACGGGAAAAATCCGAACTGCTTGCCTTTCGGAAAAACGGACGAACCATCCACACGTGCCTGAACTTCGGCCAGATATTTTTCGCTGAAATTGTAAGCAAAACGGCCGATGAAGCTCTTACGGGTAAAGTTGTAGCTGCTTCCTGAGTTGTTCTTATCCGTTGCCGCCGCACCGCCTTGTGAAAGTTCCGGCGTAGAAACGGTCGGGAAGTTGATTCGTGAAGCGCCGAATGTAATGTTGTTCAGCTTGTTTTGCTCATAAGCCACAAATGCATTCACATTATGCTTGCCAAACTGACGCAAGAAACTCAGCCGGAGGTTTTGCGTAATGTTGGTAATGTTGATCTGCGATTGGGTCAATGAAGCCGCGCCGGCTGAACCGCCTGTTACAACCGGATTGTAAGCGGAAGTCGCCTGGTCATAACCGTAAAGCGTGTAGGGCGTGCTGAAACTTTTGGAGAAATTGAATGATTTGTCAACCGAATAAAAGCCGTCGACAGAAAGTCCTTCAACAAATGGCAAATGATAAGTTGCACGCACAATTCCGTTGAAAACCGATGTCGGGTTCACATTTGCTCCGCCCATATCCGTTCCCAGCACGACCGGATTGCTGTTTTCAACTCCGGTCGAGTAATAACCGTTCGGGTAACGCGCGATTACAGTCGGGTAAGCGCGGTAAATTGAGCGGAATGTGTTTCCAGCAGATGAGATCGGGAATTGTCTGTTTTCCTGACGTCCCGAAAGTGAAAGACTTACTGAGAAATCCTTGGTAATATTGGCGTCAATGTTCGAGCGGAAATTGTATTGCTTATACTTGGTTGCTCCCTTTTTGTATAAACCATCCTGATAAATCGTTCCCAGCGACACGTAATATTTAACGTTCTCCGTTCCGCCATTGATGCCCAGGTTATGCTGGTTTTGCAGCGCGAAATTTTTCAATGTTTCCTTCTGCCAGTTGGTGTTCGGATAGTTCAATGGGTCAGATCCGTTACGGAACTTCTCGATTTCCTCAGCCGTGTAAAACTGGTTCATGCCGCCAGCAGGGTTGTTATAATAGTCGATCTCGTTCAGGATTGTGCCATATGTAGGCGAATCAGCCAGCTTAGGCAACCGCGTTGGCGACGAAAAACCCTGATTGAAACTGTAAGAAATGACAGGCTTGCCCGTCGTTCCTCTTTTCGTTGTAACCAAAATAACGCCATTCGCAGCGCGGCTTCCGTAAACGGCAGCGGATGCATCTTTCAGGATCGAGATGCTTTCAATGTCATTCGGGTCAAGACGTTCAAGTCCGCCCACCTGGCCTGGAATTCCGTCTACAACCACAAGCACATCATTGTTTCCTGTTGAAGCAAATCCGCGGATTGTATAGCTGGAACCATCATAACCCGGCTCTCCGCCGCGGTTGTTGGCTACAAATCCTGAAAACCGGCCAGCCAGTGAGTTGGAAAGGTTAGGCTGCGGGCTTTTGACAATGTCTGCACCTTTCACTTCCGAAACAGATCCGGTTAATGTTGCTTTTTTCTGCGTTCCGTAACCCACAACGACGATCTCATCGAGTGTCTTGTCATTGGTAAGCAGCGTCACGTCAATCACGCTGCGGTTGGTCACCGCGATTTCCTGATTTACATAACCAATATAGGTGAACACAAGCGTTCCGTTTCCGTCGGTGAGGCTGAGCGAATATTTCCCGTCAACGTCCGTGGTTGTTCCGGTTGATGTCCCTTTTAAAATGACACTTGCGCCCGGCAATGCGTCGCCATTATCGCCTGTGACGGTCCCCTTCACCACGAAGGCTGTCTGCGCCACACTGCACAGCGAAGTCATGGCCATCAGCAGTGCCAGGATCATTTGCTTGGCGCGCAGGTTGCCAGAGGAGCCCGGCATCGCGCTGCTTTTTTGAAAAGATTTCTTCATAAATCAATTGTAAATAATGAATAATTGGCTGTCCGATCTAAACTTACGGGGTGCGCAGTTTTATAAATCGACCAATCAAAAGTATGATTATTTGTATTTGCAGGGCGGGGGGCATTCTCACATTAAAGAGGGGGCAAATCAATAAAAAGGCCCTGATTTGGAAAAAATCAGGGCCTTTCGATAAATAACTTGCTACGCAATAATACTATTATCCAATTTTCGACTCAAAAAACTTCAATTATCCAATTTGTTCTGAAAAACACCCCGATTCATCTGAACACTGACATGGAACGGGTTTCTGAACTTCTTGACATATTCCGAAGGCTTCATACCGAACAATTTATTGAACTGCTCACGGAAATATTTAATGTCATTGATTCCGACCTGATACGATGCTTCTGAGATTGTAATGTCGGTTGTGATCAGGATCTGGGCGGCGCGGCGCAGCCTTAAAAAACGGATGAAAGCATTGGTGGATTGACCTGAAATGGACTTGATCCGGTTATAGATCGTCGAATGGCTCATGCCCAGTTCCGCAGCCAGCACTTTGATGGAAAAGTCGGGATCCGTGAGGTGATTTTCAACTACGCGGATGCACTCTTTCAGAAAATCCTTGTATTCCGACGAGATTTTGAAATCGCTTGCCTGCAATGTGATCTCGTTATAAAAGTAACGTTGCAGGTCGTTCCGGTTTTTCAGGATCGCATTCACCCGCGCCACGAGCATGGCTTTGTCAAATGGCTTGCTGATGTAGTCGTCCGCTCCGCCTTCAATGCCCTTCAATCTGGATTCCTGAGAAGTGCTGGCCGTCAATAAAACCACGGGAATATGGCTCAGCGTCACGTCAGCTTTGATCTGGCTGCACATATCAATGCCGCTGATGCCCGCCATCATCACATCGCTGATCACAATGTCGGGCATGTGCTTACGGACAAGCGCGAGGCCGTCTTCTCCGTTTTCGGCCTGCAAAAGCTTGAAATCGTTTGCAAAAGCTTGTCCGATATATTGGCGAATGTCCGCATCGTCTTCCACAATCAGCATCGATTTGACGTCTGAGCTGAGTTCGTCCATGATCATCTGCTGGCTGGAAATAGCCGCTGAACCAAGCAAAACATCCCCTTCTGAAAGCTCTTCCAGCAACACAGAATTGCCTTCTGAGGAATCAACGGGCCGTTGTCCGCCAATTAATTCCGGGTGTGATTTGTGCAGCAAAACCTTGAATGCAGTGCCTTTTCCAATTTCTGAATCAAATGTTATTTTACCAAAATGGCTGTCTACAAATGTCTTGGTAAGATAAAGTCCGATACCAAAACCACCTTTTGAAGGTGAGCGGCTGTCCTGAAACTGATGGAAAACGGAATAAACACTGTCGCGCGCTTCTTCGGGAATGCCCTGACCGGTGTCCGTTACGGTGATTTCGACCTGTTCATCCAACTCGCTGATTTCCATGCTGACACTGCCGTTTCGGGGTGTGTATTTGATGGCATTGGAAATGAGATTAAAAAGCGCAATTTCAATTTTCTCCCGATCGGCAACGATTTCGAGATCATCACTGCTGCTATGAAATGTGTAAGTCACATTCCGCTGCTCCGCCTGGTGCGTAAAATGCTGAAAAACCTCCAATCCGAGCTTGGTAATGTTGCAAACAACCGGATTAAGCTTATCCGCATGCAAATCCGCCTTTCTGAAAAGCAGCAGCTGATCCACAAGGCTGAGCAATCGTTTTGCATTTCTGTAAACAATGTTCAGACTTTCCTGATCGGCACTGCGGTGGTCCATTTTAAGCAAAAGCTCTCGCACGGGATTGATAATCAATGTCAAAGGCGTCCGGAACTCATGCGAAATGTGTGTAAAGAATGCGAGCTTCTTCTCGTTGAGCTCCTTCTCTTTTTGCGTTTCAAAATGCGCAAGCTGGACCTGATATTTCAGCTCGGCTTGTCTCATTTTATATTGCTGATAATAGTAAATCAATGCTGCCGCAATGCCCATATAAAGCAGATATGCCCAAATGGTGCGATACCAGGGCGGCAAAATGTGCACACGCAACGCTGCATAATCTTCAAACCAGACTCCATCCTGATTAGCCGCTTTCACCTTGAATGTGTAGTCACCCGCGGGCAAATAGCGGTAAGTCGCGGACCGCTCATTTTTGACATAGTTCCAGTCATTATCAAGGCCTTCCATCTTGTATGCAAAGCTGTTCAACTCCGGATAAGCGTAGTTAAGCGCGGTGTAGGCAATGGTAAATACGGACTGGTTTGGCTGCAATGTAATCTCCTGCTGATCAGAAATCTGACTATCCAGGATTACTTCGCCATCCTTTTCATCCCCTACTGCAACATTCTGCCCAAAAAGAGCCAGTCCGCTGAGCATGATCTCCGGTTTGAATTTCGAAGGTTTGATTTCGGCAGGATAAAACAGGTTCCAGCCTTGGGTGCCACCAAAAACCATGAACCGTTCCTTTATATTGTATAAGGCCGAATTGGGATTAAATTGCCCGCCCTGCAAGCCGTTACTTTGATTAAAGTGGTCTATTTTGTTCGTTTTCAGGTCAATGCGGGAAAGCCCTTTATTTGTGCTGATCCACATCCGGTCCGGACTCTCGGGCTGAATGGCATAAATTACATCATTAGCAAGGCCGTTCTTTTCTGTAAAATGCTTCGAAGTGCGCTCCCTTGGATTGTAGATCACGAGCCCGTTTCCCTCCGAACCAATCCAAAGCCGTTCTCTGGCATCAAAGTATAAGGAGAAAATAATACGGTTGGATAAGTAAACGGAGCCTTTCGGATCATTGAGAACAGACGTAAACTTCATACGCCATACGTCCAGGTGGTTAAGCCCGCCGCCATAGGTTCCGATCCACAAATTACCCGCCTGATCTTCCGCAATGGCACGCACATCATTGGAATTAATGCTGCTGTTTCTCGTAATGAATTGTGAAAACTTGCCCGTTTCCGGATTCATTCGGGCCAGTCCTCCCCCATTCGTGCCGACCCAGATATTTCCTTTTTTGTCCTCATAAATAACCCGGACATCGTTTTTTGGCAAACTGGCCGGGTCGTTGGGGTTGTTTGCAAATTGGGTAAATGAGTCATTAGCAGCATTGTAACGAAACAGGCCTTTGGAGTAAGTCCCAAACCACAAAGTGCCGTCCCTGCCGCGGTGGGCCGCAATGACGGCGCCGTCGGTCAGTGCGCCGGGTGCGTCGCTGGGTTTGTAATGCTTGATAATTTCGCCGCTGCTTTTGGTTTTATAAATCCCGTCGCCGTCGGTGCCCAGCCACAAATTGCCATCATTATCGACGCACATTCCATAGTAACGCAAATAACTTTCAGCACGCGAATCCTGGATTTTGGTTGCAAAGCTCCTGAACTTTTCGGGTATGCTGCTGATCAGATAAACGCCTTCCCCATAAGTCCCGAGCCAGACATTCTTGTCACGATCCATGTAAATGGCCTGAACAGATCGTCTGGTAATGCCTTGATTCTGAGAATCATTAACTTTTACAAAATCATAATCGGCTGGATTTCGGCCGGCAACCTGATCCAAATCCATGCTGTAAAGTCCGCCGTCCTGCAACCCGACGAGCAATTGTTTCCGGTCATTTTCCTGGATTGCGAGATAAATGTCGCTGCGCAAATTGGCTGCCAAATGCAGCACATGAAACCGCGCGTCGGCACGTTTGAAAAGGATTAAACCACGGGCAGAAGCGATCCAGATGTTGTGTAAATGATCTTCAAAAATGCCGTTGATGCGGGTGGAAGGGATATTTTGCAGGTTAAGCGCTGCTTTTTGAAGCTTTCTGTTTTTACCAATCTTAAAAACCTCAATGCCCGACTCGCGCGTGCCCAGCCACAAAAACCCGTGTGAATCTTCAAAGGCATTCAACACGGAATTTGTTTTCAGTCCGGGGAGCGTGCTTTGATTATAGTAGGTGAATTTGCCTGTTTTTTTATTAAAAAGCGCGAATCCCGAACCATTCAATGAAACCCAGAGGTTGCCGTCGGCGGCTTGCGAAATGTCACTCACATCGCTTCCCGTCGCACTTGGCCCGGGTTCAGGAACATGCCTTTTGAAGATCTCTTTTTCGGCAACGAATTCATTTAACCCATTGCGGGAAGTGGTAAAAATAGTGCCGTCGCGATCGCGAAAAACAGATTTCACATAGTTTCCGGACAGACTTTGCGGATCGTCGGGATTGTTTTTAAAAACTTTAAAAGTGGTGCCATCGAAGCGGTTAAGGCCGTCTCCGGTGGCAAACCACATTAATCCGTCATTGTCCTGAACAATGCTGTTGACGATGCCGAAGGACAATCCCTGGCTCAGTGAATATTGTAAAACCCTGCCGCTTTCTCCGGCTATTGTAAAACCGGAAATGCAGTGCAGCAGGCATAAAATCAACGTAAATCTTCTCTTATCGGCCCCAAATCTTGCCACAGTCATAGCGCAACCTTTCATGATCCAAAGTTACGCGTTTTATAACTTCAAAAGCAGTGGAATGTTGTGCGCCGAAAAGGGCTAGCTCAGTTTCTCTTTAAAAAAATCGACCGTCCGTTTCCAGGCCAGTTCCGCGGCGGCTTTGTCGTAGCGCGGCGTCGTGTCATTATGAAACCCGTGGTTCACATCCGGATACATATAAGCGGTGTAATCCTTCTTGTTTTCCTTCAAAGCGGCTTCATATGCGGGCCAGCCTTCATTAACGCGCGCATCCAGACTTGCATAATGCAACAATAGCGGCGCTTTGATTTTGGGAACATCTTCCACAGCTGGTTGTCCACCATAAAAAGGAACAGACGCCGCCAGATCAGGAATGCGCACGGCCATCATATTGGCAATGCCGCCGCCAAAGCAGAAGCCTACGACGCCGATTTTACCATTGCAGTCTTTGTGGTTTTTCAAATATTCATATGCAGCAATAAAATCTTCCTGCATCTCATTGCGGTCTCGCTTGCTCTGCATTTCCCTGCCCTGATCATCATTGCCGGGATAACCACCCAACGGCGTCAAAGCGTCCGGTGCCAAGGAAATAAAACCAGCCAATGCAGCGCGTCTTGCCACATCTTCAATGTGCGGATTGAGGCCGCGGTTTTCGTGTACAACCACAACGCCGCCCAGTTTGCCGGCTGCGCCCTCTGGCTTGGATAGCAGTGCTTTAATGGATTTTCCGCCTTTTGGAGAATCGTAAGTAATGTAATCGGACTTCAACCGCGGATCATTGGCCTGCACTTGAATGGCTCCCTGATAATCCGGCATCAGGAAACTCATCAGCGACGCAACGGTAATGCCGCCGACCGCATATGCAGATAGATTTTGCATAAAATTTCGCCTGTCGATCCGGTCGTGCGCGTAGTCGTCGTACAGGTCAAAAACTTCCTGCTTAATGTCTTCTTTTCTAATCTCGTCCATGTATCTTTTTAGTTTAGTCAAATAATTTGCTGGCCAATTGTTACTGCTCAACATTAATGGATCAAAGTGCGGTAACACGCCGGTTTACTCAATGCAATGTTGGCCCAAATATGCTTCGGTATGACTTTTTTAATTGGTTGGCATCACTAAAACTTCACAACAGACATGGCAGACGATAAAACCAAGAAAGGACCGGCTGACAGCAGCCGCATTAACATTAGCGAAGATTACGAAATTGCCTATTGGACAGATGCATTAGGCGTCTCGAAAGAAAAACTGGAAGACGCCGTGAAGCAAGTGGGGCCTTCCGTAAAAGCGGTGAAAGAGCATCTTAATAAATAGTGTTTGATTCGCTAAGGTGCAGGTCTTTTTCATTAGGATCATTGCGCCGCAGTCCAGCCGCCTCCGAGCGACCGGTAAAGATTAACGACCGCCTGCAGTCTTTGCAGCCGGTCGTTAACACCGCCGAGCTGTGCTTGCAATAAGCTTTGTCTTGCCGTGATCACTTCCGTATAATTGGCAAAACCATTTCTCAAAAGCTCCTGAGAATAGGCAACGGATTTTTCCAAAGCAATCACCTGATTTCGCCTGATATTCATTTTTTCCAATGCATTATTATGCAAAGACATCGCGTCCGACACCTGCTGACCGGCCGTTAGTAATGTATTTTGAAAGTTTAACAATGCTTCCTGCTGCTGCGCTCTGGCCACTTCAAGCCGCGTCCGGTTGGCGCGCTGGTTGAAAATCGGCTGTGCTAGACCTGCGCCAATGCTTGCGGCGACGGAAACCGGATTGAGCAGCTGCGCGATGTCCAGGGCAGAGTAACCCGTTGATCCGGTGATCGTAAATGCCGGATAAAAGTAAGTGCGGGCAACATTGGTCAACTCAAAATAATAACGAAAATTCAACTCGGCTTGCTGCACATCGGGTCTGTTCGCCAGCAACCTGGACGACACGCCGGTTTGCAGCACTTCCACCGTATCCTGTCCGTCGAGTGCACCGCGTCTGACGGCATTAGGCGGCGTGCCGAGCAAAATACTCAATGCATTTTCAGTTTCCCTGACTTGCTGTCGCAGATCAGGAATGGTCACTTCGGCAACATAACGCTGTGCTTCGCTTTGGACAACGGCGGCTTCGGTCACAATGGCTGCCTCCTTCAATTCGCGCATAGCCAGCACGGTTGTGTCCCAGTTGGAAACGGTTTGCTGCGTAATGATCAACTGCTGATCCAGCGCCAGCAGGGTGTAATAATAATTGGCAATGTCAGCCACAAGACTGGTTTGCACCGCCCTCGCTCCTGCCTGTGATTGCAGCAAACTCGCAAAACTGGCCCTTCTGCTGCTCCTGAGCTTGCCCCAAATATCGGCTTCCCAGCTTCCGGCCAGTCCGAGCGTGAACTGCGTCGCACCCGTCCTGATCCCAAATCCCTGCGCTTCCGAAAGTTTAGATTCTGTGACTCCCGCATTGCCGCTTAACACCGGATAAAACGCTGCTCTGCTCTGCCTGTAATAAGCCTCAGCTTGCTCAATGCGTGTGTAAGCAGCCCGTAAGTCGAGGTTTCGGTTGATGCCGTCGCTGATCAGCCTTTGCAAAATCGTGTCAGTAAAAAGCTGGTTCCAGGGAACATTGGCGAGGCCCGTCGTATCGTTTGTTGCTACGTCCCGGAACAAATTATCGGTTTGCACTTGGGGCATTTCATAGTTTCGCGTCACCTTGCAAGAGGCGATCAGCATGCCCGTCAGGCAAAAAATAATTAGCAGTTTCAATTCTCTATTTTGCATAATCCGCGTGTTAAATCCGTATTTGCAACCATTCGAAATCATTCTTCCAACTTTCTTTTTCTCTCTGCCACTTCTTCCGGCGTGCCGCTGATCCGCTCCTGCAATGATTGAAAAACAATGTAAAGGACAGGGATAACGAACACCCCTACGAGCGTCCCGATTAGCATTCCCCCAACTGCGCCTGTGCCTATGGAGCGGTTACCGGTTGCCCCCGCTCCTTTTGCCACCATCAGCGGCACCAAACCCAGAATAAATGCGAATGATGTCATCAGGATCGGTCTCAACCGGGCTTCGGCTCCTTCCACCGCAGCCTGCACGAGCGCCATGCCGTGCCGCCTCCGCTCAACGGCGAATTCCACGATTAGGATAGCGTTTTTGGCCAAAAGTCCGATGAGCATGATGAGCGTGATTTGCAGATAAATGTTGTTTGTTATGCCAAAAAGGCTCGCAAAAATGAAGGCACCAGCCAAACCGATGGGCAGTGACAAAAGCACCGCAAATGGGAGAATGTAACTTCCGTATTGAGCGCTGAGCAGCAGATAAACGAACAATATCACGAGCAGAAAGATGAACAGCGTTTGTCCGCCAGCCGCAATTTCTTCGCGTGTCATTCCCGAAAATTCATAGCCATAACCAGCAGGAAGCACTTCCGCAGCTACTTCCTGAATGGCCGCAATTGCATCGCCTGAGCTGTAATCTGCATTGGGCGAGCCCGTTATGCCGATGGATGTAAAGAGGTTGAACCGGGAAATGGATTGGGGACCATAAACTCTTTTAAGGTTGATAAAACCCGTGATAGGCGCCATTTGCCCGCTGGCATTTCTGACGTAAACATTGCTCAATCCCTGCGGATTGGCCCTGGCGGCCGCTTCTGCCTGATACATGACCCGGAATTGTTTGCCAAACTGATTAAAATTGGACGCATACACGCCTCCGTAATAACCCTGCATCGTGCTCATAATGTCGTTCACGGTGATGCCCGCAACTTTGGCCTTGGCAACATTGACGTCGATCTGATATTGTGGAAAATTGACATTGAAAGAGGTGGACGCGAACTGGATCTCGGGACGCTGGTTGAGTGCTGCAATAAAGTCGTTGCCTACTTTGGAAAATATCGCAATGTCACTTCCGCTGCGATCTTGCAATTGAAATTCAAAACCACCCGATGTTCCGAAACCCTGGATTGTGGGCGGTGCGAAAAAAATGATCTTCGCGTCCCGGATGCCGCTTGTCTTGGCAAATAATTTACCAATAATAGACTGCACATCCTGCCCCTTCCCGCCGCGCTCGGCCCAGGGTTTCAGACGCATTACGACCATTCCGTAATTGCTCCCTACGCCACTAATCATCCCGCGCCCGGTGATTTTCAGAATGTTCTGGATCTCCGGAATGGTGCGCGCTATGGCCTCCACTTGTGTTGTCATGATTTCGGTGCGCTCGGTGGATGCGGATGGCGGCAAGGCAATGTCGGCCATGATGGAACCGGTGTCTTCACCCGGCACAAATGCGGAGGGCGTGGTGCGGAGGAGGAAAACGAACAGCCCGGCGAACACGAGAATGATCACTGCGCTAACCCAGCGCTTGCCGATCAGGAAGGTGACGGACTGCTTGTATTTATTTGTCGTTTTTTCAAAACCCCGGTTGAAGCCCGCATAAAATCTTTGTAAAACACTCTTCTTGTGCTCCTCATGCACTTCGTGTGGTTTTAGAAAAATGGCGCAAAGGGCCGGGCTCAGCGTAAGCGCATTAACGGCTGATAATATGATGGCAATGGCGAGCGTAAGGCCAAATTGTTTATAAAAAACCCCTGATGAACCCTGAATAAAACTAACCGGCACAAAAACCGCCGCCATAACCAGCGTGATCGAAATGATGGCCCCCGAAATTTCGGACATTGCATCTTTGGTGGCTTTCAAGGCGGATGTATAGCCTTGGTCGAGCTTGGCGTGAACTGCTTCTACGACAACTATGGCGTCATCCACGACGATCCCGATTGCCAGCACCAAGGCAAAGAGCGTGAGCAAGTTGATTGTAAAACCGAAGATTAAAAGGAAGAAAAACGTTCCTACAATGGCCACAGGCACAGCAATGGCCGGAATGAGTGTGGAACGAAAATCTTGCAGAAAAATAAATACGACGATAAACACGAGCACAAACGCTTCAATTAGCGTGTGGATCACTTTGGAAATGGAAGCGTCAAGGAAATCGTTGGCATTGATGAGCGTTACATATTTAATGCCGGGGGGAAACGATTTGGCTGCCTGTTCTAAAACCGCCAGACTTCCTTCAATCACTTCTTTTGCATTGGAACCGGCCGTCTGGTTTATGGAAACACCCACCGAAGGTTTGCCATTTGTTGTTGTGCTGCTGGAATAACTGAGTGCGCCCAGCTCAATCCGTGCAATGTCCCGGAGCCGCAGGATTTGCCCGCCGGAAGTGGCTTTGACTACGACGTCCTGAAACTCGGAAGCATCCCTGAGTCTGCCTGTATATTTGATCACATACTGGAACGACTGCGATCCCTGCTCTCCGAATTGGCCGGGCGCTGCTTCAATGTTCTGTTCGGCTAGGGCAGCACTTACGTCTGACGGGACGAGTCCGTGCGTGGCCATGACGTCCGGCCTGAGCCAAATCCGCATCGAATAATCCATCCGCCCAAATGCCGCAGACTCTCCCACGCCCGTGACGCGCTTGATTAACGGAACAAGGTTTATTTCAGCATAATTTTGGAGAAATGTCTGGTCATAAGCCGGATTATCGCTGTAAAGTGAGAAAATAACGAGGTTACTGCTCTGACTTTTGGCTGTGGTAACCCCGGAACGGATGACTTCCGCAGGCAAAAGTGCGGTGGCGCGGGCAACCCGGTTCTGAACGTTTACTGATGCAAGGTCAGGATCGGTGCCGAGTTTGAAATTGACCGTAATGCGTGCGGTTCCATCATTGCCGGCTGCCGAGGTCATGTAAGTCATATTTTCCACACCATTAATCTGTTCTTCAAGCGGCACGATGACGCTGTTCAGGACCACATCCGCATTGGCTCCCTGATAAGAAGTGGAAACGACAACCGTGGGCGGCGCGATCTCGGGATATTGGGCGATGGGCAATGACAGCAATCCCAGCACACCCAAAATGACAATAAGAATAGAGATGACCGTAGAAAGTACAGGCTGGTCTATAAATCGATTGAACATAACTATTGGTTTTGAACATACACACTATCGGCCGCGACGGGTTTCGGAACAATCTTAGCCCCTTCGCGAAGCGTTGCAACGCCTTCCAGCACGATCTTATCCCCAGCCGCAAGGCCTTTTTCCACGACAAAAAACTGCCCGTCACTATTCTCGCGAACGCTTACTTCGGTGCTTGTGACCGTTCCGTCGGCGCCGACGCGGTAGACAAATCTTTTGCCCTGGATCTCATAAGTGGCTTTTTGCGGGATCACAATGGCGGAATCTAACTTTGTAGGAATGCGGATGACGCCGCTGCTTCCGCTCCTGACAATGCTGCCCGGATTTGGAAAAGTTGCTCTTACCCGCACGGATCCGGTTTCTACATTAATGGAACCGCTCGTGGCCTCGATCCGGCCTTTCTCGGGAAACTCGGCACCGTTGGCCAGCACGAGTGAAACGGGCGGCATGGTTGCGAGCCGGGCCTGCGTTGTTGCTCCTTTTGTATTTTTGCTAAATTCCAAAACTTGCTTTTCGTTGATCGAGAAGTAAGCATAAATGTTACCAATGTTGGAAACTGTGGTGAGCGGCTGCGGCGTGTTGCTGTTGACCAGACTTCCTATTTTATATGGAATGGACCCGATAATGCCGTTGACCGGACTTGTTATGCGTGTATAACCGAGGTTTGTCCGGGCGTTTGCAAGGGCTGCGTATGCCTGTGCAAGTGCAGCTTGTTTGGCTTGTAAATTAAACTCTGCGGATTCGAGCTCGTATTTGCTGATGATTTTTTTCTCCACCAACGGCCGCACCTTATTGACATTCATTTCGGCTGAATTTACATCTGCCTGGTTAATCTTAATGTTCGCCTCGGCCGTCCGCACTTCCTGTTCATACTCCGGTGCGCTGATCATGAAAATCGGCTGTCCTTTTCTGACTGCCGCGCCTTCGTCTACAAAGATCTTTTCGATGAATCCGTCGATCTTGGGACGGATCTCAATGTCCTGCTGCCCTTCGATCGTGGCCGGATATTCGCTGTTTAATGTGATGGACCTCAGGCCCAAAGCCAGCACAGCGTAAGCCTTGGGCGTGTCGGCATTGCTGGCCTGCTGTTTCTGATTATCCTTGCATGAAATGAGCGCAAACAGTGTCAAAAAAACGATCGTGCGCGGGAGCTTTAATCCTGGATACATACGGCGTCTGTTACGATGACTAATGATGGCCGCGGGCCTTACAAAAAGCGCGCCGGAAACCATTTTTCCAGGTCAAAATCCCAAATAAAATTTTGCTGGCGCGAAATTTTCCGGGCAAGTTTTCTTCAAAAAAAGGTGTGTTTGAGGATTTGTTTTATAAATTGATTTTTGCCGTAACGAAACCATCCAGTACAAAAACATGAAAAATAAACTCTCCCTTCCTGTCTGGTCCATCGTCAGTCCTGTTCTGGCGTGGCTCATTTATTATGGAAATTCCTTGCAGCTAGGCGGCTTTTATGACATATTATTAGCGGTTGCCCTGATCTCCGTGGTGCTCGCAGCAGTGCACCATGCGGAAGTGATCGCACACCGCGTAGGCGAACCGGCAGGAACGCTCGTGCTCGCAATTGCAATCACCATTATTGAAGTCGCATTGATCGTTTCACTGATGCTCGCAGGGGGCACAGAAACGGCTGCACTTGCCCGGGACACCGTTTTTGCTGCCATTATGATCATCTTAACCGGCATCATCGGATTGTGTCTTTTAGTCGGCGGATATCGTTATCAGGAGCAGCATTTCGGGCGTTATGGTGTGAGCGCGGCGTTGGTAACACTGACTGCCATTTCGGTTCTTACACTCGTTCTGCCCAATTATACGACCAGCATCACAGGTCCATTTTACAACAACAGCCAGCTTATTTTTGTGGCGATCATTTCACTGGTTCTTTATGGAACATTCGTCATGGTTCAGACGGTCCGCCACCGCGCTTATTTCCTTCCTGCGGACATTGATTCTAAATCAGAAGTGCATGTCGAGCCGCCTACCAATCGGGTGACGTTGCTGAGCACCGTGCTGTTGCTGGTTTGCCTTGCTGCGGTTGTATTATTGGCCAAATTATTAGCCCCGACGATTGAAAAAGGTGTTGTTGATATGGGCGCACCGGAGTCGCTAGTGGGTGTGATTGTGGCAGCTGTTATTCTTTTGCCTGAGGGCCTTGCGGCGGTGAGGGCTGCGAAGAAAAATCGTCTACAAATTAGTTTAAACCTGGCTTTGGGCTCAGCATTGGCGAGTATCGGACTTACGATTCCGGTTGTCGCCGTCGTGTCCATCTTCACAGGCATGACCGTGACATTGGGAATTGACACAAAATCTACGCTATTGCTGATCCTCTCGCTGTTCACGGTTGCGTTATCATTTGGCACCGGCAGGACGACGGTTATGCAGGGCGTGGTGTTATTGGTGCTTTTTGCCGTGTATTTGTTTACGACCATTGTTCCTTAACAAGAGATCAGTAAAAATATTTTTAAAAAATCTGTCCGGAAATGTGCCGCTTCCTGTATTATAGGATAAAAGATCATGATGAAAAAATTCTTATTACTTATCCGTGAGGACATTAACCGGCTTTCACAAATGTCGGAAGAAGAATTGCAGGAAGACATTGCCGAAATGAACAGCTGGGTCGAAGAGCTTATCAAGTTCGACAGCTTCATCGCCGGAGAACCGCTCGAAAATGAATCGAAGCTCGTTGGCAAACAGGTTGCGACAGACGGTTTGGTTATGGATGCGAGGGAAGGAATCAGCGGTTATATGATGATCCAGGCAGAAAATCTGGAACAGGCAGCGGCCATCGCCGAACAATGTCCGCAGATTATTCAAGGTAAGATCAGCATTGAAGTCCGTCAGATTATGGAAGTTGAGCAATAACCTTGGATCAGGATCTTTCAACATTGCTTTCACGCTTGCACCGCAATCATTTTGGTAAAATGGTTGCGGTTTTGATGTATCATACCGGCATTGGGGACATTGCTGTGGCGGAAGATATTGTGCAGGAAGCATTTGTAATTGCGGCAGAAAAGTGGCCATTAAACACTCCTGAACACCCGGAAGCGTGGTTATACAAAACGATCCGAAATACAGCTTATAATTACTTAAAAAAGGAGCTTCGTCAGCAAATGCTGGAAGGTGATTATGCTGTTTCAGAAAATTATCAGGTTAATGATCGTAATCTGCTTCATGTGCTATTTGCTTGTATCCAACCCGAATTTCCGCCAAAGGTGCAATTGGTGATCGCGTTGCGCTATGTGTGCGGTCTGCAAGTGAAACGCATTGCCGCATTGCTGGCTTCGAATGAAGATGCTATTTCCAAAATCCTTTACCGCTGGCGCAATCAAAACAAATCGAATGCCCTGACTTTATCAGATTCAGAACGTCGGCCTGACGAACAAAAAGTCAGAATGACGCTGAAAATCTTGTATGTCATGTTTACGGAAGGATACCAACTTTCTGACGAGGGGAAAATGGCGGATGAAACGCTCTGTGAGGACGCGCTGAGCCTTGTGCAGGAAATGCTGAAAATGGATAGTAATGCTAATGGCGAGGTCAAGGCTTTGTATGCATTAATGCTCTACAACCTAGCAAAGGCACAATCCCGGCTGAATGAGGTCAACGAACTCACTGACCTTTCTAAACAAGACCGGAGCACCTGGAACCGTGAAATGATTGAGGTTGCTAACCATTATCTGCTCAGCGCTCAAAGGGAATCCGGCGATGCGGGCGTTTACCAGCTGGAAGCCACAATCGCATATCTGCACGCTGCTGCTAAAACATTCGAACAAACTGATTGGGGCCGGATTAACTTGGTTTATGAAAAGCTGATTAAATGCAATCCATCGCCATTCATTAAGATCAGTCAGGCAGCGGCGTTTTATTTTGGAGGCAACGAAGTGGCTGCTGTTCAAATCCTGGATCAACTGAAATCAAATCCGTTTTTTCAGAACTACTATTTAATGCATTGTTTTTGGGCCAAAATTTTTCACGACAGAAAGGATTACGCCCATGCATTAAGCTCATACCAAAAAGCGCTGACCTGCCAGATCAACGCTTTTGAAAAACAGTTTATTGAGAAGGAAATCCAAATGTTGCAAAAGACGTCAGGATCATTTTGTTGACGTCAACAAAATGATCTGAGAGGCAGGAAACAGGGTTTTTTCATGTTTCACCCGTTTTCCGGCTTGAATTTCAGTTTCTTTTTTTCCAATGCTTTGTCAGTCGACTTTACCCGCCGTTCCAGCTTTTTAATGTCTTCCTCAGCTGGCAGATTTTCTGGCTTGATGCCGCTCTTTTCCAGTAATGTTCTGATATCACCATTATTTTGCACATGCTCCTCAGCAATGTTCGGTTCCCCTTGCTCGGTTACTGCGAGCTTTTCCCTGGCTTGCAGGCGTTCCATCAACCGGATACGTTCTTCCAGCAACTCTTGCTTTCGCGTTTGAATGGCGAAGTAACTTTGAGCAAAAGCGATCGGCTCCTTTTTAGGGTCGCCGTTCTGTGCAATGAGATAACAGGCATATCGGGTTAGCATGACATCGTCAAGTTCACGGTAACCGCCTTTTCCCACTCTGATCATTTTGTTGACGTCAACAAAATGATCAGAGACGCTCTCAGAGGTGTTTTTGCAACTTTCCTTGGCTTTTTCGATGGCATTTGTAAAGTTTCGCCATTCATTGTAACCCAGCAGAACTTGCAGTTCGCGGGCTAGCCAATATTCAACTCCGTCTTGCTCGTACGCGGCTTCTTCGAAGGTTTTACTCAGCTGTGTGATCAGCGATTTTTCCATAGTGTGTCTTTTTTTGTTTGCCATCATTTTGATCTTTTCAAATATAGAGTCTTCAAAATTCTGTAAAGAACCGCAGGAAAATTGTAAACCGCCGGAGAATAATTGCCTCGATGCAAAAACTTATTTTATCAAATTATTCTTTCTGGAACTCCTTGCTTTCATTTCCCTGCCTCAGCATCAATTTTTTGGTATCCGGCATGAAATCAAACGTTACATTGGCGCTGACGTACGCGAACCGGTCCTTTCCGAGCGTTTGCAGCTGTGCGGGCTCCTGGCCTGTAACCTGAACGAACAGTTGCTTGTCTTTCCGGGTGAAATTCAGTTTGTAACTGAATTCTGAACTGCTATAAATGCCCTCATATTGATTCAAATCCAGACTACCGATTTCCTTTGCAGCGGCAAGAATACCAGCGACTTTCCCTGTTTCAGTAATGCCGTCTGTTGATTCGAGCCGTGCCATGATGCCCCAGCCGTAAAAATCGTTCGCTACACCGATGAGCAGCTCGTTTTCACCGGGTTTCAGGCTCAGCTCGGTTGCTGTATTATTGATGGAAATGCGTCCTTCCGGATATTTGCGCATCCGTTGTGCAAAAAGATTCTTATCGACAAAAACCATCTGATTATTCAGAAACACCCAAATTTCATCACTGACCCCAAGATGCAGTTTTGTTTTCACAGCCTCTTTTGCAGTGATCTGTGTTTTTAGCCAAACCACCCTGCGCGTTTTGCTCGCGCCATATTTACGTGTGAGATCGATCATTCCACGGCGTTCTGCTGAAATGGTGTCTGTGAATTCTGAAACTTGCGGCAACTTGCGAACGGACAATTCGCTTCCATCGGGCAAATCTTGCGGAAGCGTTAAGGCCCAGCTTCTTAGATAAGTGCCATCATTATCAGTCAAATCGGGCAATGGTTGAGGGCTTAATCCTTCTGTTTCGTTGGGTTTTACCTGCACATTGGCAATGTAGGACGAGCCTTCAAAAGCAATGCTGCCTTGCGCTTCATTCCCTTCCAACTTGGGAATATCCAGAACTGGCCGGGCTGCATTGTTAAGAAAAACCTGCATCCGCGCGCCCGCCATCACCAGCTTCACATGATTCCAATCGCCGGGCTTGGTCATGGCCGGAGCCTGATATTCCGGATACATGTCCCACATATTGACCCCGTCGAAATACGGCGTGTATTGAATGCCTTCGTTTGCCAGCTTGTTGTCCATTTTCCCGGCACGCAAATACACAATCTCCTGCTCCTTCTCGTCTTTCCTGTGAAAGTAAATCGACAGCGCAAACTCCGGCAGCACCGGCTCGATGTCGTACTCGATTGTTCCATCCTTGAAAACCAGATCCTTCAAAATCACCTGCCCGGAATTGGGCGAAATTTTCATGGCTTTGACGCCCTTATAATCGGTGAATGCGACTTTCCCTTCCTTAAATTCCCACCTCTCCGGCGTTAAGGAGATCTGGTAATCTGCTTTTTTCACAGCGGTGGTTTCCTTTTTCTTTTGTCCAAAACAGGGAATGGCCAAAAGAATGCAGAGCATCTGAACAATTGTTTTCATGGCATTTTTGAAGTTTATATTTTTGCAAAAATGCATTTTCAGGCGTTTTAAGCCGGTTCAAACGCGTGCCAAGTTCGTTACAAGATGTTTTCACTCCTCATCTTCCACCCCTTCGAAGTAATTGACGACCGTCATCAGCGGAAGTGTGGTGCGATCGGCAGCATTGGATAATTGGATCACTGCGCGATCGATGTTGGCGTCATCGAAACCGACGAAATAGCCTTCGATCATTTCTCCTGGCCGCAGCTGATAATGGATCGCTTTGTCAATGTATTTGGAGGCCCGCTTCTGCAGGCCGGTTAGTTGTGTCTCGGACATGCTATTTAATAATTGTCGTGAATTGCTGCTTTTACAAATATCTTTCCAAAATCTCCGATTTCCTTACAATCAACCGTCTTTCGGCTACAACAACCATAGATTTGGCTAAGTCTGCTTTTGTGCTGTTGCTGAACTTTGCATAAACTAAAAGACAAAAAAATGAAAATCGTTTTAACGGGCTCGCTCGGACATATCGGCAAGCCATTAGCAACTGAATTGATAGAAAAAGGACACCATGTGACTGTGATCAGCAGCAATCCTGAAAAGCAGGCGGAAATTGAAACATTAGGCGCAACGGCTGCCATCGGCTCGCTGTACGACGCGGCGTTTTTGACTTCCGCATTCCAAGGCGCTGACGCTGCTTTTACAATGGTGCCGCCAGGAAATTATTTTGATCTGGATTTTGACATTTTTGAACATTACCGCAGCATTGGCCACAATTATGCGAATGCAATTACCGAAACGGGTATAAAACGTGTGGTTAATCTCAGCACGATCGGTGCACATTTGAAAGCTGGAGAAGGATCCGGAATTCTGGTGGGTGCACATGGCGTAGAAGCTACATTAAATGAGTTGCCGGAGGAAGTCAGCATTAAGCACATTCGGCCGACATCATTTTTCTACAACCTTTACGGATATGTGACTTCAATCAAGCAGCAAAATGCCATTATTGCGAACTATGGAGGCGAGGACAGCATTCCGTGGGTTTCACCAAATGACATTGCTGCGGTTGTTGCCGAAGAACTTATCGCTCCGGACGCTGGCAGGAAAGTGCGTTATGTTGCGAGCGACGATCGAAGCGGAAATGACACCGCGGCTGTTTTGGGCGCTGCTATTGGAAAGCCGGATTTGAAATGGATCGTTGTTCCCGACGAAGCCGTGCTAAATAGTCTTGTAGGAATAGGCATGAACCCGACCATCGCCGCGGGACTTGTGGAGATGTATGCCGGCCTGCGCAGTGGCGTGCTTTCAGCGGATTATTACCGAAACAAGCCTGTTATGGGCGCCGTTAAACTGGAAGAATTTGCAAAGGAATTTGCCGCTGCTTTTCAACATTAATCATTACATTGTATCATGGCCCAGGCACAACTTCATCGGTTCAAAACCATCAGCGAATTTCACCAGTTCCGAGGATTACCAAAGCCGGAACATCCGCTGATCAGTGTGATCAATCTGCGTATGATCGATCATTTGCCGGCAGACGAGCTGGCATTGGTGAATGATTTTTACTCCATTTCGCTGAAAAAGAACTTCAATGTCAAGATCAAATATGGTCAGCAGGCATTTGACTTTGACGAAGGCATCATGTTTTTCATGGCGCCTGGCCAGATTCTCAAACTTGAAGTGGACCGTGATACTCCGTTAGAGCAGTCGGGATGGATCCTGCTTGTCCATCCCGATTTCCTATGGAATACGCCTTTGGCCAAAACCATCAAACATTACGAATATTTTGATTACTCGGTGAATGAAGCGCTGTTTTTATCTGAAAAAGAGGAGACGATCATTGGCGGGATCATGGAAGGCATTCAGCAGGAATATCATTCCAACATTGATCAGTTCAGCCAGGATTTGATCATTGCACAACTGGAAGTGCTCCTTAAATATTCGGAACGCTTTTATCAGCGCCAGTTTCTGACCCGAAAAATTATAAATCATCAGATTCTGGAACGGCTTGAAACGGTCATCAATGATTATCTGAACAGCGATGATATGCTCAAAAGCGGTTTGCCGAGCGTGCATTACGTGGCGCAGAAGCTGAACCTGTCGCCTAATTACCTCAGCGGAATGCTCAAAGTTTTGACCGGACAAACCACGCAGCAGCATATCCACGACAAGCTGATCCAAAAAGCGAAAGAAAAGCTGTCTGTGACCGATTTATCTGTTAGCGAGATCGCCTATGCGCTCGGTTTTGAGCATCCGCAGTCATTCAGCAAGCTTTTTAAAACAAAAACCAACCTTTCGCCACTCGAATTTCGCCAGTCATTTAATTAAGCGGAGAGCCGGCTGAGCGGAAATATGTTTTGTGATTACCTTACGAGCATGAAAAATAGATCTCTGTCCACGCTGGTCTTGTGCCTCTTTATTGCGGTCAAATTCGTGCTGCATTATGTCATTATCGCGCCCGAATACGATTTGCAGCGCGATGAATATCTGCATTTGGATCAAGGCAAACATCTGGCATGGGGCTATCTTTCGGTTCCGCCTTTTACATCGTGGACTTCCTACATTATCCTGCTTTTGGGAGGCTCAGAGTTTTGGGTGAAATTTTTCCCGGCGCTCGCGGGCGTGCTTACGCTTGTCATTGTCTGGAAAGCGATCGGTGCGTTGGGTGGTCAGCTTTATGCTCAGGTCCTGGGCGCATCGGCCATTCTATTCTCTGCGCTTTTAAGGCTGAATATGCTTTACCAGCCCAATTCCGTCGATATTCTTGCGTGGACTGCATTATACTATGCGATTTTACAATTTATCAAAACAGAAAAAAACCGTTGGCTTTATGTGGCTGCGGTCGTTTTCGGATTCGGGTTTTTGAATAAATACAACGTTGTTTTCCTGGTTGCCGGGCTGGTTCTGGCATTGTTGGTTACGCGTCCGCGGATATTTGCCAATAAGCACTTGTATTTTGCCGGACTGCTTGCGGTTCTGATCATTTTGCCAAACCTTTTCTGGCAGTATCAAAACAATTTTCCGGTTGTTTATCACATGAAACTCCTTGCAAAATCGCAACTAGTGAATGTGAACCGCCTCGACTTTTTGAAGGAGCAACTCATCTATTTCATCGGATCTATTTTCGTATTGCTAGCAGCGTTTGTCGCATTTTTCAGATATCCTCCTTTCAAAAAATACCAGGTTTTTTTCTGGGCGCTTGTGATCACATTATCGCTCTTTACTTACATGCGTGCGAAGGGTTATTACGCGATTGGCCTGTATCCGATATTCATCGCTTTCGGGGCGGTGTATCTTGAATTGCTTTTTACCAGAAAACTCATTTGGCTGCGTCCAGTGGCTATTTTGGTTAATCTTGCGTTGTTTATTCCCATGTTCAGGGTGGGATTTCCGGTGGATAGTCCGGCCGAGATTGCGCAAAATGCTGAACGCTACAAAGCGCTGGGCCTGCTGCGCTGGGAAGACGGGAAGGATCACGAATTGCCCCAGGATTTTGCGGATATGCTTGGCTGGAAGGAACTTGCGGAGAAAGTGGATGTCGAATATGGCAAAATCGCTGACAAAAAACACACGCTGGTTTTATGCGATAATTACGGTCAGGCTGGCGCGATCAACTATTATTCCAAATTCAAAAACATCCACGCCGTGACGGTTAATGCGGATTATATCAACTGGTTTCCGCTGGATGAGGAAATTCAGAATTTAATTCTCGTTCAAAGTGCGGACGACGACGATCCTGAACGAAAAAAAGAGCAGCCGCTTTTCCGCGAAGTGAAGCTGACAGGCAAAATTGAAAACCGTTACGCAAGAGAATTCGGGACAAGCATTTACACATTGCGGGATGCCAGGGTTTCGATCAATGACATTCTGAGACAAGACATTAAGGACAGCACCTGGGATTGAAAATGCTTTTGGCAAAACAAAAAAAATGGCGTGAGCAATCTCACGCCATTTTAACTATTAACTGTCCCGAACAAGCTTATTTCAGCATGATTTTCTGCGGCTGGCCAAACAGCATTTCTCCTACGCCCGCCGTTTTCACCCCGACCCGCACAAATACATATTCACGCCCGGCCAGAGCTGCCGGAAGCGTCGCGGTTAATGTAATGGGTTTGGTAAAGTCCTTGATATTCGCCGCCACTTCCTGGGCGTTGCCCGCATTGTTATTCGGGTCGACGATTGTTGTCGTTCCCACATACAGATTCACCCGTTCCAGGTTACGCGTTGCATCCAGTTGTTTGAGGCTGAATGTTGCCGAAACTTTGCCTTCGCCTTTTGAATAAGTGTCGTTTTGAAAGACAAAATAAGGCTGCACAGGCACGTCGAGCTCTTTTGATCCGCGTAATTCCACGTCAATTGTGTCTGTATTATCCGCCCAAGGGCCGTTTCCGCGCAGGCGGACGAGCTTGTAATTTCCGTCAAATAATGTGGCCGAGAATGTGCCGTCCTGATTTACAAAAACAGGAATTTTGGTAAATAACTGATAACCGCGCTGCCATATTTCGAGCTGAACGCCATTTGAGCGCACGCCCACAGGCTGACCTTCGTAAACCACACGTCCTTTCAAGACCGACTTAGGCTCCGGACGATTGTCTTTTTCGCAGGCCGAAATGAATCCTGCAACTGCCAGCATTCCGATCAGGAACGGTTTGGCGAATGTATTTTTCGTTTTCATAAGCATATCAATGGAAAGGGTTCCGGACGATTTTTGGATTGTTATCGATCACCAGCTGCTCGATAGACGAGTAATAATTGCCCATCTGGAAAAAGCGCGGTGCACGGAAACGAGGCGCAACCAGCTTGTCAAACACGTATTTATTGTGCGTCGGATGTCCCGGACGAACCACGCGGTAAGGATATAATGCATAAATGACGGCATCCGGATTCGACGCATTGCCATTCCAGATCTCATGCGCTTTTCTCCATCTTTTCAAATCCCAAACGCGGTGATCTTCAAAAGCCAGTTCTACGCGACGCTCGTTTTGCAGGCGCTCGATTGTCAGCGTTTTGAGACTGTTAGCACCAAAACCAGCGCGTTCCCGAACCAGGTTCACGTATTTTACTGCGTCCGCCGTTTTGCCCAATTCCAACGCTGCTTCACTGGCATTCAGGTAAATTTCACCCAGCCGATAACGCACCCACCACATATCGCTGCGGATTCCGCGCGTGCTCGACATCGCCGTTTGATCCACATATTTCCTCAGATAAAAGCCGGAGTTAGTGACTTCGGTTTGGGAACGCTGCGGCCCCGACGAGCCGGTTAGCAAACCGCCATCATCATATTTTGCTCCCAAAGTGTTGGATTCAATGTTTTGGAAACTGTTTGTGGTTGCATTCCACAGCTTTACGCCAGCCTGGATCTGAACAGGCGTTCCACGGAATGATGTTCCCGGATAGATCACCGTTCCGTACAAACGCGCATCTTTATTGGCAAAAACGTCCTGCACATTGTTGTAATAAATGTAATCCGTGTTGCCTGCATTGCGCGTTTTCAGCTCGCCCGAAGTGCCGTCCAGATATTCAAAATCCTCAACCAGGTTCAGCGATGGCGTGATGGACGAGGACGAAAGATTGTCTTCGCGTACATTCCGGGCAATGTTGTCATACGTGAAACCATGCCTTTTGTCTTTACTAACCAAAAAATCCTGCGCTAAGATGATTTCCGGATTCGCCGATTTCTTGGTGATTGCGTCATAAAAGTTCTCGCCCAAATTCGGGTTTGTTTTATAAAGCTGATAAACACCGCTTTTGATAATCTCCTCGGATGCAGCCAGCGATTTGGTATAATAATCATTGGCACGAGCGGCTGGAATCCCCACTTCTCCGCCCGGCGTTGAAATCGGTGAGGCCATGAGGTTATTATATTTCGCAATGGAACCGGCGTACAACATGGCACGGCTTTTCAGCGCAAGAGCAGTGTATTTGTTCGCACGCGTGTCGCTGCCAGCATTTCCAAGCTGGTCTTTGATCGCGTCGAGCTCGGAAGCGATGAAATCGTAGACTTCCGCTTCTTTGGCGCGGGGCTGCTGCAAATAAGACGGGTCACCATTGTAGTCGTAGATCAACTGCTTGGTAACCAGCGGCACGCCGCCCATTCTTTTTACAAGATCAAAATAAACCTGTGCGCGTAGGAAACGCAGTTCCGCTGAAAACAGCACTTTTTGTTCCGCAGAAAGCGATGTTCCGAACTTTTCAATGTTTTCAAGGGCGAGGTTAATGTCCCTTACCAACACAAAATCCCAGAGTCTCCAGCGCTCAAAACCATAAGTTACAATGTTGTTGCGCGCATCGTCATTGTTGGACCACATCGCTTCGTCGTAGGCGGCAAAATCCTGCCAGCCTTCCTTATTAGGGATCGCATTATCGGTCGTTGAACCGTGATTCAGGTCGGTGTGATAAGGCAGGCGGTCGTAATAATTGGCCAGCAAGCCGGTGATCAGCTTCGGGTCGTTCCAGATCTGTTCTTCCAGAATGATATTTTGTGGCTTTCTGTCCAGCCACTCTTCCGCGCATCCCGACATGATCAGGATAACGAGGACGAGGATATATCTTGAAAATCGTTGCATAGTCGAATTGAATTAAAAATTGATACTAAAACCCGCATTGAACAAGCGTTGCTGCGGATAAACAAGTGCATTACCCGATGAAATTTCCGGGTCGATCTCGTATTTTTTCACATTGTCAATCGAGAACAGATTGCTCGCATTAACGTAAACACGCAGTCCGCTGCTTCCCAGTTTTTTGAAAACTTTCGGATCAAAACTATAACCCAGCTCAATGTTTCTCAGACGGATATAGCGTACATTGGTGATCCAGAAATCGCTTTTACGGAAGTTAACGTGGCTAGAATTGTCCTTCCGGATCGCTCGGTAAGTCCCCGGAATCCATTTGCTCGTCGGGTCAAAAGGATCTTCTCGGTGCCAGCGGTCTTCCAGCATAAAGTGCGGTGAAGTTCCGTTGTTCTGATAAGGAATTTTTAATTCAAAAGCGCGCTGAAAACTTTGCAATGATGCACCTGCGAAATCCACAAACAGCGAGAAACCTTTGTAGGAAACGCTTCCGTTTAATGCAAAACTCAGGTAAGGGTTCGCTCCTTCTGCATAACCGATCGGGCGCTCATCGAGGTTGTTGATTATGCCGTCTCCGTTAATGTCTTTGTAAATAAAATCACCTGGCAAATGTGTGCGGTTACCCTGTCCGTCATTGTCAATCGGGTGACTTTCAATCTGTTCCTGAGACTGAAACTGGCCTTCGACCTGATAACCCCAGTTGATATTTCCCCAGCGGTCCACGAACGAGTCGCGATATTCATTGTACGAATTACCAAAACGCGGTTTGTAAAAATCAAGGTCGCGGCGGCGGGATAATGTTGCATTGGCGCTTACTGTGTAGTCAAACTGTCCTACGGAGCTTTTGTAAGTCAAAACGCCTTCGATCCCGCGATGTGTATCGCTGTTCAGGTTTTCGTTTGGCAATGTATAACCCACTTCGGAAGGCAGAAGCACGTCATAGCGCGCCGCTGGCAATCCGTCTCTCTTTCTCTGAAAAACGTCCACCTGACCATTCAGCTTGCCGCCCAGCAAACCAAAGTCAATGCCGACGTTTGTAGAAATGTTGGTGATCCAAGAAAGTGTGGTGATCGGCAGACCGCGCGGCCTTACACCAATGTTGTACTGACCATTGAAAATCGCGCTTCCCTGCAAGAAATTGTAACCCGGCAGATAACTGAACGGCGCAACAATGAATGGCTCATTGGCCACGGTTGCATTTCTGTCACTTCCTGTGCGGCCATAAGAAGCACGGATTTTGAGGCTGCTGAACACATTTTCAAGCTTTCCTTTGAAGAAGTTCTCCTCAGAAATCCGCCAACCAGCAGAAACACCAGGGAAAAACCCGAACCGCTTTCCAGGCGCATACAGGAACGATCCGTCGTAACGGCCTACGGCTTCAAGCAGATATTTTTGTTTATAGTTGTAATTAACCCGGCCAATGTAACCCGCTCTTGCCTCCGTGCTCCACTCATCGATCAGCAGATCCTGGTTCGCAAATGACATTAACGGAATATAATTATTCGGCGGCACGGTGTGCACAACGAGATAAGTGTTCACATTATCCGACTGCTCGTAAGCTGCAACAGCCGAAAGCTCGTGATCGCCGAAGGTTTTGCTATAATTCAATTGCAGCTGCGCGAAACGGTCGACAATGTTGCGCTTGCGGCGTTCGCGCCAGGGATTCTGATTTCCACCGCCGATTACGACATTGTATTTATCCGTCGCCGCATCATAATTATAAGCGTCATAAGTGTATTCAAATCCGTCAAAGTCAAAGTTGTGATATTGGTAAGAATACGTTCCTTTGACTTTCAGGCCGAATGCAAAGTCGTATTCTGCGTAAAAGTTGCCTTTTACAACGCGCGTGATCTCGTCGATGTAACCCGTTATGTCTCTTTTGTAAGTTGCAGGGTTCACATTCACATTATGCGTTTGATTGATGTATTTCGGATTGTCATTTGCGTAAGGGCGCTCTGTGGGCCACATCGTGAAAATGCTCAGGAACGGATTGAAATAATCGTCCAACCCCGGCACACCGACCTGAAAACGGTCCTCGATCCGCGCGCTGATCTGCGCACCGACTTTCAGCTTTTTAGTAATGCTCGACTCCACATTCGCCTGCACGTTCGTACGCTTGAAGTTGTAATCTTTGATCAATGCATCCTGGTTCAAATGCCCCACAGAAAGGAAATAACTGATCTTTTCGGTGCCGCCGGATACATTCGCATTAACCGAATATTGCGGCACATTAGGACGCATCACCATTTTGTAATAATCAAAACTCTGATAACCTTTCTCAGTCCCGGCTTTCCATTTGGCCAGTTCCTCGGGTGTTATTGAAGGCGTGCGTCCCTGGTTCACATCCGATTCCACCAGCCCGCGCATGTGCTGGTAAGCATTCGCAGGCTTGGGATAACGGGTGAAATTTTGCAAACCATAGTAACCTGAAATGTTGATTTTCGCTGGTCCGTCGCCTGCTTTCCCGCGCTTGGTCGTCACCAGCACAACGCCGTTCGCCGCACGAAGTCCGTACACTGCCGCAGATGCATCTTTCAGAATTGAAATGCTTTCAATGTCATTCTGACCCAGGTTATTGAAGTTGCCCGCGTCAGAAGGAATGCCGTCAATGACATAAAGCGGCGTGCCCAGATTTCGGATTTGAATCGATGTTGCTGCTCCCGGACGGGCGTCTGCTTTTCTGGCTGTAATCCCCTGAACACGTCCGACGAGCGCATCAGATGTTCCGATGGACGGCGTGCGGATCAGATCTTTCGCCTGAATGTTGCTTACCGCACCCGTTACAGCGGCGGATGATTGCGTGCCGTAACCCACAACCACAACCTCCGTAAGTTCCTCACTGCTAGGCAGCAATGTGACATTAAATGCCGACTGATTGCCAATGGCAACGTCCTGAGAAGTGTAACCGATAAAGGAGAATGTCAGCGTTTGTGCCGCGTCTTCAACGACCAATGTAAAGCTTCCGTCGGTGCCCGTAGGTTGTTCCCCGGCTACCGCCTTTGATAATGACGCTGACTCCCGGCAACGGCGAGCTTTTTTCATCAACAACTTTACCTGTCAGGGTTTTATCAACGCGTCGATTCAGGTTAATGGCCGTTGCGCCGGAAGCTGGCGCGGCGGTGATGTTTCCCGGCGTATGCATCAGTCCTGTTACCATTACGGCACAAAGAACCTTGCAAAGTCCCCGGGAGGGATTTTGTCTAAGTGGATTCATAAATTGAGTTAATCTTAACGGTGAGAAATAAGAAGTTAGGGCGTAGCGCGTCACATCCGGCCAAAATGCCGACACCGCGCCTAACTGTATACAATAAACGTTACATTATTTATTGTCCTTTTTAGTTTCCATAGGCATATTTAGTTTTTTGATGATTAAAGGCGAGAATCGATTTTCACAATACAATTTTAAAGTAAAATAATACCAAATACATTTCAGGATTTGATTACTATTGACTGTATTTTGATGTCTTTTATAAATTAAAGACCATTTTATAGAAAAATATTACCACAATTGAACAAAAAAATCCCTGCACAGCGGATGCACAGGGATTTGAAAAGAAAAAAGGATCTAGTTCTTCTTGAAGAGATAATCCACGCCTCCCTGTTTCAGCAGAAAGTCGTTTTGCTCAGGGTGAAATTCCATCACTATGCCCGCTTGATCAAATTTGAAAACATGATCGCCATTGTACATCAGCGGAAATGCGGGCTGGCCGGTTGCCTGCGCATTAAGCGTTCCATTGCTTTCTGAAACGGTGATTTTTAGCGGAATCTGTTCACTGGAATAAGTGCCCGCATACTGGCCCAGCTCCTTGGGCGTCAGTTTTGGAGCATCCAATTTCGGCAGTGTAAAAGGCTTGTCATAGTAAGTGCTCAGCAATGCAATCACCATATCGTTGAGTGCATAGGAAGTGCCATTAGACAAAATCGTGAGCGAAACTTTATCTTTTGGAAAATGGTAAACAATGCTTTGATAAGCGTCAATGCTTCCGTTGTGGCCATAACCAACTTCGTCGTAAAATGGAACTCTGTAAATGCCGAGCCCCATTCCGTCCGTGATCGTTTTCATCTTTTCCAGACTTTCAGCACTTACGAGCTTGCCACCAAAAAGTCCGTCTATGAAAGCGATCTGGTCCGCGGTTGTAGAGACAATCGATCCTGCTGCGAGCACATTAGTTGGGTCTGATTCAGGGCTTTTCACCCATTTATCGGTGAAGTCAAACGAATATGCATCATTTTTTGCGACGTCCGTTGGGCCGCCGTATCGCGTGTTTTTCAGTCCCAGTTTTGTGTTAATACGTTTTTCAAGGTTTTCGGCATAAGGCTTTCCTGTCACTTTTTCAATAATCCAGCCGAGCAGGACATAATTGGAATTACTGTATTCCGTTTGCTGATCCGGCTGAAAATCGGACTTTAAGCCCGTGATCAGCGTGCGCATTTCCTCAGCCGTTCTAGGCTTGGACATGGCCTTGAAAAATGTTTCATCATTGGTGTAATTGTGGATGCCGCTGCGATGGTTAAGCATCATGCGCATCGTAATCTGAGCCGCATTGGGCACATTAGGGAAATATTTATCGAGTGTTGTGGTCAGTTCCAACTTCTTTTCATCCACAAGCTGCATGATCATGACCGCCGTGAATGTCTTCGTTATGGAGCCAATGTGATATCTCGTTTCTGATGTTGCAAGCTTCTTTTTTGACTCACTGATATCGGCAAAGCCAATGCTTTTTTCAAAAAACGGCTGGCCCGCAACCGTCATTTTTATGCTGGCCATTGTCTTGTTTTTTGAATCCAGCAAGCTGAAAAGACTATCGAGTCGCGCAGTCTTGGATTGCGCAATGCTGACGTTCGTAATAAGCAGCAGGGTTAAATGGAGCAGTATTCCTTTTTTCATGTGGTAACAGATAAGTTGAGACATGTATTAAACACAAAAGAGCAGATTTGTAACCGCATTGCAATTATTGTCTCAAAAAAAATCACCGCCGAAATCGAATGATTCGGCGGTGAATGCAATAACATCCAACAAATTAACGTCTGCTTATGGCTTAATGCGGACTGCTGTGGCGTCAAACATTCCGCTCATGATTGAGCCTTTCAGGTGATCGTCATCCACTTTTTCAAGGTCCATATTCACATCCGTTCCTTGTGCTGTGAAGTATAGCGTCAGTTTATTTCCTTCTTCGACCACATTCGTGATTGGCAACGCTTCGGGATTGGTGCCTGTCGGGTCTTTCAATTCGCCGGTGAGCTTGCCGTCTTTGCGCACCAGGTCGGTTACCAGTTTCGCATCACCATTGGGTGTGCCCACGATCATTAATTCCCATTTTCCAGCATAAAAATCGGTTGGTGCTGCGGTTTGGGAAAAACCTTTGAATGATACTACTGAAAGTAAAACGACAAGAATAATAGCTGCTTTTTTCATTGCTTTTTGATTTATAAACTGAAACTTGATTTGATTACTTTTTTAATTTCGCTTCCATCAACCGGACTGGCCCGATCAAGCCGGAAGGCAGCAAAGCCGCATCGGCTTTGTAAAATGGCAATGTTGTAAATGTTACCTTATTGGTAACGCCCGGCTGCGCATCACCGATCAGGCGATTGACCCAGGTGTTTGTCACGTGGATCACAATTGTATTCTCTCCTGCTTTCAAAGCACTCGAAATGTCGATCCGGAAAGGTTTTTTCCAGGCCGTGCCCATTTTTTTTCCGTTAACAGTCACCTCTGCAATGTTCTTCACATCACCCAGATCCAGCATATAAGCACTTGTCTTGCTGACACTTGGAACCGTAATGGTGTTTTCGTAAGCAGCTGTGCCAGAGAAATATTTAATTGCGGGATCGGCATGATCAGAAAGCGATGCCAATGCGTTCAGCGAAGTCTGCTGCGGGCCTCCCCTGCCCTCCTGAAACGTTACTTTCCAGGCGCCTTTTGGTGTGCCGATTTCAGATTCAGTCGTGGCCGGTTTGGTAAAGGAGGTTACCGTTGTTTTTTCAGCAAAAACAATGAAATAAGCGTCCCACGACTCAAATTTCAATGGAACGATTGTGCGGCCGTCCTTGATTTGATAAGAAACCGGCTCTGTTTTTCCTGTTTCCGCGTTCCATAATTGCGGCACCTTACCCGTCACGCGGAAACTGATTGTCGCCTCGTTCTGGTTATCGCTGCGGTTGTTGAGCCAGTAAATGTCCGCATTGTCAGCCTGCCGGTGCACGTAAAGAATTTTAGATTTTGCATTGGTGATGTCCACGTCTTTCTTCACGCCCATATCAGACAAAACCGCTTCCAAAGGCTTCGCCGATACATTGGAGTTACTCCAAATCTGGCTTACCAATGTTGTGAATTCAGCCGCGTTATCGCTCATGCTCGGCGAATATTCGGGCTTCGTGCCAGCCACTTTCATGCCTGCTTTTACCAGTTCACCCAATTTTTTCAAAACGGGTAATGTCATGGTTTTGGCCGTAGAATCGAGCACGAGCAAGCGATATTGCTGACCGCTTTTGGCGACAATGTTTCCGCCTTCAATTTTGATCGCATCCTTAATGACAGAAGCATTGGCATAGTCAAATTCATAACCGGCCGGAATCGCGGGCAGTTTGACTGCGCTTACCTGCGTAATGTTGTTGTTTTCACCATAGTAATACAAAATATCAACGACAGGCTTGCCCTGCTGCAACATATAACAGCTTCTTCCCAAATAACTCATCCAAACTTTCGCCTGCTCAGCCCACGTTTCCTGACGCGTAAAATACTGACCGAAAGGCCCGAGTGAAATGCCTGGTTTCTTATCATCGAGCGGCTGATGCACCGAAGTATGCACGACAAACCGGTTCAACCCCGAAGCCATTTCCAGATCTGCCGTACGTTTTAGTTTCTCAGGCGTCCAGCTGAATGCATTGCTGATCGCGGTCATCGACTCGGCTGCCACCAGGTTCTGACCATAAATGTGCGCCACGGAAGCAGCTTCGCGGATGTCCGCTTCACTCCTTACTTCCTCATCTGCCCCACCCGCCAGACTTCCGGGCGTCCACATTGCAGACATTGGAATGTCGGCTTTGCGTTTCACGTCCATGCCGTCGGCGAGGAAAATCCTTCCGTTTTCGTGCGACTCGGTGTAACGTTTTAAGCCGTGGGCGTGCAGCACATCGCCGATGGTTTCATAATGGTTGTCCACAATGAGCTCGCCAATGGTTTTCCGAAAATCCCACAGAAACTTTTCACTCGCTTCCGCACTTTCAACAATTCTGCCCGTCAGCACAGGAATCCACGGCGTAATGTCGTATCCCCGGCGTTTCTTAAATTCTTCGGGCATTGCCTTGGTCCAGGTCATGTGACCGGCTTCGTAACTGTCGAGCACCACGTGCGTAAGGCCGGATGCGCCCATTTGTCCGCCCGTTGCGTCCTTATACATGTCCAGGTAAGTTTCAATGTATTTGGTAACGGCCGTTTTGTCCAATTTATCGACTTCTAAACCTGTTGCTTCGGGTGATGCCGGGTGATTTTGGCGGCCTGTGATGGAATATCCCATGCGCATAACCACCCAATTTCCAGCCGGAGCCGTCCAGTTCAATGTTCCGTCGGCCGTCATTTTTCCTGTCAAATCAATCACATCCTGCACCGGAATGGCATCTGCACCTTTCCTGATCAGACTGTGCGTGCTTTCTTTCCAGGGACTAAATCCGGCTTTTTCTTCAAACAGATCCACGCGGTCGGTGTTGTAAAGCACCAGTTCTGCAATGGGAACGCCTTCGGGTTTCGGAGCTTCTGCGCTGGCGCCGAACATTTCTGCAAACGGATTGCCCTGCGGGGGTAACGTCTTGAATGTAACTCGGAAATATTTGGCAGTAACCGGCAAGATGCCCATTGTATTTTGCTGCACATTGCTTCCTCTGATGATTACAACGTCTTTAAAAGTGACGCCATCGTCGCTTACTTTGAGCATGCGATTATCCGGCGCTCCGCGAAATTCGGCTAGCGGACCGCCGCTGCTTGCGCCTACAATGGTGAAGGCTTTAACGGTTTGAGGTGTTTCAAATTCATATTGGATCCACATTTCCTGTCCCACTTCCATTGGCGGAAGCATGCTGGACTTGGCTAAATCACCGTCCGTGAGTTCCCCGAGATTAAATGTGCCACCGCTTGCGCTGATCTTCGGGTTCAATGTAGCCAGTGACTTTTCAGTTGCAGGCAAACGATAAGCGATCACTGCGGCATCAGCATAATAAGTTGGAAGCGGGCCCGACGGACCGCCTAACGTGCTCCCTCCTGCGGGAATGTTTTGAAATGCGCCCGTTACATCAGAAGGCTTCGGCAGTTTGCCCGAAAACGCCTGGCCGCCCTTAACCGGCGTTTCTGTCCAGACATATTTTTTCATTGCGTCGCTTGCCGGCACCCAGGGCCCGCCGGTCACGCTCCATCCCGGCGAGGCGGCGATGGTCATTTCGAGCTGCAATTTTTTGGCAAGATCGGTTGTGTGCTTGAATGCATCTTTCCATTCCGGCGTCATGAACACCAGCTTTTTTGGCGTAACCTGAGGCGTAAATAGGCTCGCATCAAAGTTTTGAAAACCGCCGATGCCGACGCGTTTCATCCACTCAAGATCTTTGGTAATGCCTTCTTTGGTAATGTTCCCGTTCATCCAATGCCACCAAACACGAGGTTTGGCGGCATCTGGCGGACTTTGAAAACCAGTCTGAAGGAGGGATTGTGCAAAGGCGAAAACAGGCAACATCCAGGCAAGAACCGTTAATCTTTTCATTGGACTGCTTATTTAATTTTTCTGATTAAAGGTCATTGCGCTGCTGAACCGAGCTTGAACTCCGATCCCATAACGACCATCAATGAGTGGCCGTCTGCCTGCGGATTTACAAACACCACATACACGTCGTGAAGCTTTCCGTCCGCAGCTGCTTTAATCGGCACTGATAACAATGTCGGCTTGAAATCAAGTGCTTCCGAAGCATTAAGCATGGTCGATTCACCGATCAGTTTGCCTGTCGGGCTGTCGATCCGCAATTCTACTTTTCCACCGGCTGCGTTCACCTGCGGTTTTGGCGCTATGGCTTGCAGCTGCAATTCGGTAACCGCACTCAGATCCACTTGTTTAAGCAGCATATATGCGCCGGTTTTGGAAGCAATGGCGAGGTTCATGCCACCATTTGAAATTTTCATAATGTCCTCGTAAGCATCATAGCTGTGCATATCCACTTTTGCATTCCGCAACACAAGCGACTGCTCGGACCTCAACGAAGGCAACCCACTTGCTCCGCCATCTTCATAGGCAGCTCTCACGATGAAAACACCTTTTCCTTTGTCTCCCGAAGGCAGTTTCGCGCTGTAACTTCCTTTCAATGGCAGCGATTTTTCTTTTGGTTTCTCGTTTACAACATTCAAAATGTATTTCACCATTTCAGAAGCATCGGCTGCTGACAATTGCGGGTGTGCCGCCATCGCCGTTTCACCCCAGACGCCGCTGCCGCCAGCAATTACTTTTTTGGTCAATCGCTCAACTGCGCTCTTGTCGTCTTTGTATTTGGCTGCAACTTCGCGGTAAGCAGGTCCGATCGATTTTTTATCAACAGCATGGCAAGCCTTGCAATCACTGGCTTCGATCAATTTCTTACCCGCATTAAAGGCTGCACTGGCATCGGCTGACCGGTGTCCCTGCGCAATTGCGATTTTGTCATAACCTTCCGCCAGATAGTCAATGTTCACTGCAACGCGCTCAGGGTCAATGCCTTTTTCCAACGTCCCGTCTTCCTTATCGGCCACCTTAATATCGTAATTGAAAGGCTTATCCGGTGAGTAAAACGATTTGTTGCTGGATGGCATATCAAGGCTCAGCACAGGCGGCTCATTTCCAACGCTAATGTCCATCGACTGCGTGCTTACGCCTCCTTTTCCGTCATTCACGGTCAATGTGGCTTTGTAGGTTCCTACTTTTGCCAATGTAAGGTTGGCGTCAGGTGTGGCAACGACTTTGTTGAAGCCGTTTTTGGAAGTAATTTTCCAGGAATAAGTCATGATGTCGTCGTCTGCATCTTTCGTTCCTTTCGCACTCAGTTTCAATGCCAGCGGTGAAGCGCCGCCCATTTTGTTTGCAGTCATCTGGATCTGCGGCTTGCGATTTCCTCCATTGTATTCAATGCGGACCAAACGCGCGTCATCATTTGCTGAAAACCAGCCCGTTCCGTATTCAAGCATATACAAATCGCCATTTTCTGCAAACTCCATATCCATCGGATTTGAGAATTTATAGCTCGGCATAAAACGCTCCATGGCAACGAAATTCCCTTCTTTATCCATCGTCACAGACATGATCCATCCGCGCATCCAGTCATAAGTCAGCAGTTTGCCATTGTAATAACTTGGAAAAGCATTCGGTGCCTTTTGAAATGCATCGGAATAGAAAACGGGTCCGGCCATGGCATTACGGCCGCCGCTTCCTACCAGCGGAAATTCTTTTGAAACTCCATAAGGATACCAGATAAATGCTTTCTGAGCCGGCGGAAGCACTTTTAAGCCTGTGTTATTCGGAGAATTATTGCTCGGTGCATTCACATCCCACAATTCCATAGACTTGCTTGCAGAGAAATCGTATTTATTATATGCTTTGTTATCGCCTACAAAATGCGGCCAGCCAAAGTTACCCGCCTTGCGCGCCTGTCCAACCTCATCATGACCAGCCGGTCCACGCATGGAATCGGGCTTGGCAGCATCCGGCCCCACCTCTCCCCAATATACGTAGCCCGTTTTCTGGTCTACGGCTATGCGGAACGGGTTTCTATGGCCCATTGTGAAAATCTCAGGTTTGGTTCCCGCTGTTCCTTTTGCAAACAGGTTGCCTTCCGGAATGGTATACGTGCCGTCAGGTTGCGGTGTAATGCGGATGATCTTTCCGCGCAAATCGTTTGTATTGGCCGAAGATTTCTGCGCATCCCATGCACTTCTGCCTTCGCGCTCATCGCTTGGGCTATAACCGTTGGAACCGTGTGGATTGGTGTTGTCGCCCGTTGATAAATAAAGGTTACCCACCTTATCCCAGGCAATAGAACCGCCTGTATGACAGCATTCTTCACGCTGGCTAGGGATTTCAAGTAATACTTTTTTAGAATTAAAATCCAGCTCATCGCCTTTCAACTCAAATCTCGCCAGCACATTCTTAGGCTCTTCAGGAACGGAGTAATAAAGGTAAATCCAGTGATTCTGCGCAAATTTCGGGTCCTTGTTAAGTCCCAGAAGTCCGTCTTCCCCCACTGATTCCTTGCCTTCCTTGTTTTTGTATTTCGTACTGACAGGGATTTTTGCAATCGTTTTCAGCGCTTTGTCTTTAATGTTATAAAGCTTCACATCGCCTTTGCGCTCAATAAACAGGATGCGGCCGTCATTCAGCACGCTTAATTCCATCGGTTCATCCAGTTTTTCTTCCAAAATCACCTTAGCAAAACGGTTTTCTTCCGGACGGCTTTTTGAGAAATCAACTGCTTTCGGAGCGTCTCCGCCAGCGGCATATTTGATTCCGGCCAGCAGGTGATTTAGAAATAATGGCTCCGCAAATGTTTCGTCCGTGTGGCCCATCGCTGTATAAAATGCGCGACCGCCATCGAATTCCTGATACCAGCTGATCGGGTGAAAATCTGGGTTTTTGCCGCCTATATAGCTTTTTTCGTCAATTTTAACGACAACTTTAATCTTTGGGGAAATGTCTTTGAAACTGTAAAATTCATCAGAACGCTCAAATTCATCCGGCATTCCCTGCGTCGCCCAGTGATTTTTTTCGGTTACAATAAACTTGCCTTTCTGCACATTGCTCGGTGTCATCGGGTGATCGAGAAAATATGCGCCGGCAAGCTGACCATACCAGGGCCACTCATATTCCGTGTCGGTGGCTGCGTGGATGCCAACGTATCCGCCGCCTGCCTGAATGTATCTTTCAAATGCCGTTTGCTGCTCGCTATTGAGGATATCGCCCGTTGTGTTCAGGAAAATGACCGCATTGAATTTCTTTAAATTACGCTCGTTGAATTGCGCTGCATCTTCGGTAAAACTAACGCCAAAACCTTGCTCTTTCCCCATTTTGGCCAAAGCTGCGTTGCCTGCTTCAATGGAGGCGTGCCGGAATGCAGCCGTTTTACTGAACACCAGCACATTCGCCTTCTGCGCTTGCGCAAATGACGGGTTGGAAGCGAATCCCAGCGTCAGAAAGAAGACATGGATGATGAGTGATTTTACTTTCATCTGAATAATAAGTTTGAATTAAGTCAAGCAAAGCTAATCTTATTTCATTTATTGTCTTTAATTTAGACAATAAATATTTTTCTATATTTCATTTGTATAGTACTAGTTACTTCTGATTTAATGCGCTGATTAGGCCTGAATGCTTGATTTATTGAAGTCACCCTTAGTTTTGCAAAACAATGACCCAAAATCCTAAACCTGAAAAATCCTTGGACACGCCTCTCCTGCACAATCCCAGTGAGCAGAATTACATTGACCAGCTCTCGATCGACTGCGTAATTTTTGGTTACCATAACAAAGCGCTGAAAGTCCTAGCGCCCAAACTCAGCTTCAAAGGTGATTTTTGGAGTGTTCCGGGCGGCTTTGTGCACCAGAACGAAGACATTGACGACGCTGCCCACCGCATTTTACAGCAGCGGACGGGCATTAAGGAGATTTATCTCGAACAATTTTATGTTTTTGGCAAGTCTGCCCGGAACAGTTTGAAGTTTATGAAAAAGCTGTTAAAGCTTAATCCTGAGCTGCTTATCATGGACGAGGAGCATAGAAAAGAATACGAATGGTTTACCAAAAGATTCGTTTCAATCGGCTATTACACGTTGGTGGACATTAACAAGGTGATTCCTCAAAAGATAGACATTGACGAATCCATTGACTGGTATAATGTTAAAGAATTGCCTGAGCTGATCATTGATCACAACGAAATCGTTGAAAAAGCATTGACGGCATTGCGCGCCAGTTTCGACGAAAAGCTCATCGCATTCAACTTGCTGCCGGAAACATTCACGATGAAAGAGGTGCAGGAATTGTATGAAACGATATTCGACAAACCGCTCGCGCGCAACAATTTTCAAAAGAAGATTCTGGATATGAATGTGCTGGAACGGCTGGAAAAGAAGTTTACCGGAGCCGCCAACAAGGCGCCGTATCTTTATCGGTTTACCGCTAAGCATTGACAATCAGCTATTTTGCAACATTATGCTGATAATTGAGAAACATCCATTTTCAGCATCCGGCTTTTGAAAAGGTCTGTTTTGTATTTAAAAATAAAATTGCGCAGCGAGAAGCCGGTTTGATTCAGCATGCACAGATTTGCGGCTTCTTCGGAAATGTTGAATCGCAAGAGCAACTCATTTACGCGGATGGTTTTGTTCCGTTGCAGCTCCGTTTTGAGATAATCGATCATGGAATCGGTCAGCATTTGTTGCTCGGAATTTTCTTCGGTTTTCTTGCTTTCAAAATTGTTCCGAGCCAAAATGGTGACGATCAGATCAATGCTGCTTTTCACAAGTTTGAGATAAGACGCAGGCTGCTGCGCGAGTTCAAACGAAATTTGGCTGATCAAATAGCCGATCGTTTGTGCGTCGCGCTCGTTGCGGATGGGCTCGCCTTGCCTGATGCGCAGGTTTGTGCAGAGATTTTCGGCTTGCTTGTAAGTGTCTGCAAAGTCGGGATTCAGCGCTTTTTTCCTGGCAAAATCTTCTGCCAAATGTGTGTCGAAAGCGATCATGAGCACTTCCGTATCCTTGTCTTCCTGAAAAATCGGCTGCTGATCCGGTTCCAGAAAAATTACTCCGTTGGGAGAATAGGAATGGATTTCGCTATTCAGGACAAATTTCCCGTCACCGGAAATCAGAAACAAAATGCGATAATGTTCCAAATGCTGCGGACGCGCATTCAGGCTGCTCGTTTTGCATTGCAGCAGGTGAAATTTCTTTTGCGCACTGAATTTTATTCCATTGATCATGACAAAGCTGGCTAATACGAAAGCCAATTTTGTAAATCAAGAGTTACAAAAAAAATCACATTGTCGGAAAGCCCGATTTCGATGTCTGAAAAGCCAATTTTACGCGCGGAAGCCTTTTGCTAAATTCACCGGCCCAGCCAGTTTTTAAATTCCGTAATGCGGTCCGTGCTGACCGTTGTTTCCTGGGCTAATGCCGGATTAAGCTCTATTTTGAGCTTTCCGGCAGAAATCGTGTGGATGTTTTTGATGGCTTCAATGGAAATCAGCAATGTGCGGTTAATGCGAAAAAATTGACTGGGGTCCATGATCTGCGACAAGCGTTCCAGGCTGTATTCGACCGCGAAATGCCGGCCATCGAAAAGTCGGAGAAAAGTGGATCTTTCTTCAATGATGAAATAGGCGATCTCATGGCTTTTGAATGTAAAAATCCGCGAACCGGCCGTGCATAGGAAGCGATCTTTATAGGTTTCCGTGGGCGCATGCCCGGTTGGTTTATCGGGACGGGCTTCGGTTGCCGCAGGAGTCAATCGCTTAAATTTTGCCAGCGAGGCCTGCAATTCGAGCGGGTTAACGGGCTTTAATAAATAGTCAATGCTGTTGGCTTTGAAGGCTTTAAGTGCATATTCATCGAAAGCGGTCGTAAAAATGACGGGAATCATCAGGTTAAGGGTTTCCACGATGCGAAAACCGTTGTCGTCTTCAAGGTGAATGTCCAGAAATATCAGATCCGGCTTTGTTTTTGACTCATTTTCGAGATAAGCAATGGTATCAAAAACCGACGGGATCGTGGCCAGCACATGAATGGAAGGATCAATGCCGTGGATCAGCTTTTCAAGGCGCTCCGCACTCAGATCTTCATCTTCTACAATCAGCACATTCATGTTATCAGCGGAATTTTTACGACAAAATTAGCATCGGTTTTTTCAACGATGACCTTTTTATTTTGCAAAAGCTTGTAACGACTTTCAATGTTACTCAGTCCCAGCTTTGTTGTAGGCTCGCGCAACTGCCTGACCTGCAAAGGGTTAATCACCATTAGCATGCCATTCTCAATATAAATGCGAATGTTAAGCGGATTTTGTAATGACATGGTGTTATGCTTCACCGCATTCTCGATCAGCGGCTGCAATGTAAGCGGAATGATCGCAAACTTTTCCAGATCTTCCGGTGCAATGTCCACGTCGATGCGCACTTTTTCCTGAAATCTTGTCCGCAGTAAAAACGTGTATGTTTCAAGAAATTTGATCTCTTCTTTCAAGCTGATCTGATGCAGTTCCGCCTGTTCGAGAATGTAACGGTAAGCCTGCGAAAGCTGCTGAATGAACGCGCTCGACTTCTCAGGCCGCGATTCCACGAGTGACGCCAGCACGCTGAGGTTATTGAACAAGAAATGCGGACTGATCTGATTTTTTAACGCCAGAAACCGGGCGCTCATGTTTTCTGTCGCCAGCTTTTCAGAATCCACCAGCAATTTTTTCAATTTTTCCTGCACCTGATTGCTGACGCACAAATAATATCCGGCGATTAATGCGAGAATGGTGAGGGATTGGTTTGCGCGCGTGCTTGTGCGATAAAATCGCGATGTGACCGCCGAATTGCTGTAACGGAAAGTCTCATCGCTCCAGAATGAATCCATAAAACCCCACGTGTGCCTGAGTATATAGTTGAAAATGAGTGCAAGTAACACCGCGGGAACAAGCGCAATGAGTTGGTGAGAAATTTTGAAGTCCGTAGACCGGTCGCTACCCGTTAATGTCGTCAGTTTTTTCAAAAACCAATCCATCAGGTAAATCCAGCTGGTGTAGAATACGGTGCTAATCGAAATCTCTATAAAAAACAGCGGCAATTTGCGAAGAATGGTCTCCCACACATTTTGATCTAAATTCAAAAAAGTCCTCAACGGAATGTAGACAATCGCTAATGCGAAGCCCAGTAACCATTTTTGACCAAATCTGTAAACCCGCATATCCCGCTGAAAGCTGTTTTTTCAAATGTAAAGCATTTTTAGGGAATCGGCGGAAGCAAGATTTAACCATTCAGATAAATGATATATAATTTATTTATATATAAATATTTTTTACTATTATTGCTCCACAACGATTTCATCTGTTAGCCATGTTCCTTATATGCTGAATCTCGACATCCTGACCAATCATTTCAAGACCGCCTGGCGCCGCTTGCTTAAAGACCGGCAATTTTCACTGCTTAATCTAGTCGGACTTTCGAGCGGACTGGCCTCTGCCCTGCTGATCGGTTTGTGGGTCAATGATGAATTTGCATTTGACAAATTTCATGAAAACGACAGCCGCCTTTTCGAAGTAATGATCCACGAAAAAGCGGGCGATGCGATCGCGACTTCTAGCAGCACGGGCGAAATGGTGGGCGAAAGAATGCTAGCCGCAATCCCGGAAGTAGAAACCGTCGTTATGACCACGCCCGCGGTCTGGTTTCAGAAATTCAGCTTGGCTGCGGGCAACAATCCGGTAAGTGCCGACGGCAATTTTGTTGGTAAAGATTTTTTTCGCGCATTCTCATTTCCTTTGCTTCAAGGCGATCCTACGCAGGTTTTGAACGATAAAAATTCCATTGTGATCTCTGAAAAGCTGGCGGTTCAGCTCTTCAAATCACCTGAGCTTGCAATGGGCAAAGTCCTCGAATGGAAATGGCAGGCATACGCTGAAAAATGTTTGGTAACGGGCGTTTTCCAGGATTTCCCTAGCAATTCTTCGCAGCAATATGACTTTTTGTTGTCTATGCACGCCTGGGCTCAGATTGTGCCGCCGGGAACGGCGCCAGCAAGCAGCGGACCATTTGACAATTTTGTCGTGCTGAAACCGGGCGCTGATATGGAAACGGTCAATGCGAAAATGGCTGCGCTTGCCAGAACCAGCTTTAATGATTCGACATCAAAACTTTTCCTGCGCAAATATTCAGATGCCTACTTGTATGGAAATTATGAAAACGGCGCACAGGCAGGCGGTCGGATCACTTATGTTCGCCTGTTTGCGGTGATAGCGATCATCATTCTGGTTATTGCCTGCATTAATTTCATGAATCTGTCAACCGCAAAAGCTTCCATGCGGATGCGGGAAGTTGGGGTTAAAAAAGTGCTTGGCGCAGGCAGACCGACATTGATTTTGCAATTTTTGGGCGAGTCATTGCTGCTGAGTTTTGCAGCATTGTTCATTGCGCTGGTTTTGACGTGGGCACTGCTGCCGGCCTTCAATGGTATTACGGGAAAGGATCTTGCTTTGCATTTTCAATTCGAGGGAATGCTGGCAATTTTTATCATTGCGCTATTAACAGGCTTGCTGGCAGGAAGTTACCCGGCATTCCACCTTTCTGGCTTCAATCCTGCATTTACACTCAAAGGCGGCTTGGTGACTTCGTTCAGCGAGCTGCTGGTGCGGAAAGGGCTTGTGGTTTTTCAATTTGCGGTGTCGGTGATTTTCATAATTTCGGTGTTTGTGGTTTACCAGCAGATCCGGTTTGTGCAGCACAAGAATCTGGGTTATGATAAAGACCACATCATTTATTTTGAAATGGAAGGGCGTGCGGCTGCGCAGGCCGGGTTGTTCCTTGCCCAACTCAAAACGGTGCCGGGCGTTGTGAATGCTTCGAGCATTCAGCAGAAGATCATTTTGCCTGCTATGCTGCCCGGAAATGGCTCTGGCGTGCGGTGGGATGGGAAAAATGCCGATGACAAGATCCGCTTTTTCAGAATGCCCGTCAACTTCGATCTGATCGAAACTCTGGGAATGGAAATGGCATCGGGCCGGAGTTTTTCAAGAAAGTTCGGAACGGAAACAACCAACATTATCCTTAACGAGGCGGCCGTAAAGGCTATGGAAATCAGTGATCCTATTGGCAAAACAATTACAATCGACAACACGGAAAAGCACATTGTGGGTGTTACCAAAAACTTTCACTACAACTCGTTGCATGAGTCAATAAAGCCATTTATCCTCCATTTATCTCCGCAAGAAACGATGCTTGTGATGGCAAAAATCAGTGCGGGAAGTGAGCAGGAAACGATAACTCGGATTCAGGATTTTTATAAAACATTCAATCCTGGCTATGCTTTGGACTATCAATTCCTCGATCACGATTTTCAGGTTCAGTATGCGTCCGAAAAACTGGTGAGTGAGCTGGCGCGTTACTTTGCCGGGCTGGCGATCATCATTTCATGCCTTGGTCTTTTCGGGCTTGCAGCATTTACGGCTGACCGGCGCAGGAAAGAGATCGGTGTGCGAAAAGTGCTCGGCGCAACGGTTACCAATGTCGTAACGATGCTGACCAAGGATTTTCTTGCCCTCGTCTTCATCGCCATTAGCATTGCTTTCCCGGCTGCTTGGTGGCTGATGGACCAATGGCTGCAAAACTTCGCTTACCACATTTCCATCAGCGTGAGCGTTTTCATTGGCACAGGCGCATTCATGGTGCTGATCACATTGCTGACCATTGGTTACCAATCCATTAAGGCCGCACTGATGAATCCGACGAAGTCTTTAAAAGCGGATTGAGTCATGAAAAACGGATCTCACTCATTAGCCAGCGCCTCAACCGGGTTGCCCGTTGCAGCGTTATAGGTCCGGGTTGTGATGATCAATCCGCCGAGCATGAGCAGGACACTGAAACATAGCGCAAGTGTCTCAAAGCCAAGGGAGACGTGGTAAGCAAAATTCATCAGAAAAGCGTAACCAGCCAGATAACCGAGCGGTAAGGCAATGGCGGCGGCGATGGACAGCAGCACGACGAAATCGCGTGAAAGCAACCAGATAATTTGTTTAATCTCCGCGCCCATGACTTTGCGAATGCCTACTTCTTTAATCCGCGTTTGGGTATTGTAAGTGACCATCCCGAGCAAGCCGAGACAGGCGATCGAAAACGAAATTCCGAGCAGTAATGCCATGAAACTAATGTCTTCCATGTGCGCATGGCGTTCGTACAGGAAGTCGTCAAACCATTTGCCTTCGAAAGCGTCGTAAGGCGCGAGCTTGTTCCAGGTTCTGCTGATTTCGGACAGTACATTTTCCCCGGAGCCCGCGGCAACAGAAACATGCATGTAACGCAGGCCAGCGGGATGCTGACGCAGAATGAGCGGCTTTATTTCCCAATTGAAACTGGTAAATCTGAAATCCTTCACGACGCCTGCAATCTGCATTTCCGTGCTGTCTTCTAGCCAGATCGATTTCCCGACCGCATCGCCGTTACTGCCTAATCTGAATTTCCGGACTGCTTCTTCATTGATCAAAACCATTGAGGCTGCGCCTTTTGGCAAATCCTTTCCCGCAATTAATGTTAAATCAAGTGTTTTTGTAAAATCCGGAGCAATGTCGGCAATGAATGATTGAACAAAATTCTGATCAGCACGTTTCATGCGGATTCGCTCGGTTGCGCCATGATGTCCAAAAGGCTCCGAAATGCCTGACACATGCTCAACTCCGGCCAGTTTTTCAACTTCGTTCGCAAGCCTTTCGTATGGCACATTACTCAACGGAATGTTAAGCACATTTTTACATTGGAAGCCATAGTCAGCCGTTGCCATGTAATTTTGCTGCCGCATCACGGTCACCAGCGTAATCATGGCGATGAGTGAAATGCTGAATTGCGCGATGATCAATGCTTTCCGCAACGAAAGTCCTTTGATGATTTTTAAACCATTGTGGCTGCGCAGTACTTCTGCGGGCTGAAAATTAGAAAGCACTTTTGCCGGGATAAGTCCGGCGAGCAACCCGGCCGCAACGCTGAATGCGAGAAATGATCCCCAAAGTTTCCAATCCCAAATGACGCCGCCGATCAGCCATTGCTGCACAAAAGCCATCGGTTTTACGAGTTCCAGCATGACATATGCCAGCCCCAGGGCCAGCAATGAAAGAATTACCGATTCCGCCATGAACTGTCCCAGCAACTGCCAGCGGAGCGCCCCCGATGTTTTGCGGATACCCACTTCCCTTGCACGGCTCATTGAGCGCGCCAGGGTAAGGTTAATGTAGTTGAAAGCCGCCATTAGTAAGGTCACCAGACCCACGCCCATTTCGGCCGATAAGCCGCCAATCTGCGGTTCATAAGTGCTGTTGATCAGCTCTTCCATTGAAGGCGCAAGTGCCGTCAGTGCCTGCGGACGAAAATCATATGCGTGCAGGTCGCTTTGTTTCAAAACGGCATTCTGCTTGCTGGCAATCGCTGGCAACACCGCTTGCAGCTGGTCTTCGGCGGTGCCCGTTTTGAGCAAAACATACGTGTAACATTTCGAAAATTCCTTCCAATCATTATTACCGCCAAGCGAGCCAAGCTTTTCATTGGAAACGCTGAACAGCATGTCAAATTTCAAATGAGAAAGTGAGGTCGTGTCTCCTACTACGCCCGTTATCACAGACGGCTCCAATCCTTCCTGCATCAGTATTTCGCCAACCGGATTTTTCTTGCCGAACAGTTTTTCAGCGGTCTTCTTACTGATCACGGCTGTGTTCGGCCGATTTGCAGCTTGTCCAATTGCGAGCGGATAGCCAAAGATTTGGAAAAACGACGGATCGACTGCGAATGTCAGAAAATCTAGCCGCTTGCTGTTGCCTTCCACTTCGCCATATGTGCGGGTAACCCGTGCCGTGTTTTCGACAAAAGCATAATCTTTCTGCAATGTTTCGGCAAGCGGCGCAGCCGATGTGGCGAATGCGGCTTTGTCATTTTCCTTGTTGGTAATATCGGTCAGAATGCGGAAAATGCGGTCGCGTTTCGGATGGAAATTGTCGTATTCCAATGCGCCTTTGATGTGGGCAATGGCCAGGAAGCAGACCATCAAACCGGAAGCCAGACCGAACACATTGATCAATGAAAAAAGGCGATGCTTCCAGATATTCCTTACGGCGATCTTGATGTAGTTTTTTAGCATATGGTCCGGTTTAGCAGAAAAATCACCTTTGGTAAAAGTTTTATACCAAAAAACGAATATGCTTCCGACTTACTCTAATGCCTCATTTTGCCTCACACGCCTGTGCATTTCCGAACGGCGCGCGTTCGGAAATGCCGTCAGTTATCCGTCAGACTTTCCATGAATTTCACGACTAATCTGATCTCTTGTTTTGTCAGGTTGAGCTTGTCTGCGGCGAGCGTTTGGTTGGGCACATTGAGCCCGAGTCCCGCGCCTCCGCCTTCATTGTAAAATTCCATCACTTCCTGCAAATTGGTAAATGCACCATTGTGCATATACGGAGCCGTTTTGGCAACATTCCTGACTGTGCTGGTTTTAAATGCATTTTCCCACTGCGGAAAATTGTTATGAACGCCCCGACCCGCATCCGCGTCCAGGCTGGCATTTTTGAAGTTCGCCCCGGCCGTTACGCCCAGCACTTCCGACTCGGTTCGCTGGTAATCCGGTGGGACGGTGCCGTTGAAAAGGGGCACAAAATGACAAGTGCCGCATTTGGCTTTGCCCATAAAAATATTGAAACCCTTCACCTCATCCAATGTCATGGCCTTTTTGTCGCCACGCATATATTGGTCAAAACGAGAACTGAACGGGTTAAGCGAGCGGACGAAAACGGCCAGCGAATTTTGGATATAAACGGCCGGGACCGAATCCAGCTCGGGATAGGCTTTTCTGAACAAATGCTTATAATCTTCATCCGAGCTGATCATTTTTGCGATTTGCTCCATCGAGCCATGCATTTCGGCTTTGTTATGGATCACGTCTGCTGCCTGATCTTCGAGCGAAGGCGAGCGCAAATCGTAAAATAATGCCTGTTGCAATGCTGCGTATTGAATCGTCGGGGCATTTCTTTGAATGCTTTCGTTGCCAAATCCTTTGCTCGTTTTCAGGCCGTCGCTATAAGCCAGCCCGGGCTGGTGGCACGACCCGCAATTGGTTTTTCCATTGCCGGATATGCGGCCGTCATAAAATAGTTTTTGTCCTAATGCAATGCGCTCAGGTGTTGATTTGAAACGGTCATTCGAAACCAGGGCTTCCGCGTCAAATGCACCCGGATCGAACAATGTGGCTGCATTTCCTTTGAGTAAGCGACGGTCGTTCACGAATGCGATTCCTGACGCCTTTTGCTGGCTGTGCAGGTTGCGGCAAAGCGGATTAATGTGATCTGCAATGAATGTTGCGCGGTCAAAATCATTAAATGTTTTGGTTTTCTTCAAAAACAGGATCGCCTTTTCCGTTTGGGCATCCACAGCGTCCGCATCTTTGAGAACGCCGTCGTAAGCGCTCAGATAATCTTGAAATGACTGCAAAACCTGCTCACTTTCGGCCAAAGCATTTCCCGAAGCCGGATTGTCAAATCCTGAGATCCCAAGGGTTATGAGCCTGAAAAGTTCGAGTCGCAATGCATTCAGAATGTGTGCATCCGTGAGGCTGATGTCAATCCATAAGGTCTTGATCCGCTTTACATTGACCTGTAATTTCCTTACTTGCCTGATCAGTTCCGGTCTTTCGATTTTTTCATCGGTGTATATCAGTTCTTCGATCACCTGCAAGCCGCCTGGCTCGAAAACCGCATTCTCCTCATCCTCCACTTCATCCAGCGGCGCACCATTAACCAACCTTACGGTTGTTGGAAAAAAATATTCCGAAAACGCCTCGGTCTTTTTGTATTGCATCCGAAGTTTCAGAAAATCTTCCTGCAATTGTTTCTTGTCATCCAATGTCCTCACTTTCCCCAAGAAATCCTCGTTGCGCGCGATCAATGTGTTCAGATCTTCATTGAACTGGTCGTAAACAATTTCCTTGGGACTTTTTTGCATGGCACAGCGGGTAACTATGCCGATCAGCAGGATGGATAAAATCAAACGTGGGCTCATGTTCATATCCCTGAAAAAAGCATAGGAAGGCCTTTTCGAAAAAGGCCTTCCTGGTCTCGATGTTGATGAAAATGTTTATTGCTTTACGCCTCTTACGATTACAGTCTGGCCGCCTTCCTTGTTGGTAGAAATGCCGCTTCCGTCAGCGCCTTTGTATTTTTCATCCTGCCATGTGTGCGGGTGCAGGTTCACCATAAAAGTCTCAGGAATGCCTACGACATCAGAAATATCGATCATAGCGCCATATTCCCATGTGCTCAAAGAGTTGTTCCCCACAGAGTTGTATTTCGCATTGAATGCAGCATCTTCTCTGCGGTGGTTCATGCGAAGCATTGCTTTGCTCTGTTTTGTAGCAATGTTATACTGCCAGATCGTGCCGTCGTGATCATTGTTTTTGTAAAATGAGTCACCGTCTTCCTGCACGTAAACATAATTGTTCGTTACACAGATATTGTCCGGGTTAACGATGAAGCTTCCAGGCTTCTCTTCGCCGTCCATGATGATTTCCAGCTTGCCTTTCAATGGGTTAGCAGCATCAAAATTTAATCTGTAAACGCGTCCCCACATATTTTTTCCAGCCACAGGAGTTACTTTATCAGCCTGGCTTACACCCGTTGCTGTGAAGTAAATTTCACGTCCGACACCATTGCCGCCTTTGCGATAATCAATGTCTTCCACGCGGGCAAACTGGATCATTTTTTTGTCCACCGTCTGCGCCTGCAATTCAGTTCCTGTGCTTGTCTTTACATTATCAAATGCTACAAATTCCACGTCATACTGCTGTCCCGGCTGCATATCCGTTTCAACGCTTTCTTGGTTTGTGCGGCGCAATGCGTATAATTTACCATTGTTCAAGTCACCCACAGCGTCAGAAACGTAAAGCACCAGCTGACCGTTTGTATCATCTTCGCCGATTACGATCACCGATTTCCCTGGAAATGCATCCTTAGGAAGCGGCACTGCGTTTTCTGCATTCCATTTACCAAAAGCACTTACCGTACACGTTTTGTTTTTCTTGTCTGCAGGAGCAAAAGGATCGATCGCATGCGTCATCGACTCAGAGTTGCTTTCACCGGCTGTAAGAAATAGTGGTCCGAAACCGTGTTCCTGCGGAGTCGCCAGCGTAGCAGAGCACAATCTCCACTGACCGCCCTCTGCGTCCACAATGTATTCACCTTTTACGGGCTTCAATTCTTTGTCCAAAAACACGCGTGAAACAGAGAAATGGATCTCGTGGTTGTTGATCATAATGAATCCGTCCCCATTTGGATTTCTTACAAATGCGCCTCCGTCCGGCTGTGCACCGTAAATAAAATCAGGAGAATCCTGCAATTTGTCATCCGAACTGATCAGCGTTGTGATTTTCAGGTCTTCAAATCCCGGCAGGGCTTTTACAAGAGCAGGGTTTACAGATCTGTCGATGAGTTTGGCAGAATCAACGGGGACGCCGGGATGATCCTGCACGCTGCATCCGAATGTGATCGCCCCCAGGAATAGCGCTGTCGCTCCTGTTCTCCTGGCGTTGGTAAAATACATGTTCATGGTGAGATAGTTTTTACACAAATCTAGGCGAACGCGCCATCTCACACTTTACCAGAATGTTATGCAATTGTGAACAAAAATTAACAAGCGGGAAACAGAGGTCGGAAAACCATGTGTGCGTAAGCTACATTAAAAACAAGGTCGCCACGCTCACAAGCACCACGGACAGCATCATTGATAAAAACACCAGTATGGATGACTGCTCTTCGTCGGCTTTGAGGAAAGCTGCGAAAACCGTCACATTCGCCGCAATCGGGAAAAGGGGCACAAGTCCCAGCATTTTATAATCTTCTTCTTCCAGATCTTTGGCAAGAAATGATGCCGCAAATGCAATCACCGGCAAGTAAAACAGCAGCCGCAATCGTGCGAACGCTGAGCAATTTGAAGAAATAGCCAAGCTTGATGTTCTTGAAATTGACATTAGCGAGCTGAAATCCGACGATCATCATTCCGGCTGCGGAAACTGCAAAACTTACGACTTTGAGCGCCGGCTTGACTGCCTCAGGCGTTTCCAGTCCCGCAACTTTACAAATCACGCCGGCCACAAACACATATAGGAAAGGAATTTTGAACATTTCCTTTAATGCTTTCCCGAATCGAATTTCGTTTTGGCAACCTGAAAATAACCAATCGTATCACCGAATAATGCGGAGCCTAAGTAAATGCAAATGAGCACACTAACCTTATCTTGTCCAAAAAGTGCAGTGACCGTTGGAATGCCGAAAAAGGCAATGTTAAAAAAGGAAAATGAGCTCCGCAAAAGCAATGGATCTGTTTCAGTTGCGATCTTTTTCTGAACGGCAACAGCCACATAATTCATCCCTAATGCAAGCAGAAATGTCAAAATCGGCAAGACGATCAGTTTCGGAAGCTTCCGCATCGAGCATATTGGTGAAAACCAGCAGCGGCAGCAGTACATTGATCAGCGGCTTACTGACGTAATCTGAGTTGAAATCGAATTTTTTGCTGATAAAATATCCGGCGGGAATGAATGCCATCACCGGCAGCAGCTCTTTATAAAGTTTAAGCAGCGTTTCCAATGATCTGGCTAATTAGGTGACGGCTCAGTTTGCCAATCATTTTTACATTAAACCAAACCGCATTCACGTCCAGCAACAGTCCGTTGGTAATGTGGCCGATCGCGTAGAAATTTGGATAAGGCGCATCTTCGGCAATCACCTGCATGGTTTCTGTGTTGATCTTGATCCCACCGGCAGCTTCGGGCTCAATCAAACCGCCATCGGCCAGATTTTGCATCAGCTCCGATTTCATCATCTCAACGGACGCGGCCGGGCCGGTTGCATTGATGATGTATTTTTCCGAAGCCTCCTGACCATTGTCATAAGTCAGCACAAACGACTGTTTTTGCTCGTCATAGACAACGTCTTTCAAATCCGGAACGACCTGCAATTGCTTGCTTTTAAACAATCCGTAAACGCGCTCGGCATTCACCAGCGGCATACAATGGCGGTTTACAGACCAGTAATTTCCCAGCCATTTTTTGAATTTGAGCTTTTCGCTTTCATCCAGCCATTTCCACATCTCAGAACTTTCGTAGCGCAGAGAATAGGGAATGTTGATCAATGCGTCGCCACCATTTTTAGCGATTTCAATGTCTTTTTCCAGCAGCTGATCAGCCGGCTTATCTCTTTTGGTGGCTTTCCAATCGATTTTTTCGTCTGCAAATTCCTCCGCTTCCTGCATGAAAAGCCTTAGAATTTCCTTGACCTTCGGATTACGAAGTTCGGTTCGCTGGATTTGATGCAGATTTTTAAGCGTAATGTATTTGCAATCGACCTTAACGGGATTTTCCGGCTGCACGCGCGGCATTAATCCGTCCGGCGAATAGCAGGTAAATTTTCCCTGATAACCATTATCAGTCAGCGTCATCAGCGCATCGATCGCACTCAGACTTGAACCCAAAATGCCAATGTCTGCATCTTTGGGAATGTTGTCTAAAATAACAGAAGACGGCCACGGCGAGCCGAAGTAATTTTCTCTTTTTTCGAGATCCGGATAATTGTTGGCAACGGGCGTGCCGGGGGAAAGCAGCAGGAAATCGCAACGATGTTCATTAGCATCTGCTAATTGTACATTGAAACCATCTTCATGTTTCTGCACATTCACAGCGCGGGCGTGTATTACGCTGACGTCCATTCCCTCCTCTTTGGCCAATTTGAAATAATGTTCAAATTGTTCCTTTAAATAATCGCCATACAACCGCCTGGTTGTAAATGCTTCGTTTTTTCCTTTATTATCGACCACTTCGTGATGCACACGCTGCTCGTGTTCGATAAGCCACTCGCTGAAATGTTGGGGTTCGGTAAAATGGATTCCCATTAAATCCGCCTGGGTGTTGAGAATATGACCCGGTTGTTTCGTGCCAAAAGCAAGTCCTTTTCCAACTTCCTCGTTCTCTTCGATGATTGTGATGCTGACTTTCCGGTGATGCCCGGCGATGCGTAATTGAAGAAATAGCTCGATAAATGCTGAAATTCCGCAGGCTCCTCCGCCTATAATCGTAATATTTTTAAGACTCATTTTTTAGATCTCTGATTGCTTTCCGCTTGTTTTCTGAACGGATTTCAACCAGAGACCTAAAATAATCATGCTCAAACCGGCCCTGCCATTTTGCTATTTAACGTCCCAAAACACTTTTGAAGTGACCACATCTCCACCCATGGCTTCTGCCGCTTTTCGGTAATTGGCACTGTTCAGATTCTGCTCCGTGAATGGATATGGGAAGCGCAAAGGCATTTCGGATTGTGCCAGTACCGGCTTTTTCAAAACAGGAAAATCCAGCCTGCGCCATTCCTTCCAGCCTTCAACGGGCTGGTTATACAGCGCAATCCATTTTTGTGTTCCAATGCTTTTTTTCCAGTTGGCTGCGTCAAATGCAACGGCGGGCTTAGCCAGATAAGCGGCTGCTTCTGCTGCGGTGCCATTCCAATCGTTTACAATAGAAGACGTTACGGCTTTGTCATAATGCTCTTTCGCCGTGCCCGGAACATTGAAACCTCTGGCTTTTGCCTCGGCCAGCAAAAATTCAACTTCCGTGTAAGATAGCAACACGCCCGGCAGCAAGGGATCGCGCAAAACCGAGCTGGGCTGTGCAAATGTTTCGTAAACATTGGGAGCGCCGTAAATGCCGCCGACAAACTTCCCTGTATTAGCCCCTTCTCTCGCTGGCCTCAAATATTCATCCAATCTCGGATCGGCCAGTGCATTTCAGCGCATCCACAAAGGTGTTTGCTCCAACATTGTCATTCCGCTGCCTCAAATTATCGTAAAGCGGGTTCGCAGTCGGTGGATTGGCAGTGTAATTCAGTTTTGCTTCTTCTGAACTGGAAAAAAACACATTAAGCGCAGCTTCTTCCACGATCTTCTTTGCCATTGCCGGCTCTGCATCTGCGATCGTGATGCCCAAACGCAGTTTCAGCGCATTGCCAAATTTGTTCCAGCGGCTGATGTCACCCCTGTAATACAGCTCATCCAGTCCAAATGACTGTTCCTTTTTATCAAAGCTCTTTATCGCAGCATCCAATCGTTTGATAAGATCCGCGTAGATTGCCGCATCGTCGTCGTAACCCGCCTGCACATTGGTAAAATCGAGCGCCTGGCTGTAAGGAATGTTGCCAAAAGTATTCACCAGCACCGACCAGGCGTAAACTTCCAGCACTTCAACGGTTGCCAGCTGATTAGCTTTGATCGCAGGCGGAAGGTCCTTATCCGCTTCAATGTTACGCCGCGCTTCTCTCAGATCGCTCAACACATCCTGGTAAATGGTGTCCCAGAAATTGCGGTTGATCTCCCTTGCATTGATGTTGTACTGGCTCTCATCCGGATACTGAACAGCCGCCCAGTATTGCAGATAATAGCGGAACGGATTGGAATTATAATCCGAAGTGGTAATGATATTGGAAAGATTAAATGCGGCATTGGCCACCAGTGTAGCAGGCGGCACTTCGGTCGCTTTCTTGGGGTCGACATTGAAATCGTCGTCCAGGTTGCTTACGCAGGCTGAGGCAAAAAACAGCGTAGAAACGCCGTATAGCAATATTTTTTTCATGACTTTTCTTAAAATCTTAGTTTGACATTAAACCCGATGTTCCTGGCTGTGGGATACGCGCCGCCGAGGAAACCCATGCCGATATTACCCGCGCCCATGCCCGCCTCAGGATCACTGTAAGGCACATCTTTATGGATAATCCAGAGGTTCCGGCCCACCAGCGAAAGGTCGATCCCTTTCACGATTTTGAGCTTCGCAATCAGCCCGGCCGGCAATGCATAACTGAGCGACGCTTCACGTAATTTTACAAAACCTGCTCCGTATATCTGGGTTTCGTTCGGGCTGTTGGTTCCGAGTGAGCTTTCGGTATTTTCAAGCCTTACGTCATTGGGTGAGCCATCTTCCTTCACGCCTTCCAGCAAGATCCCGCCTCCCTTTGCAACAGGAAGACGCGACGGATTACCCAGCTCATTTAAACCGGCAGTTTCTGGATAAAGGCCTGTTCCAAAGCCATAATAAGTGTCCAGATTGTAGAGCTGCCCGCCTTTTTTGACATCAACCTGGAAATAAAGCGACAGCCCTTTGAAGCTAATTGTGTTGGAAACCCCACCGATCCAGTCCGGGTTTGGGTCACCGATTTCCTTGGTCGGCGCTGATTTTAAATATTGACCGTCTGCATCAATGATCCGGCCGCCATTTTCATGCAAGACATAACCGGATCCGCGCAGGATCCCGAAAGGCCGGCCGACAGCTGCATTGGAAGTAACGCTCGTTTGATACTGGGCCAAAATCATGTTTTCTCCTTCCGCAAGCGCTACGACTTTGTTCCGGTTTCTGGACCAGTTCGCATTGATCGTCCAGTTGAATGATGCTGTTTTGACCGGCGTAGCAAATATTGACAGCTCGATTCCCTTGTTTTCCACCTCGCCTGCATTCACATATTTATAGCCGTAACCCGTGGTTGTCGGCACGGTTACAGGCAGGATCTGGTTCAATGTCCTTGCTTTATAAGTGGTAAAATCAAATCCTGCACGGTTGCTGAGAAATGCCATTTCCAGGCCAAATTCTGAGCTTTTTGTCCGCTCGGGTTTCAAATCCGGATTGTATCTCGTGTTGGGCACGGAGTAAAGTGGGATGCCGTCGAAGCCGCCGATCGGATTTCCAATTTCCTCATCCTGCTTGTTGTAATATTTGCCCGTTGCCGCAAAAGGCGCATCGCTGCCCACCTCGGCATAATTGCCCCGAATCTTGCCATAGGAAAGCCAGGGGACGTTTTTCAGCATTTCGGAAAACACAAAACTAGCCGCGACGGATGGATAGAAATAGGCGTTATTCGCTTTCGGCAATGTCGAAGACTGATCTCTTCTTGCAGAAAGATCTAGAAAAACGGTTTCACGAAAGCCCAATGTTGCGCTTGCAAAAACACCGTCCACTGCGATGTGGCGCTCATTTTCAATCGGCGGCGAAAGCAGGCTTCTTGAATTGGACAATGCATACAATTTGGGCACCACCAGTCCCCCGCTCGTTTTAGCATTTAACGAATTCATTTCAGACCGGCGCATGTTCATGCCTACGAGTCCGTTGAGTGACAAGTCTTTGTTAAAATTCCTTTGAAAGTTGGCAAAAAGATCAAAATTGAATTCGCGGAATGTTCTGGTATAGCGCGAGTAATACGGGTCGCCTTCATTGGCTGTGCTTCCTACTGCCAGCCTTTCCTCCTGCAATTCGTCGTAGCTGTCGAGCGATACACGTCCGGTTATCTTTAACCAGGTTGCGAGATCATAAATGGCTGCAATGTTGCCGAAAGTCCGGTAACGTTCGTCGTTTTCGAAATTTTCATATCGGGTAAAATAAACATTGTCCGAATAAGCGGCAGTCAGGTCACTGGGACTAGACCAGTTCCAGCTCACATTCTTTCCTTCTCTGAAATAGGCTTCTTTTTGCTCCTTAATGTCAACATTGGTTTGAAACCACTGGCGGAAACCCAGCATAGGGTTGATCGATGAATAACCCGAACCATATCGTCCCAGACCGTCCTGCTGCGTGAAGTTCACATTCGCCTGCGTGGACAATTTGGGTGTCAGGTTCAGCGAGCCTCCAAAACTGATCATGTTCTTGTTGATCTGGCTGTTAGGCACGATCCCTTTGTCAGTGGTGCGCGTATAACCGACTTTGAATGTGGCTTTTTCATTTCCGCCGTCAATCATAATGCTGCTGTTGGCGGAAACCGATTTTTCAAAAAAATACTCTGGCCCATGCTCTGCCGCGACCCAGGGCTTTGTTTTGCGGTAATTGGGTGAAGCAGGATCAAATGCATCCCAGTGATAAACCTGAATGTTCGGATCAAACGCGTAGCCATAGGAAGCATCGTCGGGCAAATTGACAACATTATCTTCCTTTCCGTCTCCATTCACATCGAATTTTGTCCATTTTTCTTCATAGCCCGCGCCATATTCTTTCTGGTAAACAGGAAGCGTTTTCTGATCGACTGTTCCAATGGTGAGCCCCGTATTAAGCGTGATGCCCAGTCCCTTTCTTCCTTTTTTAGTTGTGATCAAAATTACTCCGTTTGATGCGCGTGACCCGTATAATGCAGTTGAAGCTGCGCCTTTGAGCACACTAATCGATGCAATATCATCCGGGTTAATGTCCGAAGCCGGATTTCCATAATCATATCCACCCTGGCCTGTGCTCTGGCTGCGCGTGTTTGCAACGTCATTGTTAACCGGCACGCCATCGATTACGAACAATGCCTGGTTGTTTCCCGTGAGTGATTTTGTGCCCCGGATCACCACGTTGGAGGAACCTCCGAGTGTGTTGGTCTGGGTAATGTTGAGCCCCGCCACTTTTCCGGCCAGTGCGTTTATCATGTTGGGGTTACGGCCTGCTGTAACTGAATTTCCGTCAATCTGTGTGGCCGCATATGGCAAAGAATTTACGCGTCCGCTCCACACCCAATGCGGTTACGACAACTTCACTAAGCTGGCGTGAATCGGGCTGCATGGCAACCTCAATGCTGGCTGAACTGGTGATCGGCACTTCCACGGTTGTATAACCAATAAAACTCAGCACCAATCTGTTAGCCGACGTCGGCGCTTCCAGCTTGAATGTTCCCTCCGTCGTTGAGGCAGTTCCGAGCTGCGTTCCTTTGACGAGAATGTTGACGCCTGGCAGCGCCTCCCCCGTCGATCCGTCGGTCACCTTGCCGGTCACCGTTCTGTTCTGAGCGAGCAGCGGCTGAACAGCGCTTCCCAGCATCAAAAAGAAAATGAATAAATGTTTTTTCATGGTCATAATAGGAAAAATTGAACGAATGGAGGGAAATAAGAAGGATTGCAGGACATAAAAAAAAGCCGTCGGTAGACAACCTGAAAAGTTGTACGAAAGGCTTTTGTCTACAATAATGAAGCTCACAAATTTGGTCAAAGCAGGATTTTAACCCCTTTTTAACATGCTTTTAACTTGTTATTAAGGTTTAGATGCGGTTTTTGTATTCAGAATGACTTGCAGAAGCATTCTACATGCTACTCCCATTGAATGTTTAAAAAATTAAAATATTTCGCCTTCTTCTTTACGCTCCAACTGAGTGCATATGTGTATGCGTCCGGAGCAGGTGATCGCATTTCTTCCATTACAATCGCTTCACTTTCGAAGCATTTCAGTCTCTTTTCTTCCACGGATCACGATGGCAGTTTTATCAAAAACAGCCAACACGACGACAGTGAGCACATTAAGTTCTTTTTTGAAGAAAGGACGGAAGAAACTTTAAGGCCGATTTTGAAGAAAACGTATAATACAGGCAGTCAGTTTTTCGCCTTTGCCTGCACACAAAAATCCAACTTTTTCTTCGGTCGTGTCAAAAATCACATTCCGCTGTCAACGCATTGGTTCTATTGCTCTTCTTATCGATACATCTTTCTTCAAGTCATGCGGATTTGATACCATAGGAAAGCGTAAACCATTTTAAACGAACCATATATAAATAATAAGCAAAAATCATGAAGCGAATTCTCGTGGTAATCGGCATGTGTGCAATGTTTTTACACACCAGCTGTGAATCCAAAAAAGAAGAAAAAGAGGAAGAAGTGAAATTCCTCGTTACAAGTCCCCTTCAAAAAGACACATTAGTCACAAAGGAATATGTAAGCCAGATCCGCGCGATCAGCCACATTGAGCTGCGGGCACTGGAAAAGGGTTATCTGGAAAACATCTATGTAGATGAAGGCCAGACGGTTAAAAAAGGCCAGTTAATGTTCAAGATCATGCCGATGCTTTATCAGGCTGAACAACAAAAAGCGCAGGCTGAGGCCAATTTTGCAGAAATTGAATTCAAAAACACCAAGTCGCTGGCAGACAGCAATGTAGTTTCTAAAAATGAGCTTGCACTTGCGAAAGCGAAACTTGACAAAGCCAAGGCAGAACTCGGGTTAGCCACAACGCATTTGGGTTTCACTACGATCCGTGCGCCATTCGACGGCATTATGGACCATTTCCAGGTGAGATTAGGAAGTCTTTTGGACGAAGGCGATTTGCTGACAACATTGTCTGACAATAGTGAAATGTGGGTCTACTTCAATGTTCCCGAAGCAGAATATCTTGACTATAAAGCAAACGAAGCCACAGCCGGCATGCTGAATGTGAACCTTCGCATGGCCAATAACCAAATGTTCCCCCACTCCGGAACAGTGAAGACGATTGAAGCTGATTTCAATAATGAGACTGGTAACATCGCTTTCAGGGCTACATTCCCGAATCCAAAAAGACTGCTGAGACACGGCGAAACAGGAAATGTTTTGGTAACCGTTCCAATGAAAAATGCCTTGCTGATTCCACAGAAAGCCACTTTCGAGGTTTTGGAAAAGAAATACGTGTATGTGGTGGATAAAGACAACAAGATCCGTTCGAGGGAAATCGAAATCGAAGCAGAGCTTCCGCACATTTTCGTCGTGAAATCAGGTCTGAAAGTGGACGATAAAATCCTGCTGGAAGGTCTGCGTCAGGTGAAAGAGAACGAAAAGATCCACTCCAATTTCGTAAAGCCTGATTCCGTGATTTCCAACCTCAGTCTGTACGCCGAATAGTCAGCTATCTTAACAAGCACAAAACGACATGTTTAATCAATTCATAAGAAGACCTGTATTTGCAATCGTGATCTCGATCATGATCGTATTTATAGGCATCCTGGCGATTGAGAAATTACCCATTTCCCAGTTCCCGGACATTGCCCCTACCACCGTCAACATCTTCATCGCCTACCCTGGCGCGAGTGCCGATGTGTTAGTAAAATCAACATTGATCACCCTTGAACAGGCCATTAACGGGGTTCAGGACATGCGGTACATTGCTACCGATGCAACGAGTGCGGGGGAGGCGACGCTCAGGATCATCTTTGAGCCCGGCACCGACCCGAACGTGGCCGTTATCCGGGTAAAAACCAGGGTTGACCAGGTTATGCCGCTTTTACCGGAACTCGTTCAGCGTGAAGGGGTTATTATTTCGCCCGTTCAGCCTAGTATGTTGATGTATGTCAATCTTTATTCAAAAGATAAGAGCATTGACGAAAAATTCCTGTTCAACTACGCAACGGTGAAAATGATCCCCGAAATCCAGCGGACAAAAGGGATCGCAAGAGCGCAAATTTTAGGTTCAAGGAGATATGCAATGCGTCTCTGGCTGAATCCGGAGCGTATGCGTGCTTACAATATTTCTACCGAAGAAGTCATGAAGGCGGTGGGCGAACAAAGTATCGTTGGTCGCCCGGGTCGTATCGGGCAAAGCTCCGGTATTGCGGCCCAGTCGCTGGAATATGTGCTTACTTACAAAGGTCGTTACGACAAGCCCGAAGAATACGAAAACATCATTGTCCGCGCCAATGCACAGGGTGAAAGTGTTCACTTGCGTGACATTGCCAAAGTGGAACTTGGATCTGAATTCTTTGACATTTACTCCAACCTCGACGGCCATCCTTCGGCAGCGATCGTGTTGCGCCAAAACTATGGAAGTAACGCGAGCGATGTAATTGAAGAGGTGAAAAAGAAGCTGGATGTGATGAAAGAATCCTTTCCTCCGGGCGTGGATTACAAGATCAGTTATGACGTTTCTCAATTCCTGGACGCGTCTATCGAGCAGGTTATTGACACATTGCGCGATGCATTTATCCTTGTTGCGCTCGTTGTATTCATCTTTCTTGGCGACTGGCGTTCCACATTGATCCCGATCCTGGCTGTGCCGGTTTCGCTAATCGGGGCATTCTTTGTGATACAGGCTTTCGGGCTTTCGATCAACTTGATTACCCTTTTTGCGCTTGTACTTGCGATTGGTATTGTGGTCGATGATGCGATTGTCGTCGTCGAGGCCGTCCATGCGAAGTTTGAGGAAGAGCCGGGGATTTCCCCATTTAATGCGGTGAAAAAAGTGCTTGGTGAGATCAGCGGTGCCATTATCGCGATCACGGCCGTTATGGTTTCGGTGTTCCTTCCGATCTCGTTCATGTCCGGCCCGGTCGGCACATTCTACCGGCAGTTCTCCATCACCATGGCCAGCTCTATCGTTATTTCGGCCCTTATCGCCTTGACGTTGACGCCGGTTTTGTGTGCAATGCTGCTTCAAAATCACCACGGTCACCAGAAAAAGAAAAACTTCCTTACGAAAGGGCTTGATGCTTTTAACAGAACATTTGATAAGCTGACAGGAAGATATGTGAGCCTGCTGAAACGCATTGTGAGCCGCAGGGTTGTAACCTGGGTTGTGTTACTCGGCTTCTGCGCAGGGATTGTTTTTGTAAACAAAATTCTGCCCGCAGGTTTTATTCCAAATGAAGACCAGAGCACGATCTACGCGATCATTCAGACGCCTCCGGGATCCACTTTGGAAAAAACCAACGAAGTTTCGCGCCGTCTTCAAAAGATATGCGAAGAAGTGGAAGGTATTGAATCGGTTTCGTCACTGGCAGGTTACGAGATCATGACGGAAGGACGCGGTTCCAATGCAGGAACTTGTTTGATCAACTTGAAACCTTGGCACGACCGCAAGCAAAATGTGAAAGAGATCATGGAAGAACTTGAAAAAGAAACGCGCGGTCTTGGTGCCGTAGTCGAATTCTTCGAACCACCAGCGATCCCGGGTTTTGGTACATCCGGCGGTTTCTCGATGCGTCTTTTGGATAAAACTTCTGACACCGATTACGCAGAGTTTGACAAGATCAACAAGAAATTCATGGACGACCTTGCGAAACGTCCTGAGCTAACGGGCTTGTTTACATTCTTCGCAGCGAACTATCCGCAGTATGAATTGCAGATCGATAACCAGCTTGCGATGCAAAAAGGCGTGTCGATTGGAAAAGCGATGGACAACCTGAACATTATGATCGGTAGTACATATGAACAGGGTTTTACGAGGTTCAACCAGTTCTTTAAAGTGTACGTCCAGTCTGACCCGAGTTTCAGAAGGCTTCCTTCTGATCTTTTGAAATTGTTTGTGAAAAACGATGCAGGCGAAATGGTGCCTTACTCCTCCTTCATGACATTGAAAAAAGGTCAGGGCCCGAATGAGATCACACGTTTCAACCTCTATAATTCAGCTGCGATCCAGGGTCTTCCAGCCAAAGGTTACACCACAGCCGATGCCATTCAGGCGATCCGCGAAGTGGCTGCCAAAACACTGCCGCAGGGTTATGACATCGCATTTGAAGGTCTTTCTTATGACGAATCGATCCGTGGAAATGAGTCGCTGGTTGTGTTTGCGATCGTGTTGGCCTTCGTTTATTTCGTGTTGGCAGCACAGTATGAGAGCTTTATTATTCCGTTTGCGGTGGTGTTGTCATTGCCGGTTGGGGTTTTTGGTTCATTCCTTTTGCTCAAATTAATGGGCTTGGAAAACAACATTTATGCGCAGATCGGTTTGATCATGCTCGTCGGGTTGCTGGGTAAAAACGCCGTACTAATCGTCGAGTTCGCCGTCCAGAAGCGGTCGCAGGGTGAAACCATCCTAAATGCTGCTATTGAAGGTGCCCGGGTTCGTTTCCGTCCTATTTTGATGACGTCGTTCGCATTCGTTGCAGGTTTGATCCCATTGATCATTGCCACAGGTGCCGGTGCGATCGGTAACCGTACAATTGGTGCGTCAGCGATGGGCGGGATGCTTTTCGGGACCATCTTCGGGGTGATCATTATCCCTGGATTGTACTACATCTTTGGCACCCTGGCCGACGGCAGAAAAATGATTAAAGACGAGGAAGACGGCTCGCTTACCGAACAATTCGTTCACGCAGTCGACATTTTCCCTCACACTCAAGAAACTCAAAATGATGAGCAATAAAAGAATATTGACGTGGGTGGGGATCACTTTAAGTGCCTTCGCCTACACCGCCTGCAACGCCCCTTCTCAGGTCCAGCGATCTCCTAACAAAACATTATCAGCTGCCTACAATGGTCAGGCAGCTGATTTCCACAAACAATGTGGGCAAAATGAAATGGAAGGATTATTTCACCGATCCACAACTGGCTGCCCTGATTGACACGGCGTTAAACAACAACCAGGAGCTGAACATTACATTGCAAGAAATCGAGATCTCACGAAACGAGATCCGCGCCCGGAAAGGGGAATATTTGCCTTTCGTAGGTTTAAGAGGCGGAGCCGGCATTGAAAAAGCAGGCCGTTACACGCAAGTGGGTTCCAGCGAAGCAACTACGGAAATCAAGCCCGGCAGAGAAACGCCCGAGCCACTGCCCGACTTCGTCGTGGCCGCCTATGCGCGCTGGGAAGTGGATATCTGGCACAAATTGCGGAATGCGAAAAAGGCTGCTGTGAACCGTTATTTGTCCTCAGTGGAAGGTAAAAATTTCATGATGACCAACATTGTTTCAGAGATCGCTAACTCCTATTACGAGCTTCTGGCACTGGACACGCAGCTGAACATTGTTACACAAAACATTGAGATTCAAACCAATGCATTGCGTATCGTGAAAATGCAGAAAGAAGCGACGCGGGTTACCGAACTGGCTGTGCGCAGGTTTGAGGCACAAGTGCTGAACACGCAGAACCGTCAGTATGCCATTCGTCAGCGCATTGTGGAAACCGAAAACCGGATTAATTTTCTTTTAGGACGATATCCGCAGCCTGTTTTGAGATCAAGCACAAATTTCGAAACCATGGTGCCGGCAGTGATCCAGGCGGGGATTCCTTCGCAATTAATGGAGAACCGTCCGGATGTAAGACAAGCGGAGCAGGATCTGGAAGCTTCGAAACTGGATGTGCTGGTTGCAAGAGCCAATTTCTATCCATCATTGGGACTGAATGCAGCCGTAGGCTTGCAAGCATTCAACCCGATTTATCTGGGTAATGTCCCAAAATCGCTGATGTCGACATTGGTGGCTGATCTGGCTGGCCCATTGATCAATAAAAACGCAATTCAGGCAACTTATAAAAGCGCCAACGCACGTCAGGTTCAGGCGATTTACAATTACGAACGCACGGTTTTGAATGCTTACATGGAGGTTGTGAACCAGTTATCGAACATTAACAACCTGCAACTAAGCTACGAAACCAAAACGCGTGAGGTGGCTGCATTAACCGAGTCAACGAACATTGCAAACCGCCTCTTCACCTCAGCAAGAGCAGATTATGTGGAAGTGTTATTAACGCAGCGCGAAGCACTCGAATCAAGATTTGACCTGATTGAAACCAAGATGCAGCAGATGAATGCGACGGTGAATATCTACCGCGCGCTTGGCGGGGGTTGGAATTGAGATTTTTCTTTTGTTAGCTTTTGCAGCGGGTTGAAACCCGTTGCAAGGATTAGGGCGAGCCTCTGGCTCTTTTTCACGGATGTGAGGGGGAGCTGGGGGCTTTTTTTGGGATGTGGGTTTGCGAGGAGCTGCGGGAGCTGCGGGTTGAAACAGAGGTCTGGGGGTCTGTATGCGGATGTAGGAAGAGCCCGGGGTCTGTATGCGGATGTAAGAAGAGCCGGGGATCTATATGCGGATGTAAAATGAGCCGGGGATCTGTCTACGGATGTAAAAAGAGGTCTGGGGTCTGTACGGGGATGTAAGAAGAGCGGGGATCTGTATGCGGATGTAAAATGAGCCGGGGTGTAACTGCGGGTTAAAACCCGCAGTTAGGAGATCGGCCGAGCCTCTTGCTCTTTTTTCACTTATGTAGGAGATCTGCATTAGGATTAGCACTATCATATCCTTACCGTTTTGAGGAGCGCTAGCCGGAACGTTATATAGCACAGTGGATTACTCTTTTAGGGGCCCGGATAAAGAGCCGTAGGCCCGGCCGATCCCCTAACGACGGGTTTTAACCGTGGAGCTTCCACCGGTGACGCTCGCCGGCCCCCCACTGGGTATCAGTCCTAAAAGGCCTAGTAGGAAGCGTCGGTCAAGCGGTGGAACTCCACGATCGGGCTCATCAGCCCGTCGAGCCTCTGGCTCTTTTTACTCATGAGGAAGAGTCAGGACTTTATCTCATCTCGTGGAAGGAGGCGGGGCTGTCTGCGGATGTAGAAAGATTCGGGCATCTGTCTGCGGATGTCGAAAGAAGCGGTGCATATCTGCGGGTTAAAACCCGCAGGTAGGAGATCGGCCGAGCCGATGGCTCTTTTTTCACTTATGTGGGAGATCTGCATTAGCATTAGGATTATCACTGCCTTAATCTTTTGAGGAGCAAGATCGACAGGTAACGCAGCACAGCGAATGACTCTTCTATTTCGTCCCGAATAAAGAGCCATAGGCTCGATCGATTCACTAACGACGGATTTTAACCCGTCGGCTAAAACCCCACGCGCCAAAACCACCGACCACGAAAAGAGCCATAGGCTCGACCGATTCCTAACGACGGGTTTTAACCCGTCGAGCTTCCGCCGGCGTCGCTCGACACAAACCTCCCACCGACTCTCACTCAGAAAAAAATCTAATAACCAGCCCCAGCTGCAACCCGCGTCTTATAGGATCGAGCCATCAGAGCTTGGTCTTTTATTAACTTCAATCCATTCAATTCAGGAATAACAATGATGCTGCCATCAGGCACAACACCCCTATCAATCCAGTTGGAAAGCCTGGATGGCTTTATGTTATATTTTTTGCAATAATCAGAAAGCGTCATCCATTCTCTCAGACTGTATTCTTTATCCATGATGACCAATTTGCTGTTGGTGAAATCCATCAACATCGATTCTACCTTGTCAAGCTTTTTGTTAACTTCCGCAGATACGCTATTTTTTTCTTTTACAGTTTCCATTCAGTTTCAAATGTTAATGAGAGCAGTTACATGATTTACATCTTCAAAACATTCGTCCGCTTTCCTTGATTTGCTCATTTATATAGTATGTGTTAAGTCACTGATGCGAAGATATTATTTGTGAAATAAGTTCACAAATAATATTAAGGTTATTTTTAAGTTTACAAATCCCCAATCCCCCCAAATAAATGCCAACAGCACCCCCACCCAACGCCCACTACGCCGCCATTAATGGCCTCCACCTCTACTACGAAATCCACGGAAGCGGGTTGCCGCTGGTGCTGTTGCATGGCGGGGGATCTACGATTGAATCTAATTATGGGAAGGTGCTGTCGGAGCTTGCTAAAACGAACCGGGTGATTGCCGTGGAGTTGCAGGCGCATGGGCATACGGCCGACATCGATAGGGAAATGACTTTTGAGCAGGATGCGGATGATGTGGCTGCTTTGCTGGAAATGCTGCAGATCGAGAAGGCAAATATTTTTGGATTTAGTAACGGCGGGACCACTGCCATTCAGCTTGCGATACGCCATCCGCAAATGGTTAATGCACTTATTCCAGCGTCGGCGACAACAAAGCGGGATGGAATGATAGCCGGATTTTTTGAAGGGATGCGGCATGCCTCTCTCGACAACATGCCGCAACCATTAATAGAAGCTTTTCAAAGAGTGAATCCGGATCCCAAGGGATTGGAAGCAATGTTCGTCCGCGATTCCACCCGAATGATTAATTTTCAGGACATTGCCGATGAACTGGTCAAAACCATCCAGGCGCCGACATTGATTATTAATGCAGACAAGGACGTCGTTTTGGTTGAGCATGCAATCGAACTTTCAAGACTGATCCCGAATGCGGAACTGGCGATTTTGCCAGGTGGCCATGGACATTACATTGGTGAGATCTGCGCGCCTGGTCCGGACAGTGTTATCCCGGCATTAGTGGTCGGATTGATCAACGAATTTCTTGGTAAACACAGCACTTAGTTCGCTTCTGTATACTTTCTGAAATTGTCTAATATGGCCTGCCAGCCGCCTTTCTGCATTTCCTCAGGATTCTGACTTTCAGCATCGAAAACCACTGTTACATCTGTTTTATCGCCAGCACTTTCAAATCGCACCGTTGCCTTTCTTCCGTCCAGCATGCTGTAAGTGAAGCTGTTGCCAACATTGATCTCGTCATATATTGCTTCGAAATCAAAACCAAAGCTGCCGTCTTTGGCTTCCATTCTGGCTTTGTACAATCCGCCTACGCGCATGTCATTTTCGGCACTCGGACATTGCCAGTCATCGGACGCGAAATTCCATTTTGTAATGTGGGCTGTGTTGGTGTAATAATCCCAAACCTTCTCTTTTTCCGCCGCAACAGTTGTTTCAACCGTGATTTGTTTTGCACTCATTGTTATTGAATTTTAAGTGTTTCCAATAAATTATCCAGTTCATCCAGCGTCATCGTCAGCCCTTCCTGCATGCCCATTTGCAGGACAACTTCCAGGTCATTCAGCGATTTGTATTTGATAACCGTTTTCACCATTGCATTTTCACCTGCATCATTAAACGACACTTCCCATTCTGCGCGCGGCAGTTCCGGATTAAGCGTGCCCGTTTCGTCACAAAATCCATCCAATGCCGTGTAACGATCAATTGGTTCAACAGTCAGATAATCCGTTCTGCCCCAATATTCCTTGCCGCCAGGATCCACCATGGCATAAACCCACGCACCGCCTTCGCTGAAATCAATGGATTTAGTCTTGGTTGTGAGTGGCTTGGGAGCAAACCACTGTTCAAGAAGCTCAATTTTTGTCATACACGTTCCCAGATCAGCTGACGGTCCGCCATGAACTCCCGGACCACTGTGATTGTGTTTGCTTCCTTGTCTGTAAGAAAGTCAAATTGAAGGTTATGCCTCATTTCGTCCTTTTTTTATGGTTAATAATAAGTCATCCAATTGGTTAAAACGGCTTTCCCAGATCTTTTTTTAAATTGTTCGAGCCACTGGTCTATTTCCTTCATTTTATCAATTTCCAATTTGTAGTAAATCTCCCTTCCCTGGTGTTCCTGCGTAACAAGTTCGCATTCAGTCAGGATTTTCAAGTGCTTTGAAATCGATTGGCGCGTCGCATTAAAATGATCAGAAATCGCATTCGGTGTTAAAGGCTGCAACGCGATCAGCACGAGGATAGCCCGCCTCGTCGGGTCTGCAATGGCTTGAAATACATCTCTTCTCATCAGCACATCAGTTTAATATGAAACTGTTCGGTTGCAAATGTAAGCGCAACCGTTTGATTGCGCAAGTGTTTTTATAATTTTTTTTCAAATAAATATCAATATGTGCTGATGTAAGCGATGGAGGCATTTACTATTGGTATTTTTGCCCGGCATTTATAATTCCCAATGAAAGGTTACCTCAACTTGTTTGACTTCACTCAAAAAATAAATTACAAAAACGAAATCCTGGCAGGGCTTACCGTGGCAATGACCATGATGCCGGAGTCGCTTTCTTTTGCCATTCTCGCTGGATTTCCCCCGCTAACCGGCCTATATGCAGCATTTATAATGGGCATCGTAACTTCCATTTTTGGCGGAAGGCCCGGACTTATTTCGGGTGGTGCCGGTGCGACCGTCATTGTGCTGATCGCATTAATGCAATCGCACGGACTTGAATATGTGTTTGCTGCCGTCGCATTAGCGGGCGTTTTTCAAATATTGGTGGGCATTTTTAAGTTTGGAAAATTCATTCGGCTTGTCCCCCAACCCGTTATGTATGGCTTTGTGAACGGACTGGCTGTCGTAATTTTCATGTCGCAGCTCGAACAATTTAAAACGGTCGTCAATGGAGAAACGGTCTGGCTGAGCGGCACTCCGCTGCTGATCATGGCCGGGCTTGTTTTGCTGACGATTGCCATTGTTATCCTGCTGCCAAAAATCACCAAAGTCGTTCCGCCTTCACTCGTCGCCATCGTCGTGGTCTTTACTGTCGTGACCATTTTTAATATCGACACAAAAACCGTTCAGGACATTGCCGAAATTGGTGGCGGCTTTCCCCCTTTTCACATTCCGCAGATTCCGTTTGAGCTCGCGACTTTGCAAATTATCTTTCCCTATGCATTGATCATGGCTGGTGTTGGCCTCACGGAAGGTTTGCTGACGCTCAATCTGGTGGATGAAATCACTGCGACCCGCGGCAATGGCAACCGGGAATGTATCGCACAAGGCAGCGCAAACATTCTGAACGGCTTCTTCACCGGCATGGGCGGCTGTCCTATGATCGCGCAGACATTAGTTAATCTTTCTGCCGGTGCACGTGCAAGATTATCGGGCATTATTGCATCACTGACCATTCTGGCCATCATTTTGTTCGCATCCCCTGTCATTGGGCTGGTGCCGATGGCGGCGCTGACCGGGGTTATGATCATGGTCGCCATCGGCACATTTGAATGGGTCAGCTTCCGGATTATTAATAAAATGCCTAAACAAGACGTTTTCGTGGGCATACTCGTAGCGGCCATCACCATTTACCTGCATAATCTGGCGCTTGCTGTTTTGATTGGCGTGATCATATCTGCGCTAGTGTTCGCATGGGAAAGTGCGAAAAGGATCCGGGCCTCGAAATACATTGATGCAAACGGCGTAAAACATTATATCATTTACGGTCCGCTTTTCTTTGGCTCCGTAACCGCATTCAACGAAAAGTTCGACATTAGCAACGATCCGCAGGAGGTAATTATCGATTTTTCCGAAAGCCGCGTGGCGGATATGTCGGGCATTGATGCGCTGAACAAAATAACCGAACGCTATCACAAAGCTGGCAAAAAAGTGCATTTAAAAAGTCTGAGCCAGGATTGTCGCCAACTTTTGGAAAACGCCGGCAGCATCATTGAAGTGAACATTATCGACGATCCAACCTATCATGTAGCCCGTTAATTTGACCGTTAAATCAAATCAATATTTATATAATAGGAAAGAATAGAAGTATTTTGATGATTAAGTAAACGGCTGTAAAACTATTTGTTATTTGTAATGAATATACTCAACGTTAAGAATGGGCTGGTCCTTCGGGGCCGGTCCTTTCGCCTGATTCCCTTCGCTAATCCGCTTCTCCCCGCCCCCATTTCGCTTGTCTGCATTCACTGATTCCGCCGCTGAAATCTGTTTCACGCCCTTCGAAGGAACATTGACAGACTACGCCCTTCCCGAAAAATTCACCTTCCCGTTCGTCTGCAACCCGCATCCGCTCAGCTTGCGTGCCGCTGAAATGCTGCAAGTTCACCTCGAAACGCAGCAAGACTGGAAACATAATTTTGGTCTGGCAAATGATGAAATCAATATTGTTGGGAAAATGTTTGGTGTCCTTGTTGTGCAAACCCAGCAAAAAGAGATCGGTTACATTGCTGCTTTTTCTGGAAAACTCGCAGGAGCAAACCATCACGCCAAATTCGTCCCGCCCGTTTTTGACGGTGTTGCGGACGGAGGTTTTCTTAATGCCGGAATGACCGAACTTTCCAGATTATCCGAGGAAATACGGACATTGGAAGACCAGGAAGGACTACATCTCAGAACACAGATCTCGATTTTGAAAGCCAGGCGTAAGGCACATTCGGTTTCGCTGCAAAATGAGATTTTTGACCAATATCAGTTTCATAATCAATCGGGCGAAATAAAAAGCCTGCGGGCTATTTTTGCTGATGCCGCGTACAAGAATCCACCTGCCGGAGCCGGTGAATGTGCCGCACCGAAAATGTTGCAATATGCTTTCCAGCACAACATGAAGCCGCTTGCTATGGCTGAGTTTTGGTGGGGACAATCTCCCAAGTCAGACTTCTGGAAACATGGTCAGTTTTACCCTGCCTGCCGGGAAAAATGCGAACCGATCCTGGCACATATGCTGGCCGGGATGGAACTGGAAGATTCCAATTTTATTTGTGATTAAAACACCTAATCGCACGATTCAAACGATTTGAAGCCGTCCACCTTGGTATTTCGCGGATATGTAATTTAATTTGCCTATCAAATTCATAGACTTTGTCGTCTAACTAAATTTGATGCATCCTATTTCATTTAATCCACGTTCCAAAATGCCAAGAAATTTATCAGAGTCTATCCCGAAATGGGTTTTCCTGTCCGCATTCATTTTTCTGAGCTTCCATGCGTTTGCTCAAAATGTTACAGTTACAGGAACAGTTACAGCCGCCACCGACAAAACCGGTGTGCCTGGCGTCAATATCGTCGTAAAAAACACAGTTACAGGCACATCAACCAATGCGGAAGGCAAATATGAATTGAGCGTTCCCGCTGATGCAATTCTTGTTTTCTCGGGCATCGGGTACGTAACTCAGGAATCACCATTGAACGGAAGAAGCGTCGTGGATATCCAGCTTGCCGCGGACACCAAACAGCTCGATGAGCTCGTGGTCGTTGGTTATGGAACCCAGAAACGCACCAGCCTGACCAATTCCATCTCGACCATATCCGGCGAAGATGTGGCGCGCAGGCCGGTTTCAAATGTGCAGCAATCATTTCAGGGACTAATGCCAGGGGTTGCCGTGAACGACCTCGGTGGATCTCCCGGCAAATCCAATGCAACGATCCGCGTGCGCGGGATCACGACTTTCAACATTAACGGCAGCAGCACAAGCGGCTACGACCTGGGCAAAAACGACGCATTGATCATTGTCGACGGCATTGAGCAGCAATTGAGCGACATTAACCCCGATGACATTGAATCTGTTTCCATACTAAAAGACGCGGCGTCAACGGCCATTTACGGTTCAAGGGCAACAAATGGTGTTGTTTTGATCACCACAAAAAGAGCAAAAGGCAGCAAAGTGCAGGTCGATTACCATGGTTATTATGCGCTTCAAAAGTCTAACAATGTCCCCAAAATGATGGGATTGGAGGCTTATATGCGTGAACAGGTTGCTGCTTACACCAATGCGGGTGCGGCAGTTCCCCCACGCTTCACCGAAGAGTCGATCCAGGCTTATGTTAATGCGACGGACCGTGAAAAATATCCTTTGCCTAACACGTGGTTTGAAACGCTGCTGCGGACTGCTCCCCAGCAAAATCACAGTCTTTCCATCGCAGGCGGAAGCGAGGCATTGCGGACGCGGCTGAGCGTTCGTTACCAGGATCAAAACGGCGTGATCAAGAATTTTGGCAACAAAATCGGTGAGTTCAGGCTGAATACGGATTACGATGTGAACAAGAAAATACGGATCAGTGCGGACATTAACTATCGCTATAACAGCACGGAAAGTCCAACCACGAATCCTGATGCACCGTTGAATAACTTCTTTCACGGCTCACTCTGGGCAGTTCCAAAATATCCGGATGGAACTTATGGTTTGAGCACCCAAGGAAACAATCCATTGATGTTTTTGGAGATCGGCGGGCAGTCCAGGCAGAAGACGGACTATGTTGCAGGTTTTGTAAAAGCAGATTTTGAACTGGCAGAAGGCCTGACTTTCTCAACCCAAATCGCGGGTCGCGGGCTCTTTACCCAACAAAAAAACTATACAAATTCTTACGTAAACACGGATAAGACTACAAACATTACCAAAACCATTGCCAATAACAGCCTCACGGAAGTGCGCAATAATCTGCGCGAATACACGATCAACAACCTGCTGACTTACGAAAAAAGCTTGGGGAGCCACAACCTGAAAGCATTAGTTGGCTACTCACAGATCGGCAACACGCAAACATTCCTGACGGCTTACCGCGAGCGTTTTTACAATAATGACATTGGCTCAATCGGTCAGGGCGCTAATGATGGAACGAAGACAAACAGTGGACGTGATGCAGTTTATGGTTTGCGGTCGTTTTTTGGCCGTGTGAATTATGATTATAATGGTAAATATCTGGCTGAGGTGAATGGTCGCTATGACGGGTCGTCCAAATTTACCGGTTCCAAACAATACAGCTTTTTCCCTTCATTCTCAGCAGGATGGCGCATTTCGAAGGAAGACTTCTGGCAGGGACTGGAAAGCGCCGTTAACGATTTAAAATTCAGAGGTTCGTGGGGAATCACCGGAAATCAGTCGGTGGATTTGTACAGTTATTATGCGGCGCTGACTGCCAATGGTTACAGCTTCGGCGGCTTGCCGGTGCAGGGTTATCGCCAGAACACATTGGCCAACACAAACCTGGGCTGGGAATCTACAACGCAGCTGGACATTGGTTTGGACGCATCGTTTTTACAAAAAAGACTGAACCTGACCGTTGATTATTACAATAAAGAAACAGACGACATTCTGCTTAACCTCGACATTCCGGCGACAATCGGCTTGACGGCGCCTCCGCAAAATGCCGGTTCAGTACAAAATAAGGGTTGGGAATTCAGCCTGAGTTACCGGGGAACGCCTTCAAGCGGCGGCTTCCGTTATAATGTTGGCGCGAACCTGAGCATCAACGAAAACAAAGTTACAGACCTCAAAGGAACCGGTCCTTATCTCACCGGCTCGGACATTGACCCGCGTTACATTATCAAAAAAGGCCTTCCTATCAACACACTTTGGGGTTATAAAACAGATGGCTTGTTCCAGACGCAGCAGGAAATCACAGAATACAAAGCAACTTATGCGGCCAACACCAAGCCGGGAGACGTCAAATATGTGGACCTGAATGGTGACGGGAAAATTGACGCAAACGACATGACTGCAATCGGTAACTCGTTCCCGAAATACACTTTCGGAGCCAATGCTGATTTTTCATTCAAAAACTTCGACCTGAACATTCTGTTCCAGGGAGCGGCAAAAGTGGATTCGCGGCTGGCAGGCGCATTGGCTGAAATGGGAAATCAGGAAGGTTTTACGCACGAGATTTACACCAACAATTACTGGACACCAGAAAATCCAAACGCCCGTTTCCCGCGCCCGGTCAAATATGATTTGCGTAATGTTGCCACTTCCGACCGCCTGGTCCTGAACGGCTCTTATCTGCGATTGAAAAATGTGCAGCTGGCCTACAATGTGCCTTCGACCGTTTCTGAAAAAATTCATTTGAGCAGGATCCGCGTGTATGTTTCCGCGACCAACGTCTTCACCATTTCAAAGCTGAACGAGTGGAACCTGGATCCGGAAGCGCCTTCCGGACGTGCCGTTTACTATCCGCAGACTGCACTTTACACGGCTGGCCTTAACCTGCAATTCTGATCATTCCAAAGCACTATTGACATTTAAATTATGAAAACGAATTCTTTAAAATATATTTTCCTGTCGCTGACCATCGCATCCGGTGCGCTGGTTTCCTGCGACAATGACCTCCTCGAAACCGTCCCGAACGACCGATTATCGGTTGATATGTTCTGGAAAACGGAGCAGGATGCCAAGCTGGCAGTGAACAGTCTTTACACGGATCTGGACAGCACCAACATCATTTCCTGGGATGCATTGACGGACATTGCGCACACAAATCAAAATTTTGACGTGCAGGCTTACGTGGAGCTGGGAACCTATGACGGAACAAGCTCGAAGATTTATAATGAGTGGAAAAGGGCTTATCGCGGCATTCGTTCGGCGTCTTATTTTCTGGACAATGTCGATAAAGTTGCTTCAACAAACACAGCGCTCATCAACCAGCTGAAAGGCGAGGCGAAAGTGCTGCGGGCTTATCAATACATTAAGCTGGCCGGTTTTTACGGCGATGTTCCACTCGTTACAACGGCGATTACGGTTGATGAAAGCAGGTCTTTGGTAAAAACACCTGTGGCCGAAATCTGGGATTTTATTGACAAAGAACTCAATGAAGCTGCGGCGCTGCTGCCTGCAACTTATCCGGCAACTGACGAAGGCCGGGTTACCCAGGGTGCGGCGTTGGGACTTGCCGCCCGGGCGAGCTTGTACGCGGGCCGTTATGCCAAAGCAGCCGAAGAAGCGGATAAAGTGATCAAATCCAGCAATTACGGATTGTATGAATCTTACGAAAAACTGTTCAGCTACGCGGCGGAAAACAACAAAGAGGTTCTGTTTGACAGACAGTTTATCAAAGACACTTACCCGATCAACGTTTTCGCACTTTTGGCACCTTACAGCCAGAAAAACAGCCAAAGCACTTATGTTCCGACCAAGGCGCTTGTGGACACTTACGAAACCCTCGAAGGCAAGCTTATCACCGATTCCGCCAGCGGTTATGATCCCGCGAAACCCTATGCAGACCGTGATCCGCGTTTAAAATTCTCTGTTTTTCTAGAAGGCGACGTGTTACCGAGCGGCATCGCATTCAAGCCGCAGCCCACGAGCGGCACGGCTGACGCAATCGGCAGCACTTACATTGCGTCGACAACGGGATTTAACATTAAGAAATACATTAGTGCAGATGACTTTGCGAACCCGGTAAACAGCGGACTGAACATTATTTTGCTTCGCTATGCCGAGGTTTTGCTTACTTATGCAGAAGCGAAAATTGAGCTGGGGCAAATTGATGCAAGTGTTTTGGCAGCGATTAATTTGGTCAGAAATGGCAGGACGGACGTAAAACAGCCATCGGTAAAAACGACTTCGGCCACCGAACTCCGTAACATTGTCCGTCGTGAAAGAACTGTTGAACTTGCGTTTGAAGGTCAGCGCTTATTTGACATCCGTCGTTGGAAAACGGCTGAAAAAGTGATCCCCGGACCGGTTTATGGCATTACTTACAAAGATGCGAGCGGTGCACTGAAAACGGCGGAAGTTGTGGCGGTAAATAAAACATTTGACGTGAGCCGTCACTATATTTGGCCGATTCCGCAAAAGGAAAGAGATCTGAACCCATCATTAACTCAAAACGCTGGCTGGTAACATGTTTTTTAGTAAAAAAATCAAGTTCATTGTTTTACCCGTTCTGGCTTTAAGTGTTGCTTCCATTATGGTCGCATTCATTCCAAAGCAAGCGGTCAAAAAGCCCAATGTTGTCCTGTTTTTTATAGACGATCTGGGTTACGGAGATTTATCGGTTACGGGAGCCTTGGGTTACAAAACGCCTAACATTGACAGGCTCGCTACGGAAGGAACGCGCTTCACCAATTTCATGGCGGCGCAGGCTGTGTGCAGTGCTTCACGTGCTGCATTACTGACGGGCTGCTATCCAAATCGCGTCGGTGTTTATGGCGCATTCGGCCCGAAACAGGGCTTAGGGCTCGCTCCGCAAGAAGAAACGATTGCGGAAGTGCTGAAATCGAATGGTTATGCAACCGGGATTTTCGGGAAGTGGCATTTGGGAAGCGATTCCATCTTTTTACCATTGAAACAAGGTTTTGACGAATATTATGGCGTCCCCTACTCGCATGATATGTGGCCGTTGCATCCGTGGCAGGAGAAGGCGCAATATCCGCCGCTTCATTGGATTGATGGAAATAAGCCTGCAAAGGAAATCAAAGACCTCAATGATGCTGCCGAGCTGACGCCGACTATTACGGAAAAGGCAGTTTCATTTATCAAGAGAAATAAAAAGAACCCATTTTTCCTGTATGTGCCGCATCCGATGCCGCACGTTCCGCTGGCGGCGAGCGCCAACTTCAAAGGCAAAAGCGAGCGCGGGATTTTCGGGGATGTGCTCACGGAATTGGACTGGTCGGTTGGGCAAATTATGAAGGAGCTCAAAGCGCAAGGCCTGGATGAAAACACGATTGTGATCTTCACCAGCGACAACGGACCGTGGCTGAATTACGGCGACCATGCCGGATCGTCAGGCGGTTTCCGCGAGGGAAAAGGAACATCCTATGAAGGCGGTCAGCGCGTGGCAGCCATGATCCGGTGGCCGGGCGTTGTGCCTGCGGGACGGATTTCAAACCGGCTGCTTTCCAACATTGACATTTTGCCAACATTGGCGAAGCTGACCGGAGCAACATTGCCTAAGCAAAAGATTGACGGCATTGAGTTTGTGGATCTGCTGAAAGGCGACGATTCTAAAAAACCGCGTGAAAATTTCCTTTATTATTATCGGAAAAATAGTCTGGAAGCAGTTCGTAAAGACGACTGGAAGCTCGTTTTTGCACATCCCGGCCGCACTTACGAAGGTCAGGTTCCGGGCAAAGACGGCCAGCCGGGCCCCGCTCCCGAAGATCATGCAATTCCATTGGCACTTTACAATCTGGAACGAGATCCGGGCGAACGCTATGATGTATATGCACAATATCCTGAAATCGTTGCGCAGTTGGAAAAGATCGCCGAATCCGCACGCGAAGATTTGGGTGATGATTTGCAAAAACGGGAAGGCAAGAACGTCCGGCCGCTTGGTAAATTGGTAAAATAACAGCCGATTTTACAGCATTTAATTTCCCCGCATCCCAGTCAATTCACGCTGGTGTGCGGGGAATTGTTTTTGTAATGAAAAAATAATGCATTAATTGTATCCATTCATCGCCTAAAATGCGACTTTATGAAAACGGAAAAGGAAAAAATGATTGCCGGGGAATTGTATAATGCGCTGGACGAAGAACTTTCTGCGGACCGGCTCAGAACACGGCTTCTGATCAAGGAATTAAACGATACGGCTGAGGACCAGGTTGAAGAACGCGGCAGGATTTTGAAAGCACTTATTCCAAATGCATTGGAAGGGCTCTGGCTGCAACCGCCGTTTTACTGCGATTATGGCTATAATATGAATGTGGGCGAAAGGGTGTTTTTCAACTTTAACTGCATTGTGCTGGATGTAGCACCGGTTACCATCGGCAGCCGGACGCTTTTCGGGCCCAATGTGCAGATTTACACCGCCACCCACCCCATCGATTTTAAAGAAAGAGCGTCAGGTCTGGAATATGCCAAACCCATCGTGATTGGTGAGGACGTCTGGGTCGGCGGAAGTGCAGTCATTTGTCCTGGCGTAACCGTTGGCGACCGCACCATAATCGGAGCCGGAAGCGTTGTTACTTAGAAGACATTCCGCAGGACGTTTTTGCAGCTGGCAATCCTTGCAGAGTGATCCGTCAACTGGCTTAAAAATAAAGTCGGGCGATTAGATTTTCGCCCGACTTAGCTATTTTATTCTGCTTCTTCTGCCTCTGTCAAATCGGCCTCAACATTGGCTGTAAATGCATCGGCATATTTGATCTCATCCAGCCAGTATGCAGAACTTACAATGTCGTAAGTCACTGAATTTTCAGTTTCTGCAACGGTCTTCAATTTCCACAAAATCGTTTTTGCCTCATCAAATTTCGCGCCCGCCAACTGATCTGAAAAAAGACGGTTAATGAGGCTCCGGTCTGAAATTCCGGCAGCCAGTATCCGCACGATAACAGCCTCTTTATTTTGTTCCAAAACAGAAAGATCACCCTGGATTTCCATCGTGAACTCAACGGCTTCCGTCCGCGGAAATTTGCCATTATAAGCGTCATGAAGCAATTGCGTGGCACGGAACAGATCGGGATGGAGTTCAAGCACAGGATATTCTTCCCAAAGCTTTTCGGTCTGAATTTCGTGTGACAGGTTTTCAATCTGACCCGCTGTAAGCCTTTCTGCAACGACATAGTCGAGCACAAGCTTGGCCGCTTCGTCGGGTTCAAAATCAGTCAGGGACATCATGCACATTTCCTTGATCTCGGCATCCTGAATGTCGCCCACATCTCCGTAATCCATGCTGTTAAGGAGGTTAATGTAGTCCGTTTTAGACCAGGATTCAGGCAATTCGCTGATTGCATTATATGACAAAATCTTTACTTGCAGTTCGCTCATGATTTTATTTAAAAGTAATTAGCCGCTTCCAATCCGGATCGCAGTCTCAGCATGCACTAGTAAAAGCATGCCACAATTTATCACAGCATCCAATCAATTCAAGTCACGGAAGCAACAGTCTGTGCGTGAAGCCATTTCACAACGGAGCCCGCCGCCATACATTTGAAGCGTCGAACATTAAAGATCCATTTAGCTATGAAAAACCTATTCAATCTCAAACATTTCGCGGCTTTGCTGCTGCTATGCATGTCCATTATTTCCTGCAAAGATGATAAGGAAGAGCCGGCGCCCGACCTGGCAACCAAAATTTCAGGAACCTACACATTTTCCGAACTGGAATTCGACGGTCAGACCGTCCCCGCCGATAAAAGCAATCTAAAAGGCGACATCCGGATCATCAGGAAAACCGAAAAAACCGTCGATGCCGAGCTCGACATCCGTTCAAAATCCACCGGCGACGACTTTATGGTCTACGACGTCAGCGACATTCAACTTTCAGAAGATGGCACAACGATTGATCTCATCTACGACAACGAAAGAGTAGCACAGATCAAAGGCAAAAAAATCATCATCAACGCAACCGACGACGACGGCACCGATTTCACGCTGACGGCTACGCGGTAGCGGTTTGATTGTTACAAAAACCTTGCATCACAATCGGGTGCAAGGTTTTTTGTTTTCACCAATAACCAGGCCGCTCCGTGTTTCCGCCCATGGTGCGGCAGTCTGTGCAGCCGACCGTTGCGGCTAAAACGGAGTCTGCGCGGATGCCCCAGTAGGTTAATAACAGGTTCGAGGTGTTCAATGCGCATGGTTCTCCGTTTCGGCCGCAGGCAAGCGGAAGCGTGTCCGGTTCTGTGCATCTGGGGAAAATTCCGAGTTTTGGCGTGATGGTTAAGCGCTTGGTTTGTTCCGTGGAAGCGCTGAAATAGCCGAACACAAGGTCTCGTGCATTGCCCGTGTTCTTAATGTTACCCGTGACCTGCGAGGGCTGTGGGTCAAAAAGGCTTCCGGTTCCCTGCGTTGTTTTGGCAAGATCTGTCCAGTATTCGAAAGCCTGCCGCGAAAGCCCGTATTGCTTAACAAGCATGCTGTATTTGATGAAAAATTTGTTCGTCGCGATCGGAACCGTGTTCAGCGGAAGATTTTTGATAATATCCTCGCTCAGCCTCACCGTGCTTCCCAGCAATATGCTTCCCGATTTCTTTCGGCCCCAGCATTTGTTAATGTTATCTTTTCGAAGCACAACTTCATTATCAACGACTTCCAAAGCAGAGAAATAAGTCGCGTCGTATTCCCAGGTTTCGTCAAATTTCCAGCGGTAAAACTGCGTGCTGTTTTTATCGTCATGCGTGTTCACATAGAACACCACGGCATTTTGTAAAAGATCGATCTTGTACGTGAGGCTGTCAATGGCCGGCGTGCGGCTTACCGTAACAAATTCCGACAGATATTCCTGACCGTCCTGAGTTGCGATCCTTATCCGGTATTTCCCCGCCATATCAAATGCCCGCGGAGGCAAAACGTACAGTCCGTCGTTCGATTCTGTAAATGGGAATATTTCACCTGCTTCCGCCTCGACACTTAGAGCTGCGCCGGTTTCAATGACCGGAGTCGTGTTCTGATTAACATTCTGGGTGCGCCTCAATTCAAACCGGCTCGTGTCCGTTCCGCCCGCATTGAAGAAACCATCAACGACCAGATAATTTTCATCCGAATTGGTTTCCGGCGGCGAAAAAGGCTCGATACAACCGTGTAAAAACAGCAAAGGCGCTATCAGAACCAGAATCACCGTCGCTAATTGACTATAAAGTTTTACATTTTTCATGCTGTGTAAATAAACCCGCTATTAACCTCAGAAAGCAGGCACCATTCGAATCATCACCCTCCTGTTGAACCGCCGGTTTCGCTCGCTGTCATTCGGGGCAACTGGTCTGGTGCTGCCAAAAGCCTTGCTTTTAATTCTGTCCGGCGCAATGTTGTTACTAACCAAATGTTCCTTTACAACATCGGCTCGGTCCCACGAAAGCATCATGTTTTTGTCCGGATCGCCTAAATTATCCGTATGGCCTCCCAGCTCGATCTGCAAATTTTCATTGGTGTTCAAAAAATCTACGACACGTTCCAATTCCCGCCGCGATCTGTCCGACATATCCGTATCACTTTGTTTGAAATAAAGCACCGACGTGATGTCTTCCCGCAAGATCGATTTGGGTGTTCCTGCATCGCGCATAGTTTTGGCCGTCGCCGCAGAATCACTTTTACTAACCGTTTTTGGAGTCAGATAAAAGACCTCCGTGCCATTTATCTCATTGGCAAGAAGTGACTCGTTCAGCATTTCATAACCCGGGGCATAAATCGAAAATGTGCACGTGTCGGTCAGCGGAAGCCTGTATTTGTAAACGTGATCTTCATAAATCGGCGCAATCTGCCTGCCCGGCCCCTGACTTGCAACCAGGATCTTGGCGTCAATGGGCTGGAATGTTTCCTTATCGAGCACACGCAGCGTTACGCGGGATGTTGAAAAATACTGATGTGTTTTGATTGCCTCCTGACAAAGCCCGGGTAGGCAGTTGATCAATGTAAAAATGACGGCGCAGACGAAAGTTTTCATAGCATGCCATGTTATGTTCTGACCATAAAACGCTTGCAATCATAAAGATTAACAGCATATGAAAGTTACTGCTAATTGATTTATTTAAATAATAAATGATGTGATTTTGACGCTAGAAAACCTGCCGGGCGACTTTGTAAGTGTTGGCATGCGCATCCAGAATTGTCCTTAGTTGCGGTGAATAACCGCCTCCCATGCTGCATTGAACGGGAATGTTGTGCTTAGCCGCGAGCCGCAACACCATTTCGTCACGCTGGCGGCAACCTTGAATGGTGCAAGACATCCGGCCCAGTTTGTCCGTTTGCAAAATATCGACACCGGCCTGGTAAAATATAAAATCGGGCTGCACTTTTTCAATCAGTCCCGGCAGCACGTCGTGCAATATGCGCAGGTAAGTGGCATCATCCGTCCAATCTTCGAGCGGCACATCCAGGTCGCTTTGCTCTTTTCTGAAAGGATAATTGTTTTTGGCATGAACGGAAAAGGTGAATACGCTGGGCTTGTTAGCGAAAATATCGGCCGTCCCGTTTCCCTGATGCACATCCAGATCAACAATGAGCACTTTTTTCGCTTTGTTATGATCAAGCAGATATTGCGCACCAACGGCCTGGTCATTAATGATGCAAAACCCTTCGCCGAAACTTCTTCCTGCATGATGCGTCCCGCCTGCAATGTTGAATGCAATGCCCGTTTCAAAAGCATGAAGCGCACCGATAATTGTTCCGTTCGTAATCCGCCGCTCGCGTTCGGCCAGCAGAGGCGTTTGTTCAAAACCAATCCGCCGCATTTCCTGCTTGCTCAACTTTCCTTCGACGATCCGGTCGGCATAACCCCGATCATGCACGGCATAAACGGCCTGCATATCAACCACTTCCGGACTGAAAAAGTCTGAGGGCTCCGCAACGCCTTCGCGCAACAGCTGCTGAGGCAACAGCTCATATTTATCCATCGGAAACCGATGCCCGGCCGGCACCGGATATTTGTAAATCGGATCAAAAGCGATTGGAAACATGCGAAAAAAAATGGCATTAGCAACACGCAGATCGAAAACCGAACATTGCTAATGCCATGACGATCAAGGGTTAAGCCGTGAAAATATAGGTTTGAGCACATCCTTTCCTGCGTTGTTCAGCGCTTCTGTAAAACCAAATGTCAACGAAGTTTTCCCTTCTTTGAGCTGGTTAAATATCGCGTCCGTGAACTCGCTAACCGGTGGAGCATGGTCGTGCAAGCCCTTTCCACCAAGATCTGTGTTCAATGCTGGCGGGATAATTTCAATTACTTCTATATTTTTCTCTTTTAACAAATGTCGAAGCGAAATTGTAAAAGAGTGGAAAAATGCCTTTGTTGCGGAGTAAACAGGGACTTTTGTGAAGGGAACATATGACAACCCGGAAGTCACATTCATGACCGTATCCAATGATTGCAGTTTCAGGAAAAGAGAAGTCAGGTGCAAAGGCGCCTCAATGTTAGTCTTGATTTCGAGCTTCGCTTTTTCGTAAAAATCCGTATCCGACAGCGACATCCAGTTCTGAATTCCAGCGTTATTGACCAAAACATTCAGGTCGCTATGTTCCTGCGCGATCCAGTTATACAATTCAATTCTTCCTTCTTCCGAGTTGAGGTCACATTGCCGTGTAATCAATCCCGGGATTTTTTGCGCAGCTTCTTGCAATGCTGATTCGCGACGGCCGCAAATGATGACCGTATTTTGTTCCTTAACGAACCGCTCCGCCATAGCAAAACCAATCCCGCTCGCCCCACCCGTTATCAGAATCTTATTATTTGTGGTCTTCATAATGATCTCTTATTGTTGATGAAAAATGTCTGTTAAGTTTATTAAAAGCTCAAAAAATGTGCTTTCTGATATAATTATAAAATCCCGATTGCCGCTTCCATAATTTCTTTTATCAATTCCACAGGCAAATCCTGTTCCGGGTCGAGCTTTAAGATTTTCATCCTTGACCGCTTCTCTGACACCAACGCGGGATGTGCAATGCGATTTCCGTCCACAATGCCCAGATAGGGCAAATTGGTCTTCTTTTCTGTCCAAATGTAACAGAATCGCTTGCCGTTATGCAGATAAAACGGCATTGCATAACTCCAAACTTCGGTAATGTGGGCCCGTTCATGCAGCAAAAAATGTCTCAGCGACATCAGATAACTGCGCAGTGGCTCGGGTTTGTTGTAAAAGTACTCATCGATTGCTCTGAGCTTCATGCAGGTCGTCTGGTATGGCGCAAATTTATTCGTTTAACTTTACAGAAACATGATTCAATTGCATGATCCTGAAAAATAAAAAATTCATATTTCTGATCCTGATCCTGGCGACGCTCGGGTTCATCATTTACGATTCTACGTCACAGCCAACGGTCGACGATCTGAAAGGAAATTTTAAAGAAACGGCCGTTTACAGAAATGCAAATAACACCGGTCCGATCGTCCGGATTTACGCGGTTTCGGTGGAAGGACAGTTTTGGGACGAAATGAAAAAATACGGTGACCTGATGCCTTATACGAAATACGGAAGCACAACGGTTTACTTTTTCGATGCGTCAAAGCCGACACCCAATGCCATCGGCGCAACGGAACCGCACTTTGATCCTAAGTTCAATGTCAGCCGCATGGCCGTTTACAAAAAAGACCAGAACGGAGCCGTTTCTTTCCAAAAGTCAACCTTATAAACACAAAAAACAGGCAAGTGATACACCTGCCTGTTAGTGCACTAACATAACAAATCTACTCAATTATGAGTGTGGTTTGCTGAATGGCATTGCTGCACATTCAGCATAATTTCTGTATTCACAAAAGCATCAGGGCTTGTCCCACCAGACCCTCGTATACTGATCGTCAGCACCTTGTGACGCTACGACAGCCTTGTAATTTTCCTGGTTCAATGTGTTTTCAGTCACCGGGTAAGCCAGTCTTCTTGGAATGGCCGTGCCTCCGTTCAAGGTGCTGGCGGCTGGCTTCAACACCGGATAACCCGTCCTTCTCCACTCGGACCACGCTTCCGTTCCCTGAAAATAAAGCGCGATCCAACGTTGCGTCCCGATCTTTTCAAGCGCAGTTGCTTCTGTATAAGCCACTTCCGGCTTGGCGATGAAGGCTTTGAAAGCTGCATCGGTAAAGCTTGCGCCCATCCACTGCTGCAATGACGCCTGAACGGCTGCTTCGTAAAGCGTTTTTGCATTGCCCGTTGTCCAGCCTAACTTGGCAGCTTCTGCCTGTGCAAAAAGGATCTGAGCATAAGTCATTACATTCACCGCTGAATTTTGCTGCGAGAGAATCGTGCCGATTAAGGACACGTCCTGCGCTTTCGTTCCGCCGATCGCGTAAGGCACGCCTACATAATCACCCGTAATGTTCTTGGCTGCCAAGAAAGGCAATCTCGGGTCAGCCGTTTTTTTCAAATAATTGATAAAAACATCGCTTACTGCATAATCCTTGCGGTTACCAACCGTGTAGTTGTTGTAAACCGGATTTTCATTGGCCGATTCTGACAAATATTTATACTGCACATTATCCGCCGCCGACGTGAACACACCGTCTGCCAATGCGGCTGCAAACTCCTGCTTGCCCAGGTCGGGTTTCACTTTTGAAAGGCGCAATGCTGCGATCATCCTCAATGAATTGGCAAACTTCTTCCACTTATCAGCATTTCCGGACATAAGAAAGTCGCCTTGAATGGCCGCTCCACCATCAAACTGCGCAGACGCCTCTTTCCACTCCTTGAACAGATCGGTGTAAATCGCTTCCTGTTTGTCAAATGCAGGCGTAAAGTCGCCATCCCCTTTCAGCGCTTCCGTGTAGGGAACATCGCCCCATCTGTCCGTGATCCATTGATAAAAATAGGCTTTCAGGATCCTGGCAGTGGCAATCTGATTGTTGTTGGAGCCGAATGCAGCTGCGCTCACCTTGCTTTCTTCGTTGGTGTTGAGCTCGATAATGTGCTGCAAATTCGCCAGCGGACCGGCATACCATCCGTTATAGCTGAAATTGATCGTCTTATATCTGGAATCTTCAATGTAGGTGACATCTCCGAATTGCTGCACATACATCGCTGGCACAATGTTGGCCGCGCCCGGTCCTACCTGCGAATTGATCGTCCCCACATTCCTCAAAACGCCTGTAAGCAAACCCGCCGTGCTTGGCAGGGATGGGCTGTTGGGGTTAACATTAATGTTGTCAAAATCACTGCAGCCGACCAGCAATGCGGCTAGCATGGCAGTTACGACTGGTTTTTGCCAATATTTTCTCATGATTGATGTTTTTAAATGTTGATTAAAGACTAGAAGCCCAATTTGAGGTTAACGCCGATCGAGCGCACCGGAGGCAGCTGTCCGCCTTCGAACCACAAGGTTTCCGTTTCAGAAATGTCAATTCCGCCGTCAATGGCGCTGTAAATCAGCAGCAGGTTACGTCCGATCACCGAAACGCTCGCGGTTTTCACGTATTTGCCCAGCAAACGGTTTGGAATTTTGTAGCCCAGAGAAAGCTCGCGCAGCTTCACGTAAGTCTTGTCGTAAATCCAATTTTCGTTCAATCCGAAAAGCCAGTTTTCGTAAAGGTTTTGCGCGTCAACCCGATAGGTGTTTGGCTGGCCGTCTTCTGTAACGGCATCGAGTAATACACCGCCGCCCGCATCCGGAGCATCGCGTTTTGGCTTTCCAAGCTCATTGTTACCAGCCGTTTCAGCAGCCAGTCCCGAGTAAGCATTGAACATTCTGGTTACGGAGAAGAATTTGCCTCCTACCACGAAGTCTGTGCTGGCTTGGAGATTGAAGCCTTTGTATTGGAATGAATTCACAAATCCGCCTTTAAACTTGGGAAGCACATTGCCGAGATTGACATTGTTTTCTTTCACATAAAGTCCGGCAGTTCCCGCTTCAATATTCTCGGGAGTCGGTGCGTAAACGACCTTGTTTCCGTTTGCATCTTTCTTAATGCCAACGCCTTCCAGCATTCCCCACTTCTCTCCTACGCGCGCATTCAATGTTAAAGCTCTCCATTGCGGTCCGTCCAGTTGATAGTTGCGGCTTTGCTCGGTCAGCTCAACCACTTTGGATTGGTTGCGGTCCGCATTGAAATCCAGGTCCCAGGAAAAGTCATCCGTCTTGATTGGTGTTGCCGAAATGTGCAGCTCCAAACCTGTGGTGGTGATCAAACCTGCATTTACGACTGCATTGTTATAACCACTCGTCGATGCAACGGCAAGCGGGATGATCTGGTTGCTGTTGTTGTTTTTGTAAGCAGTAAATTCCAGTCCGATCCGGTTCCTGAAAAATCTCAGGTCAATTCCGCCTTCATAGGAAGACGACATTCCTGGTTTCAAGGCCGAATTAGGCAATGTTCCGGGTAACGACATGGATGGGTTGCTTCCATAATTGGTGCCAACGCCGTAAGTCAGCGCAGTTTGGTAAGGACCCAGATCGGTTCCAACCTGTGCATAGCCGCCACGCAGCTTTCCGAAGGAGAACACGGTGCTGCTTGGCAGGAATTCGGAGAATATCAAACTTGCTGAAACCGATGGATACAAATAGGAATTATTCGATTCAGGCAATGTGGACGACCAGTCATTGCGCAATGATCCTTCCACGAAAATGAAGTCGTTATAACCCAGACTGACGTTACCAAAAACACTTCTTACTTTTCTTTCAAACAAATAATTGGCAGCAATCGGCCGGTCTTTTGAAGCGCCGATGTTGTAATAACCCGGCGTTGTCAAACCACCCACAGTTGCCTGCAATGTGCCTTCTGTGCGGTTGTAGCGCAAGTTTCCACCTGCATTTACCAAAACAGAAACTTTCCCGAAAGCTTTGTCAAAACTCACTAAACCTTCGAAGTTATTTTCCAGATTCACACCTGTCAGATAGGAATAAGCACCCAATCCGCCTGCATTAAGTGTCCCGGCTGCAATCTGACCGCTTTGCACATAAGTCCCGTAATCGCGGCGGAATTTTCCAGTTGCCTTTAAATAATCGGTAACATTATAAGTCAGGCCGACGTCACCGAATATGCGTTGCAAGCGGCTGACATTCGTGTTTTCATAAACCTGTGTGTATGGACTATCCCAATATTTCGGCTTCGGATCCAACGGACCGCCAATGTTCCAGCTGCGGAATGTGCCATCAGGGTTTTTGTAATTTTTAAGATCATCAATGCTCAACTGGCGCTGAAACCACTGATTAAATGAGCCTATCGTCTGGTTGTAACCGTTCAATGTGGCATTTCCTACGCCAAATAAGGAAGTTCCCGGGCCGGTTCCGCCGCTTGAACCATAGCGGTCGGCGGGCGTATTCAGTGTTTTGGTTCCGGTGTAATTTACATTCAGGTCGGCTACCAGATGTTTTGCAAAAGTGATGGAATTGCGCGCGCTCACATAATCGCGCACTTGCTTGCTGTTCGGGATGATGCCATTGTTGGTAATGTGTGTATACGAAATCCTTGAAGCGTAACCTTCTCCCGCTTTTGAGAACGCAATGTTAGAGTTGTGGCTGATCGGCTTTTCAAAGAAATCGCGCACGTTGTTTGGATTTGCGCTGTAAGGCGTTTCTTTTCCGAAAGCCTCACCCTGCTGCCAGGAAGCGGCTGAGCGGTGCAGGGAATTGTCGATTTTTGGCCCCCAGCTTTCATCCGCTGAGTAATCCAGGATTTTCTGCCCGTCGAATGTTGACCAGGTTGCCGGATGAATTGCCGGGTTGAATTTGAAAGTATCCCATTCCTGCGAATAACCGCCACCATATTCATTCTGATATTTTGGAAGGAGGGAAATCTGATCGAATGTCGAGCTGTGGTTCAGCGTAAGCGAAGTTTCACCCGATTTGGCACGCTTCGTTGTCACCACGATAACCCCCGCAGAAGCGCGGTTTCCATAGAGTGCGGTTGCGGATGGTCCTTTAAGAACGGTCAGTGACTCAACGTCGTCCATATTCACCATGCTGATGTCAGTAGGCGTTCCATCGACAACATATAAAGGATCACTTCCGGTAAGCGAATTAATGCCGCGAATTCGGATGCTCGGCGCACCGAATTTAGCAGCCGATTGCCCTAAAACCTGCACCCCGGCGATTTTTCCTGCCAATGCATTTCCAATGTTCGGGTCACGCGCCAGGGTCAGTTTGTCCGCACTGATTTCCTGCACAGAATAGCCTAATGCCTTCTTTTCACGGTTGATACCAAGGGAAGTGACCACAAATTCCTGCAATTCAGTGGCATCGTTAACGAGTGTAATGTTGATGACACTTTCATTGCCAACCGTAACCTCTTTGCTCAAAAAGCCAATAAAACTGTACACCAGCGTGCTTCCCGCATCGGCTGTGATTTTGTAGTTGCCCTGGCCGTCCGTTGTGGTGCCGCGGTTGGTTCCTTTGATGGAAATGTTGACGCCAGGCAAAAACGAGCCGTCATCAAGGGTGGTAACTGTGCCGGTCACCTCGCGGCTCTGAGCAATGGCCTGACTACAAAGCAGTAGCAGCCCTCCCAGCAGGAGAAGTAGATCTTTTTTCATCAATAGTTGGTTTGGTATAATATGTTGCGTAAAAATATATATTGTTTTGACAACTACAACACAAATCAACTATTTAACAGAACAATTACTCAAAATTGTAATTTCTACTAAAATATTCTTTTATCGGAAGACTATTTTTCAAAATAATATCCAAGTGGTTACATATGACTTTTTGCAGGGCATAATAAATCCCACCCGTGAACGGATGGGATTAGATGCAGAAATCGACATCTGCCAAGAGAGAATCACTTCAGTGTCTTCGCGGGCTTGTAAGTGTAAACTGAATAGGGAAAGATGGAATGTGCCACGGCCATGGAAATCAGGCTGGCGATGGCGATCGGAATGAATAGCACATAATTGTCGGCGATGGCGCAAACCAGGAATATGGATGTCAGCGGCGCGTGAATGCTGGCGCTCAGCACGGCGGCCATTCCAATGACAATGAAGTTCAAAGGAATCAATCCGAGCCCGAAAAAGTGGTTCAGCGTAACGCAAACGATTAACCCCAAAAAAGCTCCGATGAACAGGCTCGGCGCAAAAACGCCGCCATCTCCACCGGCTCCCAATGTTACAGAAGTAATCAAAGGTTTCAGTAAAAGCACCATGAGCAACGGCAGCATAACCGCCATCACCGGAAGCGGTTCCGACGCAGCAATGGCCTTAATGCCCGCATAACCTTCACCATACAGGCTCGGGAATGTGAATATCATGATGGAAATCGCCAGCGCGCCACCAATGATCTTCACATATTCGTTAGAAAATGACTGGAAAAGCTTCTTGAAAAATAGCACGCTTTTGGTCAGATAAACTGCATTGAAACCTGCTATAATGCCCAGCAAAGCCATATAAGGCAATGCGCTGGTGTTCCAGCGAACAATGTCAAAATGGAAAATCTGCTTGTAAAAGAAAAAGTGCGTTAATAAATAGGAAGTCAGCACCGCCGTGATGACCGACAATGTATGCAGCTTGCTCTTACGCTTTGTAAAAACCTCGAATGCGAACAGAAATCCGGCAATGGGAGCATTGAAAAGCGCAGTAACCCCGGCTGCCAGACCAGCGCAGACGAGATCCGTTTTGTATTTCTGTAAAAATCCCGCTTTCCTGCTCGATAATGCACCAATCGCCGCCGTAGAAACGACCGTCGAAACTTCAATGCCCGTCGAACCGCCGAAGATGACCGTCAGGAAACCATTCAGATAATGTGACGGAATTTTGTAAGCAGGAAGCGAATTTGATTTTTTGTTAACCGTGTCTAAAACCTCCTTAATGCCTTTGTTGGCCTTGTTTTTAAACAAAAACCGGCGGAACAAATGAATGAGTGACAAGCCGATCAGCGGAAGCACAAAAATGAGATATTGACGGTGATGCAGCTGTTCAATGAACTGCTCCTCATAATGTTCCGTAATGACTTTGAGCGTATCGGCCAGCAATGCGGATAAAACGCCTGTAAACCCGGCAGCAGCGATCACGCTGCTCACCCTCCTGATTTTTAAAATTTTGTAAGCTGTAAGTTTCATGCTATAAATTCAACGCAATTTTGGCGGGAATTGTCCGGCGCGGGTCATTATTTTACCAAATTTCTTACATCAAACTGCCTTTCTCAGCTCAAAATCTTTCGTGAAACCGTTAACCGACAGCTGCGTGGGCGTTACGCCATACTTCCTTTTGAATGCGAAAGAAAAGTGTGAAAGATCTTCAAAACCCACTTCCAAATACACTTCCGTGGGCTTTCTTTGTTTCGCTACCAAATGATAATGAGCCAGTTCCAGCCGCTTTTCGGTCAGCCACTTTTGCGGGGTTGTGTTAAAGTTCTTTTTGAAATCCCGGTTGAATGTCGACAAGCTGCGACCCGTCAGGTAACTCAGCTTGTCGAGCGGCATATTGAACATGAAATTGCGCTCCATAAAGCTGATCAGGTCGACTTTTCCCGGCTCGTCGAAGTTGGCAAGGACGCTGTCCACGCTTTTATCGATTTCTCTCAGGATCGTGATCGCCTCCGCTATTTTGAGTGAGGCAATGCTTTCGGGCAGTTCGCCGCGCATATCAAAATAAGGAATCAACGAAGCCAGACAGCTTTCCAGCAGGGGATGATTTGAAAAACTGAATATTTTCTGTTCCGTAACGAGCGGCTTTTTAACTTCTATTTTGTCATAAAACCGCTTCAACCTTTCCATCGACAAATGCATGACAACCGTTTTGTGCGGCACTCCGTTTTTGGGATAATTGACAATGGTAGCGAGCTGGTTTCTCGGAATCAGGAACGTATCTCCCGTTTTGAAAAAATAGGTCGCATCGGATTGAATGATCTTCGTTTCGCCCGAAATGAACCAGATCAGCATGTGATCGTCAAACATCAGGTCCGACTTGAAAAGCTTGTCGTCGTAGCTGGAAAGCTTGATTTCTTTGGTCAAATATGCTGAAATGTGTTCCATAGGGGCGCTCCGAATGTGATGCCGGTCATTTGCTCGCTCAATTTCCACAATTTTCTCGCACTTGCCGCATCCAGCGAATAGGCTTTTACACCACGCTGATTTTCAAAACCGCCGTCTTCCGTCACTTCCGGACTGAGGACTGCAACATCCGCATCCTCGCAATAAACTCCGCCGATATCTTTCAGCATTGGGCTCGTTGCGCACCAGACGGTTGTGGCTGCGCCTTGCGGAATGGTTTTGAGCGATGCGGCCACTTCTGGCAGCATATTGCCATCAGCATCCACAAAACCCATTTGCTGAAATAATTCCAAAGGCGCTTCCCTGCCTAGCTCCGTGCCATTGATCGATCCCGGATGCAATGCATATGCCCTGATGTTGAAGTCTTTACCGACGTGATCCAGTTCCAGCGAAAACAAGTTACTCGCCGTTTTCGACTGTCCATAGGCATGTAATGTCTCGTATTCGCGATGCAAAAAATTGGGGTCTTCAAAGTTGAAAGGCGCCATTTGGTGACCAAGTGAAGAAACATTAACGACACGTGCGCCATTCGCTTGCTTGAGCGCAGGCCAGAGCCTTGCTGTGAGGTGATATTGGCCTAAATAATTGGTAGCCAGTTGCGATTCAATGCCGCGACTGTCCCGGCGCAGCGGCACCCACATAATGCCCGCATTGTTGATCAGCAGATGAAGCGGACGGCCGGATGCCAGAAATTGCCCTGCAAATGCATCAATTGACTCCGGTTGCATGAAGTCGATGGTCGCCAGCTCTACATTTGGAATGCCTTCGAGATTTTTGCGAGCCTTTTCCACGTCCCTGGCCGGAACGATCACCGTTGCCCCGGCTGCTGCCAGAACCCGCGTCGTTTCCAGGCCAATGCCCGCATTGCCGCCGGTTACAATTGCGATTTTGCCTGTGAGGTCGATGCCTTTGATCACCTCACTTGCAGTTGAACCTGCATTGAATCCTGAACCTAATGGCTGCTGCAATACGCCTTGATAATTACTTTGTCCCATTGTCTTTTTGTTTAAAAGTGATAGGACAAAATTACCTGGTCAGGCACCAGCGCATTGTGTTCAAACTGTCAATTTACTGTGTTCAGAATGTCATGAAACCGCAATGGTTTGGTCAAAAACTTCGGCTTCAACACGCCTAGGAGCTTTCATCGCCGCTGAAATGGCTAGCGAACCAAGTCCCGTGAAAAGCCAGAATAAATCCGTTACGGCCACGTAGTAGTTACCACTAGATAATGCAGTCGAAATCCAGTCGCCCGTTGCAAAACCATTAATTGCAGGCACAAGCAATGACATTAACCCACCTGACACCAGATAAAACCATGTCATTCGAGCTTCGGTTTTGAAGAAAATTCCAGCAATGGTGAGCAGAAGCCAGGACACAAAAAACGCTGTTCTGACATTAAAAACGTGGCTTTCCGTGCCGGGTAATGCCAGTTCCGCGCCGAATAAAATCGCCGTTGCAGGGAAAAGCGAGAGACAAATGGCGAGATAAACCATTGTAACGCGGTGATGAAAGCGTTTCTGCTTATCGGTGTAGTTCTTCTTGTTGCGCGCTTCTTTCCATAACAACACGCCGCTGATGATCACGAAGCACGAAAACAAGGCGAGTACGAAATACATGACCTTCAATGCAAGCCCGCCGAATGTGGCAAAATGCAGTCTGGAAATGCCGAATAGCACGCGCTGGGCGTAACCTTTGTCGTCGGGAAGTAAGTTGAGCAGTTCTTTTCCATCCTTCAATCTTACCGCCACCGACCCTTCGCCGGCAAAAGTTTTATTGTTTTCTAATGAAGCTGAAACAATGCTGTCTTCCCGGTTATAATGCTTGATTTGAATGTAATGCAGGTCGAGCTCCGGATTTTGTTTTTCCAGCTTATCGAGAATGCTGGTTACTTTTAGATTTTTGTCCGTAACCGGCGCAGCTTCGCTCACATCCATAAATCTTTCCGGAACAATGGCTTTAAAAGCCTTTTCCTGATCACCGCCGTAAAAAACCATCACGACCGGCAACAGCACCAAAAACGACAGCATATAATAAGCGCCGGTTATGGCATACATCAGCTGGAAAGGCAGACCAAGTAATCCGAAAACAGTGTGAGAATTGGTCCAGATATTCTTTAATGAGCCTTTTAACGAAAATCCATGAAACTTGCTGAGCATATTTTGCCAGTGGATCATCACGCCTGTCACGACTGCAAATGCGAAAAACAAGGCGACAAAACCGGAAAGATAACGGCCGATCAAAGGGATTTGATCAAAGAAATGGAGCCGGTATAATGTTTCGCCTACCGTGGATTTTTCGTCTTTGCTAAACTCGCCCGTTGCCGGCAGATAACTCGTGTAATAATGTTCCTCAGGCTTGCCTTTTGGCACAATCAAATGCCCGTAAATATTGACCAATGGCCGCTCTTTTGACTCGGTGACAATGGTAATGTCTTCCGAAAGGTCAAATCGTGGCGTTGCCTTTTTCAGATCTTGTAAAATCTGGTCATAATCGACCGTTTTTGAAAATTCAGCCCGTGCAGCCGGGTTTTCCCATTGGTAAAATTCACTTTTAAAGATCGTGAATGCGCCCGCGAAGAAGATCACGTACAACGCAAAACTGATCACAATGCCGGAAACGGTGTGTGTATTAAATGTAATGTTGTAAAGCCGGGGATTCAGTCCTTTCAGTTTCATGATCATTTAAGGAAAAACACGATGGACGCACAAATGAGAATGGAAAGCAGATAAACACCCCAGGCAACCCAGCCGTTTCGAATTAAAAATGCAACGACCATCAGCGCAACCCAAAGCAAAAACACCGAAAAAGCACCCGTTAAAATCACTTCCATGCGATACGGAAGCACCACGCTAAGCACCAAATGAATGGCGACAGAAAGGAAATATCCGCCCAGTAAGCCAGCCGAAATTTTGAGCGCCCGCTGTCCAGGCGTGGTCAGATATTCTTGTTTAGCTGGCATAAGATAGCAGGTCAAAAATGAGCAGAACATGCACAGCCGCAATCATTCCGTAGAAATAAGCCTTCCCCAAAACCGCAAACAACTGAACCATTCCCATCGCCAATGTGCAGGCCGTAATCGCCATTAAAAAACCGCTAACAACGCCATCGGATTGAATGAAAAGCACTGTTCCGGCAATGGTAAGCGCCAGCCCAAGCCAGGTTTGACCGGTGAAGTTGAGCTTAAAAATGGAGTGCGGGAAGTATTTTGATTTGGAATAATACAAATACATTCCGGCGAAGATGAGGTAAAATGCAGTCATGGGTGCTGAATTTTAATCGTCACCCTCAGCAAACCGAGCTGCTAAGGGTGACGACAACATTGTTCTTAGAAAGAATAAGTAATATTCGCCAGCAATGCGCGCGGCATTTGCGGGGCGATCGTAGACCAGCCTTTGTAATATTCCTTGTTGAATGCGTTGTTCAGCTTCAAACCAATGCGATAATTTTCAGCCTGGTAAAAAAGCGATGCATTTGCAACTGTGTAAGCGGGAAGCATGAAGCTGCCTGTTGATGCGTAATTAATGGCGAAACGTTCGCTTGCCCCATTGAAACCGGCGCCGATTCCGAATCCTTTCAGCTTTCCGCCTGCCACTTCGTAGTTCGCCCACGCATTATACGTGTGTTTCGAGCCTGCGTCGAGCGGTCGTCTGTCGAGGATTTCGGCGTTGTCTGATTTGGTGGTTTTGCTGTCGTTGTTGCTGTATCCTCCGCGAATGTTGAGGCCGGGAGCCGGGTTTGCATTAAGTTCTATTTCAAAGCCTTTGCTATAAATTTCGCCGCCCTGGATTTTGTTGAATGGCGATGCCGGATCGGTGATGACCTGGTCTTTTACGCGGATATCGTAATAGCTGATCGTTGCATTCAAACGGTTTTTGATGAATTGGTTTTGATACCAAATTCAATCTGATTTGCCTGCTCAGGTCTGAAAGTCTTGATCGTTTGCGGACCGTCTTCCGGGTTGCCCACAAGTGCCGGCGCTACGTTCGTAAAGCCATTCTGGAAATTGGCAAAAACAGAAACTTTGTCTGCAACCGGCTGATAGAGAATCCCGAATTTCGGAGACAATGTCGTTTGGTTATAATCGTCCTGCGAAGTCGTAATGTCGCCAACATTGTCAAAATGATCCAGACGAAGGCCGACCATGACTGACAATGTGTTTGTCAAATTCAACACATCGGAAGCATAAGCGCTGTAAATGTTGAATTTTGACTTGGAATTGGACACGGGTTGAGTTGCCAAAACGGCGTCAACCGCTGCCGTCGAAAGTGGGTAAACCGTCTTTTCGATCGCTGGCGTAAATGGACTGTCGCCGCTCACACCGCCCTGAGGCGTCACATTGCCATAAAATGCATAACCCGTTCCATTGCTGGTAGCAGTGGCTGTAAAATAATCAAGACCAATCACTACACGGTTACGCAACGATCCCAACCTGAAATCGCCAATGAAGTTTTGCTGAATGTCGGAAGTTCCTGTGTATTCATTTTGTTTGTTCAAAAAGCGGGAATACACATTGTCGCCTAAGATGCCGTAGTCAAACAAATACGAATAATATCCTTTTGTTGAAGTCGCACTTTTCGAGATCAGCGTCTGCGATTCCCAGGCGTCCGACAGTTTATAATCCATTTCAACGCGGTAATTCTGCGTCGGGTTTTGCAGCGTCAGATCGTTGCTGGTGAAGGAAAAGCTTGTTGTTGTAATTCAGCTGATCCATGTTTCTGGCTGCTGTTGGCGCGCTTCTGTTCAGGAACAGGAACATTGGGTTGGTCTGCTCAGCCTGTGTGATTTCTCCGTAAAATGAGAATGACAGCCTGTTATTAACCTTGTAAGAAAGTGACGGCGCTACGAAAAACGATTTCCTAAAACCTGCATCCTGAAAGCTGCGTTCCGTTGCATAGGACGTGTTTAGTCTAAAATAAAGGTTCTTTTCTTTGTTTAAAGCTGTGTTGAAATCACCCGTAATCTGATTCAAACCGTACGATCCGGTTGTGAACGAAGAGCTCGCCGCCCGTTCCTACGTAAGGCTTTTTGGTAACGACATTAATCAAACCACCATAAGAACTTACTGCATTTCCAAACAATGTTGCAGAAGGTCCTTTGAGCACTTCAATGCGTTCAATGTTAGCTGGGTTAATGGTTCCGTTCGTTAATCCAGGCAGACCATTTACCAATTTAGGCTGCACGGCAAATCCGCGAAGTGAGAAGTAACCCGCGCCATCGCCGCCGCGGCCGGTTGAAGTCCAGAGATTTTCAACGCCGGTTGCATTTTTCAATGCGTCATCGAAGTTGGTGACGATCTGAGATTTCAATAAATAGTTGGTAATGGTGCTGTAAACCTGCGTATTCTCGAAATCACGCAACGGTAACTTGGAAACGTAAGCCGTTTTGCTGCGCGAAAATGCGTTCTCACGCTCGCCGGAAACAACCACTTCCCGCAGGATCTCGTCACCCGCATACAAGGTGATCGTTTGCAGATCAACCTCGTTTTGGGCAACAGTAACACGAATTTCCCGGGTTTTGAAACCGATGGAAGAAACCGACAGCACGTAATCGCCGTCGTTGATATTGGCTAATTCAAAATATCCTGAATCATTAGTCTGGGTGCCGTTTTGGGTGCCTTTGATCACCACGCTAACACCGGGAACGCCTTCTTTTGCGTTGTCCGTAACAGTGCCTTTGATCTTGCCCGACTGCGCAAAACCCTGACTTGATAAGAGGAGGAAAATGGAAATAGATAGAAGAAGTTTCATTTAAGCTTATTTAGACAAAATACAATTAGAGCACAAATGTATTTTGCGAAGCGAACACTTCCAAGCTATTTCCATAATAAACCTTCTGGTTACACTTTCACAGCCCAGATCGAAACCGAACTGCCTTTGACCGGAAACTCAGCCCAGCCATCTTCCTGGATTGTAATTTCATGATCAAAATGGCCCATGTAATCAACGAAGATCTTGCCTGCGTGCTGCTCGCCAACCTGCATAGACCTTGCCGTGTCGCCTGCAACTGCCAGCACAACTGCGCATCCGGAATGTTCGTGATCTTCATCTCCGGCTCTCACCCATCCGATGCAATCCTGTGATTCGAAATAATCGGTTTGCGGGCCGTAGGCAATGTTTTTTCTGACGTGCAGCAATGTTTCCAATCCGTTGAGCTTTTCCAGTGTAATGTCGTGCTGCTCGCCGTCGTTGCCTTCATCGCTGTAAGTAGAACCGTATAAATCGGTGTAGAAAACGCATGGGTAACCGGCTTCGCGAAGCAGAATCAATGAATATGCAAGCGGTCTGAACCATTGCTCCACCGTTTGTTCCAGCGATTGCAAAGGCTGCGTGTCATGATTTTCCACCAATGTTACGGCCAGTTCCGGATTAGTTTGGACCAATGTATTTTCAAAAACGGTCCGCAGGTCAAAGTTTTCCTTTTCCTTTGAAGCCCTGAAAAAATTGGCTTGCAAAGGCGCATCAAACAAGGAAATCCTGCCGCCCGTCGCTTCAATGTAAGCGTGCATCGAAGGCAGGTCATAAGGTGCCCAGTATTCTCCTACTGTGTAAAATTCCCTGTTGTATTTGCCGCGAAGATGATCCAGCCATTCCACAAAAAATTGCGGATCCATATGCTTGATCGCATCGAGCCGGAAACCATCCATGCCGAGCGTTTCGTAAAACCATTCACCCCAGCGTTTCAACTCTTCGCGCACGTGCGGATTACGGAACTCAACGTCCGAAAGCATCAGATAATCATAGTTGCCATTTTCCAAATCAAGGACATCCTGCCAGCCGTCGCCATATTCATTCTGAATGCTGTAAATCGCTGTTTCCTGCGTAGAAGCATTGTAATCGACACCTGAAAAGCACTGGTAATCCCAGACAAAATCTGAATATTTCCCATCCCTGCCCGGAAATGTAAACCTTGTATATGCTTCAATTTCTTTGGGTTCGCTGACGAATTCATTCCTGTTTTCAGGCGTAACCTCGCGCACGGTTACCAGCTCTTTTTCGTCCGCTCCGCCCATGTGGTTGAGGACAATGTCCGAGTACACATTCAATCCTGCCTCCTGCCCTTTCTTAACCGCTGCGATCAGCTCACTTTTGGTCCCGTATTTGGTGCGGACAGAGTCTTTTTGATCAAATTCGCCGAGGTCATACAAATCGTAAGAATCATATCCTGATGCTTTGTCTCCTGCCATTCCTTTGTGTGCCGGTGGCAGCCATACAGCGTCAAAACCCAAGGATTTTAGTCGCTGTGCTTCTGCTGCAAAGTGGTTCCACAGACTTCCATCCGCGGGATAATACCATTCAAAAAATTGCAGCATTGTGTAATTATCCATTTTATTTGTTTTAGTTGATGATTCTTAGTTTTGATTTTGCCCCGGCGTTCCCGCAGCATAGTAAAGTTCTGCGACGGCTTTCTGATAGCCTGCAACAAGCTCGGCCATCTTTATTTTCATGTCAATAAGCTTGGTTTCCCGTGCATTGATTAAAAACAATGTGCTTTCACCCAATTCAAACTTGGCCAGTTCCCCATTGAGCAGCACCTGCTGATTTTCAACACTTTTGACCTGAATAACCAGCTGCGACTCATAGGCGGCAAGGCTGTTGAAAGCATTGCGGATCCGCGTGTTGATTTCCCTTCCTGTTTGCTGGACGTCGAAGTTCAAAGCATGCTGCTTCACTTTAATTTCCTGCAACTTTCCGCGTTCAGCCCGTAGAAACAAGGGAAATGAAAAGTCGACGCCAAGCTTGTAATTACTAAATTGAAGGTCGTAATATTCAGGGACATAGGAACCGAAATCCGTTCTGCTGGTGATCAGTGACGCACTCACATTCAGCTTCGGTTTTAACATTTCACGCAGGTAATTTCTTTCCAGATCGAGCTGTAATCCTTTGTTTTTTAGCTTTAAAATGTCAGGATGTGTAGAAGCAGCATTGCCGATCAACGTTTCCACCTGATCTCTGTAATATGCGGTTATGGGCGATTCTGTGTCCTGAGGCAAATTGTTCGCGGGCAATTCCAATGGTTCCTCACGATTGTTCCAGAGATGGTTTGACATGATCAATCGCGCATTGTTGAGCTCAACCGTGATCTTGGCCAGCTGAATGCTGCGCTCCTGAAATGTAATGGCGGCTTCTACAGAATCAATGGCAGGCTTATCCCCGATCAATGTCTGATTTTTTACGGCAATGAACCGTGTATAGGCCAAATCCGCACCTTCCTTCACAAGCGCATACTGGCGATAGGCGTAAAACCAGTCCCAGTAACTTTTGACGGCATCGAACCAGACCTTATTGATCTCCCCAATCTTCTCAGCTTCTGCATAGTTAACCATCACCCGCGCCTGCCGCAACGTATTTCGCCGCGAATCGATCAGGAATCCCTGTCCTATGGGCACACTTCAGTCCCAATCCCGCCAGTCCGGGCACACTGGTCCGGGTTTCAGGATTTGTATTTTTTCCCACAAAACGATCATAACCTACTTTCAAATCTGCTCCTGCAAGCCACAAAGGCACTTTCAGCTCATTTGACCAGTTGTTATAATATTCAGTTCCGCCAAATGTTTTCCTTCCGAAATGGCTTTTCAGTGCAGGATCAAAACTTCCCCAGGCCTGCTGCACTTTGGTGCGCGCCTCGTCGCTAAGGAGTCCGGCCTGCTTTACCACCGGGTGATTCATCAGCACCATTTCTTCAAGATCCCTGAGTGCAAAAACGCGCGCAGCTTGTGTAGTATCCTGCTGTGCAAAGCCGGGGCTGGCAATCAGTAAAAACAGGATGCAGAAAAGACACTTATATTGATTCACAAAATTCATTTTAACCATGTTGAAGGTTGGCTTACTTCGCTCCTACCTGCGCTGCCGGCTCGGCTTCCAAACTTGGCGGAAATCCGTTGAGCTGTCGCCATATCTCATACCAAAGCGGAACGGAACGCAAGATCACACGTCCATACACACCCGAACCCTGGCGCAACTGCTTAGGCCACGGCTGGTCTTTGTCGGGCACCGGATCGGCGGGTTTTACCAATAAGCGATATTTCCCGCCCTCGCTGCTCACCAGATCAATCACAGAAACCCTTCCTGCAAAAGTCCCGACCGCAACCGACGGCCATCCCGAAAACTGCACGGAAGGCCAGCCCTCAAATTGAAGCCGCACATCGCTGTTGTTTAGGATCAGCGGAACATCCATTGCATCCACATAAATCTCAGCAGCAACCAATGGCGATTGCGGCTGCAGCGTCGCGATGGATTCGCCTTCCTTGATATTTTCTCCAATCCCGGCTTTCAATGTCTTCACGACAAATCCGCTTTGCGGCGCGCGGACCACATATAATCCACGCCGAATGGCTGTATTAGAAATCTCATTTCGCAATTTCGAAATCTCCCCCTGCGCACTCACCTTACTCGAAAGCGCAGAGCTCATTTCAGACTGCGCCTTGGCGAGCGACTGCTCATATTCTGCGCGAATGTTATCAAGTTCAATCTGTGCATTCAGCAGTGATTGCACCGAGTTGCGCAGCTTGTTGTTCTGACTGATCACCTTTGCATTGTCCTCCTGCAACTTCATCCGCCGCGACTCAATGTCCGTGAGCGAAAAAAGTCCGTTTTGGTAGCCCGTTTCGTAACGCACCAACCTGGATTTGCTGATCTCGTAAAACCGCTGGATAGCAACCAGGTCTGCGCTGTCAATGCTCACATTGTTTTCTGCCTGATGCACTTTATTTTCCGCAGCATTCAGCTTAATGCCCAAGCCTCTGGTCAGTGCACGCATTTGCGCCGAAGTTGCCTCCATTTTTTGCGTCGCAGCGCCTTCGCTCCCTTCTTTGGCCGCCAGCTGTTCGCGCAGCCTCACAGGCAGTTCCGGGTCAAAATAAGACTGACTTGTTTCTGAAATGATCAGGATCGTATCGCCGATATTGACGTGCTGCCCTTCACGTACAGCCCAATGCTCTATGCGCCCGCCAATCTGGTTCTGAACGGTTTGCGGCCGGTCCTCCGGGCGTAATGCGGTGACATTACCGCGACCCGGGATGGTTTGGCGCCATGGCAAAAACATAGTGATGATGAACACAAACAGCAGCGCGAGCATGATTTTGCCTAACAATCTCGGGCCCCTCGTTTCCAGGATCTGATCCCTGGACAGCATTCCCATTTCTTCCCATTTACGGTTGTCGTTGGTTTTCTTAGCCATTTGTCACCTCACTTTCTTCAAGTTCAAGGTCTGTGACAACGGCCAGTTTTTCGCTACCGGTCACCATATCAAAAATCGTATTCAAACTGGTCATGAATTTTTCAACTGCATAGCTGATTTGCACAATGATCACTTCCGCCGCAACAAACTGCCCGAGTGTCATTTGACGCTGGATCACATAGTAAGAACCCATCAAAAGCAAACCGCCCATTAAGACCGTCCGCAAAACCACCGAGCTTGCAAAGAATTTCCGGAGTATCTTGAAATGCGCATTCCTGGCTTTCAGATATTTCGAAGTAATCTTATCCGTCTGCGAAATCACTGTCCTGAGCTGATCCGGCTGATTCCGGTAATCGTCCAGATTGGCTGCCACTTTTTCAAGATAAGCCACCACTTCATATTTGTATTCCGATTCGTCAATGCTCGTTTCCACGCCTCTTTTGTAAAAAACAGCCAGCATTAACAAGATCACCAGCACGGTAAAAATCCCGAAAACGATAAAAACCGGGTGATAAAATGAAAGCAGAATAGCAGCGAAAAAGATCTGCACAGTTGCTGCAACCACGTCGACAAGCAACTTAGTAAGCCCTTTTTGAATGGTAATAACGTCGAAAAAGCGGTTTACAAGTTCAGGAGGATTTTCTCCGCTCAGCTCCTCCCTTTTGATCCTGGGAAACCGGTAAGCAAATTCCAATGTAGCCTTTGCAAAGATCCGCTGCTCGATCACCTCCACAAGCGTAAGCTGCGCGATGAGCAAAAGCCCGCCTACAACGACCCCGAGCAGCACGACGCCGATCAGGATGTAAGTTGAGCTGTATAAAGCACCATTGGAAAGGAAATTGAAAACGGCAGTGGTTCCAAGCGGAAGCGTCAGCCCGATAAGGCCGATCAGAATCGCATAAATGAAAATGTAATTAATTGTGGTCCTTTCAACGTAAAGCATCCCCATAAGTCTTTCCCAAGGGGTGGGAACTTCGACACGATGTCCTTTCTTCATTCTTTAATTGTTGTTAATCATTAGCCATCAGCATCATTGGTCTTTTAAATGATGAGTGACCGGGTCCGCATCCGCATTTAAGAAAATTGTGCCACCATACGTCACGCGATTTTGGCAATGATCATTTTGTGCCCGAAATCGTAGTTCTGTTATATTAATTTAAGCATTAATCTAATGATCGTCAAACATTCTAATCACTCTCTAATGATTATTAATCCCTCTCTAATGATTAAAATCAGCGCATTACAACCATCGGGAATATCGATTTCAGGATTTGAGAAAGGAAAGCGTCAGTTTATTTAGCCGAAAAACACAATAAGCAATTTTAACTAACGGTTACATAATACGTAAGAGGCAATTAATCGTTTTGCAAGATCGATTCACACCACTTCATAAAAGCCAGCCATGGAAATTGACAAGCATTACACAGTCGATTTACGGAATCTTCGACAAAAGCCAGCTTGCAAGTGCAGGCGGAAAAGGCGCAAACCTGGGCGAGCTGTCCACATTAAAAGGCATCCATGTTCCCGACGGGTTTTGCATTACAACGGAAGAATTCCGGGAAATTATTTCTAATGATGAAACGCTTGGTTCGCTCATTAATCGGCTTGCGCAAATGACAATTGGGGATGCCGAGGAAATCAAAGATCTCACTGCTAACATTCGATTAAGGATTGAAACAAGTGTAATTCCTGATCACATTCAGAAAGAAATCTCGGATCGCCTTCGGCATTTTGGTGAGCGGGTGGCTTATGCGGTCCGGTCGAGTGCGACGGCGGAGGATTTGCCGGGTTGGTCATTTGCCGGGCAGCAGGATACGTATCTAAATGTCTTGGGGCAAGATGCAGTTTTAGCGCATGTCCGAAAATGCTGGGCATCGCTTTTTACAGATCGGGCGGTGCATTATCGGATGCAAAACGGCTTTGATCACCGGAATGTGCAGCTTGCCGTCATTGTTCAAAAAATGATTTTTCCAGATGTGGCGGGCATTCTGTTCACGGCTGATCCTGTCAGCGGCAATCAGGAATGTGACTGCCATTGACGCCAGTTTCGGCCTCGGCGAAGCGCTCGTCTCCGGCATTGTCAATGCGGATCATTATAAAGTGCGAGACGGCGCTATCATTCAAAAACAAATCGCTGTCAGAAAAGATCGCTATATCAGCATTGTCGGCAGGCAGCACAGAAACGCAGGAAATTGATGAAGCACAGCAGCAGATTCAGTCTTTGACAGACGAGCAGATTGTAAGTTTAGCACCATTAGGCAAGAAAATCGAAGCACATTTCGGGCAACCGCAAGACATTGAATGGTGCCTGGCCGATGGCATTTTTTACATTGTGCAAAGCCGCCCGATCACAACATTATATCCAATTCCCGAGATGCATACTGGCGAAAACGGGCGGCGGATTTATGTGTCCGTAGGCCATCAGCAAATGATGACGGACGCCATGAAGCCGCTGGGATTGTCGTTCTGGCTGCTGATCAATGCTGCGTCCATGCGCATTGCGGCCGGCAGATTGTTCGTCGACATTACTGCGATGCTCGCTTCGCCTGATGGCCGCAACCGCGTGTTTAATATGCTTGGAAAGTCTGACCCGCTCGTGAAAGATGCGCTGATAACTGCTCTAACCGGCGATTTTAAAGAATTGGTGCCCGCGGATTTTGACGTTAAACAATACGACGGAAAACCTGAAAGTTCGCAAACGCCGCCTCCGCAGATTCAATTAGATGATTGTGCAAAATTTGTCTCCGAGTTTATCGGGCAATGTGAAAGTTCGCTCGACAAACTGAAACGCGACATTCAGACGAAATCGGGCGCAGCATTGTTTGATTTTATCGTGGAAGATTTGCCGGAGTTCAAGAAGATCTTGTTCAATCCGCAAAGTTTTAAGACGCTTTCCGCCGTCATCGATGCGACTGCCTGGATCAATGAAAAAATGTACGATTGGCTCGGTGAAAAGAATGCGGCCGACACGCTGGCGCAATCCGTGCCCGGCAATGTCACTTCCGAAATGGGTCTCGCATTGCTGGACGTCGCAGATGTGATCCGCCCTTTTCCGGAAGTTGTTAGCTATTTTCAGCAAGTGAAGGATAGTTCGTTTTTAAATGCCTTGGAAAAATTAAATGGCGGAAAAGCGGCTCGGGAAGCGATTAATGCATTTTTAGACAAATATGGCATGCGGTGCACCGGCGAAATCGACATAACCCGCACGCGCTGGGCCGAAAATCCAACGGCACTTGTTCCGATCATTTTAAGCCACGTCAAAAGCTTCGCGCCTAATGTCAGCAGGCAGCGGTTCGAGCAGGGCCGGCAGGAAGCATGGAGGAAAGAGCAGGATTTGCTGGAACAATTAAGGCAATTGCCCGACGGAGAGCAGAAAGCCCGGGACACCAAACGAATGATTGACCTGATCCGAAATTTTGCAGGTTATCGCGAATATCCCAAATACGCGATGATCAACCGCTATTTTGTGTACAAGCAAGCATTGATGCAGGAAGCGGAAAAGCTCGTGGCGAGTCATGTGACTGACGCAAAAGAAGATGTGTTTTTTCTCAGTTTCGATGAATTCCGTGAAGCAGTCCGCAATGCGGAAAACGGCTCGCTCGACTCGGAAATGCTGAAACAGACTATAAATCAGCGCAAGTCTGATTACAAAATTTTCGATAAACTCACGCCTCCGCGAGTGATGACGTCCGAGGGCGAGCGCCTGGAGGGTTCCTACAACCGCGATAATGTGCCCGAAGGAGCATTGATCGGGCTGGCGGTTTCTGCGGGCATCATTGAAGGTCGCGCGCGGGTGATCTTGAATATGGAAGCGGCCCTTGCCGGAACAAGCGAACTGAAAAGCGGCGACATTCTCGTAACCGCCTTCACCGACCCAAGCTGGACGCCCCTTTTTGTTTCCGTAAAAGGCCTTGTCACCGAAGTCGGCGGATTAATGACCCACGGCGCAGTCATAGCCCGTGAATATGGTCTGCCCGCAGTCGTAGGTGTAGAAAATGCCACCAAACAAATCCGGGACGGCCAGCGAATCCGGGTTAACGGAACCGATGGCGTTGTTGAGATCCTGGACGAAGCCGTATAATTGAAGTACATGTTTGTTGAAAAAACATTAATTTACAATCTCACTAACATGCTCTTCGCCAATGCATTTCCAACTAACGTTCGTGATTTTCTTCCTTTTGAACTCAATTGTAGGGCAAGCGCAGCAGACGAAAGAACTTCCCAAAAACTGGCATCTTCTCGACGCGCAGGAAGATGGGTTTCCGGGCGTGAGTGTGGAGAAAGCCTACCGACTTTTGCTTAAAGATAAAAAGCCCGTCAGGCAAGTGATCGTAGCCATTATCGACACAGGCGTTGACTATGAACATCCGGATTTGAAAAATGTGGTTTGGCAGAACACAAAGGAAATCCCGGAAAACGGGCAGGATGACGACAAGAACGGTTATCCCGATGACGCGCGTGGCTGGAATTTTGTCGGCAGCACCGAGGCAGGTATTACAGAAGTGATCAGGGAATATGTGCGGCTGAGGAAAGATTTTGAAAGTACAACAGACAGCGCTGCGCTTGTTAAAAAGAAGGGTTACGATTACTGGAAAAAAATCCGGCAGGAAAAAGAGAAGTTTTACGCAGAAAATCTTGCCTATAAGAAGCGGTTTGAAAGCACCGTAACGGAGTACAAGGCGCTGATCGATTATTACAAGACAAATTTCAAGAAAGACTCGGTTGATTACCAAACGCTGCTCGCGTATCCCGTGCGGGCAAGCGAAGACAGCCTTTTACAGTCCTATTACAACGCGCGGCTCGGTGCATTTTCAGAACCGGTGATGGCTGGCGTTACGCTTGATGAACGGATGAAGGTTTTTGCAGATCTTGCCAAGTCATTCAGTGGACAGCTCTCTGTTGCGGACGCCGTGATCTCACATGACGATGTTACTTATTTCTCAGCCAGGGACAACATTACCGCCCCGAATGTGGACCATGGTAAAACCTATGGAAACAATGTAACAATGCCCAAAGATGACCATGGAACGGCATGTGCGGGCATTGTGGCTGCCGAGCGCAACAATGGCCAGGGGCAGGACGGGATCGCGGGCAATGTCCGCATTATGCCCATCCGGATTTTCGTTTCCTCGCAGGAAGATGAGATCGACAAAGACGTCGCCTATGCCATTGAATATGCAGTGGACAATGGCGCACAGGTGATTAACATGAGTTTCGGCAAATATTTTTCCCCACAAAAATCCAAAGTCGACAGGGCCATTGCTTATGCTGAAACCAAAGGTGTGCTGCTCATTTCGGGTGCCGGCAATGAAGGAAACAATGTAGATAGCCTGCCTATGTACCCGACTGCCCTTTCTTTGAATAACAAAGTCGCATCTAACTTCATAAAAGTAGGCGCCACGTCGTCAGACAGCACATTAGTTGCTGAATACAGCAATTACGGAAAGAAATCGGTGGACATTTTCGCGCCGGGAAGTGACATTTTTACCACTGCAATCCATGGAAAATATCTGACGGAAAGCGGCACGAGCTTTGCAGCTCCAATGGTGTCTGGCATTGCTGCACTGATTTGGAGCTATTATCCGTCCCTGACCTACAAACAGGTTAGATCATGCATTGAAAATTCAGCTTCACCGATCCAAACCCTGGTTATAAAGCCCGGGACTGAACAAAAAGTCCCGTTCAGTTCGCTAAGTCGCACCGGAGGCGTCGTAAATGCTTACAAAGCACTTAAACTCGCCGGGGCGATTTATAAAAAGAAATAAACTTTGACCGAGAACCCATCAAGGCTCAAAAATGATCCTGGCCATGAAGCTCATGCCGTCGTTTTGGAAGTTGGTTGGGATGCCGGTTACGAGTCCCAGCGCGAGGTTGGGAGCTAAAACGAGTTTCACTTGCGGGCGCACAACGGTGTGGCGGCTCATGGCTGACGATTCATCATTGACCTCGACGCCTACGAAGTGACCACTCGGCAACACATAATGCATGCTGGCATTGACCTGATAAAAAAGCTCTTTTTTGGATTCTCCAGGCGTAATTTCCCATTCCGGGCCAGTGTAAAGCATCGTGTTGATCCGGTTTCCCCATTTTTTGGCAACAATAAAGAAAGGACTGATCGAATTACCTTTCAGCATGCCACGGCCGTGGTTAATGGAGTAAAAGGAATGCGCGCGAAACTCGTGCATATAACCCGCAGCCATGGACATTTGCTGTTTTTCTGAAACTAAAAAAGTATACTGTGCAGCCAGTTTAAGTCCTTCTACGCGATTTCTTGGAATGTCGGCTCCTTCCTGCGCATTGGCCGCGCGGTAAAATGCAAACGGAACTTCAACTTCCAGACCAAGCCGGTTCACTGGTGAAAATTCATATTCGACAAACGAATGGTTAATGCTGTAATCCTTGTGCCCTTCAATGCCATAACCGACATTCCACTCCTTCTCGCCTTTTCTCGCTCCGAGGTCACGGATCAAATCCATGTACAGCGGCTCGGCGTGACGTATTTTCAATGGTTTTGGTTTTTGAATTGAATCATTTTGAGCCATGGCGGACAGCATTGTCGACGCGAACAGCAATGTAGTGATGATGAAGTTTTTCATGCCTTTAACTGTTTTTTCTTACAATGTTAAAGGGCAAAACCGGAAGGAATTGGGAATGAAACCGTCGTTACGTGTTTTCCGTCAAATAAATAATCAATTTTGAGTCCGTACAAATCCACAATGGCCTTCACAATGGCAAGACCAAGGCCCGTGTTGTTCTTATCGGCCGAGCCTTTGTGAAAACGGCGGAAGATTTTTTCCTGATCCAATGCCGCTGCTGCGCCCGAATTCGTGATTTTGAAATAATCCGTGCCCACTTCAATGTCAACTATTCCGTTCGTATGGTTGTGCACGATCGCATTTTTCATCAGATTAGAAATCAGGATAATCGCCAGATCCTTCTGCATAACCACGTTCAGCTGCGCATTTTCAACCATTGAAATCGTTACGCCTTTGTATTCTGCAAAATCGGTAAACTCTTCTTTCAGGTCATTAAAAACTGCATTGACAGAAACATTTTCAGTGCTGCCGAACTGGCGGTTTTCTATTTTTGAAAGCAATAAAAGGGATTTGTTCAAGCGCGTCAATCGTTCGAGCGTTTGAATCACTTTGCCCACCGTTTCAAGATTTCCGTCGGTCAGCTCGTTTTTCTCAGCAAGCAGTTCAAGCTTGTTAATGCTGATCGCAATGGGCGTTTGCAGTTCGTGCGAAGCATTTTCGATAAATTGTTTCTGGCTGTTATAGGCTTCCAGTGCATGCTGCACGAGCGATGTCACCGACTCATTAAGCATAGCGAATTCCTTTACATTCGTGTCCACCGTTTTGAAAGACTGATCTTTTCCTAACCGGAAGTTTCTTAGCTGGTCAACGAGTTTGTAAAATGGCTGCCAGACCTTTTTGAGCAAAAAATTATTCACAACAAGAATGCTCGCGATCAATGCCAGATACAGCCATATCAAGGCAAAAAACAGATCTTCTATCAGATCGTCCTCTTCCACCATGGACGAGATCACCTTCAATTCATAATGTTTCTCACCCAGTCGGAATGCGGTGGTGAGCAGTCTGACGGGCTCCATATCCTTCTCATAAGGCATATACATGAGCGTATCCTTATGCACGTCTTTCATTTCTTCCGCACTTTTCCGGCTTATTTCGCGGATCTCATAATTCCCCTCGGCAAACTCGGTCTTGCGCAATGTGGACGGATCGTCGTGGACTTTTTGAATGATCAGCAGCTTATAGTTATCCAGTCCATCGTCCAGACTATCGTAAACTTCATCGAGCATATTGACATAAAAGATCACCGCCCAAACGCTGATGATCCCAAACAATGCAATTGCGAGATATTTTAATGTGTGATCGAGCAGATTCATAGCTGTACCAATTTGTAGCCAATGCCGTAAACAGCCTGGATCTCGACGTCGGCGTGGTTGTCTTTCAACTTTTTCCGAAGATTTTTGATCTGCGAATAAATGAATTCGTAATCGTCCGCCTGATCCATATGATCGCCCCAGACATGTTCGGCAAGGGAAGTTTTGTTGACCAGCCTGTTTTTGTTGACCACCATATAAGTAAGAATGTCAAATTCTTTCCGGTTCAGAACCAGAACCTGATCATTGATAGAAAGCGTCCTGCCTTCGGGATCGAGCGTAAGGTTGCCGATCACGACCAATGTTTTGCCTTGAAAAGAATTTCTGCGCAGCACGGATTTAACGTGTGCCCGCAATTCGGCAATGTGAAATGGCTTGGTCAGATAATCATCCGCCCCCAGATTTAACCCCGTTAATTTATCGTCGAGCGAATCTTTGGCAGAAATAATGATCACATTATCTGACTTTTCCAGGTTTTTGAGTTCCTGCAAAATGTCGAGCCCGCTCCCGCCCGGCAGCATAATGTCGAGTAAAATGCAGTCGTAATTGAAAGAGATAATCTTGTCAAGTGCTGATTGATAGTCAATTGTAGTTTCTACCAGATAGTTTTCGAGTTCCAGCGACTGCTGGATAACTTCCCTCAGATATTCTTCGTCTTCAATGATCAGTATCTTCATAGACTATAAAATTGCGCTTGAAAACTGGAAAGAATCTGGAAAAACCGTAAGAAACAAGATGTAATAACAATTTCATAACACTTAGCTGACAACCGGGTAACATTAGTCTGTGACTTTTGCGGATTAATTAAAACAGGCTGATGAAGAAAAATTTACTACTCCACGCGCTCTTGCTGTTGTTGCTTTGGGCGCCTAGCACTGCATTTGCTCAAAAGGCGGTGATCTCGGGCAAAATCATGGATGCCCAGAAGCTTTCCCTTCCCGGCGCAACAGTCAAAATTACTCCCGGCAATCAATACACCATTTCAGATGTGTATGGCAAATTTGAATTTCTGAATGTCAGTCCCGGCACTTACCAGCTGGAAGCGACTTATATGGGTTACCGCAATTATTCGCAAAATATCGTTGTGGAAACCGGCGGCGCGTCATCCTTTGAGCTCGTCCTGCAGGAAGGCGGGCTGGATATGAACGAGGTGGTCGTTTTGGGTGATCGCCTGAAAGGGCAGGCCAAGGCGCTTAACCAGCAACGGAACAATGACAACATTACAAATATCATTTCCTCGGACCAGGTGGGCCGTTTTCCGGACTCCAACATTGGCGACGCATTGAAAAGGGTTCCGGGCATCACCATGCAGAATGACCAGGGAGAAGCCAGGAACATCATCGTGCGCGGACTTGCGCCGGAGCTTAATTCGGTAACATTGAACGGCGACCGAATTCCTTCTGCGGAAGGTGACAACAGGCGCGTGCAAATGGACCTGATCCCTTCGGATATGATCTCGACCATTGAAGTAAACAAAACTCTAACACCCGATATGGACGCTGATGCCATCGGCGGGTCGGTCAATCTGGTGACGCGCGCGGCTCCAAACAGCCAGCGGATTTCGGCCACACTTTCATCGGGCTTCAACCCTATTCGTAACAAAGCCTTGTACACGGGCGGTTTTGTTTATGCAAATCGTTTTACCAAAAATGCCATTGGAATGGTCCTGAGCGGATCTTATAACAACAACAGTTACGGCTCGGATGACGTGGAGGCAGTTTGGGCGAAAGATGATTTCGGTAATGTATTTATCAACGAAAACGACGTCCGTAAATATGATGTGCAGCGCATGAGAAGAAGCCTTTCGGCCGCATTTGATTTTAAATTAGGTCAAAATCACACCATTACTGCCAATGCAATGTATAACTGGCGCGACGACATTGAAAACCGTTACCGCCTGCAAGTCGATGACATTGAGCCGATTTATGATGATAATGATAAAATTACCGGTTTTGAAGGCCGCGTAGCGAGACAAACCAAAGGCGGGATTGACAATAATAAAAATAAGAGCGGCCGTCTCGAAAGACAAACGGTGCAGAATTATTCAGTTCGCGGCGACCATTTGCTGAGCCCGAAAGTGGATATGGACTGGTCGGTAAGCTATTCCACGGCGAGCGAAGACCGGCCTAACGAACGCTACATTGGTTTCCGTGAAGGCGGTAACACGCTCATTTACAACAACGACTCACGCGCGCCGCTGATGACTCCGGTTGGACTGGATGCTGCCACATTGGGTTTGAATGAGATTACGGAAAACCATGATTTTACTAAGGAAACGGAATTGGGTGCGAAACTAAACCTCCGCTTCCCGCTTTCATTTGTTCCTGATCAAAAAGGCAGAATCCGCGTTGGTGCTCGTTTGAGGCTGAAAACGAAAGACAGGGACAACAATTTCTTTGAATACACACCTGTTAATGAGGATGACATTGCTACGCTTGGTGATGCTGCGACGGTTAACTGGCCGGGCAGTAATTTCCAGGCCGGATCGCATCTGGTGCCAGGGATATTTGCTTCAAACAAATTTCTGGGCGGATTGAATTTGGCCAACACGGCGCAATTCGAAGCAGAATCGGTGCCTGGGGAATTCCTGGGTGCGAATTATAATGCGAAAGAAAACATCGTGGCTGGCTATGTGCGGTTTGATCAGGATTTCAATGAAAAACTGTCGATGATCATTGGTGCGCGGTTGGAAAACACTTCCATTGATTACACGGGCAACATTATCGAGGATGAGGAAGAACTTGCGGGTGCGCGGTCGGTGAAAAACAATTATCTGAATGTGATGCCGAGCGTTTCTTTCCGCTATAACGCGACGGACAACTTCATCCTGAGAGCAGCTGCAACAACGGCGCTCGCACGTCCGAATTATTACGCACTGGCTCCGTACATTAGCATTATCCCGGGCGACCAGGAAATTTCGGCTGGTAACCCGGACCTTAAAGCGACTTATTCGTGGAATTTCGATTTAATGGCTGAAAATTATTTCGAGTCCGTTGGCTTGATTTCCGGCGGTGTTTTTTACAAAAATCTTAAAAATTTCATTTACACTTATCGCAACCAGCAATATTCAGAAGCCGATTTCAGCGCTGGATTTCCGGGCATTACCAACCCGATTTCGGCTGGCCAGCAGTGGGATTTTCTGCAATCTCGCAATGGTGACAATGTGAACATTTTTGGTTTTGAAATCGCGTTCCAAAGGCAGCTGGATTTCCTTCCCGGCTTTTTGAAAAACTTCGGGATTTACACCAATTACACCTTTACCAAATCATTCGCAGACGGCGTGTATAACGAAGACGGCGATGAAAGGACGGACGTTTCCCTGCCCGGAACTGCGCCGCATATGTTCAATGCATCGCTTTCCTGGGAAAATAAGCGCTTTTCGGCACGCCTTTCCGCCAATTACACAGCGGCTTACCTGGACGCGCTCGGCGGTGAGGATTTTGACGACATTTATTACGACAAACAGTTTTTCCTCGACGCCAACGCGGCTTACAAGATCACCAAAAACCTGCGCCTGTTTGCAGAAGCCAACAACCTGACCAATCAGCCATTGCGTTATTACCAAAGCATTTCGTCAAGAACAGTTCAGGCCGAATATTATCGTCCGCGATTTAATTTCGGATTGAAATTTGACATGACGAAGTAATAACCCATGAAAAACAACCCAATGCATTCATATTCTGCCCTATTTCTGCTTGCTTCATTAGGCTTCATTTCCTGCAATAACAGCCCGTCTTCTGATCAATCTACGGCAACTGACTCCACGATTATCCAGCCCGTTGTCGTCACGGATTCGGTTGTGCACGACACGGACGATCCTGCGATCTGGATCAATCCGGATGATCCTTCCAAAAGTCTGATCATTGGCACTGATAAGGATGCGGAGGGCGGTTTGTACGTTTTTGACCTTGCAGGAAAAATTCAGAAAGAGAAATTTGTTCCACTCAAAAGGCCTAACAATGTGGATGTTGCGTACGGACTAATGCTCTCAGGCAAAGCAACCGACATTGCAGTGGCCACAGAAAGGGAAGCAAACAAAATGCGCATTTTCACATTGCCGGATATGAAAGTAGCCGATGCAGGCGGCATTGAAGTCTTCAGAGGCGATTCAATGCAGGCGCCGATGGGCATTGCACTTTACACCCGCCCTTCGGACAAAGCCATCTTCGCAATTGTTGGGCGCAAGACCGGACCGGCTGAGGGATATTTGTGGCAATACAGGCTGCTGGACTATGGAAAAGGCAATGTTAAGGCTGATCTGGTGCGGAAATTTGGCAAATACAGCGGCAAAAAAGAGATTGAATCCATTGCCGTCGACAACGAAATGGGCTACGTTTACTATTCTGACGAACAGGTTGGCGTCCGGAAATATTATGCGGATCCAGATAGCAGCAGCAAAGAGCTGACATTGATTCCAAATACAGGTTTCACAGAGGATAACGAAGGCATTTCGATCTATAAAACGGGCCCGAAAACGGGTTACATTCTCGTTTCGGACCAGGGCGCTAACAAGTTCCACATTTTTAAAAGAGAAGGAACAGAAGCCGATCCGCACGCGCATACGCTCGTAAAAACGGTTAAAGTTGCAGCCATAAGCAGTGACGGTTCCGATGTGACCAGCCTTCCCCTTTCCCCCCAATTCCCAAAAGGTCTTTTTGTTGTGATGTCGGAGGGAAAGGTTTTCCACTATTATAAGTGGGAAGATATTATGGGCTCAAAACGTAATTGACATTAACATTATCCGTTGCCGTCACCCGATTTTTTGTCATCATTATTGATCCGTTTTTTCTGACGTGGTGCGCCGTTCATTTTACCAAATTCATATTTCAGATTGATGCGCCAGCCTCTGCGATACATGGCCACGTCCTGGACCTGAACAAAATTGGCGCCCACAAAATCGTTTCGCCAGCTGATCTTACGGTTAAACGGATTGTCATATCCGAATCCAATCGAGCCTTTTTTCTTCAAAATTTCTTTTTGAAAAACAATGTTGTAAAACCCGAATCCGCCAAATCTACCCTGAATGTTAACCCTGGCTGAGTTATAAAATCCGAACATTTGCGCCTTGAAACCCTTACCAAAATCGACGGTTGAATTGAGGTTGAGGCGATACATCCAGTCCGCATTCCGCGTTTTGAGTTCGGCGCTTTCGAGCACATTGTAAAACAGGTTCAGTGAGCCGTTGACGGTCCATTGTTTGATAATCTTGGTATTTGCGCTCAGGTTTACGCCATATGCAGCGTTTTCAGCCACATTCTGAAAAATCTGCGTCAGGACGCCGCTGCTGTCTACGGAGCTGATCTGTTCAATCGCATTCTTGGTTTTCCGCAGAAAAAACGATGCATTAATGCTCGTTGCGCCCATGGAAACACTATAATTCGCTTCCGCGGAATGTGTTAATTCAGGACTCAGATATGGATTGCCGCCATATTGATTTTTAGAATCCGACTGGTTAACATAAGGGTTCAGATAATAAAACTGCGGCCGCTGAATTCGCTGCGAGTAACTGAGGCGGATCTGCTGGTTTTTGGGCAAGCTCCGTGACAGGCTTACGCTAGGGATAAAATTTCCATAATCGTTGGAAAACGGCCTTGTCCCGTTTAAAAAGTTCGCCTGAATGAATGTGTGCTCATAACGGGCGCCCAGATTAAATGCCCAGTTTTTCTTAGGTGTGCGACTGTAAACCAGGTAAGCAGCCGCAACCTGCTGATTGTAATCAAAGATATTGGCAAGCTCCGGCACATCCACAAAATCCGTCGATCCGTCGAAGGCACTGGCAATGCGGTAATCGCTCAGGATGCGGCGGAAAATGGTTTTTGCTCCCATTTCAATGGTGTTAATGCTGTCCAATGGATTGGTAAAATCGAGCTGGAAAGTGCCTTCCTTATTGTTGTTAATGTTGTAGCTTTTTTCCCGGTAAAAAGTCTGGCCTTCGCGGTTCAGCACATTAGCCGAGTAATCGCTGTCCTCGCCTTCGAAAGCGTACATCATGAGCAGGTTAAGCTCTTTTTTTTGGTTTTGAAAAAAGGCGTGTGTAATCCACATTGAATGTGGCGCCTGCCCAGTCGTACGTCCGGCTCATATTCCGCTTGAAATATTCGCTCACAATGCCCTGTTGTTTTTCCTCAAATGTGATGTCAAACCCGTTGGTGTTGCGCCCGTCATAATAGTTGATGCCCGCCCCGATGCGGTTCAGCGAATCCACATCCCAATCCGCATTGACAGTCCCGTAGGTGTTCTTGCCATTGCCTTTGATAAATTGCCGCTGATCTTGCAAAAACAGTGTGTCTGCATCTGAAAAAGTGCGGAACTGATTCATTTCACGCTTGTTACGCCAGTTACTGAATCCTCCGTTTGCCGTGAAGCTGATGCCCTTATTCCGGTGATTAATGCTGGCATTAGGCCAGTTGTTCCATTGTCCGAAGTTGGGGCTTACCGAGCCGCTGGTGCCCTTTAATGCATTCTTTTTGGTGATGATGTTAATGATCCCGGCGGTTCCTTCGGCATCGTATTTTGCAGATGGTGAGGTGATTACTTCAACTTGTTTGATAATGTCGGCAGGAATCTGTTTCAAAGCGTCCGACACGCTCCGGGCGACCACACTGGAAGGTTTTCCGTTAATCAGCACTTTAATGTTCCCACTGCCTCGTAATTGAACATTGCCCTCAATGTCCACCGCGATAGACGGGATCTTTTTGAGGACGTCCGTTGCGTCGCCGCCGCGGATGCTGATGTCTTTTTCGGCGTTGTAAACCATCCGGTCCGAGCGTTCTTCAAACAAAGCCTTTTGCTCCGACACGGTCACTTCGCTGAGGTTCCGGACCGAGGCAGCCAATGTAATTTTGCCTAGATCAACGTCTTTCGTCTTCACATCAAATTTCTCGGTGTTTTTTGTCGCATAACCGATCAGCGAAGCCTGAATGGTGTAGTTCCCGGGATTTACTTTGTCAAATTGAAACACGCCGCTGGTGTCTGTGGTGACTCCCTGCTGTATTTTTCCATTTTGCAGCAAGGCAACATTGGCAAATTCCACGGGTCTGGCGGTCGCTGAATCGGCGAGAACGCCTTTAACTTTGAATTGTTGCGCCTGGGCAAATGCAATGCTTGCCACCGATGCGATCAGGGTGAGTAACGTTTGTTTCATATCAAGGCTAATGTCCAATATATCGCCGGACGGCGACGATAATGCAAAGACGACTCACCCCTGCTAATGTTGCACCGGAAGATTCAACAAATTTTATAAAGCCGTACAACCTTTTGCCTTTCTTGCGGCCTCTTTGATTCGAATGCACTAAAAAACATTGTATGACCTCAGAGGCTGAGCTTATTTCAGGATGCCTTTTAAACGACCGGATTGCGCAACGGCAATTGTACGACCGCTATAAAAAAGCGATGTACACACTTGCCTATCGCATAACGGGAGATTTTGACGATGCCAATGATGTGTTGCAGGATTCGTTTATGGACATTTTCAAACACCTCAGCCAGTTTCGGGGCGACTCCACGCTGGGGGCCTGGATTAAGCAGATCGTGGTCAGGAAATCTACAAAAAAGAAAAAAATTGTGGTCTGGAGGGACCTGGAAGAATACACAGGTGAAAGCATTGACTGGAACGAAGTAGAGATCAACACGGCACATCTGGAAACGGCTGTCCTGGCCCTGCCCGACGGCTTCCGCACCATTTTTGTGCTGGCAGAAGTGGAAGGTTACACGCACCGGGAGATTGCGGTGATGCTCAACATTACGGAGGGCACTTCTAAATCACAACTATTTCACGCGAAAAGAAAGCTGCGAAACATGCTTTCGCCAAGATAACAACTGCAATGGAAAAGAACCCGCATATATTAAAAGATGCCCTGGCCAAGCTGCCGCATTATTCGCCGGGAGAAGGCATATGGGCATCATTAAACCAGGAACTGAACGATCTGCCGCTGAAATCGGCTGTGGAGTCACTGCCCGAATACGAACCGGATGCCATGCTCTGGGACCTGATCGCTAAGGGCCAGACGGCAAGAAAAGCTGCATTTTACTGGCAGTATGCCGCCGCCGTGGTGTTGCTCGCAGGCGTTGCCGGGGTCTGGTTTATTGGTAAAAAATCAGGAAAACAAATTGCTTTCACGCAGGAAACCGTGGATCAGCGGTTGCAGGCAAGCGCCGATCAGGTGATCGATCAGGAATATGCCAAACTGAAAGCTTACTGCGAAACGGAAACATTGGTGTGCAGCAGCAGCGATTACAAAATGCTGCAGCAGGAATATGAAGAACTTGTCAGCGCGGCAGCGCAGCTCCAACAGGCGATCGGCAAATACAACGCAGAACCCGCACTCGTGCGGCAGTATGCAAACATTGAACAACAAAAGGCCCAGGTGTTGAACGAAATGGCCAAAATGATCTAGCATATGAAAAGGAATATTTATCTCAATTTTTTGCTCCTGGCCGTGCTTTGGGCGAGTGCCGCGGCGATGGCCTGTGCGCAGGGCGTGCTGCAGGTTGCCACCAAGACGATAGAAAAGAATGTGAAGGCCATACGCACATTGCATATCACGGCGGAAAAGGCGGACATTGAAATGATCACCTGGGATAAACCGGAGATTTCTATTATTATGGAATTGTCTGCGCGGCATCCTGAGAAAAACACCGCCGCGAATGACCTTTCGAAAGTCCAGTATATAGCCGACCGTAACGGAAAAGACTATTTCCTGCGCAACTACATTGTGCTCAAAGAAGGCGAAGCCAAGCCCGTTTCAAACCTTAGGGCACGTTATAAGATCCATTTGCCGGCATCTTGTGCGGTTGATCTGAAAAATTCTTTTGGCACGATCACATTAAAAGGACTGACCAATAACCTGCAACTGAAAGCGGACTTTTGCACAACTTATCTTGTCGATTTGAGCGGAAAAGGGCAAATGCAAACCTCTTTCGGCGAGCTGAAAGCGAACGAGATCTCCGGCGTCTTCACATTCCAGAGCGACCACACCAAAATGTCGCTGCAAAGCATTGCCGGGGTCATAAAGGTGGATGCGGTTTATGGGGATATCGAACTTTTCCCCGCCAGCGGACTCACAAGTCTGGGCATTAAATCGAAGAAGGCGGAGATTACATTGCAGACCAAAAACTGGCAGAACTTCGATTACACCATCAACAGCGCCTATGCGACTATGAAACTGCCCAATGGCTTCAAGTGGAAGCGCAACACGTCTGATTTCAAGGAAGCGTTTTTTTCCAAAAACCAGCTGGCCAATGTCAGCATTGAGGCGGAGTTTGGAGGGGTTACTGTCAAATAATATTTATTTAATGCTATTGTCATGAAAAAGAGCCTGGCTTCGCTTTTCCTTTTTTTTCTTTTCCAATTCACTTACGCTCAGGATTCCGTTCCGGTAACCTTCCACCAGGAGTCCGATACGCTGGTGAAACAACGGTTTATCGACCGTTACGAAAATGTTTTTATGACCAAAGTGCCTACGCGGCATATGTTCAAAGTTGCGGCTGTCGCTTCTGAGGTTCAGGGTAATGGAATCAACTTTGGTTATGAATATAAAATTCTCCCTTCTCTGTCTTTTGAAGCTTCCCTTTACACGCAATTCGATCGGGATAAGACGGCGCTGGCGACGGAGCTGCTGCATTTCAACTGGAAAGGCGTTAATCTTTGGGCTAATGCAAAAGCGCGCTGGTATTATAATATGAACCGGCGGATCAGGCAAGGGCTGAGCGCGAACAACTTCAGTGGAGGTTACTTCGCATTTTCTTACGAGCAGTCTTTGCAGCTGAGAGACACTTACTCAAACAAAAACGTGGCGCGGCTGGGATTGCTTTATGGTTTTCAGAGCCGGTTCTTAAATCGGGGATACATTGATTATTCGGTCGGGCTGTTCCAGAGTAAGCTTGGGAATAACTCCTACTTTCTTGAAGATCCGGCATTTTTCAAATCGAAAAACTTCGTTTTGGGGACGCAGGTCAACATTGGAATTGCATTTGGCGACTGGAAAAAGACCACAAATAACCCAATCTGCGATGTTTTGGTCTGTGATGAATCCATTCAAGATCAGTTTAAGATCGAGGTGCCCTACATCGCAATTGGCTTAAAGGATCAGGTGGCGCAGGCAGGACTGGCGTATGAAAGGCGCATTGGTAAAACACCACTTTCCATCCAGGGCGGCACTGAAATCTATTACGCAAACAGAACAACTCAAAACTTCTTCCACAGCAGATTTTTCAGCGCTGGCGCAGCACTTGAACTTCGCTATTATTTTCTGCAAAATTATATGATGCGGAGAGGGAAAACAGGCAGCAACTTTTCTGGTCCATATGTCGGGTTGCGGGGAGCATATGATGTGCACAGAGGAGAGATCACATACGTTTATCAGCCGGAGTTGAATAGAAAATTCAATTATGAGACGACCAGCGGCGAGTTGCATCTCGGATATCAGCAGCGGTTGTTCAAAAGACTTTACATCAACGGCTCCATTTTCTACCGCAAGCAAGCCATTTCCGGTGACCAGTTCATAGGCGCAACAAGACCGTTCCTTTCTTCAAAAATGACGATCGGTTTGACGTTGTAATACATTTATAATGCTATTGTCATGAAAAAGAGCCTCGCTCAGCTTTTCCTTTTACTTCTTTTCCACTGTGCTTACGCTCAGGACAGCATTCCCGTTACCTTCCGGCAGGAGCCTGATACGCTGACAAAACAGCGCTTCATCGACCGTTATGAGAATGTGTTTATGACCAAAGTGCCCACAAAGCAAATGTTTAAGTTAGGCACAATTGCGTCGCTTGTTCAGGGCATTGGCATCAGCCTTGGCTATGAATATAAGGTTCTTCCATCCCTATCCATTGAAGCGTCAGTTTATTCGCAGCTGAACAGCGATAATGTTGGATTGGCGTACCAGTTGCGCTATCTGGACTTGAGACGAATAAATTTCTGGGCAAATGCCAAAGCCCGTTGGTATTATAATATGAATAAGCGAATCGAAAGTGGCCAAAATGCTAACAATTTCAGCGGCGCTTATGTTGGGTTTACTTACGAACAGTCCGTTCTCAGGGGCCGTTACCTGGTCGACAGAAACGATTCCAGATTTGGATTTCTTTACGGATTTCAAAGCCGTTTTTTCAATAATGGATTTATCGATTTCTCCCTCGGTCTCTATCAGAAGGAAGTTCCGCAGCGATATGGTTTCTTCGATTATCAGGATGCCTTCAATTATAAAAACTTTGTGCTGGGCACGCAGGCGACGCTTGGAATCGCAATAGGCGACTGGAAAAAAAGCCGAACAAGCCCGGTATGTGACGTGATCGTTTGTGATGAGTCGATTCAGAGCCAGCTCAAAATAGAAATGCCTGACATTTCTTTGGGAATAACGAGCCAGAGAGCTCGTGCAGGCTTGTCGTATGAGTTCAAACTTGCAGATAGTCCGTTTTCACTGCAGGCAAATTCAAACATGATGCTATCCAATCTGGCAGCTCGGGAAAGAACGCATGTGACCTATTTGAATGCAAGCGTCGGTTTGGAATTCCGTTACTATTTCTTGCAAAAATGGATGATGAGACGCGGTAAAGCAGGAAGTAATTTTTCTGGTTTTTATGCTGCCCTGAAAGGAGACTACAACATTCACAGAATAAAAGAACATTACAATGCATCTTCTGATTTGAATGAAAAAACCAAGGGATTTGATGTTCCGTTGGTTTTGGGATATCAGCAACGGCTTTTCAGGAAAGTATACATTGACGCATCTGTATTTTATTCAAAATCGTATCAGTCCAGCTTTTATACTCCCCGCAATTCTACTCCGTTGCTTTCTTCAAAGATGACGATTGGTTTTACATTTTAAGACCTCGGAAGCATATTGACCAGTGACTCGCAGCATCGCCAAACTTTGCAATGTGCGTGGAAACCGTTAACATTGGAGACTTTGTTTTTGCAACCTGATCTCCTTGAATGAATATGGTCTTTGATAATGACCTGAATGAGAGCATTGGCATATACGAGCTCGATCACACGAATTACAATCTGGTTTTTGAAACGCAGGCGACCGATATGACTTTTATCTGGAATGTCGGGACGCGAATGGACATTACCGTTGACAAAGTGCCTTACAGCCTTTCGCAAAACCAGATTATTTTTCTAACAGAATTTCACCACATTGACAGCATTGACCTGCAAGCTGCCAGAATGGTGCGGTTTAATCAGCCTTTTTACTGCATTGTAAATCATGATAATGAAGTCGGCAGCAAAGGGTTTCTGTTTTTTGGAGCATCGGGCATTCCCATTGTTTCGGTGGAAGGGGATCTGGTAAGGGATTTTGAGGTTTCATGGGAGATCTTTTGCAGTGAAATGCGTCAGTCGGATATTTTGAAAAAAGACATGCTGCAAGCGATTTTGAAACGCATGCTCATTCTTTCTGCCCGCATCCTGCGTAAGTCCACTAATTTTCACAAGCTCGAAATGGGTCAGAGCGACGTGATCCGGGAGTTTAATTATCTTGTAGAAAGGCATTTTGCAGCCCATCATGACGTGGCTTTTTATGCCGAAAAGCTTAATAAGTCGCCAAAAACCATTTCCAATCTTTTCGCCATCGTTTCCAACCGCGGCCCGCAAACGATCATCCACGACCGCATTATGATCCACGCCCGGCGACAGATCGGTTACTCCAATTTATCCATCAAGGAAATCGCGCACGAGCTTGGTTACAGCGACATTCAGACTTTCAGCCGCTTTTTCAAAAACAAAGAAGGCATGTCCCCTCTGCATTACCGGGAGAAATTCGGGCAAATAAACCGCGCAAAAGGTAAAATTGACAACTATTCAGGAATTGCTGTCTAACGTTAAATCCAAATAATGGTGCAACTTTGATACATGAAACCAAGCAGGTTTCTCACTCAAAAAATAGCATCATGAAAAAAGTAGCAATCAACGGATTTGGCCGCATCGGACGCGCCGCCCTCAAAGTAATTTTTGAAACAAACGACCTGGAACTGGTTGGTGTCAACGACCTGATGAGCATTGAAAATGCGGCTTATCTGCTCAAATATGACAGCAATTACGGCAAATACGAAAAAGACATTAAGGTTGAAGGCGACACGCTGCTGATCGACGGAAAATCCATCAAATACACCAGCATCCGTGACATTGAAAGTCTGCCCTGGAAATCACTCGCAGCAGATGTTGTCATTGAAAGCACAGGAATTTTCACTAATCAGGCGGATGCCGAAAAACACATTGCAGCCGGCGCGAAGTTTGTCGTTATTTCTGGTCCAACCAAAGACACACCGACTGTTGTTCATGGCGTAAACACGGAAGACGGAAAAGTGGCTGTGTTCTCTTGCGCGAGCTGTACAACCAACAACATTAGTCCTATTATCGAGATCCTGGGCCGTAGACTTGGCATCAAAAAAGCCATTCTGAACACAACCCACGCATATACAGCTTCGCAAACACTTGTGGACGCACCATCCAAACGTGAACCGCGCATGGGCCGTGCGGCTGCGATTAACCTGGCACCAGCAGCAACCGGCGCAGCGGTGGCGACGACGAAAGCATTGCCTCAATATGCAGGGAAATTTGATGGAATTGCCGTGCGGGTTCCTGTGCCGGTCGGCTCCATTTCGGACATCACATTCATTGCCGAACGTCCGACCAGCATTGAAGAAATTAATCAGATATTAACAGAAGAAGCAGCCACTCCGCGCTATGAAAAAGTGGTGGCTGTGACCGACGAACCGCTGGTTTCCAGCGACATTGCAAAAAGCCCGTTCGCGGCAACCGTGGATCTGGAAATGACAAGGGTTGTAGATGGCGATCTGGTAAAAGTAATGGCCTGGTACGACAACGAATGGGGATTTACCAATCAAATGATCAGACAAATCCAGTCTATATAATCAAAGGCGGCTACGGCCGCCTTTAACTTTTTACCATCATGAATTATTCAGCACTCGCGTTTTCGGACGGCATTAAGGCGATCCAGGAAAGAATGGGCAGCCGCGGCGCATATGAAAGGGTTGAAAAGATGAGCTTCGTCGAAGGCATTACTTCCGTTGAACAAGGCTTTATCAATCAAATGGACAGCTTTTACATTGCTTCATACGGCGCTAACGGGTTTCCTTACATTCAGCACCGCGGCGGACCGAAAGGATTTATTAAAGTGATCGATTCAGAAACCATCGGCATCGTGGATTTTAGCGGAAACAGGCAATATATTTCGGTTGGGAACATTGCCAAAAACGCGAATGTGTCGCTGATCCTGCTCTCCTACCCGCTCAAAGCGCGGTTAAAAATTTATGCAGAAGCAGAGATCGTGGAAATCCATGATAATCCCGAATTGTTTGATCAATTGAAACCAGAAGATTACAAATTCAAGCCTGAGCGCATGATGCTGTTCCATATCAAAGCCTACGACTGGAACTGCCCGCAACACATCACACCAAGATACACTTTGGCCGAAATAGGCGAAATCAACGATGCAAAGGACGCATACATTTTGCAATTGGAACAAGAACTGGCGGTGTTGCGCGCAAAGTGAATCTGTGTTCGGGCCGTTTGTGCTTCGGCTTTTTTCAAATCTCCGGAATGTGTCAAAGAACCCGGATTTTGTGTCAAACGCACTTCACCTGGCAGCGATACCTTTGTAGTGTATTAAAAATCAAAATATCATGTCAAAAATAATTCTTATTACCGGCGCATCTCGTGGATTTGGTAAACTTTGGGCAAATGCACTTTTAGAACGTGGCGATAAAGTTGCCGCAACCGCCAGAAAAATTGAAGATCTGAACGACCTTGTCGAAAAATATGGTGATGCTGTTCTCCCGATCCAGCTGGATGTAAATGACAGAGAAGCCGGATTTGCGGCAGTAAATAAAGTAAAAGCACATTTCGGTCGCATCGACGTCCTGATCAACAATGCAGGATTCGGTCTATTCGGTGCCATTGAAGAAACCACGGAACAGCAGGCACGCGCTCAGATGGAAACCAACTTTTTCGGATTGCTATGGATTACGCAGGCGGTTACTCCGATTATGCGCGAGCAGCGGAGCGGTCACATTATCCAGGTTTCGAGCTTCCTTGGCTTGGTAACACTTCCGGTTCTTGGAATTTACAATGCATCAAAATATGCAGTGAACGGTTTGAGCGAAACGCTTGCAAGCGAAGTTAAAGACTTCGGCATTAAAGTGAGCTTGATCGAACCAAATGGCTTTTCAACAGACTGGTCGGGCGCGTCGGCCGCGCAGACTGAACCACTGGAAGCATACGCACCACTGAAAAAAGCATTCTCAGAAGGCAATGCGCCGGACAGCTGGGGCAAGCCAGAAGCGACCACGGACGCGGTTTTGCAACTGATCGATTCTGAAAATCCTCCGCTTCACTTTTTGCTTGGAAAAGTCGCTTATCCGGGTGTAAAACAAGTTTACAGCGAAAGATTAGCTGAATTTGAGGCCTGGAAGGAAGTTTCTGCCGAGGCACACGGACATTGATCAACTAAAAGCTAAAAATGGTAACACAATCTGCAAACCAATTCGGGCGGATTGTGTTACACATATGATAAAGCGTTCAAAGATGAAACATTACAAAAACCTGAGTGACTTGCACCGTGATAACGGTTTTCCGCCAACTGAAAATCCGCTGTTCAGCATTTATCAATGCAATGGCCAGTGCTCGATCGGAGCGGAAGAGTTCACGACTGACTTTTATATGATCGGCTTCAAAAAGTTGAAGTCCGGCGTCATCCTTTACGGCCGCACCAAATACGATCACGACCGCGGTTCGATGCTTTTTGTAAAACCGCGTCAGATCATTGAAATGAAAAACCTTCATCTCGATGAAGACGGATTTCTGATGTTCATCCATGAAGATTTCCTGAATGGCCACCCGCTGCACAACGAAATCAAGAAATATCATTATTTCGATTACGAGACCAACGAGGCCTTGCACGTTTCCCCGAAAGAGGAATTGACGGTCTGGGATTTATACCGCAAAATTGAAACTGAATATCAAAATAACGTGGACGAATTCAGTCGCGAGATTATTCTGGCGAATGTTGAAACCTTGCTGAAATATGCGCAGAGGTTCTATAAACGGCAATTTATCAACCGTTCTGAAATCTCGGGCAAAACCGTAAGCCGGTTTTTGGAGGAGATGGACAAATACGTTTCCAGCGGATTTCTCACGGTCAAAGGGCTGCCTTCCGTTCATTATATGGCTGAGAAGCTGGCCATTTCAGCGGGCTATTTAAGTGATGTTTTAAAACAGGAAAGCGGGAAAACCGCACTCGAACACATTCACATTTACCTGATATCGGAAGCCAAAAACCGCCTCAGATCAGAGGACAGCACGGTTTCGGAAATTGCTTATGCATTAGGCTTTGAGAATTTGTCCTACTTCTCACGTTTGTTCAAAAAAGAAGTAGGCCTAACGCCTGTTTTGTTCAAAAAGCAAAGCCTGAATTAATCCTTCTCCACGATCCAGCGGTTCACTGCATTGTATTTTCCTTCCAAAACGATCTTATAAAATCCTTTTGGAAGCTTGCTGACGTCTAATGTGGCTTTTCCATCCGCAACCGGGAGTTGTTTCATCAGCATGTAAAGGTCACTTCCGCCGGTTTCAAACTTGTTCGTAACAGCGAGCCAGATTTTCACTTCACCTTCTTTTTCCTGCGGCGTCCAGCTTAGGTTAATGTTGTTTGCCTCTTTATTTACGACAAGATCTGTGACAGAAACTTTGCCGGTGAGTGGAATGCCGTCCAATTCAAAAAGCTGCTCTTTCGGGATTTTGAGGTCCAAGTGCCGCGCCATGGTCGGCATAATGTCCACGATCGCAGGAATCTTTTTGTTCTGAGCCGATTTGGTGAAATAAGAGTTCAGGTCTTTCGCATTGGTAACAATCCAGGTGCTGCGTTCGGCATCCGACTGACCGCCGTGGTTCTTACCCGCCGGTTCTGCACGGCCGTGGTCTGTTGTGATAAATATCTGCCAGTTTTCTCCATGCTTATCCTGTCTGTCTCTGATCGCCGCCCAAAGCTGGCCCATTTGCGTATCCATTCTTTTCACCGCATTAAAAAACTGCTCGCTGTTGCCATAGCGATGGCCCATATCATCCGTAAATTCCAGATAAACCCATGAAAGATCGGGCGCTTCGTTCTTGATGTGCATTGCGGCTTCGTCCACCACTTTCCCGTCGATTTTGCTGATGTATTCTGCATTTTTATCGTGGGGAAAATTAATGGTGTCCAGCTCAAATCCGTCGAAAAAATAATCTGTTTTCATCATCCCGGTCTGCGGCAAGCCAGTTCCGATCAGCTTCGTGCGGTTATCAAGCCAGGTTGAATATATAGCCGTTTTTTTTGGCAGGATACGCCTCCCGAAACAAACGGAAAATCGTATAATAATGATAATTCGGCGCCTTAATGTCATTATCCCAAACATTGTGCTTATTCACCCAGGTGCCCGTGAGCAGGCTGTTGTAACCCACTGCTGAAATGGTCGGGGTTTGTGAATAAGTGCTTTTTTCCCCGCCTACATAAGCGCGCGTCATGCCGCCCACTTTCGCAATTGCATCCAGATTTGGCGTTGCAACCTTTTTCAATTGCTCATAGGAAATGCCATCGACGATTACAAAAAGTGATTTATTTTTACCGTTCTGCGCGAAAGCCGGGCTAACTAATAAGAGAGCAACGTGGAGGAAAAAACAATCGTTTGGAGGACATCGGGTTTATCTGTTTTATTTCAAATTCGTCTTGTGCCAGCAAAAGTAATGCAGTTTATGATTTCCCCGCCAAATCTCTCAAATTTCACATTTTGGTAACATTTCCTTGCCCTTAACGTAACACAACGAAACTACTTTTGCGGCCGTAATTGGCTTTTGTCCGATTGAACCAAAATTTTAGATGAAGAAATTAATCAGCATTTTCACTTTCTCTTTTTTGTCACTGGGCACATTATTCGCCCAGGATTCCCATGTCATCCTCATCAGCATTGACGGACTGCGTCCTGAGTTTTATAAAGATCCGAGCTGGTCAATGGTGAACCTGCGGCAGGCCATGAAAACAGGCTCATCCGCGGACGGTGTTACCGGCGTTTTTCCGACGGTAACCTACCCTTCTCACACGACTATGGTTACGGGCGTGAAACCAATCAAACACGGCGTTTATTACAACACACCTCCTGAACCTCTGGAAGTTACAGGCAAATGGATCTGGGATTACAAGACGATTAAAGTGCCAACAATTTTTAGTGCAGCCAAAGAAAAAGGTTTAAAAACTGCTTCCGTTTTCTGGCCCGTTTCGCTGGGCGGTCCTGCTGATTATAACATTCCTGAATACTGGTATTTACCAAAAACCAAGGGTGAAAAGCGCGATATGATGCATGCATTATCCGACAATTCTTTTCCAAAAGGCTTTTTTGAAGAAGTGCAAGACAATGCAATCGGCAAGCTGGAAGAGATTGATTTTGACGGAGATTACCTGGGCATTGACGATAACCTCGCTCGCACAAGCGGATACATTATCCGCAAATACAAGCCATCATTCCTGGCGCTGCATTTGGTTGCGGTCGACCATTTTGAGCATGAAGAAGGCCGGGACGGTGACAAAGTCCGTGCAGCGCTTTCCAGTGCTGACCGGGCAATCAAATCCATTATGGAAGCCGTTGAAAAAGCGGGACTTAAAGATAAAACAACATTCATAGTCGTTGGTGATCACGGTTTTGTAGACATTCATTCGTCCATTGCGCCGAACATTCTGCTGGCACAAGCAGGTCTTTATGATCCGAATAACAAGGAAAACTGGAAGGCTTATTTCCACGCATCGGCCGGATCTTCATTCCTGCATTTGAAAGATCCAAAAGACACCAAAACTTTGCAGGCCGTAAAGCAGGTCCTTGACAAACTGACTCCCGCGCAAAAAGCAATGTTTGATATTAAAGATCGTGCTGCACTCGGCGCAGTAGGCGCCGATCCGAATGCCGCGCTCGCACTCGCTCCGAAGCAGGGTTTTACATTCAGCAGCGCAGCAACAGGTGATTTGATCAGACCAGCAAGCGGTGGCACACACGGATTTTTTCCCGATTCAAAGGAGATCCAGACAGGTTTCGTAGCATTTGGAAAAGGCATTAAGCAAGGCACGGTTATTCCTGAAATGGGCTTGCAAGACATTGCGCCACTAATCGCGAAATTGCTCAATATCGAATTTCCATCGGCTGACGGAACGCTTTACCCGGGCTTACTTGCTAAGTAACGTAATTGCTAGATCTGGTCGTCCGGAATCTGTTCAAGAGGCAATAATATAACGATTGTCGTTCCCTGCCCGATAATGGATTTGGCCTTAATGGCGCCGTAATGGTGAGAAATAATTTGCTTCGATAAAGCGAGCCCGAGACCCGGCCCCTTCGCATTGGCATCGAGTTTGTTCAAAAGTCCAAAGACATAATCCTTGTACTTTTCGTCAAATCCGATGCCATTGTCGGTGAAGTTGATCTTGATATGGTCAGTGTATTTAAACTTTGCCAAATGATTTTGAAAGGCATTTTCCTCCGTGACAACAGCGTTCACCTGAACGAGTAATTTGCGGTCGGGAGACTTGTTGTTGACGGCATTGCACAAGATCTCGTAAAACACCCGTTTGATCTGTCTTGCCCGTCCTTCGAAATCTGGCATATGACCAATTTCGAGATCAAAATCAATGTTACCTTCTTTGCTGATCAGCTGTTCGCGTGCCTGTAAAATGAGTTCTTCCGGTTTGAGCAGCGTTATCGGATCATCCACATTGCTCACTTGCACAAAGTCTAGCAATGAAGCCATCAGAAACCGCAAACGCACAATGGATCGCTTGATTACGGCCAGATGATCATATTCGTCCGCGTCCTGCGGAATCTGTGTTTTTCTTAAAAAAGTGTCAAAGAAAAGGCTGATCTTACGGATCGGCTCCTGCAAATCGTGCATCAGCACTTTTCCCATTTGCAAATATTCGTCGCTCCGTTCCCTGAGAATGGATATTTTTCGGTCCAGTTCAAACTGATTTAATTCAAGCTCATCTTTAAGCTTGTTCAACACTGCATTTTCTGCCAATGCTTTTTGTTGCGAACGGTTGATTTCCCGAAGCTGCTCCTCATATTTCTGGCGCTCCCAAACGGGCGTAAATGCGCAGCCATAACATGGCTCCTCATTGTAAAGCATTGATTTAGCATTGGCCATTACCGGGATCGGACTGCCACGCTGCGTCTTTAATGTCAAAAATATTTCGGTAACCTCTCCCCGCAGTCTGAGTAATGGCAGAAAGTGTGTTTGATGGAAAATACGGCTAGATATGGTCATCGCCACTTCCACGTTTTTGCCCTGCATGTGGTCCGGCTCGCAGCCAAGCGCGGAGCACAATGTTTGATTAATAAATGTAATGGTGCCGGCTTCGTTGAAAATGACGAAGCCAACGGGTAAGTCCTGCAGTATTTTTTCAGCTTGTTCCAACAGCGAATGGTTAAGATTCCAGGAATTCCTTCATAAAGGCAACGGTCTCTTGCGGAGCGCTCAGATGCGGGCAGTGCCCCGTGGCCTCCATGAGCCTGTAACTGCTTCCATTCATTTGATTATGCAAAAATTCGCCAACCTCCACCGGCGCAATGATATCTTCGGAACATTGCAAGATCAAAGCTGGATGCCGTACTTTTCCCAGATCACGCCTGTTGTCAGACAAGAAAGTAACTTCAGCAAACTGCTTGGCGATGACCGGATCGGTGGAACAAAAGCTTTCGGTTAGCTCTTCGCTCAACTCGGGACGATCATCATTTTTCATCATCGCTGGTGCGAGGAAATTGGCCCAGCCAATGTAATTTTTCTCCATAGTGACCAGCAGCTCATCAATATCGGCTTGCTGGAAACCTCCAATATATTCGTGGTCATCAATATAGCGAGGAGACGGCCCGACCAGGATCAGACTTTGAAAAAGATCCGGTTCTTTGATGGACGCCAGCAAGCCAACCATGCAGCTTACAGAATGTCCTACGAAAATGCAGTCCTTCAAATTCAATGTATGACAAATGTCCAGAATATCCTGCGCATAACCGTTTAAACTGCTGTAACGCTCCTGGTTATAGGACGCAATATCTGAGCTGCCGCTTCCGACGTAATCGAACAAAACGATTTTGTAGTCGTTTTCAAATGCGGGCCAGATGTAACGCCACATTTGCTGTCCGCAGCCAAAACCGTGAGCAAAAATCATCGGTTGTAATCCCTGGCCAAAGACTTGAATATTATTTCGCCTGAAAACGTCCATAAGGGCAGAATGCTATTTATACTTGAAAGAAAGGCAATTTCGCCTTAAAAAATATCTTTTTAATGTTGTGGCTTTCCGGCGCTTACAAGTTAATCCCCTTTTAATTCAAACAGGATCAAATCGGTAAATAAACCTTGAAAGTCGCCCCTTTCCCAGGACTGCTGATGGCTGTGATTGCACCGCCATGGTTGATCACAACCCTTTCACTAATGGCGAGCCCGATGCCTGTTCCTGCAAATTCCGTGCGTCCGTGCAGCCGCTGAAAAAGCTGGAAAATGCGGTCCAGATATTTTTCATCAAAACCAACCCCATTATCGGAAATGGAAATGCAATGATAAGCCAGCGCGGAACGGACCGGCTTCACATTCGCAGGCAATTCCACCATTGCAAACTTCTCACTGCGGATCCGAATGAATGGCACGGCTGGCGCACCGAATTTATCTACCCGACTGAATTTGATGGCATTGGAAAGCAAGTTTTGGAAAAGCTGCGTAAGTTGAGGTGCATCGCCGATCACAACGGGCAATGCCTCCACCCTGATCTGCGCACCTGTTTCTTCAATCGTCAGTTCCAATGTCGACAGCACCTGATTGATCACATCTTGCAGCGGAACGGCCTTATTAACATCCTGATGCGTGGAAATTCTCGAAAAATCAAGCAGATCATCAATTAGCGTCGACATGCGACCGGCTGCTGCCTGCATGCGCTGCACATAATGTGAGCCGTCGCCAAGGGAATCGCCATAGCGCGTCATCAGCAAGCTGCTGAACTGCTGAATTTTCCTCAACGGTTCCTGCAAGTCGTGCGACGCCACGTATGCAAATGTTTCCAGGTTGTTATTCGAGCGGATCAGGTTAATGTTCGCTTCCTCCATCCGTTCGTTGATCGCTGCATATTCGTCATTGCCAGCAGCGAGCTCTTCGTTGGTGGACGCCAGTTCTTCATTCATAGCAGCCAGCTCTTCGTTGGCGGCTTCCAGCTCCTGTGTTCGTTCGTGCACGAGCTGCTCCAAAGCCCATTGTGTCTGCCGCTGCTCCGTCAGATCGCGCATGCTGCCCACCAACTTGTCGGGCCGGCCGTCTTTATCAAAATACATTTTTGCCTGCGCTCGCACAACCCTGTGCTTGCCTGTTACCTGTGTTACAATCGTGTAGTCTTCGTCCAGGAACGCGGTTTCGGGTGAAGCTGCCCTCGCGACGGCCGCTTGCAGTCTTTCCCGGTCGTTTTCGTGAATTGGGTTGTACAGATTTTCCAGGTCAATGTAATCATCCTTAAACTCGAACAGTTTTTTGAGCCGCTGAGAATAAATGGTCCTGCCCGTTTTCATGTTCAATTCCCAGATCCCCATGTCTGCAATCTCAATTGCGCCCCTCAAAGTGGATTCTTTTTCCGCTAATGCCTCCTGAAACCGGACTTGCTCGGTGACATCGATTGCAATGTCCAGTATGCCGTAAATTTCCCCGGAAGTGTTGCGCAGCGGCGTGTAAGAAATGTTGTAATAATTATCATTCAAAACGCCATTCTGGACGATCTTGACCAGTGACGCGGGTGAAATGAAGGGGATGCCTGTGGCAAAAACATCGTCGAGGATCTTCAAAAACGGCTGCCCTTCCGAGATAAGTTCAGGCATGGCTTCGCGAAGCGGCAGTCCTTCCACACCAGGCCCTTTTCCAACAATGTCTATAAAAGTCTGATTCGCGCTGTCAATGACGAGGTCACGTCCGATAAAAAGACCGATCCCCGCCGGTGCAGCAGCGATTATCCCTCGCAATTTTGTTTCTGTTTCTTCCAGCTTTTTACGCGCAAGCACGAGATCGGTCACATCCGTCGCCGCCTGAATTACGCCTGTAATAATGCCGCCTTCCCATAACGGCCTGTAAGCCAGGTTATAATAATGCTGATTAATAACCTCTGCCCTGCTATGGGTTACCAATATTTCTTTTCCGTCATAATGTGCGCCTTCTTCATAAGCACGCTTCACTTGCTGCCAGGCAAATTCACCTTCCAGCTCAGGCATAAACGACAGAAAAGGGCGGTCAACAACCTCGGGACCGCGTCCTATCAGTTCCATCATCGGCGGATTGATCTGTTCAACAACATACTCACCGCCACGCACGACCAGGATCGCACTGGGTATTTGCTGGATAATATTTTTGATGCGGGTTTCACTTTCCAGCAGTGCCTCGCTCTTTTTAACAAGCTGCTCCTGCGCCTTCACGGTTTCAGAAACATCCTGCGCCACACCGCCAAAGCGATAAACCTCACCGGCATCATTGAAATAAGCGCGTCCGTAGAATCGCAACCATCGTAAAAGTTCGTCATCGACTCCGGTTACCCGGAAAGTCTGGTCGTAAAACCCATTTGAGTCTTGCCTGAGAGCAGATTGAACGGCTTCGCTAACGCGGGTAATGTCTTGGGGATGAATGTTTTGTATTACTTCAATGTATGTCAGCTTGCTGTCGGTCGTCATCCCAAAAAGCTGGCGGCACTTTTCGTCCCAAAAAACCTCATTGGTAACAGGATCAAGTTCCCAGACGCCGAGTCCGGCAGCCTCTAAGGCAAAATCGATGTCGAGTCGCTGATTGAGCGTGCGTGCAAAATGTCGCGGCTGTGGGTCGCCATTCATTAGTAATCGGTGGTTGTTGTGTTATCGTTAGCGTAATTAACCGCTGGAAAATACTAAAAAATTGTTCCTTCGGCTGATCACAGCAAATGATTTAGTTAAATCTTGGTGACAATGTTACAATTTCCTGCTATTATGCATTTAACATTTCATTCTTGGGAACATTGACGAGCCACCATTCTAATCTTAGGCGAAGATTTGGAAAACTGACAAATGGCAGTTATATTTATGCCATAATGTAACAATATGGACTCAGTTTTTGAAAGTGACTTTTCCCGTGGCAGCTTTGAAGTGATTCAGCAAGTTCGTTCGGGAGTGCAAAGAGGAAAGGCCGATGAGATTGCTCAGCGGTTTGGGTTGACGGACAAAGAACTGGCCCCAATCCTTAATCTTTCCGAACGCACCTTGCACAGGATACGGCCTGATGCGCTTTTGGACAATAATTCTTCTGAAAGGCTTTTGTTACTCGAACAGCTTCTCAGTCATGGTTTGGATGTTTTTGATGACAGAGCCGACGTGTTGGGTAGATGGCTGAGAATCCCGTTATCAGAGCTTCGTCAGCAACCTCCCCTCGCACTGCTTGACACGACAACAGGCTTCGGCATGGTGCACACTGTTTTAGGGCGAATTGAGCACGGCATTTATGCCTGAAAATATCGTAGTAAATTTAGCCAATGCCCATCCTACTATGGTTTATCGCCTGGTTAAGGAGCGATTTATTGACACGCCACTTTCCACAGAAGGAGCCAGGCGTTATGGCGGCAGATGGAATCCGCCTGGAAAAGGCATTCTTTACACGTCGACAAGTCCTGAACTTGCGCTGCTCGAACAGTTGGTGCACTTGCCCGCACTTTCCTACGCTGACCTTCCCAGGTTATTCCTGATCACACTCGATTTACCAACATTCCCGGAAATCGTCGAAAATCTGTCTCCCAACTGGCGCAATCCTGCTTACTATCAAGACAATTATCAATCGCTAAAAAATTGGCTTAATAATCCGGATCCAATGGCGCTCAAAGTGCCGTCAGCGGTTGTGGCTGCATCATATAATGTGTTGCTTCATCCAATGCACAAAGATTACGCTGACATTGAAGTTTTAAACATCGAGCCTTTCCTTATAGATCCGCGCCTGTGGCACATTAGCTAAGCGTTACGGCTGCGCATTCTGAACATCGCAACCATCTTACAGATCACTATACAAAAGGATACCACTATCCTTTTGTATACTACTATCTTTTTAATATTGAATGTATCTAGCTTTGTAGTGTCAAGCAAATCATCTGCTTCACGACAGCGAAAATTAGTTTAGAACATAAAATTTAAGAAGATGTCAAAGACCATTTGGAACGTAGATGCATTGCATTCAGAAGTTCAATTCAAAGTAAAACACCTTGTTATTTCAACTGTAACAGGTTCATTCAAATCATTCAGCGGCATTGTGGCTGCGGATGAAGACCGGTTTGAAGATGCGGAAATCAATTTTACGATCGATGTGAAAAGCGTGGACACGGGACAGCCGGGACGCGATGAGCATTTGCGGAATGCTGATTTCTTTGAAGCAGAAACCTTTCCGCAATTCACTTTTGCATCAACATCATTTACAAAAGTGAAAGGTGATCTTTATAAGCTCGTTGGTAATCTGACGATCAAAGGAATCACGAGGGAGGTGGAATTCGAGGCGGAATACGGAGGAACGGAAAGAGATTTATACGGCAATCTCAAAGTTGGTTTTGAAGTAACAGGAACCATCGACCGAAAAGATTTCAATGTAACATTCAATGCATTAACTGAAACCGGCGGACTCGCGCTGGGCGAAAAGATCAAGGTTATATCCAACATTCAGCTCGCAAAAGCGGCTTGATTCAATGTGAAGTGTGCCGTCTTGGAAACCGGCACACTTCATGTTCATTGGCAATAATATTAAGCTCTTTTTGGCCCTACGGAATCATATATGACCACTTTTTCCCAGAATTGCGCATAATTGTTCCGGAAATCATCGTGGATCGGATGCTTCTGATAAGCCTCTTCATCTGCCGGGCTGTCGAAAAAGCATAGCCATGAATATGCGTAGCTGCGTTCGATCACTTCGCGGTTTGTGCCTGCCGGCGTGCCGATGTGAACCATTTTAATCGTCGGACATTTGGCCAGCTTGTTCAACCCCTCCAGTAATTTCTCCTTATCAGCAGCATTACCAGGGTTTTTAAGGTAAAAAAATACGTGGTGTATAAAAATGTCCTTCGGTGCGAACTCTGCTGATGTGCCGCCAACCAGCCCGGCTGCAAGGGTGCTTTTAACGAAATTTCTTCTTGATTGCTGCTTCATTTTTTATTTGGTTAAATTAATGTTGGATCAAATATTAAAATAGACTCGCGTATTCCTTCGGCATCGCATTCAATTCTTTGATAAAAATATCACGATAAAAAACTTCCGCAGCTTCACTTTGCAGCTGGATCTTGCCGCTGATCATGGGCACTTCTTTGCCTTCCGGCGTAATGTAACGCGAGTTATTCAGCACCATCACGACGTGCCCGTTTACAATGTGCAGGCTTTTTCCTTCATAGCAGATCAGTTCCAGATTTGTCCATTCTCCGGCGGGACTTTCGTGATTGGCTGAACGCATGCAATAGTAATCCGAGCCAGTTTTGAATGTGCCAAAAGGCTGTTTATGGTCGGCAACGCGGTTCATCACACCCTCTGATTGGAAAGAGCGGATATCGATCGCGGAATTGGCCTGGCACCAAAAATCGCCCATATGCCCTTCCATAATCTGAAATTCTTGCGAAAGCATCCATGAGCGCCAGTATTCGGCACCGGCTTCGCCATTGGAATGATATAACACGCCCGAATCTCGAAGCTTGTCCTGCCGCGGGTCATACTTTTTTTCTCCCCATTTTACTTGCAGTTTGAGGTGATAATTCTTGTAACTCTTGCGTGTAAACAGGCAGCCGTATGTTTCTCCGCTGACACGCAGCACCGGCGCGCCGGACTGATTTAATAACGAAAACACTTTCCCGTTATCCTTATTATATCCAATGGGCGCAATGGGCGTACCCGATTTGTCAGTTGGTATTTTTCCATTGTATCCCGGTTTGTGTGCATAGCTGAGATAATTTTCCCATTGGCTGAGCTCTTTGTCGAGGAGTGGCGTCCACTCATCGGCTTTACGCATCGAAAAAGGGAGCATATGAATGCTATTCCTGATAATAAGATAAAAGTTCGTCTCATATTGGTGACTGTGTTTGCCGTGTAACTGATTATACGAAAGCAAATTTAGAGAACGCTTTGCCAGCCCTATTGTAAAAATCCATTCTTAATTGGTAGGTTTATGACAATCTTGATAATCCTATGAAACGATACATTCTCCATACGCCGTTTAGCATTTATCATTTCGAAGCCGTCACCTGGGTGCACTCGGTTCATAAGCACACGTATTTCGAAATTATTTTTATACTGAAAGGAAATGGCATCCATCGCATTAATGGTAACGCCTTTGAATATGCGGAAGGCGACGTGTTTCTTTTGGGACCCGAGGACTTCCATCATTTCGACATTCACGAACAGACCGAATTCAGTTTCGTGCGCTTCAACGAATCGATCCACAAGCAGCTGCCCGGCGATAAGGAACATCCGTGGCAACCCATTATCCGCGGACTGCTGAACACATCTTCGCAAAGCAGGGGTTCCATCGTGACGGATAAGCAGGAAAAAGAAAAACTGCACCATTTGCTGCATGTCTTGGAAGCAGAATCGGCCAATGATCAGGCGCAGTATTTCGAAATTATCCGGGATAGTCTGATGCGCAGCATGCTCATTATTCTGGCGCGCAGCTTGTTTAGCCAAACGCAAAGCAGACCCGTTTTGAAGGATTCAATTGAGGCCATTCTGATGCATATCCGTCGACACATTTATCAGCCGGAAGTTCTTACTATCGAACATTTGGCTGAAACATTCCATTATTCCCCTGCCTATGTCAGCATTTTTTTCAAAAAACACACCGGGGAATCTGTCAAACAATATATTATCAAACACAAGATCAAGCTCATCGAAGCGCGATTGCTTTACAGCCAGCTGCCGCTGAGCGACATTGCGCACGAGTTTGGTTATACGGACGAAAGCCATCTTTGTAAGCAGTTCAAAAAATACACAGGAACCTCACCCATTTTGTTCAGGTCCCGGGCTTGACATTTCCCGGACTTTTTCGAGGTGTACGCTTGTATCACAAACGTCCGTTTTCGAACAGAAATTGACAGGACATCTTCGCTATATCCTTGATTAAAAGTTGGTTAAATAAAGGCACGAAATTTTTCCTAGGTTTCGTTTGACTACCCGATTAATCTAATAAAATCTGTTTTTATTAACCTTTTTTACGCCAGGATCATGATTGGAAGCTATTTCAAAACGTCGGGACGCAGCCTGATGCGCAACAAACTTTTCTCGTCTATCAACATTGTTGGCCTCGCCGTCAGCATGTCCGTCGGGTTACTCCTGATTGCCTTCGTGCTTGACCTTCTTTCTTATGACAAGTTTAACAAGCATGGGAAAAGGATTTATCGCATTACAAATCTTGCGACATTCAAAGGTGAAAAAAGTGCTAAATACGGCACCACTTCCATCAAAACGGGCAAACTGATCAAGGAAAAAGTGACCGGTGTGGAAGAAGTCGCAACCCTGCGCAGCGATTTCCAGCAGGATGCGCGGGTCGGCGATCATGTGCTTCCTGTGAAGGGATTTTGGGCCGAATCTGCGATTTTCCGGATCATGACATTGCCGATGCTGGAAGGCAATCCGGAGACGGCGCTGAAAGATCCCTACTCGATCGTGCTCACGGAAACGGCGGCAAAAAAGCTCTTCGGCGGCCAATCCGCAATTGGCAAATCGATCCAATTCGATACGCTGGATTATCAGGTTACCGGCGTCATGCAGGACGTGCCTTTCTTTTCGCACATTCATTTTGAAGCATTAGTTTCCCTTTCAACGGCCCGCCAGCTCAATTTAACCGACAAAAATTTTGAAGACTGGTCAAACATGTGGTCCAATTACGTGTATCTGCTGCTTCCTGAAAATGGTGATTTAACCAAAGTACAATCCCAGCTCAACGCGCTTGCGAAGGAAGAAAACGCAGGCGAGCAAGACACCAAAATCCAACTCGAACTGCTTCCGTTATACGACATTGTGGTTGGCGAAAATCTCAGCCGGACAATGGGTGCATCAGGCCCGCATATGCCTCCGGTTGTGCTCTGGATATTGGGCGCGCTTGCATTCATCGTGATCTTATCGGCCTGTTTTAATTACACCAATTTGTCCATAGCGCGTGCTATGCGGCGTTTTAAGGAAGTTGGCTTGCGAAAATCCATCGGTGCCGGAAAAGCCCAGGTGCGACAACAGTTTCTGGCCGAAGCGATCATGATTTCCCTGGCTGCGCTTCTTTTGTCATTCTTCCTGTTTCTGTTCATGCGGCCGCAGCTGATCAACATTGCGCCCGAAATGCAGCAATTAGTAAAGCTCGACCTTACCCCGACCACGGTCATTGCATTCATCCTCTTTTCGGTTGCCATCGGTGTGCTTGCCGGTTTTATGCCAGCCATGTTTTTTTCAAAAGTCAGTGCCATTCATGCCCTCCGAAATGTGGCCGGTCCAGCAAACGGTTTGGGAAAAAAATTTACAAACGGAATGATCAGACGTGCGCTGGTTGTGGTTCAGTATACGGTAACATTGATATTTATAACCGCCACCGCCGTCGGCTATGTGCAGTACAAAAATATCCTAGCCTTCGACCTCGGCTTCCATACGGAGAACATTCTCAACATTGATATGCAGGGAACAAAACCGGATGCGCTGCTAAAAGAACTGAGCGAGATGCCGGAAGTCACTGCCCTGTCGCGCTCCATGATCATTACCAGCGTGGGCAATGCCTGGGGCGGATACATAAAATACAAAGATTCCCGCGACTCAGCGCTGGTGATGACCAACCAGGTCGACGAAAATTACCTGCCGCTCCATGGTTACAAGCTCCTAGCCGGTGAAAATTTCGTCACGCGTCCCACAACCGGAGCAGGCGCACGCGAGCTGATCGTGAACCAGCAGTTCCTGAAACGGTTCAACATTGATAGCAGCGATCCTGAAAAAGCGATTGGAAAAGAAGTGACTTTCAGCAACTTCGCAGTGAGCGGACGCAGGATGAAGATCGTCGGCGTGATGAAAGACTTTCACTATGGCAAGGTCGACAACCTCATCGGGCCGGTCGCGTTCATGCCCTGGTCACCGGACGACCGCACCATCATCAATGCGAAAATACAGAGCAAGGATATGGAAGCGACTATGGCGAAAATTGAATCGACCTGGAAGAAAATTGACCGTGTGCATCCGTTCGAAGCGCAGTTTTATGACGAATCCATTGAAGAGGCTTACAGCGAATTCTCTATGATGATCAAGATCATTGGGTTCCTGTCGTTCCTCGCCATTTCCATTGCTTCGCTTGGCTTGTTTGGCATGGTCGTGTTCACAACGGAAACGAGAATGAAGGAAATCGGCATCCGGAAAGTAATGGGTGCGAGCTCGGGAAATCTGGTGTTTTTACTGAGCCGCGGTTTTCTGATGCTGCTGTCAATTTCGGCACTCATCGCGTTGCCGGTGACTTATCTTTTTTTCGAAAACTTTGTTCTCAAAAACTTCCCTTATCATACGCCCGTGCAAATCGCCGAGCTCTTTGTTGGACTCGTTACGGTGTTGCTCATTGCGTTCATAATGATCGGCTCACAAACCATGAAAGCGGCAAGAAGCAATCCGGTGGACATTCTTAAAAGTGAATAATGAGCATCAGTTTGTCATGGAAATGGTCACTTTTCCATGACAAACTGATACAAATAAGGGGCTTTGTGCGCGCCGCCGTTATATTGCTTTTCCAGCCTTTTTAAAATATCGAGGCCCAGCATCTTGCGCTGAAAACTGGACCTGCGCAGCTTTTGCCCGAGAATTGTCTCGTATAATTTCTGCAACTCCCCCATTGTGAAAGCATTAGCCAGCAACGGCGCCGCCCAGCTTTTATAACCGCCCAGGTTTCTGTACAGATCCGCCCTTAATGTTTCCAAAGCCTTTTGCACAATTTCTTTATGGTCGAGCATCAGCTCCGGCAGGTTTTCCAGCGTATGCCACACGCAGGTGTCGGCCAGCGGATCGGGTGTCGGGGCGGCTTTGCTGAAATCGATTAATGCATAATAGCCCACCGAAACAAAGCGCCGGAGCAGCCAGTGGTCATCCGTCGGGCTCATGCCTTTTGCCTCCATAATCGTCCTGAGCGGAGTCTGATCATAGCGGCCAATATCACCGAATGTGTGAAATTGTTCGAGGTAAATGTCCGAAAGTCCGGTCCGCTCAGACAGCACGCGCCGCGCAGCGTCATCGAGGTTCTCCTGCGTTTTGACGAACCCGCCGGGCAGTGCAAACAAGCTTGTATTGCGATATTCGAGGACCAGGATTTTCAACTGAAATTGATCAAAACCAAAAATCACGAAATCCAGGGCTAAGCCAGGCAGATAACCAGTTCCCGCTTCGTTTTGCTCTAATGGCACATTTGTTTCAGGCATTATATCAAAATTTGATGTGCAAGTTAGAAAAAAGGAAGATTGTCAATTTAATTTTTTATTATTGTTCCACAATGAGACAATATAGATTTTATTCGTCGCATTGCCTTTTCTAATCGTATGCATTTTCTCAAATTAAGATGAAAACAATTTTTATTACCATGCTGTTGGCGCTTCAAATGATGCAGGTCGCCACGGCTCAATCGAAAAAAGCGACCGCAGCGCCTCAGGCCAAAACTGCCAATGGAACCGTGGAAGGCCTTACCGAAGCTTCGGGCATCCGGTCGTTCAAAGGCATTCCATTTGCTGCACCGCCTGTGGGTGAATTCCGCTGGCGGGAGCCGCAACCTGTGAAAAACTGGCAAGGCGTTCGCAAGACCGATAAGTTTGGCCCGCGTGCCATGCAAAATCCGGTTTTCGGTGATATGGGCTTTCGTTCAGACGGAATGAGCGAGGATTGTTTGTATCTGAATGTTTGGACGCCCGCTAAGTCGGCGAGTGAAAAACTGCCGGTTCTGGTTTATTTCTACGGCGGCGGATTTGTAGCCGGAGACGGTTCAGAGGGTCGTTATGACGGAGAAAGCATGGCAAAAAAAGGCATAGTGAGCTTAACGGTTAACTATCGTCTGGGTGTTTTCGGATTTTATGCATCGCAGGATCTTACCAAAGAATCACCGCATCACGCATCCGGCAACTACGGATATCTGGATCAGGCGGCGGCATTGGCCTGGGTAAAACAGAACATTGCAGCATTCGGCGGAGATCCGGAGAAGGTGACCATTGCAGGAGAATCGGCAGGATCGCTGTCTGTAAGCGCTTTGATGGCGTCACCACTTTCCAAAAATCTGTTTAGCGCAGCCATCGGCGAAAGCGGATCTGTGCTCGGTACGCTGCCTCCCGTTCCCTTGGCGCAGGCAGAGCAGGCTGGCGAAAAGTTTAACGAACAGGTTGGCAAAAAAACATTGACAGACATGCGCGCAATCCCGGCTGAGGAATTGTTGAAAGCCACGGCTGCGCCAGGCGTTTCCAGATTTCTTTCTTCGGTGGACGGCTATTTTTTCACTGAATCACCGTTGAAGACATTCCGCGAAGGAAAGCAATCACAAGTTCCTTTGCTTGCAGGCTGGAATTCGGAGGAAATGAATTACAGAATGATCTTAGGAAAAGAAGCTCCGACGCTTGAAAATTATACAAAAGCCGTTCAGAAATTATACGGAGAGCAAGCGGACAAGGTTTTGAAAGAATATGCGGCAGCCTCCGACGCAGAAGTGGAGCAAGTGGCAACGGATCTGGCGGGTGACCGTTTCATCGGCTTTGGCACATGGAAATGGATTGACTTGCAAAGCAAAACGGGTGGAAAACCTGTTTATCGCTATTTATACGGCCGTCCGCGCCCAGCCATGAATGCTGAAATGGGCAATGTGTCTGCTAACCTGGCCGGCGGCGTTTCCAAAAGCACCGACGCGGCTGCAAAAGCGCCGTTGCCAAAAGGAGCAGTGCATTCGGCTGAAATTGAATACGCAATGGGAAACCTTGCGCTTAATAAAGTTTACGCCTGGACGCAGGAAGACCATAAAGTATCGGCAACGATGCAGGAATATTTTGCCAATTTTATCAAAACAGCAAATCCTAACGGCAAAGGCTTGCCAGAGTGGCTTCCTGTGAAAGGTGAAGGAGACGCGAAATACATGTATCTGGACGTCGACAGCCGCCTGGAAACTGAAAAACACAGAGGACGTTACATACTGATAGATGCGATGGCTGCAAAAGAATAATTTGCAACCCCCAATTAAAAAAGGCTCTTCCGGCGATGTTGGAAGAGCTTTTTTGATTTTTTTAAATTGAATGTTAAAGCTGCTAACTTACTTCATCAGGCTGAGATGCGTCATGCCGCCGTCCACCAAAAGCTCTGTGCCGAGTACAAATGCAGAGTCTTCGGAAGCTAGGAAGACAGCGGCTTTACCGATATCAGAAGGCTTTCCGATTCTCGACACCGGGATAATGTCCACCCAAAGTTGTTTCACATAATCAACCTGTCCGGCTGGTGCCAGCTTGTCAAATGCCGGTGTGTCGATTGTGCCTGGCGAAAGCACATTCACGCGGATATTTCTTCCCAGCAGATCATGGGAAAGGCCTTTTGCAAAAAATATAACGGCAGCTTTGGCCGCTCCGTAAATGGCCATTCCGGGAGCCGCACGATGCGCCGCACTCGAACCGATTAACACAATCGAACCGCCGTCATTCATATAAGGAAGCGCTTTTTGCACGGTAAAGTAGACACTTTTCAGATTCAGATCCATATATTCATCATATGCTGCTTCTTCCGCGTTCTCTATCGCAGGCATAGCGGTTCCCTGGATCGCTCCACCCGCATTGACGACCAGAATGTCAATGTTACCAAACTGGTCGAATGTTTCCTTGAACACGTTCTCCAGATCCGTCATTTTGGTCACATCAGCGTTTATTGCAATAAATTGATTATCAAGCTGCTCTGATGCGATATCCAGCGTTTGCTGATTTCGTCCCGTAATGGTGCCCACCGCGCCTTCATTTTTAAATGCCTCTGCAATGCCGTAACCAATTCCGCTGTTTCCGCCGGTAATGACTGCTACTTTGTCTTTTAACTTCATGATTTTAATAATTAAATGTTGCTGCAAATTTCTGGCAACGAAGGCACGCAGACCAAGGTCATCTGACACGAACTTTTGGTGATAAATGTCACGGCTTAATGCATTGAAACCGCTAATTTGTGCTGTAATGCTGAACGCATTTGCTGATAAAATTGCTGTGATATTTAATTATCCTTATTTAATACAAAGTCCCCATGTTTGAACCTCTGGCGGCATATCTGAAAGAAAAAGCAGGCCTTACCGAGCCTGAATTGCAGCAAATTGAAGCAGTAACCACTGCTAAAAAGCTTCGGAAAAGACAATATCTTTTACAGGAAGGTGACGTTTGCCGATACAACTCGTTTATCGTAAAAGGCTGCCTTCGCATGTATCGGGCAGGCAATAACGGTACGGAACACATTCTAAGATTTGGGATCGAAAACTGGTGGATGGCTGATTATGAGAGCTATAACACGGGCAACCCAAGCCTCCGAAACATCGACGCACTCGAAGACAGTGAAGTGCTGCTATTTAAAAAAGAAGACCTGGATGCTTTGCTGAATGCCATTCCCAATTTTCAAAATTTTATCAGAAAGCTGGAATACAAAAGTTTTGACGTGAGCCAAAACAGGATCTTCAGCAATATCAGTGACACTGCCGAAGAAAGATATTTGAAGTTCATTCAATCGTATCCCGAGTTCAACCGACGCATTCCACTGCATATGATCGCATCCTACCTGGGCACTTCTCGCGAAACGCTGAGCCGGGTCAGGCAAAAACGCATTTAGTTAAATGACTGACGGAATTCGACGGGTGAAAAATTGGTGTTGGCTTTGAACAATTTACTGAACGACTGCGGGTAATCGAAACCGAGCTCGTAAGCGATTTCACTGACGGACAGATTCGTTCCGGAGAGCTTCTCCTTCGCCTTTTCAATGATCAGATCGCGCAAATGATGCTGCGTGCTTTTTCCCGTAAGCGTTTTTAGCAGACCGCTCAGATAATTGGGCGAGACATTTAAAGAAGCAGCGATTTCGGGAACAGTAGGAAGCCCTTTTTTGGATAAAACGCCGCTTTCAAAACGTTCTGCGAGCAGATTTTCGAGCCTTGTGAGAATGTCGTGGCTGCTGCCTTTGCGGGTCGTGAATTGTCGTTGATAAAAGCGGTCCGAATAATTCAGCAGCAGTTCCAGCTGGCCGATGATGATGTTTTGGGTAAACTGATCAATGCGCGAATGATATTCCTGCCTAATATTCTGCATAATGCCAGTAATCACATTTTCCTCCTCCTCAGAAAGAAAAAGTGCCTCATTAACTGAATAATCGAAGAATTCGTGTTGTTTGATCGTCTTAGCAAGCGGCGTATGCCAAAGGAAATCGGGATGGAAGATCAGTAACCATCCCGAATGCTGCAGCACTTCATCCGCTCCGGCCTCGACACCGATTTTCTGGCCAGGCGCCATGAATGTCATGATGCCCTCATCAAAATCATACACTTGCTGCCCATATTTCAGCTTGGCGCCAAAATTCCTTTTCAACGCAATGGCATAAAAATCCAGCACCCAGCTTTTCGGATGTCCGCCGGAAAATTCCCGCATATCGTCAAACCGCACAACGCTCACCAACGGATGCGCCGGTCCGGGCAGTTTCCGGAAATGGTGAAACTCGCTGATGCTTTTAATATGGTAAGGCTGAGCGTTTGTCATGATGCAAGATGGTTATTTCTGATGAAATGCGGCTGCAAAATCTTTGGCAAAATCCTGCATTTTCACTTTTCCCAACTCAGCCGGTCTGTTGCGAAAATAATTCCCGGCAATGATGCCGCTATGATGCCCAGTCTGCAACTCAACCAAACTCGCAGCCATATGCGGCGGCATTCCCACCGATTCAAGTCGGCTTTGCACCTGTTCACCCGGCACTACGATCCATTTCAGATCCGGGATGCCAATGGCCTCTCCCAGCATGCGCGCGACTTCATTACAACTTAGTTCATCGCTGGCCACGTAACGAATGTTCCTCCCGGCTGATGTTATTTCAAGCTCCTCAGCCGCTGCCGTAGCAATATCCTCGGGCGCCACCAGCACGGTAACGTCATCGCCGCCATAAGCCGCAGCAATGATTCCGGCGTTTTTGATAGCAGGAATGAAACCAAAAAGATTGTAGTAAAATGAAGTTGGCCGCAGGTGTGTAATGTTGATGCCTGCTGGCAGATTATCCAAGATTTTTTCCAGATAATGTGCTCCCGCAATTCCTCCGTTGCCCTTGTCCAGATGCGCACCCCAGCTGCTCAAATTCACAACCCGCTTCACGCCTGCCCGGCCGATCGCTTCGGCATACTGGTTACCAATGTTGCTGAAATATGCGATCGGCTCAATGCTGGCGTCGAAGTAACCTACGGGCGGCACCATGGTGTAAACCGCATCAGCTCCTTCAAAAGCGCGCGTAAGAAAGTCCGCATCTTTTACCGAGCCGATGGCGGCCTTCGCACCGATGGCCTCGATGGATTCCTGTCTGTCCGCACTGCTGCTAATGACGGTTACTGCGTGTCCTTTTTGCACCAATTCCTCGGTGAGCGGCTTGCCAATGTGCCCCAGAGAGCCTGTTAAGATAATGTTCATTGTGTTTTTAGCTTTATTTTGATATACAAAATTCGCTAACATTGGACACGCCGACTTAACCAAATCTACGCTTGTTGAATCAAAACCTCTGATCTCATGGAAATCAGAAATTGACCACTTCCTTGAAAGCTGCTTTCGGCTTGTATTCTGCATCAAAAAGCAGCGGATAATCCTTGCGGCCTGGCACCGGAAAGTTGTCCAGCCAGGTGGTTTTGTCCGAAACATTCCAGAATGTGACGCCGGTGATTGTGCCTTTGTGTTTTCTGAATGTGTCAAAAAGCATTTTGTATTGCGTGGCTTGTTTGGCCGTCATTTCCGGGGTTAACTCGCCAGTGTCTGTTGCTTTTTTGGCACGCCGCTCATGCTCTTTCGGGTGAACGGACACGTCCAGTTCGGTGATCTGAACGGCTAATCCCAGGCTCGCAAATTGTGTAATCGACTTTTCCAGTTCGGCTGCGGTAGGCTCGTAAATAGACCAATGTCCCTGCAATCCGACGCCATGAATGGGCACATTCTTTTCCTTTAACTTTTTGACGAGCTGAAAGATCTTTTCCCTTTTCGCAGCGCTTTCGGTGTTGTAATCATTGTAAAATAATTTGGCATTCGGATCGGCCGCGTGGGCGTATTCAAATGCTTTTTCAATATAATCCTCGCCGATGATCTCATAAAATTTCGACTTCCGGTAAATGCTTTCACTCGTGTCCGGCACCGCCTCATTGACCACGTCCCAGGCGTAGATTTTCCCTTTATAACGGCCGACAACATTGTTAATATGCTGTTTGAGCCTTGCAAGCAGCACTTCCCGGGTCACCTGCTTTCCGTCAGAATCGGTGAAAAGCCATTTCGGAGTCTGGTTGTGCCAGCATAATGTGTGTCCGCGCACTTTCATGCCGTTTTTTTGGGCAAAAGCAACAATTGCATCCGCATCCTGCCACGCATAACGGTTTTCCTCGGGATGGATAGGACCCATTTTCATGGCATTTTCGGGCGTAACGCTGTTGAACTGACCGGTTATCAGATCCGCGTCCGGGCCCGTCAGGCCTCTCGGAGAAACGGCCACTCCCACTGGAAAATAATCCTTATAAGCTTCTTTTAAAGTTTTTTGTGCCGACACATTTTCCGAGCTTAGAAAACCCGAAATGCAAAGCGTCACCGCCCATATTTTTGATCCTGATAAAAATTTCATAACGACTTAATTGAATGATGCTGCGTTTTATTTAAACAGTAATTGTGAGAATTCGAACAGATCGTGCCGCCAAACGGGCCAGGTGTGGCCGCCGGGATACTCGCTGTATTTGTATTTAATGCCGAGCTCATCATATTTAGCTAGCATGATCTTGCAATTTTTATAGGCAATGTCTTCCTCACCACCCATCGAAATCCAGAAATTTTTCAGGTTGGTGTTGATGGCCGTTGCATTGGTTTTGGCAAATTCATAATGCGGGCCCGACAATGTTGCATTGTTAGCAAACCACCCCGAGCTGAAAACGCCCAGTGAAGAAAACATGTCCGTGTTCTTCACACCCGCATACAACGTCTGAATTCCACCCATCGAAAGGCCGGCAAGCGCCCGGTTGGCCGCATCAGCATGCACCCGGAATGTGCTTTCTACAAAAGGGATCGCGCCTTGTTTCAACTCGTTTTCAAAGATTTTCAAGAACGCATCACCCGCTGTGGACATGCTCCCCGGGCCCATCGGGCTTCCCAGATTCCCATCCATCATCACGATCACCATCGGCTTTGCTTTTCCTTCGGCGATCAGATTATCCAGAATCAAGCCTGTTTTGCCTTGCGTTGCCCAGCCGCGCTGGTCTTCCCCACCGCCGTGCAGCAGATAAAGCACAGGATATTTTTCAGTGGATTGTGCATAGCCGGGTGGCGTGTAAACGTACATTTCGCGCCAAGAGTTGCTGGCTTTGGACAAATACTTTTTAATGCTGATATCGCCATGCGGCACATCGCGCAATGCATAAAATCCGCCCTGGCGATACGGAATTTCAATCCCGCTGGCCATGCGGCCCATACCATAAAAAGTTTCACTCGCAGGGTCGGCCAGCGCCACGCCGTCAATCAGCAGCGAATAGTAATGAAAACCTTTGCCAATAGAATCCGTGGTCACCGACCAGAAACCGGCTGTGTCTTTGACCATATCATACTTTTTACCCAGATCGACCTGCACTTTCTGCGCCTGCGGCGCTTTGGTGCGGAAAACCACCCGGTTATCAGGCAGGATCTGCGGGAATTTGGCATTGCGGATGTTGGTCGCGGCCGGCGTGCCTAAAATGGTGTATTTGGTCAGAGCAAGCACGTCAACTGGTTTGAACAAAAACTGCGAGAACATATAAAGCCCGTTTTTCCAGACCTTGAAATCATGCACGCCCGGCTCAATGTAAAACACGTGCGGCACATTGTTTTCAAACAGATAATCATGCGTGCGCTTGCTGAATGTAATGAGCCTGTCCTCATCGCCGCAAGACAAAAAGAGCAGTTTCAACTTCTTTTTTGCGTCCTCAGGATTCGGCATGAGCTCCTCCGGTTTTTTCGTATTCGGAGCGGATGAAAACCCTCCCACCCACGCAAACTGATCCAGATTACCAAGTCCAAAATTGAGCGACTGCCCGCCACCCATTGAAAGGCCCGCAATGGCGCGGTGCTCGCGGTCGGTAAGGGTCGCGTATTTTTTCTCTATAAATGGAATGAGGTCAGTAAGCAGGTCTTTTTCGAATGTCGCAAATGCGGCTACTTTATCTGGCGCCATAATGTTGCCCGTCGCGCGGTCGTCTTTCATGGCGCGGCCGTTGGGCATCACCACGATCATCGGTTCGATCTTTTTTTCTGCCAAAAGATTATCCAGGATCAATTGCGGATTGCCGCCTTTCAACCATTCTTTCTCATCCCCGCCAATGCCGTGCAGCAAATAAAGCACCGGATATTTTTTCTTTTGGAATAACCCGGCGGCGTGTAAACCAATGCTTTACGCGCATTGCCAACTGTTTTGGACTGATATTGAATGCTGTCCAGTTTCCCGGCAGCAACACCCGGACGCACCGTGTCAAAACCGGCGGGCATTTCCATAGGCGCAGTTTGTGCGGACGCAATGCTGGTGAACATGAGCACACTCATGGCCAGTAAAAAAATTCTTTTCATCGGTTTAGCTTTAGGTTTATCAAATGTTGGGGCTAGCTTACTTCGCATTTTTTCCAAAGACAGCATCATTACCGCTGTATTTCAGATATTTAAATGAAGCCGAGTTCGTAGTCTGGTCGCCGGAGCTGGTTGCATACATGCCAAACAGGCAACCAATAAAACCGCCCGCTTCTTTGGTGCTTAGGAATTTGGCATCGAGCTTGTCTTTCAGCAGCTGCCAGGATGAACCTTTGGAAAAATAAAAACTATAAGTGCCACCTTCTGCCATAATGCGCAGCTTAACCGGCGACGATGCATCCGCGAGCGGCATTTGCGTGATGAGCTCCATTTCCTTTTCCTTCGGCTTGCTTTTGAAAAGCTGGATCACCGGTTTGTTCTGATCCATGGATTTGCTGATCAGGTAAAAATGGCCTTCATCCTGAAAAATGGTCAGACCGGCTTTTTCCTTTTCCGACTTGGGTGAGAAATTCAGCTCGGTTTCCGTCGTGCAGTACAAATGCTGCTGGCGTTTGCCGATAAATGAAGGATTACCAAGCTCCATGATCGTTTCGGGCTTCAATTTCATGGTAAGGCCATTTTTTTGAGAAAGTGAAAATGAGCTGCTGTCCATGGTCCGCATGAAAAGCAACGCCGGGTCCAGTGATTTTTCAAAAGTGAGTGTATAGCTGAAATTTCCCGCCTGTGGAATCGCTCCCTGCTGCTTCACTTCACTGAACGCGGCCTTGTAACTATACTGAATCTCTTTGGAATCGGGGTTAATGATCGGCCATTCGTCTTTCCACGTAACCGGTGCGATGAATGTTTCCCGACCGGTGTTGTAATAATCCCCTTCATAAGGCCTTACAGCAAGAAAAATGGCATAGGTTTTACCATCCGGGCCGTCTACAAATTGTGCGTGCCCTGCCGAAGTAATCGGATCTTTCCGGTCTTCAGGCAATCCTTTTTGCGTTAAAATCGGGTTATTTTCGTACCGGAACATATGGCCCCCAAACGGACTTGCTGCGAAAAACGACTTCGGTGTGGTTTACAGACGTGCCGCCTTCCGCAGCATACAGATAATACCAGCCAAACCGCTTCATAATGTGCGGTGCTTCAATCCATTCGGGCTTTTGACTAATGTCGACACCGCCATTCACCAGCTGCTTTTCCGCACCAATCACTTTCAGCGTTACAGGGTCAATTTCGTAGATCCGGATCGTTCGGTGGCCCGAATACAATGGCTTGTGATCGGGCGCGTCGCTGTTGTATATAATGTAGGCTTTGTTGTCGTCATCAAAAAACAGCGAAGGGTCAATTCCCCGCACCTGCGGCACACGGATGGGATTGCTCCACGGACCAGCCGGATTTTTGGCCGTAACCACAAAGTTTCCGTCATGGTCAATGTCCGTGCAGGTCACATAGAATGTGCCTTTGTGGTAACTGATCGCTGGCGCAAAAAGGCCGCGCGTGAGTTTCTCTCCCATAAAATCCATCTGCGAAGGCCGGTCGATGACATTGCCGATTTGTTTCCAGTTTTTCAGATCCTTGCTATGAAAAACCGGGATGCCAGGAAAATAAGAGAATGTTGAATTGACCAGATAATAATCCTTGCCAACCTGCACCACGCTCGGGTCAGGATAAAAGCCGGTCAGGATCGGGTTGATCAATGTGGTGGTCTGCGCCGAAACTGCATGGGTTATGACGAGACAAAACGCTGTGAAAACAGCCTTGAAAAAATGCTTCTTCATGTTTGAAAGTTAGGGGTCAGCTGGTCAAATTTATTGGGCGGAAAAGCGGTAAATGTTTCCTGACTTCGTTGGAATATCGTAAAGCAATGTCTCTTTTAAAGATTGGGTTGCTTTGGTTGCTTTGGGCGAAATAACTGCCTCGGGCGTTTCTTCCGTTGCGTAAAAGGCGTTAGAATTTTGTCCGGTTGCCGTTTTCAAAGCACCACCGCTGTCCAGTTTCAATGCATTGGGCACGCGCAAACGGAGGTTACCACCCAGCCGGGAGCGAATCTCAACTTTTGTCAATCGCGCACCGTCCCATTCCATATCAACAACCTCGAAACCACCTAATGCTAGCAGTCCGCCGATGCTGCCTTTTTGCCAAACGTCGGGCAATGCGGGCAGTAAATGCAATGCACCGTCTGCACTTTGCATGAGCATTTCAGTGATTCCGGAAGTGCATCCGAAGTTGCCATCGATCTGGAATGGCGGGTGCGCATCGAATAAATTGTTATAAGTGCCTCCTCCTTCTTTGTTCGTTCCCAACGGTGAAAGCTGGTTTTGGATCAATGTAAATGCGTGGTTTCCGTCCTGCAACCGCGCCCACCAGTTCACTTTCCAGCCCATACTCCAACCTGTCGAAACATCGCCGCGCTGCATTAATGTTGTTCTGGCAGCTGCGAAAAGTTCGGGCGTGCGGTAAGGCGAGATCTGCACGGCGGGGAAAAGTCCATACAAATGCGAAACGTGGCGATGATGGTCGTTCGGATCGTCCACATCGTCCAGCCACTCCTGCAACTGACCATATTGGCCCACGTGCATAGGCGGCAGGCGCTTTCGCATTTGTCTGAGCGTGTCGGTGAATGCAGCGTCTTTTTTCAAGATTTCGGCCGCACGAATGGTTGTGCTAAAAATATCGAAGGCGATCTGATTATCCATCGTCGTGCCTGCGTCCAGCGAAGAGCCTTCATGTGCCGCAGGGGCGTTTTCGGGTGAGCTGCCGGGGTTGGCCACAAGCCAGTGATATTTGGGATGCTCCACCAGAAAATCAACGTAAAAAGTGGCAGCGCCTTTCAATACGGGATAGATTTTGGCCAGATAAGCTTTGTCGCCGCCGTACAGATAATGTTCCCAAAGATGCTGGCTTGTCCACGCGCCGCCGGCGATCCACATGCCCCAGAACGCGCCGTCGATGGCGCCGGTAAACCGCCAGATGTCTGTGTTATGATGCGCCATCCAGCCTCTTGCGCCGTACATGTCTTTGGCCGTTTGCTGGCCGGTCTGCGCAAGTTCCTGCACCATTTTGAGGAATGGCTCGTGCAATTCAGGCAGATTGGTTTTTTCCGCAGGCCAGTAATTCATCTGGGCGTTGATGTTAATCGTGTATTTGCTGTCCCAGGGCGGGCTCATTTTATTGTTCCAAATTCCCTGCAAATTCGCAGGCTGACCCCCGGGTTGCGAGCTGGAAATCAGCAGATAACGGCCATATTGGTAATACAGGCTAACCAGCTCAGGATCATTGACGTTCCGGAAATTTTTCAAGCGTTCATCAATCGGCAGATTGGCTGCTTCCGTCGTGCCGAGATCAAGCTTGACGCGATTAAAATAGCGCTGATAAGCTGCAACGTGCGGTTTGAGAATGGCATCGTAAGATTTGGGAAATGATTTGTTCAGATAAGCTGCTGCGAGTGCATGCTGGTCACCGCTTACGTCACTGTAGTTTTTGAAACTGGTCGCTATGGAGATAAAGATTGTCGCCGAATTGGCTGCATTCACAACCAGCGAAGTGTCATTTGCAGAGACCGTTCCGCCTTCCGTTTTGATCTTCGAAATCACCTTAAACTTCACACCGCCCGTAATCCCATCGTGGTCAGAACCCCTGCCGGCAAGGATCAGCTCCTTGCCCGGCGTGGTTCCTATCTCCGGCTTCAAATGTAATGTGGAATAATACGCTGCAAAGGACAGCTGACCGGGCTTGTCGGCGGTCAGCCGCACAACCATAACCTGGTCCGAAAACGATGCGAGGATTTCGCGGGTGAATGTTACGCCATTGACTTGATAGGTCGTTTTGGCAACGGCGCGCGCAATGTCCAGCTCCCGGTAATAGTTGTCATAATTTTCGTGTCCCTGAAACGCCAGGTGCAGCTCACCCGCAGGCTGGAACATTTGTCCATGCGATTTTTTGGTGATAATGGCTTTATTGGCCAGCTTTTCAGCTTCCTTTTGCTTTCCTTCAAAGATCAGCCGCCTGATTTCGGGCAATGCGGCCAGTGCATCAGGATTATCGTTCCGGTTGGGACTGCCCGACCAGAGCGTTCCTTCATTGAGCTGAATGCGCTCATCGGCCACATTTCCGTAAACCATTCCTCCTAGCCTGCCGTTGCCAACGGGCAATGCATTTTCCCAGGTCTTACCCGAAGGCTGGTTATACCAAAGTTTTAACGGACGTTTTGTTTGACCAAAACCACTCGTTGTAATCAGTAAAAAAAGGAAGCAAAGTACGCGCATTGTATTCGTTGAATAAACTATGATAAATTGTAAAATCTGGCTTTAATCCGGACCAGCGCCCGTTCCGCATTGGTGCTGATCACGGGATTATCCGACTCGAACTGGAATAGATAATCATAAAACGCCTGCAAATTCTGCTTGTCACCAAGCCACGACTCGATCAGCAGCTTTGTGGGCTGATCCGCATTTCCGTTCAGATATGCGGCTAAGTGACTCTTCATTTCGCTTGCGTTCATGTTCATCATATTCGCTGTGAGAGGTTAGCGTAAATAGCGGATTACGGCTCGATGGTTTGAATGCTGCCGTCTTTGTCACGCAGTAATTCCCTTACCTTAATGTTGCGCAAATGCGTTTTTCCAGTCAATTCCACGTCGTGATAGAAAATGTACCATTTGCCCTGAAATTCGATGATCGAATGGTGGGTTGTCCAGCCGGAAACGGGCTTCATAATGACGCCTTTGTAAGTAAATGGCCCATAAGGCGAGCTGCCGACGGCATAAGCGAGCAAATGCGTGTCGCCCGTTGAATAAGAGAAATAATATTTGTCACCAAACTTGTGCATCCACGCGCCTTCGAAAAACCGGCGTTCCGCATCTTTTGCAAGCAATGGTTTGCCGTTCTCATCCAGAATGACCACGTCTTTCGGGGCTTCGTCAAAGACGAGCATATCGTCTTTCATCCGCGCAACTTTGGCGCTTAATGCAGGCTCGTTCTCATGCCCCGGGCCGAGATCTGTTTTGAGACTTGCATTGTATTTTCCTGTGTGCCAGCGTTGCAATTGTCCGCCCCAGATGCCGCCGAAATACATATAGCTTTTCCCATCTTTATCCGTAAAAACCGCCGGGTCAATGCTGTAACTGCCGGGAATTGGTTTTGCTTCCGGCTTGAATGGGCCGGTCGGCGACTTGCTCGTGGCCACACCGATCTTGAAAACGTCCTCTTTGTCTTTTACCGGAAAATAGAGATAGTAAGTGCCATTCTTATAAGCAGCGTCGGGTGCCCAGAGTTGCCGGCCAGCCCAGGGAATGTCTTTCACATCGAGTGCTACGCCGTGGTCGGTCACTTTTCCGTCGATCTTGTCCATGGAATACACGTGGTAATCGCGCATATTAAAATGGCCTCCCTCGTCGTCCTGAGCCACATTGGCTTCAATGTCATGGGATGGATAAATGTAAATTTTGCCATTGAAAACGTGCGCCGATGGATCAGCGGTGAAGAGATCTGTAACCAATGGTTTTGGTTTCAATGTTGTGGTCTGGCCCACGCTCTGGCCTGCAACCGCTCCTGCTATTACGAGGGCGGCGAAAATCGGTTTTTTAAATAAAATCATATTTTGAAACATTATATAACTGCTGATTGGATTATGCTTTTTCTAAATAATTCTCCGCAAACATGGTCGGCGACACGCCATACAATTCTTTGAAAGCCACCGAAAAGCTATTGACATTCGCAAAACCGACGGCAAAGGCCACCTCTGATACCGTTAGACCTTTTACGGTCATCAGCTCCGCAGCTTGTTTGAGTCTGATGTTGCGGATCAAATCCCTGGTTGTGAGGTTCGTAAGTTCTTTCAGCTTGCGATGCAAATGCACCCTGCTGATCCCGATTTCGTTGGAAATCATTTCAACGCTGAGGTCGGGATTTGAGAGGTTTTTATCAATCAGCAGATGCACTTTTTCCAAAAGCTTTTCTTCGGAAGCCTTAATGTTCACTTTGGAAATAAATTCTTCCTGGTAATGCTGCTCGTTGTCATTGTTTTTCAGGATCTGCCGATTTTTAATCAGCCCTTTGATCGTTTTGGTCAATATTTCGACATTAAATGGCTTGGTAATGTATGCGTCGGCGCCCATTTCCAGCCCTTCCGCATTCGTTGACTCCGCGGTTTTTGCTGTCAGCAGAATGACGGGCACGTGGTTAACCAATGGATTTGTCTTGATTTTTTTACAAAGCGCCATCCCATCCATCACCGGCATCATCACGTCACTGACGATCAGATCCGGAACCTCGCGCAGAATGGCCTTATACGCTTCCTCGCCATTGGCATAAGCTGAAACGGTGAATTCCCCGGACATTTCGTCTGTCAGATAATTGCAGATTTCACTGTCATCGTCCACGATAACGAGGCGTTTCGCATTCTTTTTCGGCCTGTTTTTATGAGCGGGGTCTGCGAGTGCCGGTTCTTCCTGAATCTGATCATCTGTTCCCGGATGGACAAAATCCAATGCTGTTATGCATGCCTTTTCAACCGGCATCGCGATCACAAACCGGCAGCCGTTTTCGGGCATATTCTCGGCGCGGATCTTCCCGCCATGCAGCTCCACCAATTGTTTTACCAAATGCAAACCAATTCCTGTTCCGTATCGGTTGTAATCCCGGTGATTATCGGATTGGTAAAAACAATCGAAAATGCGCTCTGTTTCGTGCTGGTCGATGAATGGCCCGGAATCTTCGATGGCAATCATTAGTTCAGACTGGCCATTTGCTGCATCCGATTCCTTTGTGAAAAGTGCAACCCGGATCCTTCCGCCTTTCGGCGTGAATTTGAATGCATTGGAAAGAACATTGATCAAAACTTTGTCAAAATTAAGCGGATCAATGTGTGCAAAAATCCTGTCAGCGGGCACATCAACAACGAAATCAATGTTTTTGGATTCGATCTGTTCCTCGAAAAGCAGACAAATGTCTTTGGTAAAATCCACCATTTCCACATTTGAAAATTGCAGGGACATTTGCCCTTTTTCGATCTTCCGAATGTCCATCAGCTGATTCACCAGATCCAGGATCCGCTTGGTATTCCTGCCCATGATCTCATACAAATGCATGCGTTCCGGATTATAATCCTGGCTTTGCAACTTTTGCAGCGGACTCACCACCAATGTTAATGGTGTCCGGATCTCATGCGCAATGTTGATAAAAAATTGCAGCTTGGCTTCGTTCACTTCCTCGCGTCGCAGGTGCGCCAGCATTTCGTGCTTTACCAACCGCCTGTTCCTGAATGTTATAAAAATGTAAATGCCCGCCAGAATTGCCAAAAGCGCATAAACAGACCATGCCCAAACGGAAAAATACCAGGCTGGATGAATGATAATGGTCACCTCTGTTTGCTCGGAATCGGTTTTGCTGGACTTGGCTTTCAGCCGGAACCGGTATTTTCCGGGAGCCAGATTGTCAAATGTAAGCCTGTTCGTTCCGGTCCGCAGCGCCGTCCAGTCGTTGTCATTGATGGCGTACATATAGGAAACGCGCTCGGCATCGATGAAATCCATCGTGGAAAATTCCAGACTGAAAGAATTGTCATAATGTGCCAGATTAAACTCTTTCGCGCTGCTTACGGTCGTATCGACGATCATATAACCGCCTGATTTCATGCCTTTTTTGACCGCTTTATCGTGAATATAAAGATCCACAATGCGGACAGCAGGCCGCTTGCCGGACAAGCGAATTTCTTCGGGCTTGAAGTAAGTAATGCCATTGATTCCGCCAAAATAGAACTCGCCGGTTTTGCTGACCATTGCAGCGCCCTGGCTAAACTCATTTCCCTGTAAGCCGTCGGCAGAATAAAAGTTGACGAATGTGTTGCTTTCCCCTGGATGGTTTCCCCCGTCCATTCTGGACAAGCCGCGGTTCGTACTCAGCCAGAGGTTGCCCGCCCTATCCCCTTTCACAGCACCAATTAAGTTGCTGGGCAGGCCATTGCTCATGTCGAATGTCGTGATCGCTTTGGTGGCGCGGGAGATTTTTTTCAATCCCTGCGAAGTCCCGGCCCACAGGTTGCCCCTGTCATCGTCAAACAATGAATAAATTGCGATTCCTTTCAAAAGACTGTTGACGCCGAACGTAGAAATAAAACTTTTGGTGTCCAGATCCAGGCATGCCAATCCATTAAATGTGCCGATAAAAAGTTTGTTGTCTTTTGAAATCAATAAGCAGTTAATCCAGCTGTTGGGCAGCATATTCTCATTCGGCCGGTTGATCTTGTCATCCAGGTCATCCAGATTTTCGGTTTTGCCCGTGCGGAGATCCATGCTGAAAATGCCTGAACCCATCGTGCCGATCCAGAGCCTTTTTTGCGCATCTTCCTTGATGTCGAAGACGCGCTGCACATTGTCACCGTTTTTATCTATTAATGCGTCGGAATAGGTGAATTTTCCGGTTTTGCGATCCAGTTTTGAAAGTCCTGTGAGGTAAGATCCGGTCCAGAGATTCTTTTCCGAATCCTCAAAAATCGCCATGACATTTTCAGGAACGGAAGGATTTTCGGGGCTTTTGACATAATGTTTGCTGGACTTACTTCCGTGCGGCAATGCATATAAACCATCATTATCCGTCCCCACCCACATGGTGCTGTTGCTATCCTCAAACAATGCCTTCACCGCGCTCGAACCGATCAGGTTATTGCCTGCCGACTTGTAGCCCATGTAGCCAAATCTGTTCGTGTTGACGCTCAATAGCAGCAAGCCTTTCTGATAAATGCCCAGCCAGGTGTTCCCCGCATTGTCTTCAAAAATGGAAAAAACCTTGGATTTGGAAAAGTCAAAAGCATTTACATTGTGGCTCATATCCAGGATCTTACCCGAAACAGAATCAAAGTATTTCATTCCTTTTCCTCGCGTTCCGATGAGAATCTGCCCGTTGGCATTCACCCGCAGATCGGCGATCGGAAGCGGATCGTTTTCATTGGACGGGACGGGTTGAAAAGTGTCATTTGTAATGTTGTATTGAAACAATCCACTCACCATATTGCCCGCAAAAACGCGGCCGTATTTGTCCTCGCAAAGACTGGTAATGATGTTGTTTTGAATTTTTTTGGAAACAAAATAAGCTTTGCCGGACTTCATCGACGACTTTACAAACCGGTGCAACCCGCGGTCTTCCGTTGAAACCCAGAGATTCTGATCATTGTCTTCAAACAAATGAATGATCAGGTTACTCGGGATATCAATAGGAACTTGTTTGGCATAAAGCTGTGAACCCTTGCCCTCAACCTTAAATATGCCGTGCCCCGAAGTCCCGACCAGAATGTCGCCGTTTTGTCTCTGGCAAATGGTCAGCACGCGGACATTACCCAATTTGCTTTGACCAATCATCAGCGGGATCGTCTGAAATGAATCCGTCGCCTGATCATAATATTGCAGTCCGTGGATGGAGCCGGTGTACATTTTGCCTGCGCGATCCTCAAAAAGCACATGGATAAAATTGCTGGAAACGCCTGCGTCATTGGCTTTGTCGTGCCGGTAAACGGTGAATTTTATTCCGTCAAAACGGTTAAGCCCGTCTTCCGTCGCGACCCATATAAACCCGCTGCGATCCTGGTGAATGTCCGTGACCATGCTGCTCGACAACCCATTATCAACACTGAAAAGCTTTGCAGATTGTCCGGATGCATGGGTCAGAAAACAAAGCCAAACAACCAGCATACAGACGCCCGACTTGGCAAATGCTGCTGTTTTAATGTTCGTAAATAATGCATTGTATATGTTTCCAATCATCCGCTTAACCCGTGCGTTTATTTCAATATCTGTTGTTACCATTGTGTCTTGTTACATTGGTTTACATCAGAAAACAAATATATATGGAGATAATACTATAACAATTGGCACTATGTTACATAAACCCTAGCGCATGTTACATTCTGAACGGAAAGGCGCATAAAACAGAAGCCTGCCCTTTTCAGGCAGGCTTCGTTGGTTCAAATGATCAATATCCCGGATTTTGCTTGATGCCCGCATTTTGATCCAATACATTTTGCGGGATCGGGCTCATGTATTGTTTCAGCTCAAATTTGACATTGTATTTCTTCTCTTCTTCCACGCTGTAAACCCACACGCCCGAGTTGTTGGAAGGCACCGAGTTGCGGATCACCATATTGTGACGCGGCTTGCTCATCACGGCTGCGGCGGTGGCCAGGCGTTTGTTATCCAAAAAGCGTTTGTCTTCATAGCACAATTCCACTCTCCGTTCTCTGGCAATGGCCGTTCTCATCGCATCTTTGGAAAGGCCCGCAGTAAGCGCAGGCAGCTCAGAGCGCGCACGCAGTTTGTTGATCGCGTCGTAAACGGAAGCGTCCGGACCAGCGGCTTCATTTTGTGCTTCTGCGTAGTTCAGCAGGATTTCGGCATAGCGGAAAAAGATGTAGTTCTGTCCGCTTGCATCAGCACCCGGCGCTGCATCGGGATTAAGGCGCTTTTTCTGATAGTAACCCGAATCGCCCACGTCTGTTTTGCCGGCGAGGTCGATCTGATTCGTGCGGTCGGGATTGGCGTAAGTGCGGTCGATGCGGGTGTAAATGGTGTCCGCACGGGGCATCCAGTCCTGCTTGTAAATGGCTCCGTCATAAACGATGGCGTCATAAAAGCGCTTTTCCCGGTTCACATATGGTTTCTGTGGATTGTAACCCGAAGTCGGATCGGTGATCGGTTTTCCGTTGGCCATCGCAAACTGGTCCACAAGCTCCTGTGTAGGATTGTAATTTCCCCACGAACGATATTCGCCAAGCACATATGTAGGCCCGCCGCGCTGCTCGTAACTCGAACCCATTCCGCCAACATTGGCCACAACCTGACGGTCCCAGATCACTTCCGAATTGTATTCATTGCTCGCTCTGAAAAGGTTTTTAAGATCACCGAACAATGCATACTTCTGACCATTGCCATATTTGTCAATAAACATTTTGTTTGTCGCCGCAGCTTTTGCCCACCGTGCCGGATCATAATTTCCGAAGTGAACAAATTTTCCCGGATCAGCCAGATAAGGTTTTGCCGTGTTGAACAACGGACTTGCGCCAAAAAGCTCGACCCATCCTTTTACGGCTAATGCTGCTCCTAATGTTGCACGGCCCGCTTCTTTGTCAGACAAATTATATTTTACAGCCAGGAATTCATTTTTCGAAATCTGATCCAGTTCTGTCACAATGAAATCGAAGGTTTCCTGAAAAGTGTTGCGCGGTCTCAGCAATTCCTCAGGGCTCATTGTATTTCTGTCCAAAGGCTCCGTAATGATGGGTAAACCGCCGATTTGAACAAAAAACTCGCTGTAAAAGAATGCTCTCAGGAACCGCGCTTCGTCAATGCGTTTGTTAAAATATCCCTCCGAAAAGTTGGCTTTGTTCTCCGTCAATTTTTGGATAAATGTGTTGCATTTCCTGATTTTGACAAAGAAATTCTGCCACGTGTAACCGTAAGTAGGCCCTTGCGTTCCTCCCCAAGGATTGTCCGTGCTGCTGGACGGGATCTGCGTTACGCCCTGCCGCCAGTTGGAAGCCGTGTAATAATGGCTGATGTTGTAATCGTCGCTGAAATAATCCAGTGTCTCCGTTTGATTGAGCTTATTGGGAATTTCACTGTAAACATCATTGAGAAAAACGTCTGCATTGGTTTCGGATTCCCACTGTGTTTTATCCGTGAGATTGGCCTTGTTGGCGTTTTCCAAAAACTCATCTGTATCGCAGGATACGGGAAGCACAAGCATTAAAATGCCGATACTTATGATTTTGAAGTAGTTTATAGCTGCTTTCATTGTATTGGTTATCATTAAAATGTCAGATCGATTCCAAATGTGCTTGCCTTCATGACCGGATAAGCCGTTTCGCGGTCTGTGTATCCCATTTCCGGGTCAATGTGCTTGATCTTGCTGATCGTGAACAGGTTTTGGGTAAGGAAATAAACCCTCGCCGAGCTCATTTTTAGTTTACCCAGCACGCTTTTCGGGATTGTATAGCCAATGCTCGCCGTTTTCAGACGCAGGTAACTTGAATTAACCCACCAGAAATCCGAATCCTTCGTGTTATTGGCATAAGGCGCAGGCGTCGATCTTGGATATTTGGCGTTTTGATTTTCAGGCGTCCAGCGGTTATCAAAATATTCGTAAGCCGTGTTACTGCCGTTATTTTCAAAAGGAACGGTCATAAATTGTCTCACACTAATGCTCGACTTTCCTGATCCCTGGAAGAACAAGCTCACATCAAAGCCTTTCCAGTTTACACTTGGCGTAAGGCCAAATGTTAATGCCGGATAAACGGGATTGCCGATCACGGTCAGATCGAAATTGTCAATCAGTCCGTCGGGTGTGCCGTCGGGGCCGCTCAGATCCGCATATTTAATGTCGCCGGGATGCAGATCGCCAAACTGCACAACATTATATCCATCCGCCGCGCCCACAATTCCGTCACCATTGGTGTCTTCCGACGACTGAAACAACCCCAGCGATTTGTATCCATAAGGTGTTCCAAATTGTCTTCCTACCAGCGTGCGGTTCGGGTTATTGGCTTCGGCGTCGGTCTGGAAAACCTCCTGCATGCGGTTGATGGAGTAACTTGCATTGGCATTCAGCGAAAAGTCAAGGTCTTTGGAAATCCGCTTGCGTGTTCCTATGTTCAGTTCAACGCCGTTGGCGCTCATCCTTCCCTTGTTTTCCTGGGAAAGCGAAAGTCCGTATTCCACCGGCAACGTTACTTGCGGTGCCAGCAGCATGCCCGTCCGCTTTTCATGGAAATAATCAAATTCTACGTTCAGCAGTGAATTCCACATGCTCAGGTCAAAACCAATGTCAGTTTTGGTAGAGATTTCCCAGGTGATTTTGGAGTTCGCCTCACGCGGCACTCTCGATGCCTGCACCAGTGAACCACCTCCAAAAGCATAAGCAGCGCCCCGCAAGTCATATCCCGACTGATACTGGAACGGCCCTCCTGCCAGCATTCCGGCCTTACCCCACGATCCTCTGATTTTCAACTCGTCCACGAAGCGGAAGTTCTTCATGAAATTTTCTTCCGACACACGCCAGGCGGCTGAAAAAGCAGGGAAATATCCCCAGCGGCTGCCCGGAGCGAAATAAAAATGTCCGTCGTAACGACCTGCTGCTTCGAGAATGTATTTGTCTTTGTAAGTATACCCTAATCTATATACGTAACCCAGCTCAGATCCGGTTGCCGAGATTCCGGCGTTGTCATAATCCAGTTTGTCTGAACTGCCAAAGCTGAGCTCGTCAATGCCGATGGCGAAATTGTTCCGGCGCGTTGCCATGGAATCCATTTTAGTTTTGCGCATTTCCAAAACCACCAAACCAGTAAATGCATGAGCGCCGAATGTGCGGTTATAGTTTAAATAACCCTGATAAGTGAAGTTGGTCCGGCGTTGATTTTGCAAACCCAACCACCTGAAAGGCCGTCCGTTTCCTTCCTGCAAAGAAATGGCTTCCGTGTAAGTATATGGTTTTTGGGAAAGATCAATTTTGTGATAAACAAATGGCACGTGCCACAATTTCACGTTCTGCTGCCAAGGGTCATAGCTGAAAACTGCTTTGGCACTCAGGCCTTTCGCGATTTGCTGCTCCACAAATATGGTTCCCAGCAATGTGTTGCCATTAGTCCGTCTGTATCCCGGCGACCGTAAAACGCCGATGGGTGTGCTGGCTGAGGATTCGCCCCACTTGTCGCCTTCCGGATAAATCAGACTTTGTGTTGGCAAGAATTTGTAAAAGCTCCGGAAAAGGTGCCCGGAAGTGGTTTCGTCCGCATCGACATCTTTGGTATTTTCCACGCTCCCGAATAACGACAAGCCAACTTTTGTCGATTTCGTCGCTGCCATTTCAAGGCTCAGATTGTAATTGTAGCGCTTGTAACCCACCGGATCGAAAATTCCTTTCTGGTCAAAATAGCTTACGCCGGCGTGATAGGTCACATTTTCCGAGCCGCCGCTTAGTTCCAGGCCGTGGTTTTGGACCGGAACATTCTTGTTAAACACATCAACAAAACTTGAATTCGGATATTTCCAGGGATCGTCGGCGTGCAGCTGATCGTAATTCTTAACCAGTTCGGGATCGTTGGGAAGACTTGTTCCGCCCGGCGTTTGGTTCAGATAAGCCTCATTCTGCAATGCCATGTAATCCTTCGCATTCAGCATATTAGGCAAATAAGTCGGATTCTGAAAGCCATATGACGAGCTGATCCGAACCTGCGGCTTGCCTGTTTTGCCCTTCTTGGTGGTGATCATAATTACACCGTTTGCACCGCCGATTCCGTAAGGCGCAACTGCGGCTGCATCCTTCAAAATGGTAATGGTTTCAATGCTGGCCGGGTCCACTTGGCGGATGTTGTCCCTTCTCACGCCGTCCACAACCACAAGCGGGCGGTTATTGCCGGTTGTTACAATGCCACGAATGTGAATATCCGGATCGTCTTTTCCAGGCTGTCCGCCATTGGGCCGCATGCTCACACCCACCACACGACCGGCCAGCGACTGCGAAATGTTGGGCGCCGGAACCTGCGCAATGGCATCCCCTTTAATGCTGCTGATCGATCCGGTAACGGTTGCCTTTTTCTGCGTGCCATAACCTACAACCACAATTTCCTCCAATGCTTTCGTGTCCGTTGCAAGCACCACGTCCACCGTGGTCATGGTTCCCACGGTCACTTCCTTCGCCAGATAACCCACAAATGAGAAAACGAGAACATCCCCATCATTAACGGATTCGAGGTTATAAGCACCATTAACGTCGGTGGAAGTTCCGCGTGTGCTGCCTTTGATCGTCACATTCACACCCGGAAGTCCCTGCCCGTTTTCATCTGTAATTTTCCCGCTGATTTTCCTATCCGTGGATAGCACGTGCGCGCTGTTGCCATGTTTTTTACCGGCGGGAACATCCGCTGCAAACGAATCGGGGCTGAGCGCCACGCTCGTTAATTGTAAAAATGACAATTGTAAAAGAAGCCGTAATTTTCCTTTCATAATGAAAATGAATTTAAGGTGATAGAAACATTCTTTACGCAACGATTTCTAACGAAACGGTTGCGCATTAAGCAGAGGTCTTACACTGGAAAAGTCGGGTGCCTTTCAAAAAGGAAAATGAAACACAATTGAACATATTTGCTTTCCCAGCATAACTGAGCACAAATATATATTCAGATAGTGCAATTAAGTCTCGAATTATGTTACAAAAACGATGGCTTATGTTACATTTTGGCCAAGAAATTAAAGTATTTTTCGGTGAGTATCTTGGATTGTTATAAGAAGTTACTTTTGTCGCTCCGCTCGCCTATTCGCTCTTCAAAGACTTTACGGGATTCATAAGCGCAGCTTTAATGCTCTGGAAACTTACCGTAAGTACGGCAATCAAAACCGACATCACCGCAGCCAGCGCGAACATCCACCATTCAATGTCAATCTGGTAAGCAAAACCTTGAAGCCACTGGTTCATCAGCCACCACGCCACGGGCGAAGCGATGATGATCGCCATACCGACCAGTTTGAGAAAATCTTTTGACAGCAACCCGACAATGCCAGCCACCGAGGCGCCCAGCACTTTGCGGACACCGATTTCTTTGGTCCGTTGCTCGGCAGTGAATGTGGCCAGCCCGAATAATCCAAGACAAGAAATGAAGATGGCCAGAAACGCGAAATAAGTGGACAATTTACTCACCACCTGCTCGCTCTGATATTGGCGTGCGTATTCCTGATCTGTGAATGAATAAGTGAAAGGAAATTTGGGATTAAGCCTTTTGCAGATCGTTTCAATCTGCGCAATTGTCTGCTTTGTTTTGCCTGCTTCAATGCGGATTATGGCATTACCCGAAGTTTGCCGCACCCCAAGATAGACGATCAAAGGCCTTATCGTGGTGTGCAATGACTGAAAATGAAAATCTTTCAAAACGCCAACGATTGTGCCCTTGCCATTGCCCCAGCCTATCTTTTGCCCGATCGGATCTTTGAACCCCATCACTTTCAATGCGGCTTCATTAATCAGAAAACCAGCGGAATCCGTCGGGAATTGTTTCGAAAAATCGCGCCCTAGCGCAAATTTGAGGTTCATTGTTTTGGCAAAATCATAGCCCACACCCACCGGCGTAAACCTGACTTTATCATTCGGATCGCTGCCCGCCCAAGTTATCCCTTCCGTACCCGAGCCATTGGACGCAGGTGATTCTGTCATGTGCGAAACGTCTTTGATAGTCGGGATTTGCAGCAATTCTTCGCGAAACACATTGAAATTTTTAGCTAAATCACCTTCCAAGCGGAAATAAACGAGGTTTTCCCGGTCATAGCCCAGATTTTTGTTTTGGACAAACTCAACTTGCTTATAAATAATGATCATCCCTACAATAAGAATGATCGAAAGTCCGAACTGAAATACAACGAGGCCTTTTCGCAAAAAAACAGACTGATTATCAAATTTCAATGCACCCTTCAAGACCCTGATCGGGTTCAAAGAAGACAGGAAAAAAGCCGGATAACTTCCCGCAACGAGCCCGGTTATAGCAAGTAATCCTGCTAAAATCGCCCAAAAAGAAAGCTCTTGAATGGGCAGCGTGATTTGCTTTGAGGTTAGATTATTGAAAAAAGGAAGCGCAAGTGCGACAAACAAAACAGCCAGCAAGACGGCACCAACGGACAGCAAAAAAGCTTCTCCCATAAATTGACCCACGAGCATGGAACGCATCGCGCCAACAACTTTCCGGACGCCCACTTCCTTCGCCCGTTTGGCTGATCGGGCGGTCGCCAGATTCATAAAATTGATGCAGGCAATCAGCAAAATAAAAACGGCCACAAAGCTGAACAAACGAACATATTCGATCCGGCCGCCGTCCATTTTTGCATCCTTAATGTTGCTGTTAAGATAATATTCGTGAAACGGCTGCATGGCCAGCTGCGTTTTGAATGGCTTACCGGCATCGCGATTATATTTATCCAGCAGGTGGGTGATTTTCGCTTCCACCTTTTTGGGATCCGCATCCGGACGGATCATGAAAAAGGTCAGCGGGTCGGTGGTGCCCCAGTCTTTCGCCCAATCATTATCGTCCACAAAACCGTCCCAATTTTGCAAACAGTCAAATTTCAAAGAACTGTTTTCAGCAATGTTTTCAAAAACCGCGCTTACCATCAGCTCCTTACGGTTGTCGAGCCGGATTGCTTTGCCCATCGCGGCTTCCGGACTGCCAAAAAAAGTGACCGCCATATTTCTGGAAATCGCCAGATTATTACGGTCTTTCAAAGCAGCATCGGGCGTTCCCTGCAAAAGTTTGTAGCTGAACATTTTGAAAAAATCCGCACTCGCCGCATTTGTCATCTGTTTGTTTAGCTTATCCCCCACCGAAAAAGTCTGGCTGCTGGCCCATTCGAAGGGCGTCGTCATTTCAATTTCGGGAACTGATTTTTTCAATTCCTCTGCCAACGAACCCGGCGTCCAGATAACGCCCTGCACTTTTCCGCTGAAAAACTCTTTCATGTAAATCCGGTACAACTGCTGCTTGTTCGCATGAAAAGCATCAACGCTCAGCTCATCCTTTATCCAAAGCATGATCATCAGGCTGCAAGCCATGCCGAGCGCAAGTCCAAGCACATTAATGCCTGAAAATGTCTTGCTTTTAATAAGGTTCCGGAAGGCGATTTTGAAATAATTGCGGATCATGGCGGGAGCTGGAAAAGTGGGTTAAGGGCAATTTTTAAGCAAGTCAGGATTGACCAAAAACACCCGGCCCAAATGCCATGCCATTTCCAAAAACCATCTTTAAACGCGCTGGGAACGCATTACATGTTCGATTTGCAAGTTTGAATGTTCATTAACGAACACTAGCAAATGATAATATGCTGACTTAGAGCAAGATAGATAATGGAACATTTTTTAAGGAGTTTCTAGCGGTGACATTCCTTTACTAAACCCAACACCCAGGCCATGCTTCAAAATTACTTCAAAGTCGCTGTAAGGAGTTTGTTAAAGAATAAACTCTTCTCGTTCATTAACATTTTTGGTCTTGCGCTGGGCATGTCTTGCAGCCTTCTGATCTGGCTCTGGGTGCAGGATGAAGTGTCCTATAACCGCTTTTACCCGAACCTGAGCCAAATCTATTATATCCGGTCGGGCTATGACTGGAAGGGGCAAACGGGCGCGGGCGACGCGACGCCGGGTCCCTGGCAGGAAGCGATTCAAAAGCAGGTTCCTGAGGTGAAGGCTATCACGAAAATCACCTGGAACCGCGATCTGCTCATTAAAGCAGGTGAAAAATCGACCAAGGAAAGCGGGATATACGCTTCAAGTGATTTTTTTAAAATCTTCGATACGCCATTTATCAATGGCAATGCTGCCAATGCCATCGCGCAGCCCACTTCCATCGCCATTTCGCGTAAGCTCGCAGAGAAATATTTTGGTTCTCAAAATGCGGTTGGCAAAACAGTGAAAGTGGATAATAAGACGAATTTCGTGGTGAGCTCAGTCTTCGAGGACATTCCTTTGAATGCCACAGAACGGTTCGATTGGGTCATTAATTTCAAAGTTCAGGAACAGGACTGGATGAAATGGTGGGGCAATTCCAGCTTTAAAACGTATGCGCTCCTTACGCCGAACGCCGATGCTGCTCATGCCGAAAAAGTGATGCGCCAAGTTATCAAGAAAAGCGCGCCGCCTGAATTGCTCAGTTTTCCCTTGCTTCAAAGTTTGCAGGATGTGCATTTGTACTCGGGTTATGAAGGCCTGAAAGCAACCGGAGGCCGCATTGAATATGTGCGTGTATTTTCTATCGTAGCTATATTTATATTGCTTATCGCCTGTGTCAATTTCATGAACCTCGCCACCGCAAGATCTGTAAAGCGTGCGAAAGAAGTGGGTGTGCGCAAGGTGGTCGGTGCGGAGCGGAAATATCTGGCGATGCAGTTTCTGGGCGAATCGCTGATTGTCAGCCTGCTTGCTTGTCTCCTCGCTTTTGTGATTGTGATCGCCGTATTGCCGTTTTTCAATGAAGTTGTTCAAAAACAGATTACGCTTTCGCTGTCGGACCCTTCGCTTTGGCTTTCACTGACCGCATTGCTGCTGCTTACGGGTTTGGTTGCAGGAAGTTATCCGGCATTATACATGTCTGCGCTGGCAACCGATCCGGATTTTGAAAGGCCGTCTTACATTTACGAATAAGGGTGTTTTTCTGAGAAAAGGACTGGTTGTGTTTCAATTTGTGCTTTCGATATTTCTCATCACGGGCATGCTGGTAATCGGGCGCCAGATGAAATATATTCAGACTAAGAGACTTGGCCTTGACCGGGAAAATGTGGTCTACATTCCCATTGAAGGCATTTTGAATGATAAGCTGGAAGTTGCGCGCGAAGAAATCATCAATTCACCGTTCGTGGTTGCGGCCACTTCCACAGGTTCCATTCCGACCAACATTACAAGTAATTCAGGCGATCTGGACTGGACGGGCCGCGACAAAGACCTTGATAACACCGTAAGCGCGACGTTCGTGGGTTATGATTTTACCAAAACAATGAACATTGAAATGGTGGACGGCCGCGACTTTTCAAAAGATTTCGCTGCGGACACGGCCAATTACATTATCAATGAAGCGGCCGCCAAAATGATGAAAATGACCGATCCGGTTGGAAAACAGGTGAAGTTTTGGATGGGAAAAGGCACCATTGTGGGCTTAATGAAGGATTTTCACCTCTCAACTTTCCATGAAGCGATCAAGCCTTTGATTTTGGTTAATTATAAGGGATTGAACACCGAATATCTGATGATCAGGACGCGCCCCGGAAAAACGCATGAGGCGCTGAGCCATATTGAAAATGTGACCAAAAGTATCAATCCCGACTATCCGTTCACTTACCATTTCCTCGATCAGGATTACGAAAAAATGTATCGTTCAGAAATGGTTGTGAATGTGCTGATCAAATGTTTCGGATTGCTGGCCATCGTCATTTCATGCCTTGGGTTGCTGGGTCTGGCAGCCTTCACCGCCGAGCAGCGCACGAAAGAAATCGGAATCAGAAAAGTTTTGGGTGCGAATGTGGCGAATGTTGTCGCGTTGCTTTCTAAGGATTTTGTAAAACTGGTGCTGATCGCGATTGTGCTTTCGACGCCGCTGACGTGGTATGCGACCAGTCATTGGTTAAAAACATTTGTATATCGCATTGACCTGTCCTGGGAAATATTTGCGATTGCAGGCGGCATAGCGATTTGCATCGCATTGTTTACAGTAAGCTTTCAAAGCATTAAGGCTGCTGTTATGAACCCCGTAAAATCACTCAAAGCCGAATAAGCACACGCGACGCCGGTTTGGCGTCGCGTTTAAAATGTGTTGCTTTGCAGTTTGCTCACATAACTGGAAGGACTGATGCCGAACTGCTTCTGAAAATCTCTGGAAAAGTTGGTAGGAATGCTGTAACCGACCATATCAGCGACTTCGTTGATCTTGTATTTATTCTCTGCCAAAAGCTCCGCAGCTCTTTTCAGTCGCGAAAGGTTAATGAGCTCGTTCGGCGTCATATCCGAAATGCCTTTGATCTTGCGATACAATGTAGGCCGGCTCATGTTCATTAAGGAAGAAAGCAAATCCACGTCCAGGTTACTGTCGGCAATGCGTTTGGAAATGATGGCGTTAAGCTGCTCTAAAAACTGCTTGTCGGCCGTCGTGAATGCAATGCCGCGGATGTGCGTCAGCGGTGAGCGCGCAAAATATTCCTTGATAATGTTGCGGTTGTTGATCAGATTGGTGATCTGCGCGGCCAGATGATCCAGTGAAAACGGCTTTTCAATGTAGGCGTCCGCTCCTACCTCCAGCCCTTCAATTTTGGAGTTGATCGAGTTTTTAGCCGTTAATAGAATGATCGGAATGTGGCTGAACTGCACGTCGTTCTTCATTTTTCTGCAAAGCTGGATCCCGTCCATCACCGGCATCATAATGTCGCTGATCACCAAGTGCACATTTTCGTGCTGCAATATTTCAACCGCCTGCTGGCCGTCCAAAGCACGCATTACATTATAAGTGGCGCTCAATTCCCGGCTCAGGTAAGTCAGGATTTCAACATTATCCTCCACGATCAGGATCACAGGCTTGGCCGGATCGGGCGTCTGACTTTGTTCGTCAGTGATCAGAAATTCGGGTGAAACTTCGCCGGTGTCCCCTTTCAGGTCCATTTCATAATCCTGGTGAATGGGCAGCGAAAGCAGGAATGTGTTTGTTTGTTCATCCCGGTGTTTCAGTTCCAAACTGCCTTTGTGCAGCTCGGCAAGCGACCGTGCAAGCGGAAGACCGATGCCGGTTCCCTCCTGTTTCTGGCTGGCGGCAACCCGGTAAAACGGCTCGAAAATCTTGTCTTTTTCCTCATCGCCAATGACCAGTCCGTCATTCGTAAATTCAATATAAAAAAGCAGATCGTCGCTGCTGAAAGGCAAAAGTTTCACCTTAACTGCATTGTCGGCGTATTTAATGGCATTGTTAATGAGGTTACTAATGATCTTTTTGCAGGCTTCAATGTCCACATAAGCGTGCAATGTGATCCTGGGCAGCTCGATTTTGTAGTTGAGGTTCTTTTGCTCAGCGGCTGGTCTGAATATCGAAAAGACCTCGCCTAGCAGCTCATTAATGTCTGTTTTGGTAAAATTCAAACTGAAATTATTCGCCTCCGCTTTCCTGAAATCGAGCAGCTGATTGGTCAGGTCAATGAGGCGGTTGGCATTTTTATTAATCATAGTCAGGTTCTCAAATGTTTCCGCATCGGCCTTTTCGTCAGCCAGCAGCTTGTCGAGCGGCATTTTGATGAGCGTCAGCGGCGTTCTGATTTCGTGGGCAACGTTGGTAAAAAAGTCGATCTTGGCATTGTAGATCTCGCGCTCCTTGCCAATTTCGATGGCGTCAATTTCGCGCTTGTTCTTCTCGCCCATCGCCAGGTGATAATAGCGGAAAACCGTGATCCCGATGGCGGCCACAATTGTGCTGTAAAGCATATAAGCCCAGCCGGTAGCCCACCACGGCGGCAGAATGTCAATGTTCAGCCTAGTTTCCCGGTCGTTCCACACCTGATCGTTGTTCGACCCCTTAATCCTTAACACATAATGACCCGGCGGGAGTTTTGAAAAAGAGATTTTTTTGCTGCTGCTCAATGTAACCCACTGCGGTTCAAGCCCCTCCATCATGTATTTATAACTATTCATTTCCGGCGTCACGTAACTGAGCGCCGCTACATCAAAACTCAGACTGGATCGGTCATACGGCAGCTTGATCCGTCCCGTATAAATCGGCGATTCAGTCAGCGGCGAATCTTTGCCGCCAATGCGCAGCTCCTGGTTATTGGCCTGAATGCTGGTCACGTATACCGGAGGAACGTAAGTATTCTTTTTAAATGAAGCCGGTTTAAAGCTGATCAGACCTGCTACTGTGCCAAAAAACAGCGTTCCGTCATCATTTTTGAAGGAAGAATTGTAGTTAAACTGTTCACTAAGCAGCCCGTTGGCCTCATTGTAATTGGTAAATTTCCCCGTTTTTGAATTGAGCATAGACAAGCCGCGAGAAGTCGAAATCCAGAAATTGCCCATGTCATCTTCCAAAACCCGGAAAACCTGATTATCGGGCAGGCCGTCTTCAATCCGATAATTTTTAAACTGCTGCGAAACCGCATTATAGCGTGAAAGTCCGTGCTCGGTGCAGAACCAGAAATCGCCGTTTTTGCTTTGGTAAAGGCTGTTAATGTAGTTATCCAGCAGCCCGCCTTTTTTGCTGGCATCATACTGAATCCTGCCTTTTTTTCCTGTTTTTGGATTAAAATAAAATATCCCGCCGCCATAACTCGCCACCCACAATGTGCCTTCCTTGTCCTCGTGAATGCTCTGCACCTGCGTGTTCACAAATGTCATTGGTGTAAAATCGTTCCTGCTACGGTTGTATTTAAACAGCCCTGACCACGTTCCCACCAGGATTTCATTCGCTTTGGTTTTATAAAGCGTCACTACGAAGTTGCTCCCGAAAGTGTTGGGCATGCTCGTGCTGTAATGGCGGATCACTTTATTGGTTTTCAGATCCATCACATCCAGTCCATGCTCGTAAGTTCCAATCCAAAGCTCGTCGCCATCTGCGACCAAACCGTGGAGGTTCCGGTATGCAATGCTTCCTTTTTTCCCGTCAGGCAGAAATGATTTGAATGTTCCCGTTTGCAAATCCAGCTGGTTGAGGCCCGCGTCCTCTGTTCCGATCCAGAGCTTTCCATATTTGTCCTTCACCATTTCGTGGATCAGATTCCCGCTAATGCTGTTGCCGGGCTGCGGGAAATATTTCTGAAAACGGTTGAATTCAGACGAGTAATAATTGACGCCGCCAAACTGTGTGCTGATCCAGATGCCGCCCTCGCGATCTTTGAAAATGGAATTAATAATGTTGTCCGTGATCGAGTAAGGATTGTATTTCTCCTTCACGATCTGCTTCATTTTCCTCTTTTTCAAATCCAAAATAAAAAGCCCGGATTCTGAGCCCAGCCAATATTCGTCTTTGCCGTTCTGGAAGAATGTATGAATGTAAATGTCCTGATTCTGTGCAGTTTGCTGTGAAATGTCGGTAATGTTGCCCGTTTGGTGATTGAAAAGCAACAACGTTTTCATATTCCCAATCAGCAGCGTAGAATCAGAAACGGCGTGCAGGCGCATGTTGGAAAAAATCTCATTAACACGGCCCGAAAGGTCAAATTTAGCCACCGTGCCCAATTCGGGATGATAACGCCGGATGACGCCATTGCTGAATGTCGCCCAGACCTTCCCGCTGGTGGAAACGTGTATAGCCACCGTGTTCGCCGCATCAGGAAGCGCTGTAACTTTTCCTGTTTTGTAATCAAACCTGTAAAGTTGATTATCCGAAATAATCCACACGCCGCCGTCCTGATCGCCGCGGATCATTCGCACCTCGCCCGTCGGAATTAATTTGAAGACAGAAAATTGATCTGAAACAGGATTATAGATATAAACTCCTTTATGCGTGCCGATCCAGAGTTTCTCGTCGCCATCCTCGGAAATTGAGAAAACGGAGTTGCTTCCCAGACTGGTAGAATCGCCTTCTTTGCTCCTGAAAATCTTGAAAGAATTGCCGTCAAAACGGTTGAGCCCGTTGCGGCTGGCGATCCAGATAAATCCTTTTTTGTCCTGGATAATGTCACCCGTAGCATTGCCCGAAAGGCCATCCGAAACTTTATAATTTTTGAAATAATACGGCACTTCCTGACCCACACAGGCCAGATATAAAAACACGAAGCAGAACGTAGAAAGCAGCTTTTTCACTTAGGCATCCGAACAAAGTCAGCTTTTAAACCGACCCTTTCTTGTTGAACATTTTTATAAATATATCCCTGTAAAATCATCGGTAATTAATAAAACTTAATGTTGAGACGAATTGATCTAAAATTGAGACTCACAGATCATTCCATTAATCAGCAAAGCAGGAAATTCGCACCACTGTAAATAAGTCCAATATTTTAGTTGGATAGTAACAAGTCGGGAGTTTCAAATTCCAATTTAACCAACAATTTAATGAAAAATAATTTGTACAAAATGGCGCAAGCTGCTAAAAAGCGGATGCGGATGAGCTGGTCTGCCGGAACAGCAATCGCGATGCTTTTGGGCGTACTTGTGACCATTTCCGGGGTAGCACAAGCCCAAACGGGCACCCCAGTTTCTGGTAAAGTTTCTGATGAGCAAGGCGCTTTGCCGGGTGTTTCGGTTGTGGAAAAAGGCACAACAAACGGAACTACTACCGATGTCGAAGGAAAATTCACATTGCAGCTCTCAGCAGGCGCAACGGCCATCACCGTTTCCAGCGTTGGCTATGTGGCTCAGGATGTGGACGTAACAAACAAGTCAAATGTGGAAATCACATTGGCAGAAGATCAAAAAACCCTTAATGAAGTGGTCGTGATCGGATACGGATCTTTGAACAAAAGAGAAGTTTCGAGCGCGATCACGCACCTTTCTTCTTCGGACCTGCTTCGTGTGGAAGCAATAACCCGCTGATGGCGATCCAGGGAAAAGTGGCCGGACTTTCGGTAACGAACACGTCCAGCGCGGATCCTAACTCCTCGCCTAACATTCAGTTGCGCGGTGCTTCCTCACGCAGCGCGGGTCTGGGGCCATTGTATGTCATCAACGGAATTCCGGGCGGTAACATTGACAACATTAACCAGAATGAGATCGAATCCATCGACGTCCTGAAAGGCGGTGCGGCTTCGGCGATCTACGGAACGCGCGGAAGCAACGGGGTGATCGTGATCACAACCAAAAAAGGCTCGGCCGAATCGCGCTTATTTTATGACGGTTACACGACTTTCGATTATCTGACCAACCAGCTTGAAGTGCTTTCCAAAGACCAGTTTTTGGCCAACAAACGCGGGGTTGATTTCGGCGGAAATACGGACTGGATGAAGGAAGTAAGCCGTCAGCCATCGTTTTCACACAAGCATACATTGCAGTTTTCGGGTGGAAATGGCAAGACGAACTATTTCAGCTCGGTCGATTTCCGGGATGCGCAAGGCATTGACCTTCGTGCCGGAAAAAAGAGAATATGGTGGCCGCGTGAACATTAACCATACCACTGCCAATGACATGTTTGCATTGACATTTAGTGTGGCACCGCGTTATGCTAAAACAAGCGACGCGGATTACAGCGGATTCAATTATGCATTGACATTGAACCCGACGGTTTCAGTTCGCGATTCTGCGGGTCGTTACAACTACATTAACTCCGGATTTTTCGCTAATAACCCGGTTGAGAATGCTAAAACCGTGATCCGCGATTCGGAAATTAAATATCTGGACTTGAACGGTTCTGCGAAATGGAACATTCTGCAAAATCTGAACACGACTTTGACATTTGGAGAAGTGAGCAAATCGACTCGCAGATATTGGTTTACGCCTTCCACCAACACAACAGTTGTCAACGGAAACAAGCGCAATTCGGCGAGGCAGTATCTGGACGACAATGATCAGAAGAGTTTGGAATGGTTGGGAAATTACTTCCTGGATCTGGACAAACATTCGATCAAATTGCTTGCGGGTTACTCTTATCAATATTTTACCAACTCCGGTTTTGATGCAGCTAACGAAAAATTCCCATCCGATGTGCTTTCCTATAATGGCCTCGGAACGGGATTATGGAACCTGGAAGAAGGCGTTAATGGCGTTGCTTCATACAAAAACACTGCGAAGCTGATTGCATTCTTCGGACGTGTTAACTACGATTTTGACCAAAAATATTACGTGTCTGCCAGTCTTCGCCGCGAGGGTTCTTCCAAATTCGGCTATGACAACAAATGGGGATATTTCCCGGCTGCATCGCTTGCATGGCGCGTGACGCAGGAAAGCTTCTTGAAAGACATTCCCTGGCTGAACGAATTGAAAGTGCGCGCCGATTATGGTGAAACTGGAAACCAGGATTTTGACAGTTACAAATCGCTTGATACATACGGCGGCTATGGTTACTATCCTTACAATGGCAGTCCTTACCAGGTTTGGGGTCCTAACCAAAACACCAACTACAACCTGCGCTGGGAAAAAGCGATCAACTTCAATGCGGGTGTGGATTTTGAGCTTTTCAGCAGCAAGATCAATGGTAGTTTGAATTATTACGTGCGCACCAACAAGGATCTGTTGGGTAACTACAATGTGCCTAACCCGCCAAACATTCAGGGTCAGACATTTGCCAACGTAGGAACAATGCGTAACACGGGGGTTGAGTTGCAATTGAATGCAGCAGTTGTAAACAAAGGCGATTTCAGCTATAACCTGGGCATCACAGGCGCTTGGAATGACAACAAATTTGTTTCGTTCTCCAATGATCTGTATAAAGGACAAAAGTTTGTTGACGTTGTAGGCATGCCTGCACCGGGAAGCCCTGGAACATTGCAGCGTTTGCAGGAAGATCAGCGGATCGGCAGTTTTTATGCACTTAAATCTGCGGGCGTAAATGATGATGGCGCATTGCTGGTTTACAACAGAAACGGGGACATTGTGCCTGCTAATGAAGCCAATAATGATGACAAGCAGTTTGTAGGAAACGGTCTTCCTAAGTTCACAACGGGGATTACCAACTCATTCAAATACAAAAACTGGCATTTTAAGCGTGTTCCTGCGTGGCACATTCGGCTACAAGCTTTTCAACACGTATGCCTTCTATCTGGGAACTCCGGCTGCTCAGGAAAATGCCAATGTGCTTACTTCGGCGTATGATGGCAGCAAATATTCCAAGCTGAGCAGCACGTCAACTTATTCGTCGCTTTCAGATTACTTCCTGGAACCGGGCGGATTTTTGAAAATCGACAACATTACGCTCAGCTACACGCAGCCGTTGAAAACCAAGTTTATGCAGTCGGCGCGCATTTACGCGACGACCAGAAACCTGGCAACATTCACCAAGTTCACGGGCGGCGATCCCGACCTGATCCAGGTGAACGGACTTTACCCGGGCGTTCGCACTAATGGCGACAACAACGGCACGCTGGATTACTCACCCTTCGACGACTCAGTTGCTGCTGGGCTTACAACTTACATTCTAATAAGCTGACCTAATTCGAAAAATGAAAAGGACTCAAATTTCAAAATATATGCTCCGGTTTGCTGCCTGTGCGCTGCTGTCTGTAACGGCGGGCTGCACCAACCTGGACGAAGAATTATACGACCGGATCACCTCGGAAAACTTCCTGCAAACGCGCGATGACGTGACGCGGGACTTTTTGAGGGCATTCGAACACAGTTACTGGACCATTCAGGGTGGCAGCACATTCATGCTGCAAGAGAACAGTTCCGATGAAATGATGACGCCAAACCGCCAGGGTGACTGGTTTGACGGCGGGCAGTTTCAGCGCGTGCATTATCACACCTGGACTCCGCAGGACAACTATACAACCGATGCCTGGAACGCACTTTACGGAGGCGTAACGCTGGCGACCAACTCGCTGGAAGATTTGGAAGGCATCACCGATCCGTCCAAATTCGAAATGACGCGTGAAGAGCTGGACGGCATGATCGCTGAACTGAAAGTGCTCCGCGCGTGGCTGAACATTCGTTTGCTGGATTTTTACAGAAACATTGTCATTGTTACCAAAGTAAAAGGCCAGACCGAAGGCGGTCAGCAAGTTTCTCCGCAAGAAGCATTTGCCTTCATTGAGCAGGAATTGAAAGATGCGCTTCCAAAGCTTTCGACCAACACGACATTGGGCAACAATGTATCGGGACGCTGGACAAAAGGCGGCGCAGCCGCATTGCTGGTAAGACTTTATCTGAATGCAAAAGTCTACACCGGAACCGACCGTTTCAAAGATTGTGAAACGCTTGCGCAGGAGATTATCGACGGCAAATATGGCGCTTATGCATTGGAGACACGTTGGGACGCTCCTTTTGATTACACCAACCCGACTTCGAAAGAAACAATGTTCGGATTCCCGGGCAGCTTTGCGCAAACGCACTGGCAGTATGATGGTGGCATGTATTTCTGGATGCTGCCTAACCTGGCGCCAAGCTATTTCGGATTCACCGATTTTGGCAATGCCAACCCGAAATATGCGATGCAGCCGGGCCGCGACGTGGACAGCGTGGAATACAGCTTTACTTTGGGGAAACCGTTTATCAAATTCCAAAAGTATAAGGATGATCTGCGTTTGAAAAAATACAAAAACCTGGGTGGCAGCAAGCGTGAAGGAATGTTCCTTTACGGATATTTGCCTTACACCAATGCAGCGGGCAAGCAGGACACAGTAAGAGGTTTCAAAGGCCCTTATCCCCTGTTTTTGCGCGATCAGGTGGGTAAATTTTTGGATGCGAAACCAGGAACCAAGATTGCCGACAAGGTTTCGAATATGAACAATGCCGACAACAATTCAGGCCTTTATCCCGTGAAATATCCTTACTATCCAAGTGATGATCCGAACAAGATTTCATCGGCTTATGCAGAAATCCGTTTTGCAGAGATCTATTATTCTCTGGCTGAATGTAAATATCGCGCAGGCAACAAAGCGGCGGCGGCAACATTGCTGAACACCGTCCGCAAACGCAACTATCCAGCCGGCTCGCCAAGCCTTTATAAAGCCAACGGCGCTGAGCTGACCGACCAGGAAATGCTCGACGAATGGATGCGTGAATTCCTTGCAGAAGGCCGCAGAAGAACGGATCTGATCCGCTGGGGCGTGTTTACAACCGGCACATGGTGGGACAAAAAACCGGACGCGGACAATCACACAGAGATTTTCCCGATCGGACAAAATGTGCTGAACTCTTCACCACAATTGAAGCAAAACCCTGGTTACTAACATATATTTAAATGAAATTTAAAAAGCCAAGTTTGGCTGTGCTGAGTACTGCAATTTTGGTTGCAGTGCTCGGCTCGGCCAGCACTTTCAACATAAAGCCAGCAACCCATGCTGGCTTTTCAGATGTAAAACGCCCGCGCGAAGCATGGGTGCTGCGCTCGGTGCTCGATTCCAGACCACGGATTCTCAGCATTGCATTGCACGATAATCTCTGGCTCGCCTACAACACCAAAACCGCTGCTTTATACAAAGCCTGGACAGGAAAAATCGATTTCAGCGGACCTGTTTACACCTCTTCGCACGGCCCGCAGCCCGTTTCGATCGGAACCACTTACATGGAGGAACCGGACGAAAATCCGTGGCGCATCACCGCGGATGGCAAAGAAATCACGCCGGAGATCAGCTACAAAGGCCACACCGTGCTGGACAATCAGGTAACATTGAAATACGACCTGGATTATCAGGGCAAAAAGATTTCAGTTGAAGAAAGACCTGAGTTTTTTGATGCCGGAAATGGAAAAGCGGGCTTTGAACGTGTATTCACCGTTGCTAATGCTCCTGCGGGCGCTCAGTTAACATTGAATGTGCACTTGAATTCGCTGACTGCTGCAACGGATTACAAAACAGACGGCAAGTTTTCAGTGACCAATGAGCGTGACGAAACTGCTGGAAACAAGAGCTTCAAAGCCGTTGATGGAAAACTGGTTTTGAACAACAATGGCAAAACAACATTGTCAGTAAACCTGACCGAAAAACCTGCGCAACCGCAATCCGCTCAGCAAGAAAGTAAGGCGGATATGGTGGCAGGACGTTTTGCAAAAAGCGACTGTAACACGTGCCATAATCAGGAAGTAAAAACCGTTGGACCAGCCTACAAAGCCATTGCTGAGCGTTATGAAAACAATGATAAAAACAAGAATGCGCTCGTTACCAAAGTAATCAAAGGCGGCGCAGGCAACTGGGGACAAATCGCCATGTCGCCGCACCCAGATTTGAAAAAAGAGGATGCAGAAACAATGGTTTCCTACATTCTGGAACTGGATGCAGACAAGGAAAGAGCACAGGCAGCAAACAAATTAATGCCCAAGCCCGCTTATCCTATTGTTCTTAAATCCATCGCTCCGGCAAAAGTCGCTTCCGCAACCGAGAAGCCAAACGCGGCCCGACCGGGCATCGCGGTGAACATTTATCAATTTGCCAGCGGCATCGGAAGCGTTCCGGAAGTTAATGATGAAATGTTGCCCGTTAAATCCGGCACGATCAATGCGTTGCATTTGGATGACAAAGATTTTGGTGATCTGAAAGACAACTTCGCCATTTACGCAAGCGGTTTTATCAACATTAAAAAAACGACCAACATTGTTTTCAGACTCGTATGCGATGATGGCGGAAAGCTTTTTTATTGATAACCAAATGGTGATCGATAATGGCGTAAACCACGGATTGCAACCGACGGACGGTGAGATCATTTTGAAACCAGGCAAGCACCCTTTCCGCGTTGAATATTATCAGGGCGCATTTGGCAAAGGACTTTCGTTGCAATGGCGGCCATATGGCAGCAAAGAATTCGTTGTTGTTCCGCCAAGTGTTTTCACTTACAAAGGTGCCGATATTAAAAAGACCGGCGAAACGCCTGTTGACGTTAAAAAAGAAGACGTTCCGGGAGATAAGTCGCCACTCGTTGCCGTTCACCCAAGCTTTACATTGGCGCAGGCAAGGCCGGATAATTTCCAGCCAAGAGTAGGCGGAATGGATTTCCTTGCGGATGGCAGAATGGTCGTAAGCACCTGGGATTCGCTGGGCTCGGTTTACATTGTAGACGGCCGCAAAGCAGCAACGCCAAATGACATTAAGGTAAAACGCATTGCCTATGGCCTGGCCGAGCCGCTAGGCTTGAAAGTCGTGGATGATGAAATTTACATCATGCAAAAACAGGAACTGACCAAGCTGATCGACCTGAACAAAGATGAGCTCATCGACGAATATCAGACCATTTGCAACGGCTGGAAAGTTTCTGCCAACTTCCACGAATTCGCATTCGGGCTGGTGTACAAAGACGGCTATTTCTACGGAACACTAGCAACGGCCATTAACCCCGGCGGAGCAAGCACCAAACCACAGATCCCGGACCGTGGAAAAGTGGTTAAAATCTCTAAAAAGGACGGCTCATTCACATTCGTAGCATCGGGATTAAGAGACGCCAAATGGCATCGGTTTGGGTGTGGATAATGAAATATTCATCGCCGATAACCAGGGCGACTGGCTGCCAGCCAACAAGATCATTCATTTGCAGGAAGGCGCCTGGTATGGCTCGCGTTCTGTAGATTTTTGAAGGCACGGCGAATCGCAAAGAAACACCTCCCGTTATGTGGCTAACCCAGGATGAGATCGGCAACTCGCCAAGCCAGCCTGCCAAATTGAATGTAGGTCCTTATCAAAATCAAATGATCCACGGCGATGTGACACATGGCGGGATTAAACGCCTTTTTGTAGAAAAAGTGAATGGCGTTTACCAGGGAGCCGTTTTCCGGTTTACGCAAGGATTGGAAGCAGGTGTTAACCGCCTCGTGTGGAGCCCGGATGGCTCACTTTACATTGGCGGCGTGGGCTCTACGGGGAACTGGGGACACGCCGGCAGGCTGGGTTACGGACTTCAAAAAATGACTTTCAATGATAAGGTCGCTTTTGAAATGCTTGCTGTACGCGCCAAATCTGACGGTGTGGAAATTGAATTTACCGAACCTTTGAAAGAAGGCGTCGCTGAAACAGCCGCTGATTACGAGATCCGTCAATGGTGGTTTAAGCCGACCGGCGATTACGGCGGCCCGAAAATGGACGAGGAAAATCTGGCTGTGAAATCAGTTAAAGTTTCTTCTGACCGCAAGAAAGTAACATTGCAGCTGGCCGGCATGAAAAGCAAGCATATGGTCTACATTCATTTGAACCGTAAAACCATTGTTAGCAAAGCCGGAAACACGCTTTGGAGCACGGAGGCCTGGTATAATATGAACGAGCTGCCATAACCTTGCTCCTTTATTAAGTGCAGTTACTGTCGCAGAATCAAGCGAACAATTTAATTCCTGACTGTCCGAATACGTACATTTACGTATAGACGTAACGGCATTTCAGAAGCATAAAAGCCGATTTTAAATTCGGTATGATAATTAAGCTGGTATAAATGGATCTGCATTTATACCAGCTTTTATGTTTACGAACTATCTCAAAATCGCCCTGCGCATTGTCAGGAAGGACAATATTTTCACGCTCATCAATGTTGCTGGCCTGGCCACAGGCTTGGCAGTCGCATTACTGATCATTCAATATGTGCGGTTTGAATTAAGTTACGAAAACTCAAATCCACTGTCCGACCGCATTGTCCGCATTTCCATGGACTATTTGAATAACGGTGCCCTGGACGCGCAGGATGCAGAAATGTATCCGCCGGTTGCGCCGAGAGCCATGCGGGAAATGGGTGGGATCGTCAATTACACACGTGCCTATCCGCTGCGCAAACCGAATGTCACGGTTCAGCTCAATGATAAATATTATCTGGTCAACAATGTTTTCGCGGTCGATTCATCCTTCTTTACCATGTTTGGCTATCCGTTGCTGAGAGGCAGCAGAACAGAACTTTTCACCAAGCCGCGGCAAGTTATCCTGACCGAATCCCTGGCATTAACCTATTTTAAAACGCTGGATGTGCTGGGCAAAACATTAACTATCCCAAAGCCAAAAGGCGGCATTTTGCTGGAAACTGTCGGTGTCGTGCCAGACAGCCCGGCAAATTCCCACCTGAAATTTGACATGGTCGTATCCTACCCGACCATGCAATCAGATTTCGGCGAATCGGAAGACAATTGGAATAACAACAACACCTACGCATATCTTCAACTTGATGAGAACACAACTTTCGAGGCATTTACAAAGTCACTGGCTGCTTTTAGCAACAAGCTGGTCAGTGAAAAAAGGATTGTCAATGAGCGCATTGCAGGTGAGAAAATCAGTGACATTCACCTGTATTCCCACAAAACTTATGAGACGGAGCCAAATGGTGATGCGCAGTCTGTCTATTTTTTGCTTGGTGTCGCCTTTCTGGTACTTTTAACTGCTTTTGTCAACTACATTAATTTAACCACTTCGAAAGCCCTTGACCGTGCGCGCGAAATTGGCATGCGCAAAGTAGTCGGTTCCACCCGCAGTCAGATCCGCACTCAGATTTTAATCGAAACAGTTCTGATCAATGTGCTCGCAGGGATTTTTGCCCTTACATTGGTCGCTGTCATTAAGCCGGTCTTTGTAGAAATGGCGGGCTTGCCTGAGGGTTTTACACTGTTTAGAGACGCATTCTTTTGGGAAAGTGTCGCAGCTTTTCTGCTCCTGAGCATTTGCGTTTCCGGATTTTATCCTGCATTTATTTTATCATCCTTTGACCCCGTTGCCGTATTAAAAGGTAATTTTTCACGCTCTGCCAAAGGCATATTACTCCGGAAATCGCTGGTTGTTTTTCAATTCACAGTTACGATAATCCTGCTCGTGCAGACTTTTGCGGTTTATCGGCAGGTTAAGTTTTTACGCCAGCAGAATCTCGGTTTAGACATTGATCACACCATTGTTGTAGAAGCACCCGTTGCCAGCAATGCGCGACAGGATCAGGGCGCCTTTCGGCAAATGCTGCTTGACCAGGCGAAGGTAAAATCAGTCTCATTTTCAGGAACAGTGCCTGGCTTAGGATCAACCCAAATGGGCACAACAACCGGCGTTAACCTGGCCGAGGCGGCCACAAAAACCTATTACAACTATTATTTAACTGAAATCGACACGTCGTTTTTCAATGTGATGGGCATTAAGCTGCTGGCAGGTCAGAACTTCGACGTCTCAACGCCTCCGGGATTCGCAGACACGACGGACCGGCAGCTCATTGTTAATGAAGAAACGATCCGGCTTTGGGGCATCCCGAAGGCGGAAGAAGCCATCGGCAAGCGCGTAGATCTTTGGAACCGCAAAGCGACGATCCGGGGCGTTGTCAAAAATTACCATTACGAATCGCCCAAAGCCCCGCACATTCCCATCATACATTTATATTCGCCCAGCTTTCGGTCATTTGCAAGCCTGAAATTTGGCGAGGGGAATGCCGAAGAACAGCTTGCATCTTTAAAGAAAGTGTACGAAGCCAACTTCCCTTACGCGCCTTTCAGCTATTTTTTCCTCGACAGCGAATACGACAAACAATACAAATCTGACGACCGGTTTCAGCAGGTTTTCGGCGCCTTAACGGGCTTTGCCATCCTGATATCGTGCCTCGGACTCTTTGGTCTGGCCACATTCACAGTTTCAAAACGCACCAAGGAAATCGGCATTCGCAAGGTCATTGGCGCAAGTACGACGAATCTCATGCTGTTATTATCAAAGGATTTTATCAAAACAGTCCTCGTGGCGATATTGATCGGCTTGCCCATTACTTATTTCTTGGTAAAAAACTGGTTAGCACATTACGCCGTCCGCATTGAACTGAGCTGGTGGCTGTTCGCCGCTCCTGCCCTGCTTGTTTTTATTTTGGTATTAATCTCCATCAGCACCAAAACCGTCGCAACCGCACTCATGAACCCGGTCAAATCATTGCGCAGCGAATGAGTGCCGCATTCTGGTCGTCTGCTAATCGCAGTCATTCCCAACCTTCCCCTTACGTTCAGCGATTTTAACCGTCCGTTCACCGATTATTTCCGGCTTGGCGCAGGGTCGTGATTTAGTTTTGGTCATTCGAATGTGGGTAACATTCATCAAACTAAATCATTTTAAAGCCTGGTAATCATGAAAGCAAAACATCTATTAGTCCAAACATCAATCGCATTGTGTGCGACACTTTATTTCACATCATGCCGTGAAATGGAGCCTGAAAATGCAGTCGGTGCGGCTGCGGAAACAAAAGTAAATACCATAGCCGCCGAAGTGGCCTATCCGGGAGAAACCGGCATTGCGAAACGCGGAATGCTTTTTGGCAAAGAAATAACCTATTCCGAAATCGACGGCAAGGCTGTTTTTGAAGGTGATATCATCCTCACACCGGAACAGCTCGGAAAAAATGCAGGTGCGCGGACGGAGGCTTTTACCAAAATACATTCACTCTGGCCCAATAACACGATCCAATACACTGTTGATGCCAGCATTTCGGACGACAGCCAAATTCTCGCCGCCATTGCCGATGTGGAAGCCGTTACACCATTGCGTTTTTTGCGTCGCCGCACGGTCATTGACATTCCGGGTCATCAGCTCGTGCCGGCAAGTTATGTGACATTTACACGCAGCCGCGGCTATTCTTCTTCGATCGGCCGTGCTGGTGGCCAGCAATTTATAGGCGTTCCTATTGCTGCGACAAAAGGTGGAATCCTTCACGAGATCGGGCATACGGCTGGTTTGCTGCACGAGCATACCCGCTACGGCCGGGACTCGTATGTGAAGGTTAACCTCAACAATGTTTACGAAAACGCAAAAGCGAACTTTACAGTCCTGGACAATGAGGGCTACGACAACAGGAGTTACGGCCCGTTTGATTTCGGCTCCATCATGATGCTTGACTCGTACGCACACTCAATGAACGGCCAGCCCGTAATGACCACGCTGGATAACAAGACTTTCAGTGTGCAGCGAAGCCACCTGTCGATCAATGATGCCCGGTGCATTACGGCCATGTATTCGAATGTGCTGGCTGTTACACCCACAGGCATTCTGATGGGAGATGCCGCGACCGGCAAAAATGCTCCTTTGCCATCCGTATACACCGGTGCCGGAGAGATTTACGCACTGGGCACATACTTCTTTTTGTCACAAGGCCCCAAGGTTACGCAGATCAAAACCAAATCGGGCTGGGGTTATAGCGTGTCTTCGGGAACCGGACCGGTGATCGGCATGACTTACTACAAAGGAAGCATTTACACATTGCAGGACGGCATTGTCTGGAAAACCCTGGCTACGAACTGCATTAAACAGCCATTTACCGGGCCGTTCTTCACCGGCGGGACTGCATTGGCTTACGCATTCGGGCTGCCTTATGCGGTTGTGGGCGACAGACTGCACATTATTTCGGCCGATGGCAAAAGCAACAGCATCATGGGTTACGGATACAACGGTGTCACTGAAATGGTGGGCTGGAAAGCATGGCTTTATGTTATTAAACCAAACGGCAAGCTCTATAAAGTGAACCCAACAAACGGCGACATTGTACAGCACGGAACCATGACTTTTGCATCCAATGCGCAATTGACATCCACCGGAAAAAACCTGCTGGTTGTGAGCCAGGCCACATTATACAGTGTAGACGAAGTGGGAACTGTAAAACCAATCTCAGGTGGCTGGGGCAATGTAACGGACATTTCAGCCGAGAATTCAGAAGATCAGCCTTAATTTATTTTAACAATGATCCTTTTCCCTGCACAATGGCTTTTGTGCAGGGAATTTTTTATTAACGACGCCTGATCGAACACAACAAACCGACTTTTGAACACAAGTCTCGCGCATGAGATGATGTCCTTTGTAACATCAACTTAATGCAGATAAAAATGAAATACACATTAATAACCGGCGCTTCTGGCGGAATCGGTGAAGCCCTTGCAAGAAAGCTTGCGGCAAGAAAACACAATCTCATATTAGTCGCCCGGAATGCGGAAAAGCTGTTGAAACTGACTGAGCAGCTTCGGGCGAAACACAGCATTCAAGCCGAATTCGTTGTGTGCGACCTGAGCAGACCGGATGCTCCATTTCAGGTTTTTGAAGAAACAAAAAAGCGAGGCTGGGAAATTGCTATCCTGGTTAACAATGCAGGAATTGGCTCCGGTGGTGAATTTGCAGCATTGTCTTTACAATCAGAACTGGATCTGATACAGCTTAATAATGCTTCCCTGGTGGCTATGACGCACCTTTTCATGCAACAAATGCGTGAACGAAAAAGTGGGACAATCATTAATGTTGCCTCAATGGCGGCTTTCATTCCGGTGCCTTATATGGCAACTTATGCAGCGAGTAAGGTTTTTGTCAAATCATTTACGGAGGCGATTACTGAGGAATGCAAGCCTTACAATGTACAGGTGATGCTGTTTGCGCCCGGCCTTACGAAAACAAATTTCAACGAAGCCGCGGGCATCAACAATGAAAAGGGCGTCGGGCTGAGCTCGGACTATCAAACGGCTGCTACGCAGTCACCGGAAGAGGTGGCCGATGAACTGCTCAGAGCTTTGGACGACAAAAAACATTTCCACATATCCGGCAGCAGGAACCGCATTGGGTCACGCATAGCGGCATTATTGCCTAATGCTTTTATCAGCCGGTTTATGGCAAAATCTTACCAGGAAAAATTAGCGCACTTGTAACTAACTTAGTAAAATGGAAACGACAACAACGGTTCACATTCAGTCTATCGGCCAGCTGCACCAACTTTTGCAGCAGCCCAAACCAAAGCATCCGCTCGTGAGCCTGATGCGCTTTGCGGATTTACCCGAAATAAAAATCGAGCAGCGGACAAGGCTTATCACGGACTTTTACCAGGTTACTTTGAAGACCGAATGCCCGTGCAAAATACAATATGGACAAAGTATATTCGACTTCGACGAGGGCGTAATGTCGTGCTTTGCGCCAAAACAGGTGAGCTTTATCGATCAGGATTTTGTTTTTGCAAAAGCTGGCTGGCAGCTGTCTGTCCATCCCGATTTCTTTCGTAATGCGGCATTGGGCAGCAAGATCAAATCGTACGGATTTTTTGATTATGCTGTAAATGAAGCGCTTATTCTTTCCGACGACGAGCAAAAAACGATAGAAAACATTTTCCTGCAACTGGAAAAAGAGCTGTCGCTGCCGATCGACAGTTTTAGCCAGGAAGTGTGGATTGCCAACATTGAACTCATGCTGACTTACTGCGACCGTTATTACAACAGACAGTTTATTACGCGCAAAGCTGTAAGCAGTGAGCTGCTGGATAAGGTTGAAAAGATCCTGAACAGTTACTTCGAATCTGATCAGCTCAGCAATGGTCTGCCCTCGGCGCAATGGCTGGCGGACGAGCTGCATTTGTCTTCCAAATATTTAAGCGACTGTCTGAAACAGCTTACCGGAAGCACTACACAACATTTGATCCATGAAAAACTGATCGAACGCGCCAAGGAGCGGTTATCGACGACGCACCTTTCTGTTAGTGAGATTGCGTACGAGCTGGGTTTTGAGTATCCGCAATCGTTCAGCAAACTTTTTAAAACCAAGACCCGGCAAACACCCCTGGAATTCAGAGCAAGTTATAATTAGTGAAGAATTAGTCCTGAATGCCCCCTGCATTTGTTTAAAATGGCTTCCCAAAACGGTGCTGCGTCAACCTAATTTTGTAACGGTTCAAGATGTATTGACTTAATGCAAAACAGGATGAGAAAGATAATCGCAGCAATCAATGTGACATTGGACGGATTTTGCGACCACACGGCAGTGGTTCCGGACGACGCCATGCATGACTATTACGGCGACCTGCTGAAAAGCGCCGACGTTGCCCTTTATGGCCGAAAAACTTATCAGTTAATGGAATATTGGAAAGGCGTCGCCGAAAATCCGACCGGAAATGAATCAACGGATGACTTCGCCGTAGCCATGGACCGCATTCCCAAAATCGTGTTTTCGCACACACTAGAAAATGTTGACTGGGCAAGTGCAAGAATTGCAAAAAGAGGCTTGAAAGAAGAAATCCTTTCACTGAGAAATGAACCGGGTGGTAACATTTTGGTGGGCAGCCGAAGCGTGACCATTGCATTGATAAACCTTGGCCTTATTGATGAATTTCAGCTGATGGTCCATCCCGTGATCGCGGGAAGCGGCTTACCATTGTTTGAAATGATCACAGACAGGAAGATTTTGAAGCTGGTAAATACCAAACCGTTCGATTTTGGTGCGGTAATGCTTTACTATGAACTTGCGGAAAAAGGCTTTTAAGCGTCTTAATGTTTACGAACCTATTGAACCTTAATCAGCTGAATGCCCAGTACGGGACGGCCGTCGGCTGTAATGCCTTGAATGACTACACGCAAGGTTTGCACCACGTCGGATAAAGGGAAACGCAACTGACTGTTTCCCTGCGTGTTGGTTTGAATGAGTGGTTTCCAGTAAAGCACATCCCGGTCGTCTACAGCGCTGGAATCAGCAATGGCAGTTGATTCCAGATCATAGCGCGGCACATAAAATTCACGCTGAACCGACGGGTAACCAATGAATTTAATCGGTTTTAAAGTTTCCTCTTGCCTCCCTTTAGCCAGTTCGGAACGGGCGCTTTTGGTAAAAAAAGCAATAACACCATTTCCGCCCCTTAATCCGTAAATACCAGCCGTGCCGGCATTTTTCAACAACTCAACACGCTCGATATCCCGGGGATTGAAGTTCAACAAAGCATTACCGTCGGGGTCTTGCACAGGAACGCCATCCATGAGATAAAGGGGACTGACACCCGCTTTGAAACTGTTTCCCCCTCTCAGATACACGACGTAACCCGGTGTTTTTGACGGTCCCCTGGGTGGTGCGGAGGCTTTTGTAACGGTTATGCCTGTAAATCGCCCTTGGATCATTTCGTATAAATTGGGATAAACAGGCGATCTGTCATCAAAAATAACAACCGCATCTGCCTTGTTGTGTAAGCTCCGCAGCTGAATATCGTCCGGTCTTTCGTTGATTTTTTGCCCCCGAACGGTCACTTCCTCTAAGTCTTTCGCCGCCTTGTCCCGATAAGCTTCGGTGTTGGCCTGCTGCCGCGTCCGCGCTGCTTCCAGTTGCACCTGCAAGTCAGGCCAGCTTGGTGCAGCCATTATTTTGCCGGTTTCCCATTGCTTTCCAGGCTTTTCCTGCATGATAAATGCCTCTTTTGCGGAAATATTCTTGGATTTACTGCTGGCGATTTGCGTTACCAGAAGGATCGTGTCGGCAACCGACATGCCGCCGAGACGGAATCGCCCTTGCGCATCAGCCACAACCGATTTCACAAACGATTGCCTCGGTGCCGTCGATGCCACAACAACCTGCGCGCCTGCTATCGGCTGATTTTTAGCATTCATCACACGGCCTTTAAATGCAACACCACCGACCGAATCAGCTTCGGAAGTGCCGCTTATGCGCCGCCAGCCCTGCGTAAGGAGCAATTCGTCCAGGGCTTTGCGGGTTTCGGCGGAGCGATTATCAAGATATTGATTTGGATTTTCGATGCGTCCGCGAAGTTCCCCCGTTAATAGCAAATGTGTGTAAAAAGTTGCGCTGGACGTATCGCCGGGCACTTTTGCAATGTCGGTAACAGAGGCAGATAAGGCTGCTGCCGCTGGTGAACCGTTGTCATCTACATGAATCGATAAAACCACCTCTTCCCGAGGCTTGTATAAAGTCTTTTTGTTTAAACTCAGAACCACACGCACGGGCACCGCCTTTTCCGGAACAAAAACCAATCGTTCGGCTTGCGGCCTGACGCTCGCATCGTAAAGGGTGATTTGCGCCACGCCCGGCAACCAGGTCGTTGTTGGTAAGCTTACTTTGGCCAGCCCATTTTGCAAAATCACTTTTCGCTCATCAACGATCTGGCCCCGTTGCTGAATGACCACATACGCCGAATCAGCCGCAGTCCGGTTCGCGCTCATGATGGTTAATGTTACGCGGGTTGTGTCACTGATGGCGTCGGCTGAAAGTAACAGCCCTTCCGTTTCAGGTTTGGGCAAAGGAATGTGTTGCAGCTTGTTGTTATGCATTACATCTGCGTAGTAAGTGCGTTGTGCATTGGGCTGCATTACGACGCTCGTCATGCCTTGCTGATTGGTCTGAAAGCGAACAATTTCAGCGCCGGAATCATCCACAATGCGTCCGGCAACGGATAAGCCATGACCATTGGGCTGCACAATTTTCAGACCCAGACGAGCTGGCAACCCCGAAATCCAGCGCCCGCCTTCGGGTAATATCTGAATGTCTGCCTGCTTCGAAATGGAGTCATCGCTTTTTGATAAATCATTTTTAAGCAGATTATAAATGGCCACCGAACGCTCGAAAGCCGGGCCTCGCTGCCCATCATCTTCATCCGTGTAAGCGCGCAGGCGATACACGCCCGTTGCGAGGGAGTCGGACAGGCGAAAATGGCCCTGGCCGCGTCCGTCAATGATGCGCACCCATTGGTGCTCCACAAATTCACCGGTCGCTGTCAGCAAGTCGACATGCATGGCCGTTTCGCCACTGGCCCGCTGGTGACTGGCCGCATCTAGCAGATAAGTGCTCATCCAGATCCGGTCTCCGGTTACGTAAAACGGTTTGTCAATGTGAACAAACAAGCTGGGAGACAACAACTTGAATCGCTCATTAAATGCAGAATGAATGCGTGCAGAGGATGTGTCCGGTGGTGCGAGCTTGCCCTGCGTGGCCAGCGGTCCGCTTATCAGTGACGCTTCTTCATCGCCATTGGGTTTCCAATCCGCCGGCAACATTGTCGAAAGGCGGTCATTGCCCATGGACCCTTCTGCTTCCATTCCCTCAGGCATGGTGATAACCCCGTTCACGGTCATCTGCATTTTGCCGCTGGGCAGTTTCATTTCCGTGTAAGCGTAACGCGCGTCGGGATAGGGCGAGAAATTGGAAGGTGTTTTTGTATAAAAAATAACCAGTTTGGCACTTGAAATGAGCCGTCGTTCACTCGCCAGCTTGCCGGGTTGAATCAGTTTTGAAGCTTGAACAGGAACCAGCCGCTTGTATGCGCCGACCGCATCAGCAAGCGTGATAATGCGGCGCTCGACGGATATGGGCCGGGTAACATCTTCCTGATAAACAAGAAATCCAGCTTCCTCAAATGTATCGTCGATCAGGCAGGCCATCAAATGCCGAATCGATCCTCCATAGGCGATCAGCCGGTTGCGCCGAAACCGATCTGCCTGCTTTTCGTTCTCGGGCTTTAACGCTTCAAAACGCGCTGTCCCGGCTGAATAAACCTTTCCTGACGCATTCGCGTCGAAATGCTGCAATGCATAAATCAGCCGATATCCCAGCGCCTGGTTTTCAATGATCAAAGGCTCGTCAGCCGTCGCGTAGAAATGACCTTTTTCCTCTTTAAAATTGAGCACTTCGCTGTTGATTAGCAGACATTGCCCGCCAAACGGCTCCCCAAAAAGTTGCTTTTTAAATTTTCGTAGATGCCGCTCCCATCCTTTTGGATTGCCCCGAATGGTGACCGCATCCAGCATATGCTCACTTTCTTTCAACCGAAAATCTGCCTTTTGCGCTGATGTATTTTCGAACCGGATCTTTTGCGCACCGGATTGATAGCCCACAAATGATGCCGCAATTTCTACGGTGCCCAATGGAATGCCGCCCAGTGTGTAATAGCCTTTCTCGTCCGTTGTCACACCTTGCGTTGAGCCATTGATGTAGACATGGGCGAAGGGCATCGGCTTTCCCGTCGTGGCGTCGGTTACATAACCGGTAAGCACAGCGGTCGTCTGACCGTAAACCAGCACGGTCGGTCCGAGCAGCAGAACGATGAGAATCCAGCTAAAAAGGGACGAGCTTCGCATGTTACATTGGGTTACAATGTTTAAAAGCAGGCCTCCTGATAATCATACTGTTATATGCATGTGCCATGTCCATGATGATTATGACTGATTTCCAAATGAAGTAATCACCCTTGTTTTAATTAGGCAGATCGTGTAGTTTATGAGGCGAAATGCATTCGTATTTAAATATTTTTGAATGAAAGCTCCACTTTTCCTTGCGGCCATAATCGCTGTTTTCTCCTGCCTGAAAACTGCTGCACAAACAAAACCATTGTCACCGGTTCAGATCGTAAATCAATTTCAAAGGCATTTTAATAATGGAAAAGCAGACAGTGCTTTTGCCATGCTGTCGCCGGGCACGCAGCGGGTTTTGACCGCGAGTCGGCTGGAAACTGTTTTCACGCAGATCAAGTCGCAATTTGGAAATTTGGATTCAACGCGGATGCTTTCGAGTAAAGATTCAATGGCTTACTTCAAAGCGAGTTTTGCGAAAGCGCCTTTGCTGCTGACGATTTCACTCAATGCAGATCAGAAAATAGGCATCCTCACATTCACACCTTATGCTGAGCCTGCGAAACAAGTTTCAAATGAAAAGTTTGCGGAGTCTGAAATCAGCTTCTCCCGCCCGGACCTGACGTTGAAAGGAACATTAACGCTGCCCAAATCCGCGCAAAAAGAAACATTGGTCATTATCGTTCCTGGTTCCGGCCCAACGGATCGCAATGGAAATCAAAATGGTGTCAGCAATAATTCGTTGCAAATGCTGAGCGGCGGATTAGCGGCGCAGGGTTTCGCTTCGGTGCGTTACGACAAGCGGGGCGTGGGTGAAAGTCGGGCAGGCGGAATGAGCGAAAGAAATCTTCGGTTTGACGATTATGTGAAAGATCTTACGGCGATAACGCAGGATCTTGCCAATGATAAAAGATTTAAAAGGGTTGTTTTGCTCGGCCACAGCGAAGGAGCATTGCTCGCAATGATCGTCGCCCGGGAGCTCAAACCCGCCGGATTGATCATTCTCAATGGCCAGGCCGAACCAGCAGATGTGCTGCTTAACAGACAATTAAGCGCAAACTTACCTGATTCAACCTTCCGCGTCGCTGAGAAAATCGTAGCCGGTTTGAAGGCTGGAAAGACAACGGATAATGTCTCCAATCCAACATTATCCGGCATATTCAGGCCCGATGTCCAGCCTTACTTAATCTCATGGATGGCGCACGACCCGATCCAGATCATCAAAGGAATTTCATCACCCACATTGATCATACAAGGCCTCACAGATTTACAAACGGGCCCGGACCAAGCCAAAAATTTAGCCAACTCCCTCCCATTCGCAAAACTCATACTAATCGATAACATGAATCACATCCTCAAAAAATCATCCATCAACAGAACCGAGAATCTACAAACCTACAACAATCCAAACCTCAGTCTGGAAGAAACCTTGGTGCCCACATTGGTTAGGTTTTTAGAGAATGTGAAGTGATGCTTTATGTGAACGAATGAAAATTTTCGACGCAGCGACGTTGTAAAATGGTAATGCCTGAACATTATGCACAAATATCAAGTTGGATTCATCATTAAAGTCAGTGCATTGCTGATAACATCTGTTTTCCACTGTTTTGGTCAAGGTTTTGGAGCGGGCTACGCGCGCCAGATCGTTAAGGCAGATTCTCTGTTTCGCCAAATGCATTACGTGGATGCAGCCGAAACTTATACTGCCGCTTTCAATAGCAATGGCGGACTGGCTTATCTGCAAGATCGTTATCGGGCCGCATCTGCCTGGTCAATGGCGGGAAGGTCAGACAGCGCATTTTATCATTTATTCAGAATCATCGAAAAGGCTAAATACGATGAACTGGATGAGGTTCTGTCCGATTCAACATTTAAAAATTTAAGAAGCGATCCGAGGTGGAGCCAAGCCATCGGCCTGATTAAAAACAACAAGGAAATCAAAGAGGCCAAATACAATCGACACCTGATTGCAGTGCTGGATAGTGTTTTGTTAAACGATCAGAAATATAGGTTAACGGTCAGGGACACGATAGATAAATATGGAATGAATTCAAGGCAGGTCAATGAAATAAATAGTTTGATCCTGAAAGCGGATAGCATAAATCTTCCGATAGTAACCGATATATTCGACAATTTCGGATGGCCAGGTCCGGATATCATAGCGGACCACGGTAATACGCTCTTTCTGGTTCTCCAGCACGCTAATCTGGCTGTGCAGGAAAAATATTTGCCCCTAATGAGAGACGCAGTAAAGAACGACGCTGCCGAGAATAGCGCCTTGGCGCTCCTCGAAGACCTGGTAGCATTAGGCCAAGGCAAATGTCAGATCTATGGCAGTCAGATTGGATTTGACCAAAAAGCAAATAGTTACTATGTGCTTCCACTGTCAGACCCCGGCAGCGTCGACGAAAGAAGAAAAGCGGTTGGTTTAGACACATTGGCCGAATACGCCGCTCTTTGGAATATCAGCTGGGATAAGGACAGCTATTACAAGAAACTGCGTAAGATCTTGGGCAAAAAGTCCCTGAAAAAGTTCGCCTGTTTCAATAAATAGCGCATCCCTAATTATCCCGGCTCTCGTTTTTGCGAATGATGGAATAGATGTCGGTTCTTCGGTCTTTCAGGTTTCGTACGCTTCCGAATTGATTTAGTTCACGCAGCATGTCAATGTCGACGTCGGCGATCAGGATCATTTCTGTGTTCGGAGTGGCTTCTGCCTTGATCCCGTTGGTTGGAAATGAGAAGTCGCAGGGCGTAAACACCATGGACTGAGCATATTGAATGTCCATGTTGTGCACTTTTGGCAAGTTGCCGACACTGCCGGCAATGGCCACATAACATTCATTTTCAATAGCCCTCGCCTGCGCGCAGTTCCTTACCCGCGAATAGCCGTTTTGCGTATCCGTCAGGAATGGAACAAACAATATGTTCATGCCCTCATCGGCCAAAATGCGGCTCAATTCCGGAAATTCCACGTCGTAGCAAATCAGGATCCCGATTTTTCCGCAGTCCGTATTGAATGTTTTAATGTTCGTGCCGCCTTGCATCCCCCAGACTTTTGCCTCGTCGGGCGTAACATGCAGTTTTTCAAAACGCTCAATTCCCCCGTCCCTTTTGCATAAATAACCAACATTATAAAGGCTGTTGTCCACGACCTCAGGCATGCTTCCGGTAATGATATTGATGTTGTAAGAAATGGCCAGCTCAGAAAAACGGCTGACGATTTTTGCTGTATATTCTGCCAGTTTCCGGATCGCATCGGCTTCTGCCAAATGATTGTAATCGGACATTAACGGCGCATTGAAAAACTCAGGAAAAAGCGCAAAATCACACCGGTAACCCGACACCGCGTCCACAAAATATTCAACCTGCTGCATCAGTTCATCAAAATCGTTGTACAACCGCATTTGCCATTGTATCAAACCCAGCCGGATAATCGACTTTTTGAATGCAGCCTGATCCGAACTTTTCTCGTAATAAACATTATCCCATTCGAGCAACACAGCGTATTCATTGGAATCCGTGTCGCCTTCAAGATAGCCCTGCAAAATCCGCGCAGGGTGAAAATCGTTGGAAAGCTGGAAGTTCAAAACGGGATCGTGAATATCCTTGTTCCGGACTTTCTCAATGTATTCCTTCGGAGACATGGAATGCGAATACTGATGATAATTCGGGATCCGGCCGCCAAATACAATGCCTTTCAAATTCAATTTCTCACAAAGCTCTTTCCTGTAATCGTACAAACGCCTTCCCAGGCGCAAACCGCGGAATTTTGGCCTTATAAACACGTCAATGCCGTACAAAACGTCGCCCTTGTTGGTGTGCGTATTGAAACTGTAATTGCCTGTTATAGCCCTGTATGTATGTTTCGAGTCAACTTTTTCGTAGTCAACAATGATGGACAAGGCACATCCCGCCAGTTCATTGTCAACCCTGATGCCAACTTGTCCCTCGTGGAAAATACTCGTCAGTCTTTTGATGTGATGTTCTTTCCAATACGCATCCGGCATACTGGAATAGGTCTCAATCATCATTTCTTTAATTTCTTCGTAATCTTCCGGTTTCAAAAAAACCAGCTCAATATTTTCAATCGATTTTACGTCCTTACTTGCTTCCATTGGAGTTTTGCCTAATTTTTTCCACCCATCCCAGTCACTTGAAACAAGCGCCGATTGATCGTGGTCTATCACAATAGTACATATAAAATGCTAGACGAGATCAAACTTCCTGTTACCATTTGGTGACGCAGGTGCAGGCAAACACTCAGGCATTATCCTCCCTGTCTTCTTTTTCAGGCTGGCGATCAGTGGGTTTGTTCAGCGGTCGCTCGTAAGCAGTGCCTTCCAGCTTCCTGAAAAGCCCCGGTGTGAACAGGTCGCTCAAATCTGCCTGCCCCTTCTCACTAGGCTCTTCATTATTTTCGATTTTAGGATCTTGCATAACGTTTTTGTGGATGGTGATAAAAATTCGCGGTCTGGTAAATTTTTATGCCACCCCTTCGCGAATCCCACTAAACTGCTAATCGATCCTTATGGTCACAGCTGCTAAGATCTGGCCAGCTCAAAATAAAACGTACTGCCCATGCCGATTTCGCTGGTGACCCCAATGCTGCCGCCTTGTGCCTCGATGAATTCTTTGCTGATGGCCAGCCCGAGCCCGGTCCCTGTTTTGGAACTGCCGGGCACCTGGAAATAGCGGTCGAATATTTTGCTGCGGTACCGGCTGTCAATGCCTTTTCCTTCGTCCCTGACCAAGAACGTAACGCCCTGGCCTGTGCCGGTAAGCTGAATGTGAATTTGGCTTTCCTCTTGCGAGTAACGGACCGCATTGGTTAGAAAGTTGATCAGCACCCAGGCCGTTTTTTCCATATCCGCTTTCACATCATTGAGCTGTTCGTCCGCTTCGACGACCAGCTCAATGTGTTTTTGCTCGATGGAAGTTTTCACGGCATCCACTGCGTATTTGAGGATGTCATAAGGGCTGCTTTGCTGAATGTTGAGTTGAATATTTCCCGTCTCAACCTGCGACATATTCAGCAGTTCGCCCGTGATTTTCAGCAAGCGGTCGCTGTCTTCCTTAATGCTCGACATCAGTTGTTCCTGCTCGGGGTTAAGTGTGCCCGTTTGCTTGCTTTCCAGCAGTTGAAGGCTCATTTTGATAGAAGCAATCGGCGTTTTCAGCTCGTGGGAAACCGTTGCAATAAAATTGGTTTTGGCAAAATCAAGCTCTTTAAATGGGGTAATGTTTTTCAAAAGAATCACCTGACCAATGAATTTCTTGACCCGCTCGCCGGTCGGCACAATGGTAATGTCGACGATTTCTTTTTCAAAATAGCTTTCCTTATCGTCTGCATAAATTTTCAGCGGCGGTGCGGACACATTGCCGTTGATCCCCGATTTTTCTGCGATTAATGCACGGATCAGATCATTTTGCCCCGACAGTTCCGTGGCAGACTTTCCAAGCAGATCACTCACCGCGATCCCGATTATTTTAACGGCCTGATCATTGGCAAAAAGTATTTTCTGATTTTCATCCAGACCGATCACCGGCTCGTGCATGTTGTTGATCAATGCTTCGATGCGCTTTTTCTCAACCAAAATCTGTGACAGATTGCTACTATCATACTCTTCCAACTTCTCAGCCATGGAATTAAATGAGCTGGCGAGTTCACCAAATTCATCTTTTCCCGAAAAATGCAGGCGCTCCGCGTAGTTTTTGGCAGCAATCGCGCGGATACTTTCGGTAAGCTCGCGGATGGGGTTTCCTACATTGCCCGGCAGGTTGATCAGCAGGGTTAATGCGATCAGAAAACAAATGGTGCCCGTCAGCGCGATCCAGATAAACGCCGATTGAACCGTCACCAGCGCCTTATCACTTTTCGCGCGGATCGCTTCCATATTAATGCGGGTAAGCTCCGCCAGATCATTCCTGATCTCCACCGGCAACTGCTGATTATCAACGTCTTCTTTCAGCAACGCATAATGCTCCGCCATTTTTCCGGTCACCTGCGCTTCACCTGGCTCGGTCACATTGGCCTGCTGATTTTTCAGATTTTGTTCAAAATTCGTCCAGCCTTCCGGATCCTTGGGGATTTGATCAACGGCCAAAAACATGCTTCTGCTGTAATCCAGCGTCTTGTAATTATCCTGCAAAATGTTCTCCGTATCTTCTTTAAGGACGTAAACATATCGCGCGGCAATTAGCGACAGGGCCAGGATCATTAAAAACAGGACGCCAAGTCCAAGTCGCAGTTTGGTTTTGATTTTCATGTTGTAAAATCCGGTGTCTGTTTTGGTCACGACAAGATAACCAGGTCAATGTCCGAAGATGAGAGTTTTTTTAAAAGATTATTGAAAAGATTAGTCGCTAATATCACCCTGAACAAATTAATGTGCGGTTTTCCCAGGCATATCGTCGTGATCTCGCGCTGTTCGGCAACCTGAATAATGGCCTCCGAAACATTCGCATCCTGAACGCGGATGATCTCAGCGCCCATTTCCGTGGCCAGTTTGAAATTATTGATCAAATGCCGCTGCTTGTCCAACGCGATCTTATCCTGACTTTCCTTGGGCGTCTGCACGTAAAGCACGAACCATTTGCTGTTGTAATAGCTCGCCAGCCGCGCCGTTTTACGGATCACATGGCGGGCCGTGCTTTCATTGCTGCTGATGCACGCCAGAAATTTCTCTCTTTTAGAGGCAACCAGCTTGGGAATTTCAGATTCCACTTTCCGCTCCACCTGACTTGCAACTTCTTTCAATGCGAGCTCGCGGAGTTGCAGAATATGGTCGGCTTTGAAGAAATTATTGAGTGCCGTCTGTATTTTCTCGGGCTGATAAATTTTCCCCTCTTTCAAGCGGGTAATCAGCTCGTCGGCGGTCAAATCAATGTTAACGACTTCGTCAGCCGCGCCCAAAACACTATCCGGGATCCGCTCTTTCACTTCCACGCCCGTAATGCCTTTTACTTCTTCATTCAGCGATTCAATGTGCTGAATGTTCACTGCGCTGATCACATTAATTCCCGCTTCCAGGATTTCGAGCACATCTTGCCAGCGCTTGTCATTTTTGCTGCCTTCAATGTTGGTATGCGCGAGTTCATCGACGACCACAACTTCCGGCCGCAAACTGATAACGGCCTGCACATCAAGCTCGTCCAGCTCTTTTCCTTTGTAAAAAAGCTTTCGCCGCGGGATAATGGGAAGGCCTTCGAGCAAGTCATGGGTTTCTTTCCGGTTATAAGTTTCGATGTAGCCGATCTTGACGTCAATCCCATTGCGCAGCAACGCATGCGCCTCCTGCAACATCCGGAACGTTTTGCCCACACCGGCGCTCATGCCGATGTAAATCTTGAACTTTCCACGCCTGGATTTCTTGATCAGGTCTAAAAAATGCTGCGCACTGGGATTGGTTTCAGACATTGGTTTGGTGGTTTTTAAAATGCTACGGATATGGACGTGGTCAAAAAGAAGTTGTCTTTCTTAGTCATTGTTTCTGTGCTGTCATTGCTCCGTTCCAGAAATATCCGGTCTTTGCTGCTAAGGTTTCTGGCTTCAACGCGCCAGAGCACGCCGGGGAAAATCGCATAATCAACGTTCGCAGAAACGCCGAATGTCTTGAAACTATGCTCCGTCCCGGTAGCGATGATCACACCGTTTTTATCCTGAAAATATTCACCGCGAGCAGCAATGTTCACTTTGGGTGTTGGGGAAAAACGGGCAATGAGCACGGGCACAAACCAGTTGTTATAATCGCTGCTGCCTTTGTCTTTTTGCTCCGTTCCGTAGTCAAAGCCTGCTGTTATCCCGAATTTTTCAGCCAATTGGAAAATTCCGTAGACATTGTGATAATAGCGCATCAGTTTTAAACTATCGGGTTTATCAGAGCCAATAAATGTGCTGTAATTCAATGTTACATTAGACGCTGGCTTGTAAGTAATCTGCGTCCCGAAAGCAGGCGTCGTGTTTCCGTCCACCCGCTGGATCCGCTGCCATCCGTTCAGATACATCGCTGAGAGATAGAGCTTTTCATCTTTTGTAGTAAAACCCAGCTTCACGCCGGATTCGAAATAAGGCGTATTTTCGGCAACCAAACTTCTGGTCATGGCCCAATTATCCTTTCCTATGGCGCTTTCAAAACCAATGTGTGAAGGCATAATCCCCGCATCGATCCAGAGATTGGCGGTCTTGGAAATTTTTACACCCACATTGGCTTCGAAAATATTTTTAAGCACGCCCGGTTCGGCTGCATAATTGGCATTGATATATGTTCCCGTCGCAAGTGCCAGATTGGCCCGCACGCGATCGGTGCTGTAATTTGCTTTGATAAAACCAAGGTTCAAATTCACTTCCCCGGCGCGGTTAAAGTTGTAAAGGAATCCTGGCACTGTGTTGTTGAGCGGCCGGTTGAAATCGTAATTGTAGTAAGCTTCTGCATAACCGCTGATCGTCAATGGATTTTTCGTCTCAGTCGAATCCTGTGCCGAAGCCGGTTTTAAAATCACTAAACCTAATGCTGCCAATAATAAACTTTTCATTGAAATAATCACTGTAAATGAATGTAGCGGCGCTGTTGAAAGCCCGAACCCCGCGTCGCTGCAAGTAAGGTCCAGGGAATTGTTTTTATAATTTTTCCAAAGCCAGGTTCAGGCTCAGCACATTAACTTTTTCCGGCCCAAACATGCCCAGGAGTGGTTTTTCAATGTGTGCGCTGACAAGTTGAGCGACTTTCTCTTCGGGAATGTCGCGGGCCGCGGCAACACGTTTCACTTGTACCAATGCAGCTTTCGGTGAAATGTCAGGATCCAGTCCGCTGCCGCTTGCAGTTACCAGTTCAACAGGAATGTCCGCCTTCTCAACCCCGGGATTATGCACCAAAAAAGTATCAATCCTGGCCTTTACGATGCCCAGATATTCTGCATTGGAAGGCCCTTTGTTGCTGCCACCACTTCCAGCCGCATTATAGGCCACGACTGAAGGGCGGCTATTAAAAAATTTGTCGTCAGTAAATGTCTGGCCAATGTTCGCATAATACTTTTTACCATTCGCATTCACCACTTCGCCATGCCCGCCATTAGGAGCCAGCTGCGCAATCACCCAGATCACACCCGGATAAACCACACTAAAAAACAGCAGCGTGACAATGGTTAATTTGATTGCAGGAAATATGTTCGTTTTCATGTCTTTAAGCTTTTAATAATTTGTTATTTGTTGAATCTAAATCCAGATACTTACAACCAAATCAATCACCTTTATCCCTACGAACGGCACTAGAATTCCTCCCAAACCGTATATAAAGAGGTTTCTTCTCAACAGTGCGCTGGCGCCGATGGGTTTGTAGGCGACTCCTTTGAGGGCGAGCGGGATCAGGAATGGGATGATGATGGCGTTGAAGATTACTGCTGACAAAATCGCGCTTTCCGGACTGTTGAGTCGCATGATGTTGAGGCCTTGGAGCGCGGGAATGCTCGCGATAAATAGCGCCGGGATAATGGCGAAATATTTGGCGACGTCATTGGCGATGGAGAACGTGGTCAGCGTTCCGCGGGTCATCAAGAGCTGCTTTCCGATTTCAACGATCTCGATCAGCTTGGTCGGGTCATTATCCAGATCGACCATATTTCCTGCTTCTTTTGCTGCCTGCGTTCCGCTGTTCATAGCAACACCGACATCGGCCTGGGCAAGGGCTGGCGCATCATTTGTTCCATCTCCCATCATCGCGACCAGCTTCCCGCCTTCCTGTTCTTTTTTAATGTAGTTCATTTTGTCCTCAGGCTTCGCCTCGGCGATAAAGTCATCCACACCGGCTTTTTCGGCAATAAATTTGGCAGTAAGCGGGTTATCACCGGTTACCATCACGGTTTTGACACCCATTTTGCGGAGCCGTTCAAAACGCTCGCTAATGCCCGGCTTAATGATATCCTGCAATTCCACAACACCCAGCACCCGTTCATTTTCAGAAACAACCAGCGGCGTTCCGCCATTATTTGAAATTGCTTTTACACTTTCTTCAATCTCGGCTGGAAAGGAATTGCCAGCGCTCGTTACCAAATTCCGGATCGAGTCGAATGCGCCTTTTCGAATGCGTGTATTTTCAAAATCAACTCCTGAACTGCGGGTCTCGGCTGTAAATTTGATGAATGTCGGACTTGCGATCTGGTAAGTGGCAGGCGTTGCATTAGCGAGTTCCAGGATCGATTTTCCTTCGGGCGTTTCATCGGCAATCGAGCTTAGCACAGCAGCTTTGATAAAATGATTGTCGGTAATGCCCTTCGCAGCATGGAAGTGCGTGGCTTTTCTGTTACCAATGGTGATGGTTCCCGTTTTATCCAAAAGCAGCACATCAATGTCTCCCGCCGTTTCCACTGCTTTACCCGATTTGGTAATCACATTGGCACGCAATGCCCGGTCCATCCCGGCGATGCCGATTGCAGAAAGCAAGCCGCCGATCGTTGTCGGGATCAGACACACGAAAAGAGAGATAAACGCAGCAATCGTAATGGGCGTGTTGGAATAATCGGCAAATGGTTTGAGCGTAATACACACGATCACGAACACCAATGTAAAGCCCGCTAAAAGGATGGTTAATGCGATTTCGTTTGGTGTTTTCTGGCGACTTGCACCTTCAACCAAAGCGATCATTTTGTCAAGAAAACTTTCGCCCGGAGCCGTGGTAACCATGACTTTGATCTTGTCGGAAAGCACTTTTGTCCCACCTGTCACACTGCTCTTGTCCCCTCCTGCTTCGCGGATAACCGGCGCAGATTCGCCGGTTATTGCACTTTCGTCAATTGTAGCCAGACCTTCAATGATCTCGCCATCGGTGGCAATGTTGTCTCCGGCTTCGCAGATAAAGACATCGCCTTTTTTCATTTGCGCCGACATCACACTTTGGGTTGAAACAGAAAAGCCGGGCTTGTTGTCGATCACCAGCTTGGCGGGTGTTTCCTCGCGTGTTTTACGCAGACTGTCAGCTTGTGCTTTTCCCCTTGCTTCGGCAATGGCTTCTGCGAAATTGGCAAATAACAATGTGAGCAACAGGATCAGAAAGATTACAAAGTTATAGCCAAAACCGCCTTGCGTGGTATTTCCTGACAGGATCCAGAGACACACGACAAACATCACGAACGTGCCTATTTCGACGGTGAACATTACCGGATTACGGAACAGGATTTTGGGGTTTAATTTGGTAAAAGACTGTTTTAAAGCCTGGTTAACGAGATCCTTTTGGAATAAGGATGCATTTTGATTTTTCATTGGAGAATTTTGATTTACATGCTGAAATACTCTGCAATCGGCCCCAATGTCAATGCGGGGAAGAATGAGAGGGCGGTGATGATGACGATTACCGCCATGACCATCATGCCAAATGTGCCTGAATCGGTGCGTAGCGTTCCTGCGCTTTCGGGGATGTATTTTTTATTGGCCAAAAGTCCAGCGATCGCGACCGGCCCGATGATCGGGATGAAACGGGAGAAGATCAGCACAAATCCTGTTGTAATGTTCCACCAAGGATTATTATCGCCCAAACCTTCAAATCCGCTGCCATTATTGGCTGCCGAAGAAGTGTATTCGTAAAGCATTTCGCTGAAACCGTGGAAGCCGGGATTGTTCAGATTAGCTGATGTAATGCCTGGAAAAGCCGCTGCAAGTGCCGTTCCGGCGAGGATCAGAAGCGGGTGTAACAATGCTACGATCATGGCGATTTTCATTTCACGGCCTTCAATTTTTTTGCCTAAAAACTCGGGCGTACGACCCACCATTAACCCGCTGATAAAAACTGCCAGGATAATGAAAATGAAGAAATTCAGGATTCCTACCCCGCAGCCGCCGTAAAATGCATTGGTCATCATGGCCAAAAGCTGCATCATTCCGGAGAGCGGCATCGCGCTGTCGTGCATGGAATTCACCGAGCCCGTTGAAATAACGGTGGTTGCTATACTCCAGAACCCGGACGCTGCACTGCCGAGCCTGGCTTCTTTCCCTTCCATAGCACCCGAGCTCATATCAATCCCCATCTGCGCAATAGCGGGGTTACCCTGAACTTCCCAGATCACCGTTGGAACGCAGAGTAAAAGGAAGCCGAGCGTCATGACGCCGAAGATCATCCAGGCCATTTTTTTCCGTTTCAAAAAGAAGCCTAATGCGAAGATCATCGCGAGCGGAATGATCATTTGCGAAAACATCTCGACCATATTGGTCAGATAGTTGGGGTTTTCGAGCGGGTGGGCTGAATTGGCACCATAAAAACCGCCACCGTTGGTTCCCAAGTGCTTAATGGCCACGAACGCAGCAACCGGACCGGTGGATACGCCAACCGTGTCTCCCTGCATGGTAACAATGCTGTCTTTTCCTTCCAGCGTCATCGGCGTGCCGTTAAAGGCCAGAATGCTCGCCACAACAATCGCTGCGGGTAACAGAATCCGCGTGCAGGAAATCAGCATGAGATTGTAAAAGTTACCGAGCTTATCGGCCGTTTTTTCTTTCAATGCAATGAAGAGAACGACCGCTGCGGCCATTCCCGTTCCTGCGCTGACGAAGTGTAAAAACATTAAAAACAGCTGCGAAAGGTAACTCACGCCGCTTTCGCCGGAGTAATGCTGCAGGTTGCAGTTTACGACGAATGAAATGCTGGTGTTGAATGCAAGGTCCGCCGATTGACCGGGATTGCCGTCCGGATTCAGCGGCAGCCATCCCTGATTCATCAGCACAAACATGCCCAGTAAAAACCAGACAAAATTAATGGTCAGCAAGGCTGCCATGTGCTGTTTCCAGTTCATTTCAGATTTACGATCAATGCCGCTGATGCGGAAGAATGCGTTTTCGAGCGGATTCAATACGGGATCAAGGAGTGTTTTTTCACCCGCATATACTTTGGCAATGTACTTCCCGAATGGCACCGCCAGCAGGATTGTAATTGCATACATGGCAATGACGCCTAAAATTTCTGAGTTCATTTTGTTAAAAATTGATAGCGATCGGGTTAAAACTTTTCGGGTTTGATGAGCACGTAGCACATGTACGCAAACACGCCGATGGAGACGATGAATAATGCTGCCATGATCAGATCTTTTCGAAAAATTGAACGGTTTGATAAAAGAGCGCGAAGCATAAACAGCCGGCGGCAACTAAGAGGATTGTGAGCATAATATTCGGTATTTAAGTGAATGCTGGTTTAATGGTTTCTTTCCATTTTCAACAAGTCATCACAAAGGCATACCAAACTTTCTAAAACAGACTTAATAACCTGTTTCACAGCATATTGATTATTTCGATAATCAAAACACACCGATTTTAACCCTATCATTTTGATAGGACGGCTTATCAAAAAATGCAACGAGGCATGCTTATGCCCTTACGTTTATATCAATTTCCAGGTCGTGATGGCCGACATAACCGTCCAGCAGCATGTCAAGTGCCTGATGCAATAAATCGGGTGCATGCAGGCGATGGGGGGCGGCGCACAGGATCAGTGTCTGGTCGTTTTGTGCCAGCACTTTTTCATAATTGTCTTCGCCATTTTGTGACTGAAAAATGGCGTAATGCGCGCCTATTTTTTTGGACAATCGGGCCAGTTCGCTTAGCTGTTTCACTTGATGCGCATGGATTGCCCCGGCGGAAGGACCGTGTAAAATAGCCCAGGGATTGAGTGACTTAATGCGGTTTTCCGTGAGTTGTTCCGGACTTAAAGTGCTGATGATCACTGAACGGATATTTCTTTCTTTACAAATTTCATGCAATGCTTCGGCGAAATCCCCTCCTGCATCCAGGATTAGAACGGGCTGACAAGCACTTTCGGCGTCCTCTGTTTCGGGACAATCTTCCCTGCACGATGGCAACAGCCGGATCGGGCGCTGCCACCATCCTTTTGCTTCAAGCACCGGGTGCTGAAATGCCTGCCCATCTTTGCGCGCTTTGATCATCATGGCAAGCGCCGTGGGCCTGAACTGACCATTGCTGATGTCAAAAACACCCGTTTCATAAGTGCCCCAGGGCCTGGTTACCAGCCGGTCCCAGCCATGAAGTCCGAGCAATGCCCACACCGTGACTGCGTTAATGTCAACGCCTTCGGATTTCAATGTTACCGCGGTTTCCAGCATCTGATGCAGCCAGCGCATTTGCTCATCCCGGGTGCTGGTTAAGTGGCATTCTGTAATTGCTATTGGCAACCGCAGGCGTTCCCACGCTTCCCGGATCAGCACCTTCGGCCCGCAAGGCTCATTGTGGTGCACCCGCACAACCTCCATGTCGGCATACGCATGAATGCCGTTTCCGCCGTGCGTCCAGGCATCATATTTTCCCAGATTTTCATCGAGATATCGCTCAGAAGTAATGTAATAATTAAATCCGGCCACGGCTGGCCGGCAATTGTTCTGCTGAAAGTAATGCAGTTCTTCGGGGTCAATTCCCACCGTCACGAGGCGTTTCCACATGAGGTGTTTTGGTGTGAGCGTCCCGCAAATGAGTTCGTAGGAAAGCCACCGGCGTTCATTTTCAAATTTGGCCTGATAACGCAGCAGCGGTGTGCTATAAGTTTTACCAACGTCGTCCGTCTGGATCAGTTCGGCATCCGGATTTATCTTTCGGATAGCCGCCATGGCCAGCACCGTCGCTTTACATTCACTGATCAGTATTTTGTAAAAACTCAGCTCGTCATGCAGATGTGGATACCAATGTCCGTACAAACCACAGAAACGCGCAGTTGTAAGTGGCTCATTCACTGGCGTGTAATAGGGGATCCAGGGAAATCGCTCTGCCACTTGTGCTGCGTAATTGGCTAAACCCGTTTCAAAGCTGCCGTCAAAAAAATTCACATGCCGGGGTCCGCTGCCGTGGTGGACAAGGCCCGCGATAACATCAATGCCCGATTCGCGGATCTGCTGCAATTTTGCTTCTGTGCAACGCCAGTCTATTTCCGCATCCGGCTCGGGCTGATGCCGCTCCCATAATATCGGGTAACGCAGCTTTTTGATGCCCAGAGATGCAATATGGCTAATATCACCCTCACGCTCATAGTGTCCGGCGTATTCCAGCTGATCAAAATAGCTATCATTGACCCGGTTAATCGTACACTCAAGTCCTCCCCAAATCTCTACTGTGTTATTAGAAGTTTCCATACATGCTCCGCTAAGTTCAAAATACTTTTACAAGTCACTTCAAAAATTTCCGCGCACTATTAATTCTGTACCAGCTCAGGGAAGGTCGGCAAAAGATGTCATTACGCAAAACCAGCCGAATGATGCCTGCAATTATAGATTATCAGCTAGTTTTGCATGACAAACTGTTTTTCTGTGTCCAGGCGCCCCTTCCCGACTTTATTATCCATTCTTTCTCTGGCGTTTTCAATGCTCTTTCCCGGAGCGGATAATTTGCGTGCGCAATCCACAGATACATTGCGCCGGGAACTGACGGTCGATTTTGAACTGAGGCCCAGGGCTGAATATCGCGACAATTTCATGTGGACCGCCGCGGATACAGTTATGCCCGACCTGTACACGACCCAGAGAAACCGGCTCAGCATTACATTCAAAACAAACCGGCTTCGCCTGCACGCTTCACCGCAGGAAATACACGTATGGGGAGATCCGGGGCGCTTTTCGCGTGTGGGCAGCGTAAACTTTTTCGAGCTTTATGCGGAACCAAACATTACAAAAAACCTATCGCTGCGCGTGGGCAGGCAAGCATTGTCGCTGGATAACGGCCGGATTTTCTCGGCGGCACCATGGAGCCAGCAAAGCCGTGCGCATGAGGGAATCCGTTTGCTCTATAAAAAGAAATTAGAAACTGACCTGACCATCGCATTCACACGGCCGTATGGACAGCACTTTGATCCCGCTTATTCGCCGGTTGGGTCGCACACTTACAAATTTCTTTTTCTGCATCATTTAAAACACAAGTTTGATAACAACATTACGCTTACGACCATCAATGCCATGGATGTATTTCGGAGAACGACGGGTGAACGGGATTACTATCAGCGCATTACCAATGGCGGTCGCTTCGAATACACGAAGGGCAGCATTTACGGAACAGTGAATGCATATTATCAATACGGACAAAACGCGGCTGCGAAAAAACTGCGGGCTTATTATATTCAACCTGAGATCAGCGCAAATACGGGAAACACGCTGTTCAGGCTTGGTGCAGAAATTTTGAGCGGGGATAAAAGTGACGAGCCAAAAGACGTATCAAGTTCATTCGTGCCGCTGTATGGTGTTGCCTGGAAATTTATGGGGAATATGAACCTGTTCACGCGGTTTCCGGCGGATGTTAATGCAAAAGGACTGGTCAATCCTTACTTATTTGTTATTTACCAGGCGGGCAAAAGTCTGTCATTGCGTGGCGATGCGCACCTTTTTTACTCACAATATCCGCTCATCAAAGAACGCAGCGAGATCGAGGGCAAATATCTGGGTTTTGAAAGCGACCTGTCCCTTAATTACAAGCCCGTCAAAGGCATTGAGATCATTTATGGCTTCTCATTTACCGTTGCCGACGAACGGATGGAGCTGCTTAACAAGGTTCCGGATGCCGGAAAAATTCCCGTATGGAGCTATCTGATGATCTCTTTTACGCCAAAGCTGCTCAACCTGAAATGGTCCAGCATGCGACAACCTTGAACAGCTCATTTTTCAAATAAGCCTTTTATTATAATGCTTTCTGGAACGCCGCCACCAGAGCAGAAAACCGGTGATGGCAAGTAATCCGGGTGTAAGTCCGATTACCGCATAAAGCAATTTGACGGCAACACCGCCGAAGTTCCCCACATGCAACGGGAAAAAAGTTGCTTCAATGCGTTCAGAGAGCGGTTTCTCATTTAGTCGATTAATCTTTACAACTTCCCCCGTTTGCTGATCCACACGCACAGCGTTACCGCTGCCCCATATTTTAAACTGCCCTTTGGTATAACCCCTGACCTCAAACTTGCGCTCCGGCTGTGTGGGCAGGTAAACGTAGGTCGGTTCCAGGTCAGGCATGGCCGCCAGTGCTTTGCGATACATTTGATTGGGTGAAACGGAAATAACGGCGTTGGGCTTCGTGGCGACCATTTCGTTTTGCCAGGTTTTGGGTTTGAATGCAAACATATTCATCCAAAAACCGGTGAAGAAAATCACAGCGTTCAGCAGCAAAGACCAAACACCCACAATACGATGAAGGTCCGAGCTGACGGTTCGCCAGTTTTTCCGGTTAAGCGCAACCTTGAATGTGAGCACTTTCCAAAGCATTTTCCGGTAAACAACAGCGCCCGTAATCAGTGAAAACAGCATTGTTATTCCAAAAATGGCCGTTAATGCAGCGCCCGGCATGCCCAACTGAAAACTGAAATGAAATTGAAACAACCACTCAATAAAGCTGGGCGTAAAATCACTCGCCGGCCCTTCGCGCAGGATGGCGCCGGTGTAAGGATTGAAGGAAATCAACGCCAGATCGTATGTCATCAGACGTGTGTCATTGAAATACATTCTGAAATTATAAGCCTCGCCGGGCCCGGCATCGGGATTAACCCAGGCAATGCCGTCCAGATTGGGATATCGGCTGGTGATGTTGTCGTAACATCGCTGTAACGCGTTATCAGGCAGCACATTTCCCGAAGTTGAAAGGTGAAGCAGATCCTGGTTAAAGAAATGATCCAGCTCCGTTCTGAAAACCAGAACGGAGCCGCTCAGTCCGAGCAGGATCAAAAATATGCCTGTAAAAAGTCCGAGCCAGCTGTGCAGCCTAAAAAGGGTACGGCGCAATGTTGAATTATTCATACAATAGCCTGATAATTAGACAAAAAGAAATTACCAGAGCTGATAACTAACCCCTAACCGGACATTGAACGGATCGCCTAATCCACCCAAAGTCACACCCGAACGGCTTCCCGTGAAATAATGCTTGTTGGCCAGGTTGTACGCATTAACCTGAAACTGGAACCGGTTGCGTTGGTAAGAAAGCGCAGCGTCTACGACCGTGTAGGACGGAAAAATGAAGTTCTGATTGCTTAGCAGCCCCACTTGATCGCTCACGTAGCGAACACCCGCAGCGATGCCGAAGCCTTTGAGTGCATTGGAAGGAACCACATATTTTCCCCAGAAATTGATTTGATGTTTCGGCGCATTTGCAAAACGGTCGCCCTTTTTGCCGTACGTCGTGGTGCTCACCAGCTCATGCTCGTTGAATGCATAACCCGCAATCAGGCTCAGCGCATTCAAATTGCCGGTTACCGAAAATTCCCCGCCCCTGCTCCGCGTTCCGTCGATTGCAGCTTGTCGGTGTGAATTTTGTTCCGTTGGAGCCGCCGTCAGGATGTTTGCATAATCAATCTGGTATAATGATAATGTTGCAGATAACCGGTTGCTGAACAGATCCGCCTTGGAACCGACTTCATATTGCGTGGCCTTGCGCGTCGGGAACGGGCCGCCCGCGAGCACATTATTGGAAGTTTGCGGATTGAATGATTTCAAATAAGTCCCGTAAACAGAGACGTTCTTCAAAGGCAGATAAACCAGTCCGATCCGAGGAATCCAGCCCGATGCTTGAAGCTCGTCCCCCTGCTTATTGTCTCGCTCGGACAGCGGCGTTTCTTTGCCATTGTAATCATCATAACGCAACGAAAGCAGCACTTTTAACTGGTTACCAACACTCACCTGATCCTGGATATATGCTCCGAGCAAATTAGTAACACGCTTGTTATCATCCGATTCCTCAGCTGGCACATTGGCATCCGGCACGCTGCCAGCATAATCCGGATTAAGGATCGAGATCCGTGTTGAAGGCTTGTATTGATAATCATTCTGGGTCCAGCCGTAACGATTGTAGTCGGCCCCGACAATGATCTGATGGCCTATTGAGCCAGTTTTTGTTGTATAAGTTGCGAAAGCGGTGGTTTGAAGACTAAACCGGTCCGTCAGCCAATCCTGATAAGCACGACTAATGCTGTCATTTCTGATCCTCCCCACCGGAATGTGATCGGTAAAATCCAGCTTATTACGCACTGCCCGCTCCACGATTGTCAGTTTCAGATTGTCATTGATCTGATGGTCAAAGGTTAATGTGGCCGAAGCATTATGCGTTTTTCCGTAATCCGTCGGGCTCTGAATGGTCAGGTTGTTGGGATAATAATTGAAGTCAAAAGTGCCGTCTGGTCGCGAATAAATAAAGCTTCCGTTATCATATTGCTGGACTGCTTTCTGGTCAGCGTAATTCAGTTCAAGGTTTAGTGAAGACTTTCGGTTAAAAAGATAAGTCAGCGACGGCGCGATGAAAACATTCTCTTTCTTCTGATAATCCCTGAAACTTTCTGAGCGGTCATAACCGACAATGGCGCGGTATAAAAGCTTCTTCCGTCCATCAACCGGTCCTGAAAAATCCGCCGAAGCGCGCCCAAAACCCCAGCTGCCCAGTGATAAATCCACGCTTGCGCGTTTTTCGGCCAAAGGTTTTTTTGTAACAAAATTGACCACACCGCCCGGAGAACCTTCGCTAAACAATGCACCCGATGGCCCGCGAAGCAATTCAACGGATTCAATGTTGTAAAGCAACGGCTGCTGGCTCCACAAAAACAAATTCCCCCGGATTCCATTATAAAGCAAAAAACTGGCATCATTGGGCGAGTAAGCCGTAAAGCCGCGGATCTGGAAATTTCCGTTGCCATTATTGGCTTTCATGCCTGTAAATGAGCCTGCTATCTCATTTAATGTAAAAGCCTGCCGGTCGCGCAGCACAGCCGACGACATCACTTGCACGGACTGCGGCGTCGAGAGCAGCGGCGTGTTGGAGCGCGTTGACGTGTTGGAAGTCAGCACCTGATAACTCGTTTTAGCCGTGCTAACCACCACTTCCGCCAGTTCCTGCCTGCTTTCAGAAAGTTGCAGATCAAGAAACGCATTTTTCCCTTTCGAAATGCGAATGCTTAGTGTATAAGCAGTATAGCCGACATTGGAAACCGAAAGTATGTGCGATCCAGGCGTAATTCCAGTCAGTCTAAATTGGCCTTTGGAATCGGTAATTGTGCCCAGCGTCGTGTTCTGCAAGGTGACTGAAGCGCCGTTTATAGGCTCTCCCGAAGCATTAATAATCCGGCCCTGCAAGGCTCCCAGCTCTGATTGGGCAAAAGCATTGATGCAGTTACCAATGCTCATTAGTAACAGTAAAATATATCTGATTTTCATTTGGATGACATAATTAGCAATGCACCCGATCCCGCGATGGAATAGGTAAACTAAAATTTCTGGATGTGGATATGAATGTTGTGACCAGACGAACGCATGGTCCACCGGTCAAAAATGCTTTTTCAGACGTAAATGTCTGTTACGCGCAGGGCGGAGGAACTGTAATGGAAAGCGGAGCCTGATAGCGGGCCATCCGATAGGCAAAGAAAAGGCGCTTTTGCTGCGTGAAATGCGCGGATATAAATGCAAAAGAGGATAATGGAGAAGTAAAGAGCTGGATAACAGGCATATTCCGAACAAGTTCGCCGGTCTGCTGATCTTCCTTTTCCTTTTGGGCTTTCAATTTTTTGGCCAAATAGCAATGACCATTACAGTGCATTTGCGGCTTATCCCTGTTTTCACAAAGCACCCGCGTAATGTATTCCTTATTAATCTGGTAATACGCAATGGTGCCCCACTGACTAAAAGTCGGCAGAATAGTAGTAACAAGCCATATGTAAACTATAAATGCTCTCATCGTATGACGGGCAAATATAGCGACGGAATGCAAACGAACACAATCAAAAAAACTCCCCACTCATCAAAAATTCCTTTTCTCCCAGAAAACCCCTAACCATATTGCCAAAAAAACGCTGTGATTTATGGAAAAGAAAAAGCGCTCTAACTTTTGGATTATGCTGGCGACTGCTTCGCTTGACATTATCAGCCTGATACGCCTTGCGTTTCTTTAAGATTTTTTGGGCTCTTCTCCTGCTGAGTATTTTTTGGGCTTGACGCCGATATATTGCTCGAAGACACGTGAAAAGTGGCTTAGATTTTGTGAATCCGAGCTGATAACCAACTTCGGAGACGGTCAGATTCTTTTCCCTTAACAATTGGGCGGCCTGCTGCATCCGGCGCGATTGATAATATTCAAAAACCCCTTTCCCCCAAATGTTTGCCTGAAGAGTTTTCGCAACTTCGGCTCGCTCATGCCTGCCTGCCGGGCCAGCGCTGCAATGTTAGGCGACTGATCAGGATTTGCCTGCAAATGTGCTTTGATGGCATAAATGGCTTTGATATCAGTTATATGCATCGCGCTCGCGGGCACCGCTTCGCGCTGCAACAGGATCGCGAAAATATGACAAAGCAGCTCTTTACATTTTAGCTTATAATATTGACTTTCAATGCTTTCCGGCATAGACTGACCCAACAAGTCACTCGCTGCATTGATTATTTCAGGCGAAATATTGGTCTCAAACACAAAATTATCCCTCGCTTGCAAAACACTTCTTACCACGGGATGCTCAATGTAACCGAATAACTGGTGCAAATAGCTTTTGGACGCTGCTATCGTCACACTTTCGAATGTGGTGTGCGACGGCATGGCCATGATTGTGGAAACCGCATGCCTGCAAATCATGATATTCGCTTGCTCGGCCGACAACTGCCCGGAAGCATCAGCGAGCGAAGGAAAAACGCCGCTCAGCAGAAAAACAACATCTTCCTGACTTTCAGCCAGCACATTGGTGCGCTCGATGACGACATCTTCTTTGAGATGATAATTCCGGATCATCATCCGCAAATCACGGCCCCAGGCAAAGCCGGTCAGGTAACCCGCCCCTTTGTTTTCAGGAATATATACAAACCGACCTTTAACAATTGCTCCGATGGCTTTGGCAAATTCCTGCGTGATCCCAGATCCTTTGTCGGTGATAGCGATTTTCATTTGCGACTATTTTATGAGCATTAAGGGTTATTTTAACTATAAAGGTAGTATTAGTTTTGTGCATGTTAAAAATCACTTTAACCAATAAAACGATATGTTATTAGCAAATAAAAAAGTGGCCATCGTGGGCGGCGGCCCGGGCGGATTAACGCTTGCGCGGTTATTACAACAGCAAGGCGTTGATGTTAAAATTTATGAAAGGGATGCCGATCAATATGTGCGTCAGCAGGGCGCTACGCTCGACCTGCATTTCGAGTCGGGTTTGAAAGCGTTGACAGAAGCCGGTTTGATGGACGAGTTTGAAAAGCATTTCAGGCCGGGCGCGGAAAGAGTTACAGTTGTGGACAATAAGGCAGCCGTGCATTACACAGAACGGGACAATGATCCGCTGCAAGATCTGAACAGCATTTATGCAAGGCCGGAGATAGACCGGGTCCGTTGCGGGATTTGCTCATTGCTTCGCTGCATGAAAACACGGTTGTCTGGAATTCCAAGTTCACGGAACTGAAAGCGAATGGTGAAGGCTGGGACCTGGTTTTTGAGAACGGAAACACCGCCTATGCTGATCTGGTGATCGCTTCGGATGGTGCCAATTCAAAAATCAGGCAACATGTCACGGATATTGAGCGCATTTATTCCGGCGTTACGATTGTGGAAGGAAACATTTATAATGCGGCCATGAATGCGCCACACTTATGGGCGCTCACGAGCGGCGGAAAAATCTTTGCGCATTGGCAGGGAAAAACCATTGTGTTAAGCGCCAAAGGGGAAGGCTCTCTTTCTTTTTATACCATCACGAGCGAAACCCAGGAATGGTTAAAAACGGCAGACATTGATTTTTCGAAACGCGAAGAGGTTTTTGAATGGTTCAAGCAACGCTTTTCGGATTGGAGCAGCGATTGGCACGAAATCTTTTCAACGGACGAATCTTATTTCGTGGTCCGGCCGCTATATTATTTTCCTTCCGATCAATCTTGGCAAACCGTTCATAACCTGACCATTATCGGTGACGCTGCACATCAGACGCCACCGTCGGGCGACGGCGTTAACCAGGCCATGCTTGATGCGCTGGAACTGTCCGAAGCTCTTTGTTCAGAAAATTTCAGCTCCATAACAGAAGCCATTGCATCTTTTGAGGCCAAAATGTTCCCCAGAACTTCCCTGGCGACCACGGAAGCGCTGGAAATGATGGATGCCATGCTGTCCGAAAACAGCCTGGAAATATTCCTTAATTTCTTTAACGGCGCACACGTCGTTTACGTCAGCCGAAAACTACAACTTGATGAATTCAACCCTGCGGTTGTTGGCCTTGCCCACAGCCGTATCATTGGAGTCGACAGGTTGTGTTTTCCCTTTTCCGTCTGTTTCGAGTCTGGCGGCATCAATGTTGAAATTTGCGATAAGGGCTTCTTTTACAGCCGCTGCGCGCTTTTTCGAGAGATTTTCGTTGTCTGCTTCGTTGCCATCTGAGTCCGTATGCCCCACAATTTGGACCCGAAGCGAAGCATTTTCCTGTAAAACCTGAGCAATGTCTTTCAGGCTGCCGTAGGATTGTGGAAGGACATTATCGCTGTTTACAGCAAAGCGGATCCCGCGCGTGACAAATTTTCCTTCGGTCAGCAGCTTGTTACGCTGTGCTTGCAGCACCCACAGCCAGTTGGATATTGCCAATGTAAAATGCACCGCCTTTCTGGTTAAAATCGGGATTGTTTGCTGTAAAAACGAGCGAATTCAATGCATCCGCAGCATTGAGTGCGCGGGGCAGATCTAATATTTTGGTGCTGTCGAGGTAAACGCGGATCCGTTGTTTTTGCCGCCAGATGGAAACTTTCGTCACATTTTTTTCCAGGTTAAATTCAGGAACACCATACTTGTGCTGGCTACCAATGAGATTGGAAGAATAATTAAGGCTCCCTTTATCAGATGAAGTGGGTTGAAAGTTGATTTTGAAGCTTGGCGTCGAAACATTGTCTGCTTCGCCCCATGCAAATTTCTGATCCGTATCGCCCGTCTGCATCAGGCTGATCATCAATTCACCAATGTTGGAAACGTCTTTATTCGCGATCAGATCCAGTTGAAGCGTGAAATTTTCAGGCAGATCACCGGTCAGATTCTCGGGATAAAAAACCCCGTCCTGGTTCATGCGAAGCCATTTGCCTTCACTGCCCGCAATGTTCACGACATCCCCTCCCGAACGCGTGTTCCAGTTTGCAGGAAAATCGCCGATCGCATCCTGAGAGAAATCTTCCTGCATAATGATCTTATCTCCCGGCACGAAGTCAAAACGGGAATAAGCCTTGATGTCGGATGTCGTTTTTGCAGTGGCAACGACCGGCTGAGCATTGCCCGTTTCAACACTTGATGGACTTTCCGCCTGCTCGTTTTCCGGCTTGGCCTCACTCTCACTGGAAGTTTCCGGTTCTGTTCCTTTGTTCTCCTTTTTCTTTTTTTGCAATGCCTTATCGATCGAACGGTCGACCTGGTCAACGGCCTTTTGTTCCACCCTGTTTTTGATCCGGTCCAAAAGTTGTGCATGGCCTGTTGTGCCGTAAAAACAGAATGAAATGGCAATCAGTAATTTTTTCATTTCAAAAGTGGGAAGTATGAGCGATCCGCAAAGTAGGCCCAAAGTTACATAAACCGACATATAACCCTCCCTTAAGTCGTAATCTTATTAGCTTTGTGTCACCGATAATTACTTACAAGTTACCGGTCTGGAATAACCCATTACTGAATGAACAAATATCTGCACAGAACCGGCCTCATCGTCGCGGCCAGCATTCCCCTCTTTATTTTACCCGCACGCATTTCCGAAGGACAATGGAACGACCCGGTAAATCTGATCGGCTCCGAAATAGTCATTTTTATGATGAGCTTGGCTTGCTGGTATGCCATTAATCTGATCCAGCAGCGATTCCGGCGCTGGCCGGGGCTTGTATTATCCGTTCTGTGCTGCTGCTTGACTTTCCAATGTATTCTATTTCACATTCAATCCATTTTTCAAAGATTTCCCATTCCGGACGGCGCAAAATCCGATTGTGATAAAGATCTTAATGCTGTCCAGCCGGGGCGTTCTGATGAGCATGATCTTGATTCCGGCCGCTTACTTTTTGAAGCGGGACCGTGATGCGCGTCATCAGCGCAAGGAAAATGAGCGGCTGGCAATTGAAAAGGTGAAAATCGAAAACAGACTTCTGGATCAGGCAGTTACCGAGCGCACACAAGCCTTGCAGCAAACATTGAGCACCCTGGAAATGTCGCAGGAAGTGCTGGAACATCAATTGTACATTCAGTCGCGACTGGTTGCATCCATTACGCATGACATCCGCGGGCCGTTCAGGTTCCTGATCATTCTTTCGGAGGAAATCCGCAATCTGGCGCAAAACAGGGATTATGAGCAGATTGGCAACTATACAATGGAGCTGCACAAGGCACTCGAAACGATGTACGGATTTGTCGACAACATCCTGGAATTCACCAAGCTTCCCGTTCACCAAAAGCTAGACCGGTCCGAACGGATTAATTTAGGACAGATCGTAAAAGATAAAGTCGCATTATTTGAAGGCATTATCAGCACAAATAACAATGCAGTGCAACGCAGCATTGATCCGCAAATCGTGGTGACGAGCAATGCGCATTTTCTGGGAATTATCATTCATAACCTGCTTGACAATGCAAACAAGAACATCCGCAACGGATTTATCCAAATAACTGCGCTTGCCGAGCTGACCGCATCGTCATTAACCATTGAAAATACGGGATCCATTTCGCAGGAAATCGTGGATTGGGTTAATCTCAAATCACAACATAATTATCCTCCCGTCGGCACCACAGAAACGCAGGGAATCGGGCTTATTCTTGTGAAAGAAATTACTTCACTGCTAGACATTGCCCTATTCATGGAATCCAGCGATAACATTACAAAAGTGACGCTTACATTTCCGACGGTAGATGAATAAGCTAACCACTCGCAAAATCCGGGTATGGAATTTTTAAAGGACATGCAAACCTTAAATGCGTAAAGCGCCTGCAACGTGGCTCAGATAAAAAAAGAAAACCTTCCCCAGAAAATATGTGTGGTATGTGGAAGACCGTTCACGTGGCGAAAGAAATGGGCGAAGGTTTGGGACGAAGTCAAATATTGCAGCGACCGGTGCCGTCAGAATAAATAACCCTTTCAACTATCAACCTTCATGGCAAAAAAGAACACCTTAAAAGAAAATTACGGCAAACTGCTGGAATGGTATCAATATCGCGCAGAGGAAAACGCGGGTTCATTAGAGAAATTACTGGCGCTCCTAGAAGCGCTCGACCGGAAAGTGGATGGGCCAGCCGATTACGAAAAGGACATTGAAGACCTGGATTCGCTCAAATACATCTACGAAACCAGCATCAGGAAATTCGAAAGTCAGGTGGATAAATATAAGGCCTTGCTGGAAGCCGAGGCCGAAGGTAAATCCTGATCAAAGTCAGTTTTCCGAAAGACATTGGTCGTCATAGTTCAAGTTTTCCTGCCCCAATTTTGAAAGCGTTCCGACAACGGGACGCTTTCTTTTTTGACACGGATCTTATGAAGCATATTTTAAATGCACCCGAACCAGAACTCGTTCACACCACCTGCTATCATTGCGGCGACCCGTGCGAGTCGGAAGTGATCAGCAATGATGGCCATGCATTCTGCTGCGACGGCTGTTTTCATGTGTATGATTTGTTGAAAACCTCCGAATTGTGCGATTACTATGCGATCAATGAGGCGTCGGGTAACTCGCCGGACAAGGCATTCTTCAAAGGAAAATTCGATTACCTGGATCTGCCGGACGTGCGCACAAAAATGCTCGAATTCACCGACGGCAAGCTCGCCCGAGTCAATTGGTACATCCCCAAAATGCATTGCAGTTCCTGCATCTGGCTCCTCGAACAGCTTTACAAATTCAACCCGGCGATCAGAAGCTCGGTCGTTAATTTCCCCGAAAAGAAGGTTCGCATTACATTCAATGCGAATGAAATCAGCCTCAGCGAGCTCGCCACGCTCATTTCGCGGATCGGCTACGAGCCGTATATCAGCTTGAATGACCTCGACGGAAAACGCGTCAAGAAATGGGACCGCAACCGGTTGTACAAGATCGGCATCGCCGGATTTTGCTTCGGTAACGTCATGATGCTCAGCTTCCCCGAGTATTTTCATCTGGGCCAGGAAGCATTTGATCAGGATCTACGGGTAACATTCGGTTTGATGAATGTCGCATTAAGCCTGCCCGTGCTTTTTTATTGTGCGCATGATTTTTTTAAATCCGCCCTGGCTGCATTGCGTGGAAGATATCTGAACATTGACGCGCCGATTGTGATTGCATTGCTTTCCATTTTCTCGCTGAGCATTTATCAGATCTTTTCAGGCACCGGTCCGGGTTACCTCGATTCCTTCACCGGAGCCGTGTTTTTCATGCTCGTCGGGCGATTTTTTCAGGATAAAACCTACGCAGGCATTTCGTTTGACCGCGATTACAAATCCTATTTCCCCATTGCCGTAACCGTTTTGACAGGCAAAACCGAAGAACGAAAACCGGTGACAAGTCTAGCACCGGGAGACGTTATGCTAGTCCGGAATGCCGAACTGATCCCCGCCGATTCGGTTTTACTCAGCGACGAAGCGTTTATTGATTACAGTTTTGTCTCGGGAGAAGCGGAACCTGTGCGGCAGCGGCGCGGAGATACGCTTTATGCAGGCGGCAAGCAAACCGGCCCGGCGATTGAGCTGGAAGTGCTCAGACAGGTTTCCCAAAGTTACCTTACCCAGCTCTGGAACACCGATACATTCTCAAAACCCAAAGAAAACCAGAATAAAACGCTCGCAACCCGCATTAACCGTTATTTTTCGGTGATTGTCCTCATTATTGCGACCGTCACATTTTTGGTTTGGTATTTTGTAAATGATAATCCTGAAACTGCATTCCGCGCATTCACGACGTGTTTGCTAGTCGCCTGTCCGTGCGGCTTGCTGCTTTCCTCGACCTTCACCAACGGGAATTTGCTTGCCTTGTTTGGCAAAAACCGGTGCTATCCCAAAAACGCAGAAGCTGTGGAACGCCTTTCGAAAATCAACACCATCGTTTTTGACAAAACCGGGACCATTACGCGCTCGGAAGAGGCGGAAGTCACATTTATTGGCGAATCGCTCTCCCCCGCAGAACTAGGAATGGTCAAAACACTAGCCGCTCAATCCTCTCATCCATTAAGCAGGATCATTGAAAAAAGGCTCACCTCCACTTCCATTTGCGAGCGGCCGGAGAATTTTATTGAAAAAAGCGGCGCAGGGTTGCACGGATTATTTGGAATGTACAATGTAAAACTCGGTTCAGCAGCCTGGGTGAATAGCATTGCAGATCAAAACGAAACCGCATTAACCGGATCTTCAAGGGTTTGTATTTCGATCAATGGAGAGGTCCGCGGCTATTTTTTGGTCAAAAGTAAATACAGGAAAAATCTTGCAGAAACCATTGATCAGCTGCGTAAACACGATTATAAAACCTATCTCCTTTCGGGTGACAAACCAACGGATCAGGATTTCCTAGCAGGCATTTTCGGAGATAGATCAAATCTTTATTTCAAACAAAAACCCGAAGACAAGCTTGCATTCATCGCCGGTCTGCAAACCGAACAGCAGCAAAATGTGCTCATGATCGGTGACGGGCTTAATGATGCCGGCGCATTGCAGCAAAGTGATGTGGGGATTGCCGTTTCAGACGATATCAACAATTTCACGCCTTCCTGCGACTTCATTATAGAGGGAAGTGAGCTTGCCAGGATCCCGGCATTTATCGAGCTGGCTCGTTACGGGCAGCTTATCATCAAAGGCAGCTTTGGTATTTCGCTGATCTACAATGTGGCCGGGCTGTTTTTTGCCATCGGCGGAAAATTATCACCTGTGCTCGCAGCCATTCTGATGCCCGTCAGTCTTATTTCCATCGTCGGATTTACCACGCTTGCCAGCAGCCTCGCAGCCAGGAAAGCATTGAAAAACTGACCAAAGTCATTTCTTAACCTTGCCGCCATCATCATTCCCGCCAGCTGCATCCGGTAGTTTTGGAGGATAAAAACAACCCCTATTCCTGCCATGAGTGCATTATTTGTCATGATCGCCGCCAGCCTCTCCATTGCTCTCGTATTCCTGGGTGCATTCATCTGGTCGGTGCGGAAGGGACATTATGACGACGATTACACGCCATCCGTCCGGATCTTACTCGACGACCCGCAACAAAGCCAGACCTCGAAAACCGATACAAAAGCCATTCACTAAATTTTACCTAGAATTATGTCAAACGTTCCCCATCCCGACCTCGCAGCGGTTGAACTGGATGAGTTCCAATACGATAACCGGATCGTGCGCGACTTCGCCATCGCCACCATTCTGTTCGGTCTGATCGGCATGCTCGTCGGTTTGCTCGCCGCATTGCAGCTTGTATTTCCCAACCTCAACATGGACTTGCCGTATCTCACATTCAGCCGGATCAGGCCGCTGCATACCAATGCGGTCATATTCGCATTCGTCGGAAACGGCTTTTTCACAGGACTTTACTATTCCGTTCCGCGTGTGCTCAGAACGCCCATGTGGAGCCCGGCGCTGACCCGCATCCATTTCTGGGCGTGGCAATTTATCATTCTGGCAGCCGCCATAACCCTGCCGATGGGCATTACCACTTCTGTAAAGAATACGCCGAGCTGGAATGGCCGCTTGACATTGCGATCGCCGTGGTGTGGGTTGCCGCGCTTGTCAATGTCGTGATGACCACGATCAACCGCCGCACCGAGCACATTTACGCCGCGGTCTGGTTTTACATTGCCTCCTTTGTAACCGTTGCCATGCTCCACGTGGTGAACAGCATTGCGTTGCCGATCTCGCTTTTCAAAAGCTATTCCGTGTATGCCGGTGTGCAGGATGCATTGGTTCAATGGTGGTACGGGCACAATGCCGTGGCTTTTTTCCTGACTACGCCCTATCTCGGCATGATGTATTATTTTTTACCAAAAGCCGCAAACCGGCCGATCTATTCCTACCGGTTATCGATCGTGCATTTCTGGGCTTTGATATTTTTGTACATCTGGGCAGGCCCGCACCATTTGCTTTACACATCGTTGCCCGAATGGGCGCAAACGCTCGGAACCGTATTTTCAGTGATGCTTATCGCACCTTCCTGGGGCGGGATGATTAATGGATTGATGACGCTGCGCGGCGCATGGGACCGTGTGCGCGAAGATGTGGTTCTGAAATTCATGGTCGTGGCGATCACAGCTTATGGAATGGCTACTTTCGAAGGTCCAATGCTTTCGTTCAAAAACGTAAATGCCATTGCCCATTACACCGACTGGATAGTGGCGCACGTGCACGTAGGCGCATTGGGCTGGAACGGCTTCCTGACATTCGGCATTCTTTACTGGCTTTTCCCGCGCATATACGGCCGACCGTTATACTCGCAAAAGGCTGCCAACTTCCACTTCTGGATCGGCACCTTAGGGATTTTGTTTTACACCATTCCCATGTATTGGGCGGGTTGGGTGCAAAGCTCGATGTGGAAGGAATTTACGCAGGAAGGACTTTTGAAATACCCGAACTTCCTTGAAACCGTTACGCAGCTCAAACCACTTTATTTCCTTCGCAGCGTCGGCGGCACATTATACATCATTGGTTTTGTGGTGATGATTTATAACCTGTGGATGACGGCCATCAAAGGCAAACTCATCGCAACCGAAACGGCGAGAGCAATGCCGCTTAATGCGATCTGGCCTGCCGAAAAAAGCGAATACTGGCACCGCCGACTTTTTGAACGCAAGCCGCTGGCACTTACCGTGTTCGCATTGGTTGCAGTCGCCATTGGCGGGATGATCGAGATGATCCCAACCTTTATGATCAAGTCCAATGTGCCGACGATTGCGGCCGTAAAACCATACACGCCGCTGGAATTGCAGGGACGCGATATTTACATCCGGGAAGGCTGCTATGTATGTCATACCCAGATGATAAGGCCATTCCGTTCTGAGATCGAACGTTATGGTGACTATTCCAAATCAGGAGAATTTGTCTATGATTACCCGCATCAATGGGGCTCCAAACGCACAGGACCCGACCTGCACCGCGTCGGCGGAAAATACCCGGATTCCTGGCATTACAACCACATGGAAGATCCCGAAAGCATGTCACCCGGCTCCATTATGCCGCGTTATGGCTGGCTGCTGAAAGACGAGCTCGACACGAGTTCCACCGCAGCAAAGATCCGGGCGATGCAAAAACTGGGCGTTCCTTACGAAAAAGATTACGATAAAACCGCCAACAACGATCTGCAAAAACAAGCCAAAGCAATACAGGCCAGATTGAAGCAAAGCGGCATCAAAGCAAACGAAAACAAAGAAATCATAGCCCTCATTGCGTATCTGCAACGACTTGGGACGGATGTGAAAACAAACCATTGAATCCATGAAATTTCGAACTTACCTTGAAACCATCGCCGGGATAGGCATTTATCCTTTGATTTCCCTGATTATATTCTTTGCATTTTTTGTTTCACTCATTGTTTTTGTGATGGGTATGGATAAAAAAGCGGTGCGCAAGATCGGGAGCCTGCCGTTGCAGGACGGCGTTATCAGGAAGGGTGTTTTATCAATCCTGCTGCTGACGATTACATTCAATGCTTCCGCACAGGATATGGCTGAGCCTGTCCGAGCCATTACAGGCACTGAAATTATCCTTTATATGGTGCTTGGCGTGCTGTTTTTCATAGCGATCCTGTGGGTGATCCTGCTGGGGGAGACATTGGCTTTGCTGAAAAAGATTAAAAACGCGAATGTTTCTGAAAGCAAACCATCCGTAAGCTGGTGGAAAAAGTTTGGCGGGATGAGCGTTTCGCCCAGTAATGACAAAGACATTCTCATCGAAGGGCATGACTACGATGGCATTCAGGAGCTCGACAATGGCATGCCGCCGTGGTTGCAAACCCTTTTCGCAGGGACGATCGCCATTGGTCTGGCTTATGCCGCATTCTATTTCAGTGGCCTGGGCGACTTACAGCTCAGGGAGCTAGAAAAAGAAGTTGCCCAGGCGGAAATTGATAAAAAAGCTTACATGGAAAAAGTAGGCGCCAGCATGGATGAAAACACGGTGACGGCCATCACCGATCAGGCGGTAATCGGCCAGGGAAAAGCCATTTTTCAGGAGAAATGTACGGCTTGTCACGGCGCCGAAGCGGGCGGATCTGTGGGGCCTAACCTGACGGACGACTACTGGCTGCACGGTGCGGGAATTAAGAATTTGTTCAAAGTCATTAAATATGGCGTGCCTGAAAAAGGGATGATTTCCTGGGAAAAGCAGCTTTCGCCTACCGACATTCAAAAAGTGGCCAGCTATGTCCTTTCGCTGAAAGGCACCAAGCCCGCCAATCCGAAAGAACCGCAGGGGGAACTCGTTCATGCAGATCAGGTGGCTGCGAAATGATGACGGAACGCAACTGGATCTATCCGCAGAAGCCAAAAGGCAAATGGCACGCGCGCCGCACCTGGTTTACGGTCGCGATACTGAGCCTGCTTTTGCCGGCCCGCTGGTCCGGATCGACGGACAACCGATGCTGCTTTTCAATGTCATGGAGCGGAAGTTCATCATTTTCGGAATGTTCATAGGCCCTCAGGATTACTGGCTTTTCGGGTTAACCATGTTGTCGTTTATGGTTTTCATCGTGCTGTTCACGACCCTTTTCGGGCGGTTATGGTGTGGCTGGGCTTGTCCGCAAACGGTGTTTATGGAAATGGTTTTCCGCAAGATCGAATACGCCATTGAAGGTGACGCGACCAAGCAAAAACTGCTTAATAAGGCTGCCTGGACACCAGACAAAATGTTGAAAAAGGGAGTCAAATACACGGTGTTCCTGATCGTGTCTTTCGTGATTGCAAACCTGCTGCTATCCTATGTTTTGGGCGTTGATGAGCTTTCAAAAATCATCCGCGAGCCCCTCGCCGACCACATTCCGTTGTTCTCGGGGATCATTGCATTTACCGCACTTTTTTACTTCAACTTTGCGTGGCTGCGCGACCAGGCGTGCACGGTTGTGTGCCCATATGGGAGGCTGCAAAGTGTGCTCATGGACCGGAACACGGTTGCCGTTGCGTACGATTACAAACGAGGCGAGCCCCGCGGGAAAATCCATAAAAACCAGGACCGGGATGAGGGCGATTGCGTCAGCTGTAATCAATGCGTGGCCGTTTGCCCCACCGGAATAGACATCCGGAACGGCCTCCAAATGGAATGCGTAAACTGCACAGCCTGCATTGACGCCTGCGATAACATCATGGACAAAGTAGGTTTTCAAAAAGGGCTGATCCGCTACACCTCTGAAAGTGCCATTGTGAGTGGAAGCAAAAAACTTGTGACGCCCCGGGTTGTCGGCTACGCTGCGGTGCTGCTGTTGCTATGGTCGGCGCTGGGGTTTGTCATTGTTTCAAGAACGGATACACAAACGACTTTGCTTCGCGCACCGGGCAGCCAATTCATTGAAAACAAGGATGGAACGGTAAGTAACCTGTACACATTCAAGATATTTAACAAAACGAATAAACTTGTGAAACCCAGGATCCAACTGGAAAATGCGGCTGGGAAGCTGGCTTTTGCAGGATCATCGGACATTGTTCTCGAACCGGCCGGCATGGCGCAGGGCACCTTGTTTATCATTATGCCAAAATCCGCATTGAGCGCACGCAAAACGAAGCTGCGCTTGAAAGTTTCGCAGGAGAATCAATTGCTCGAAAGCTTTGAAACCACTTTTATGGCACCCGAATATTAACGCAAACACATTGAAATCATGAAAATCAACTGGGGCGCTGGAATCGCCATGCTATACACCGGCTTCGTTGCCATGATCCTCCTGCTGGTGGGCATGAGCTTATCTCAAAAAATCGATCTCGTTACCGAACATTATTACGAAGAAGAGCTAGGATTTCAGGAGAAAATTGACAAAACAAAACGCTCCGCAGCATTGGCTGAACCGATCAAATGGGAAGTGACCGACGCGGGCATTACGATCATTTATCCTGACAAAAAACAGGTTACAGGCAAGATCAATCTATACTGTCCATCAAACGATAAGAACGACCGGCATTTTACGATTTTGTCTAAAAACGACCGGCAGTTTATCGAATCCGCAGACATTCCCGCAGGCACTTACAAATTGCAGATCGACTGGAAAAGCGGCGGTGAAAGTTACTGGAATGAAGACGTCATCCTGATCAGCCACACGCATTAATCATGGAATTTCAGGCATTCCCCTATCTCGCCTTTTCAATGGGCTTGCTGAGCAGTTTCCATTGCATCGGCATGTGCGGCCCGATTGCGCTCGCAGTCCCGGCTGCGAATGGGAATGCATGGAAAAAGACAGGCGGATTGATCCTGTATAATCTGGGGCGTGCGACTTCTTATGCGGCTCTCGGCGCTGTAATCGGCGTTTTCGGGAGTGCGGTGGCATTATTTGGTTATCTTAAATACCTGACCATTGTTACGGGTATTTTCATGCTTTTTTATGTGTTATGGCCAAAAAAGAGCATTGGATTTACGGCACCAAACCTCTGGATACGTCCCGTGAATGCGCTTAAACGCCACATGTCGGGCTTGCTGCAAAACCGGCGGCTGTACACGAAAGTCTTTCTCGGGATGCTCAACGGCCTGATTCCCTGCGGACTTGTATATCTGGCACTGGCGAGCTCGGCGGCGAGCGGCAGCATGGCGGGCAGCGCACTATTTATGTTCACTTTCGGGCTTGGAACATTGCCGGGAATGATGCTGGTAGGTTTTCTCAAAACCAGGCTTACGCCCATGTTGCGCAAACATTTACACAAAACCGTCCCCGTTTTTGTAGCGGCAGCCGGAATCTGGCTTATCGTTCGCGGAGTAACATTCGAGTATGAAAAAGACGATGTTACCGGGAAAGCGATTACCATTTGCCACGGAAAATAACCTGCTTTTGCCCTTCCCAAAACCGGCCGATGTTAGTTCAAATCCTGACCAAAGTCATGTTTTTCAACTCCCCGACTCCCTAGTTTTGATTTCAGGTTACAATCAAAACATCGACTACCATGGACAAGGATCTGCTGTTCAAATATAACACCCCCGGCCCGCGCTACACCAGCTACCCGACTGTTCCTTACTGGCAAAAAACGCCTCCCACGCAAGAAAAATGGAAGAACTTGGCGCTGAATGCTTTTTCCGCTTCGAATGAAAAGGAAGGCATTAGTCTATACATTCACCTGCCTTTTTGCGAAAGTCTGTGCACCTATTGCGGCTGTAACACGCGCATCACGATCAATCATGGCGTGGAGAAAAAGTACATTGAAACTGTGCTGAAAGAATGGCTGCTTTACATTTCGGTTTTTGGTAAAACAAAACCTGTCGTGCGCGAAATCCATCTCGGCGGCGGCACACCGACTTTTTTCAGTCCCGATAACCTTCGTTTGCTCATCAATGGTTTGCTGGAAAATGCAACCGTTCACCCGAAAGCACAGTTTGGCTTTGAGGCGCATCCCGGCAACACCACCGAGGCGCATTTGCAAACGCTTTTTGAGCTGGGTTTCAGGCGGATCAGCATTGGTGTGCAGGATTTTAACCCGATTGTCCTGGCTGTGATCAACCGCAAACAGACTTACGAGCAGGTTAAAGAACTGACATTGAAAGCGCGCGAAATCGGCTACACTTCGGTCAACTTTGACATTGTTTACGGGTTGCCTTACCAGAAATCGTGTTACATGGTAGAAACCATGCACCGCGTTGCCCAGCTCCGCCCCGACCGCATTGCCTTTTACAGTTATGCCCACGTCCCCTGGATCAAACCCGGTCAGCGCAGTTTTACGGAAAAGGATTTACCCGATGCGGATAAGAAAATGGCGATCTACGAAGTGGGCAGGAATATGCTCGAAATGGCCGGTTACCACGACATTGGTATGGACCATTTTGCATTGGAAACGGACGAATTGTTCAAGGCGCAGCAGGAAGGAAGGCTCCACCGGAATTTTATGGGATATACCGACACCCGCACACAGCTGCTGATCGGCCTCGGCGCTTCTGCGATCAGTGACAGCTGGGACGGTTATGTGCAGAACGAAAAAACAGTCGAAGCATACTACGACCGCGTCGATGCCGGCGAGCTTCCCATTATGCGCGGCCACGAGCTTACGCGGGAAGATCTGGTCCTTCGGAAACACATTTTACGGCTCATGACACAGTTCGAAACGTCGTGGCCGAAATCCGGAGAAGTCTGTCTGGATATCTTTAAATCCATAGAGCGGCTTGCTGAAATGGAGTTTGATGAACTGGTTGAATTCCAGCCGTTTTCCGTCAAGGTTACAGAGAAAGGAAAGCCATTTATCCGCAACATTTGTATGGCTTTTGATGCCCGTTTGTGGGAAAACCAGCCAGAAACGCAACTATTTAGTCAAACCGTCTGATAACCCCCGCAACTTGCCCATTTCACCGATGTAACGTACCTTTCTATGTTCGATAGGGATATTTTAACACAAACAAAGGTGGTTACACGGCATATTGAAATGCTCGATGCGCTTTTTAAACACGCGACAGAGGGCATTGTGGTGGTGGATAAAGCGGGGACAATTGTGATGCTGAACCCGAAAGCGAAGGAGCTTTTTGGGTACACGGATCTTGAATTGATCGGAAAAAAAATTGAAACACTGATCCCCAGGCGTTACCAGGGAAACCACGTGCATTACCGCGACGAATATCTGGAATCGCCCCGGGCGCGCGGCATGGGACACTTAATGGACCTGTTTGCAACACGGGCCGACGGAAGCGAATTTCCTGTTGAAGTAAGTCTGAGCCCATTCAAAACCAGTGATGGCGAGTTTGTGGTGAGCTTTGTGATCGATATTACAGAGCGCAAAAAGCAGGAAAACCGTATCCGGGAAGCGAACCTTGAAATACAAAAACTGAACGCCGAGCTCGAAGAACGGGTGGCGTTACGAACAAATGAACTGGCGGCAGCGGTGAAAAAAGTGGAAGAATCACAGGAAGAAGTGATCCGGGCTTTGAAGAAAGAAAAGGAGCTCAACAACATGAAAAGCCAGTTTGTGACGATCGCTTCGCACGAATTCCGCACGCCGCTCGCCACGATCCTGTCTTCCGCCTCGCTCATTGGCCGGTATGGCACCACCGAGGAAGAAGACAAACGCCAGAAACACGTGCAGCGGATCAAATCGGCGGTGACCAACCTGACCGAAATCCTGAATGATTTTCTGTCGATCGGGAAACTGGAAGAGGGACGCGTGCACAGCATTCCGGTGCTTGTGGAGCTCGATACATTCTGCAAAACGCTGATCGACGAGATCCAGGGGCTTTGCAAAGAAGGCCAGCAGATTTTTTTCAACTACTCGGGAATGGCGGAAGTGTGGCTGGATAAGCAGCTTTTGCGCAACATTTTATTCAACCTGCTTTCCAATGGCATTAAATATTCGGACGCAGGTCAGCCCATTTTTCTGACGGTCAGCGCCGGAGCAGACGAGGTAACCATTGAAGTCCGCGACGAAGGCATTGGCATCCCTGAAAAAGATCAGCCGAACGTGTTCGACCGGTTTTTCCGTGCGCACAATGCCGGGAATACGCAGGGCACGGGCCTGGGACTCAACATTGTAAGCAATTACGTGACGCTGATGGGCGGCAAAGTGGCGTTTTCGAGCGAGACCGGGAAGGGCACGACGTTTACAATTCACCTGCCGAACCAGGTCGTCAAAAATGAAGTTTAAAATCGCATTATAACAAAACTGTGGAAGCTAAGAAAATTTTGCTGATCGAGGATAATCCTGAAATGCGGGAAAATACGGCCGAAATCCTGGAACTCGCCAATTATAAAGTAATGACGGCGCGGAATGGGAAAGAAGGCGTGCAACTTACCAGCCATTTCGTGCCTGATCTGATCATTTGTGACATTATGATGCCCGAACTGGATGGTTACGGCGTGCTGCACATGCTTGGAAAAGATGAAAAAACGGCAAGTATCCCCTTCGTTTTTCTGACTGCCAAAGCGGAAAAAGCGGATTACCGAAAAGGCATGACCATGGGCGCGGACGATTATCTGACCAAGCCTTATGACGACATTGAGCTGCTCAACATTGTGGAAATGCGCCTTAAAAAAAGCGAAAGGCTGCGTCGCCAATTTGAGCGCTCGGCGCAGGGACTCGACCAGTTTATCCAGGAAGCCCGCTCGCTCGATCCGATCGCGAAACTGGCGGAAGACAAAAAGGTGAAGGTTTTGAAGAAAAAGGATACGATCTACACCGAAGGCAGCTATCCGTCGAGTGTGTTTTTCCTGCAAAAAGGCAAGGTAAAAGCGTCAAAATCAAACGGAACCGGGAAAGAATACATTACCGAACTTTATAAGGAAGGCGACTTTTTCGGTTACCTCGACCTTTTGCAAGGCGAACCTTATCAGGAAACGGCCATTGCACTGGAAGAAGCCGAAGTATCATTGATCCCGAAAGATGACTTTTTCAACCTTTTGCAAGGAAACCGGGAAGTGTCGTCGCGGTTTATCAAAATGCTTTCGAACGAGGTGAAAGAACGGGAGGAACGGCTATTGCAGCTTGCTTATAATTCGGTCCGGAAACGCGTGGCGCAGGCGCTGGTGATGCTCGTCCAGCGTTATCAGGATGATAAAACGAAGCCTTTCTCCATGTCGATCACACGCGAAGACATCGCCTCGATGGTCGGTACTGCCACCGAGACGGTCATTCGCACGTTATCCGATTTCAAAGAAGAAAAGCTGATCGACATGAAAGGCAGCCTCATTACGGTGTTCGAATACGAGAAACTTACACGGATGCGAAACTAGGCACTGCAAGCAGTTGCAGCTCAACGGCCTGCAACTGCGCAAGCATTTCCTCCCGGTAAGCCTCGGTCTGACTTTTCAATGCGGGCACCAGACCAATGTAATACTGGATTCCGGCAAGAAGCTGCTCCCGGAATTTGCTCAAAGACTTCTGCTTTTTCTCGTTGAACTGTTGCATTTGCTTTTCCATATCCTTCTTATAATGCTCCACATATAGGTTCAGCTCGTTGATGAACATGTTGGGCCGGGATGCGCCAGCGAGCAAATCGATCTTTCCGTAAATGTGGCCTACAAGCTCGTCAAGGGACATAATCATCTTAAACCACGCCAGATTTGGTCCCGGACAGATTGAGACGGCATGGTTTTCCCGCGGCATGATCAATTTATTTTTGATCAAAGCAGCCGTACTCAATCCTTCGCACAAGCAGAGTTTTTCAGTGATCGCTTTAAATCCTTCTTCGTACGCAACTGGCGACATTTCAGCGGCCTGCAACTGTTTGATCTTCAAATTCTGAAACTGCCGCGATGCCGTACAGATCGGCTCAGAAGTGAATTCGGTGTTAGAAACCAGATATTTCTTCTTGCACGGACTGCCCGGTCGGCCTGCTGCAATGCGCTGCAACCGCTGCTTTTCGGCACTACTCTTTTTGAAATTGTTGAACAAAACGCCCAATGGAGAGGAATCACTCACATAGTAATCAGCCGGTTCGGCGCGCACCAGATCCTGCAAAGTTTGTTCATCAACATTGGTAACCTCGGGCACCAGCAAAAACGGACTCCCCCAGCCTGCCGCATCGACCTGATAATGTTCGAGTAAAAATGCATGTTCCTCGGCCGTCCCGATCCCGCCCTGAACCGTAATGTGCTGCTGCGGAGCGGCATGAATATCCATTTCACGCGAAATGAGAGCGGTTTGATAGAGGGCAAACAATTCGGAAAGCATTTCGGAGCGTCTCGATTTAAATTCTTCGAGGATTGGGCCGAGCAGATAACCTTCGGTCGCAAAGGCATGACCGCCGCAGTTCAGCCCGGATTCAATGCGAAATTCAGAAACCCAGATTCCTTTTTTGGCAAGATATTTGGCTTGGATCAACGCGGAACGAAAGTCACTCACTTTTAGAATGATGCGCTTTTTGAGTCGGCCATTTTGATCCGGGAAAAAGTCAGGAAAGTTTTCCAGGTAATTATAAAGTCGCGGATTCATTCCGGCGGATAAAATCAGCGAAGAAGTGAGTGTACTATTGGCAAATCCACGCAATGCTGCCGAAGCATCCGAAAACGGATCAGGTAATGCAAGGCCATTTACGTCACGGTTCAGCTTATCGACTTTGGACATAATGTTGACATCGATCGCCCCCATGCACATGCCGTTTCGAAGTTCCGTCTGCAAGCGCTGCTTTTCTTCTCCGGGTTGCATCGCGAGCATTTCCGCGTACTTTTCTTTCAATGCAATGTGGTTGGGCAGCAGCTGAAAATAACGGGTCAGCTCCGAGCCTTCTTCAAAGGACTGCTGTTTGATTTTTTCAAAATTCTTAACCGCAATCCTTTGAACCAGATCCAGATAAGCGGTAATGCGCCTCGCTCGAAAATCTTCCTCATCGGCATGAATCGGTAAATACGCTTCCCCGGAATGTACGCAATGATACTTTCGGATGCGCTCGATCAGCACATCATCGACAATCGACATGACCGACGAAATGCCGAGATGCGCAACTTTTATGGGCGTATCAACAGAATAACCGAGGCCGAGAACGGGAATATGAAAGGTGTGAAGCATTGAATCAGGATTAAACTTTTTTGACAAAGTTATCCCCGGCAATGCTCAGCAGGACTGATTAAAGTGGAAGCCAGAAATGATTAAGGTCATAGCGAAAAACGACAGCCTCATTCCGAGCGCAGGGTTTTTACGGGGTTCAACAAAGCTGCTTTAATGCTCTGCAAACTCACTGTCAGCAAAGTCACCACGATCACAACGGCCCCGGCAATGGCAATAATCCACCAAGAAATGGTTGTTTTGAAAGCAAAGTTTGCAAGCCATTTATCAAGCGCATACCACGCAACGGGGCTCGCGATAACGAAAGAAACAATTACCAGAATCACAAAGTCGCGGGACAGCAGCTGCACAATGTTGATCACGGTGGCGCCTAGCACTTTTCGTACGCCTATTTCTTTGATTCGGTGCTGCGTTACAATGGAAACAAGTCCATATAAACCCAGGCAGGAGATCAGAATGGCCAATCCGGCAAGGTAACCGATCAGTTTGCTCAGCCGCTGCTCACTTTCATATGCGTCTGCCAAACTTTGATCCAGAAATGCGTAATCGAAACCTTTTTCGGGGAAATATTTGTCCCACTCGGCACCCATATAAGACAAAGTTTCGCTCACATTCCGCGGCGCTAACTTGGCAGACACCTGGCTCAGGTGCGGCAAATCGATGTGTAAAAGAACGCCGTCAATGGGATTTTGCAGCGACTGACTGTGAAAATCCTTCAAAACGCCCACAATCCTTCCTCCTTTCCTTCCATGTTCACCGACTTGCCGATCGCTTCCTGTGCAGATTTCCACCCTAGCTGCTTCACACCCGTTTCATTAATCAAAAAACCCGCGTCTTTGTCCGTTGAGAAGGCCTCGGAAAGCGCACGACCGGCTGCAAGTTTTAATTTATATGTTTTTACAAAATCAAAATCCGTTCCGAGTGTGCCCATAAAAAGGCTCGTTTCCTCCGTTTTTCCCTCCGGTATCACATTGCGGCGCACAACTCCTGCACCCATTCTTTCGGTGGAAAATGTCACATCCGTAATGGCGGCATTTTGCATGAGCGCTTCTTTAAATGTTTTCAAACGCTGATAGGCGCTGTCGTTGTCTGCGGCAAAAACATTCGTAATCTTGTCGTTTCTGATATTCGCTGTGACCATCAGATTTTTATCAAAACCCAGGGGCTTTTGTAAAAGATAATTAAGCTGCTGAAATGTTACGAGCGCACCAATGATCAGCACAATGGAAGTTGTAAACTGCATGGCTAGCAAAACATGCCTCATCGCACCGCCCCTGGCTTTTCCTCCGCCAAAGTTGCCTTTTAATGTGGCTATGGGCTTGAAACGGGAGACAAAAAATGCAGGATAACTTCCCGAAAGAAGTCCTGCAACAACCGCAATGCCTGTAAATGCAGCCAGCAATGCGGGACTTGAAAAAAGATAGGAAACAGGCAGCTGCTTGCCCGTCAGATTATTGAGCACGGGCATTAAAAGTGCTGTAAAAATAATGGCAAAAATTAGCGCCAAACCGCTCATCAGCAACGATTCACCCAAAAATTGAGCGACGATCTGACTCTTTTCGCTGCCCAGCGTTTTGCGGATTCCCACTTCCCTCGCTCGTCGCAGCGAGCGCGCTGTGGAGAGGTTAACAAAATTAATGCAGGCAATCAGCAAGGTTAGTAATCCGATGCCCACGAAAACATAGATATAAGTCATGCTGCCTGAAACTTCCTGATTTTCATCCACTTCTGCATTTAAATGAATGTCTGCGAGCGGCTGTAACTTGTAAACGATATCTTTTGCAAGCTGCTGATCCGCATGGGTTGCCAGGAATTTGGGAAAGCGCGCATTAACTTGCTCAGCCGACTTTCCGGGGCGCAGCAGTACATAAGTAGACGAATGCGTGATCACCCAATTCTGTGGAAGTGTGGTGCGTGCTGCTTCACTTTCTGTCGCAAACATGGTCTGATAATCCGAAAGCAGATCGATACGGATATGCGAATGATTGGGCAGCGGCCGGATCACACCGGTCACTTTGAGCGGATGTTTTCCTTCGTAAATAATGGTCTTACCAAGCGCCGGTTCCTTCCCAAAATATTTGGCCGCCACTTCATCGGTGATGACAACGGAATATTTATTGCGCAGCGCCATTCGGGCGTCCCCTTCCAAAAAATCAAATGTGAAAATATCAATCAGTGAAGAATCGGCGAAGTAAAAATGGTCCTCGTCAAACTTGACCGGTTTGGCACCGGAGCTGACCGGAACTTCCAGCGTCGCATTGTTTCTGTAAACACGTGCCGTTTTCTCAATTTCAGAAAAATAATCGGGCAATAAGGGAGCCGCAACGGGTGGCGTCAATGCCAGGAAGCGCGTGTAACCAGCGAATTTGGGTAAGTAAGTCAGCCGGTAAATGCGGTCGGAATTTTTGTGAAATGTATCATAACTGAGCTCATGACGCACAAACACCATGATCAGGAAGCAACAGGTCAATCCGATCGTCAATCCAAGGGCATTAATGAGGGAGAAAACTTTTGTGTCGCAGTAAGTTTCGTTTTTGGCTATTTTGAGATAATTTCTAAACATCCCGGGGTCTTGTTATGCGTTGAGATACGCCTATTTTCAAGACAAGAATACCAGGAATGCGTAAACGAAAGTAAATGCAGATGCGGAACGGCGACAGATAGCAAGATTTATCGACCAATGATATCTTATTAAGCAAAAAAAAAGCGGCAAGTGCCGCTTTTCAGTTGTAAGCCAATGTGTGTGCACTGGCATTCAGGAAAGTCTAACCGAGTAAATCGGCTTCTGGATTCTCGGCCGCTTGCCATCTTTCTTTTCAGTGTGTCGGCTCTTTTCATCGTTTGAGCTGAATGGATTCGTATTAACGTATGCTTGCTCCGAAATAAAATCTGAATTAGTTGTCATTGCTTTGGTTATTAGGATGAAGTGATTTGTAACGGTTGTAACCCATAAGAATAAAAATCGTGCCGAAATGAATTGGCATTCAAATGCGGGGAAATGCGTGTTTTTTTACCAATTTAATACGATAGAAGTATTGATATCCCAGCTTTATATATAAAATATTTATTATTGCAAACCGCTTACATTTGTTACTCCGACATATAAATTTGATATATGTTACCTAATGTCTACATCTAACCAAAATGTCGTATCTGGCTTCATTAAATAATGAAAAGGAAATATTGCAGCTAGTGGCTTGTGGCGATGAAAGGGCATTCCGGGCGCTGTTTGACTCCTATCACCATCGGCTGGGGACTTATATTTTCCACATTGTGAAATCTCAGGAACTTGCACAGGAAGCCGTGCAGGATGTGTTCCTGAAAATATGGACAAACCGCGATTCCCTCGCCGAAATCAATAATTTCCAGGCATATCTGTTCGCCATTTCTAAAAACCACGCGCTGAACTGCCTTAAAAAGTTAGCCACCGAACAAGCACTCACTGCACATTTGGACGAGTGTAATTATGAGCCGCAGCCGGACGAAACCAACGACGGCAGCGACCGATATACGCTTGTTGATCAGGCCATTGACCGGCTTCCAAAGCAACAAAAAATTGTTTATTTACTAAGCCGCCACGAAAGATTGCAATATGCAGAGATAGCCAACCGGCTCAGCATTTCACCGAAAACTGTAAAAAAATATTTGCAGATTTCAACAGAATCGATCACCTGCTACATTCGTAAAAACCTCACTATCAGCACCCTGTTAATTATGTTCAAATTTTTTTGAAAATAATTACATTTCAATGCCTCCGTTTCGGCCACCGTTTTGTCTTCTATACAAACGCAATGTTACATAGTCTGCAAAACTGTTTCCTATGAATGAATATTCTACGAGATTGATCTATTTGTTTAATCTGTATTATTCCGGAGAAGCCACCAGTGAGCAGACGGCGGAGCTGATGAATATAATCAGGGAAGGAAAGCACGATCGCCAGCTGGATGCTTTGCTGGAAGAAGCGTGGAAAAATCAGGCGGGTGATAATGTTTTTTTTACAAAACAAGAAAGTGACCAGATTCTCAATGGCATACTTGCTGATGGGAATGCGGATGAAAATGGGGATCCGGAGAAGCAGCCATTCAAAATTTTTGGGTTATGGCGCTTGCTCGCGGCAGCCGTCATATTAATCGCTGGATTCGGGGTGTTTTATAATTACAAACTGACCAAGCCCAAAGCGCAAGTCGCAGTTGTGAAACCCGCGGTCAAAGATTTGCCACCGGGCGGGAACCGTGCATTACTCACGCTGGCAGACGGCTCTACGATTGTTCTCGACAGTGCAGCAAACGGCCTACTGGCCACGCAGGGTGCCACCAAAATCAGTAAAAAAGGGAATGGGCAGCTGGTGTACGAAAATGGCGATAATGTCCAGTCTCTGAGCCAGATGAATATGCTATCAACACCGAAAGGCGGGCAATATCAGATTTTCCTTCCCGACGGCAGTAAGGTTTGGCTCAACTCTTTGTCGTCCATAAAATATCCCGCCGCTTTCCCGAAAAACGAGCGCAGAGTGGAGGTCACGGGTGAAGTTTTCTTTGAAGTGCAAAAGGACAAGCATAAACCATTCAAAGTGGTTTTTGGCGAAACTGAGGTGGAAGTGCTGGGGACGAGCTTCAATGTAATGGCCTACAAGGATGATTCCACATCACGAACGACGCTGGTTGAAGGAGCTGTTTCCCTGACCAATAAAAATACTAACAAACGACTAAAACCCGGTCAGCAGGCGTCTGTGGGCGCATCAGGCAACATTACCACACAAATGGTCGATGTGGAAGAAGCCATTGCCTGGAAAAAAGGACTTTTCTATTTCCAAAACGCCGGTGTTCAGCAGATTATGAAGAAAGTGGCCCGGTGGTATGACGTGAAGGTTTCCTATCAGGGCACTGTTCCGGTGAAGCAGTTTACCGGGAAAATCCCGATGGACGTGAATATTTCAGAGCTGCTGCAAATGCTCAACTATGCAGGTGTGGCGTGCAGCATGGAAAACGGGGCCATTATTGTTTCTGCAAAAACGAAATGACGTATAACATATAACGTTCAAGATTTTACATAACCAATCATGCAAGATATGAGACGAATCAGGAAGCCACCGACTTAGATTAAGGGCCTTTAAAAACAGGGAAAATGCTACGAACATCTCCCCTGTATAAACCCAGGCCATTCTGTCAAATGCTGTGCAAAAAGCGATTAACGTATAAACCTAAATTCTTTCAAATATATGATATTAAAATCTTTACTCCGGCGTGGACTATCTGACCGGCTAGCCATACCAGCTAAACTTTTTTTAACCATGAAACTGGTAACGCTATTACTCATGGCAACCTTGACGCAGGTGACTGCCAACGGTTACAGCCAGAACATTTCAATGGAGAAAAAAAACATATCCATTGAAGCTGCTTTTACCGCCATCGAAAGCCAGACAGCATATCTTTTTCTGTACGACAAACTGGATTTGCCAACTGGCCAGCTGGTGTCAGTCAATCTGAAAAATGCAACAATCGATCAGGCTCTGAACCAGCTTTTTGCTGATTTACCGCTTAGTTATAAGGTGTTCAAAAAGAACATTGTAATCAAAAAGAAAGAGAAGACGAAAGAAGAAACGCAGGTTACGCCTGCGCAAAAGCAAGCCGCCGTGCAGACATTGCGCGGAAAAGTGACGGACGAAAAAGGCGAAGCGCTGCCGGGCGTGAACATTGTCATAAAGGGCACTTCCAAAGGAGCAACCACCGCAACTTCCGGAGAATATGAAATTGAAATCACAGAGCCGGGCACCATGCTGGTCTTCTCCTATGTGGGCTATCTTACCCAGGAAATCGAGGCAGGCAGCAGAACAACGCTCGATGTAATTTTGAAAACCGATGATAAAGCATTGGAAGAAGTCGTGGTTGTGGGTTACGGAACGCAGAAGAAGAGCGATTTGACAGGTTCCATTTCTTCCATTAAAGCGGAAGACCTGAAAAGATTGCCAACGACTTCTTTTGACCAAGCGATCCAGGGACGAGCAGCGGGTGTTCAGGTAACACAAGGTTCTTCGGCTCCGGGCGGACGCGTTTCAATCCGGATCCGGGGTGGAAACTCGCTAAGCAGCGGTAACGAGCCATTGTATGTGATTGACGGCTACCCAATTACGGCGGGCGGAACGGCGGGAGGCAATGGTGCCGGTCAGAATCCCCTTGCGTCCATTAACCCCAGCGACATTGCTTCTATGGAAATCCTGAAAGACGCTTCTGCCACAGCCATTTACGGCTCGCGTGGTGCGAATGGCGTTGTGCTGATCACCACAAAACGTGGAAAAGCAGGAAAGACTTCGGTCACTTATGACGGTTATTATGGCGTGCAAAAAGTGATCAAAAAACTGGATATGATGAATGCCAGGGAATTTGCTGAACTGGTAAATGAAGCAAGAGCGAATGACGGCGTGGCTACACCGGCCTATCCGAACCCGGCTGACACATACAACTTCCCGGATCCATCCACACTCGGTGAAGGCGTTGATTATCAGGACGAAGTTTTCAGATCGGCAGCCATTCAAAACCATACACTGAGCATTTCAGGTGGGAATGAGAACACCAAAATTGCCATATCAGGAAGCTATTTTGATCAAAAAGGTGTGCTGAAAGGATCCGATTTCAAACGCGGGTCGATCAGGGCAAACATTGATACAAAACTGAGCAAGAACATTATGTTCAGCACCAACCTTACTGCAAGCAAAGTGTGGGGAAACAACGGACGTTCGGAAGGTGACGGCGGAGGAAATGCAAATACGGTTAATGCTGCGCTGATTATGCCTCCTACTGTGCCTATTTTCCAGAAAGACGGGACTTATACGCGCTTAAACCCAACGCCGGGCGGATCTACGGTCCACAATCCTGTTCCCATTGTTTTATTCCAAAAGGATTTTCAGAACATTGACCGCCTCCTGGGAACAATGGCTTTTACCTGGAACATTATCACGGATTTGTCATTAAAAGTGTCTGTGGGAACGGATATGTCCAATGCGGCCCGCGAAACTTATGAGCCGCGCCAGACTGTGAATGGTTACAATGCAAACGGCCGCGCAAGTCAGTCAAACCGCCGTTCGGTGTCTTATCTGAATGAAAATATTTTGACCTATAACAAGGCTTTTGACAAACATCAATTCAATGTTGTTGCCGGATATACGCTGCAAATGGACAGAGACCAGCGGTTCAGCGCCTTTTCAAGCAATTTCCTGACGGACTTGTATGGAGCAGACAAACTGGGTGCCGGCGCTGCATTCACCAGCCCGGATTCTTACAAGAACCAAAGCCAGCTGGTTTCTTATCTGGGGAGGATCAATTATACTTTTAATAACAAATATCTGTTATCGGTAACCGGCCGTTCGGATGGCAGCTCGAAGTTTGGTGTTAATAACAAATGGGCATTTTTCCCATCCGTTGCTGTCGGATATAAGCTTTCGGAAGAATCCTTTATTCAATCCATCGAAGCGATCAGCAACCTCAAAGTACGCGCAAGTTATGGTAAAACGGGTAATCAGAATATCCCCAATTATCAGTCGCTTGCCCGTTTGGATGTGTACAATTATGACCTCAGCGGTGCGCTTGTTTCGGGTCTGGCACCAGCCAACATCTCCAATCCGGACCTGCGCTGGGAAACAACGGCAACAACGGATTTCGGGATTGATCTGGATCTGTTTGGCAATCGTCTGAACTTTGTGGCTGACTATTATTACAAAAAAACCACCGACTTGCTATGGAGCATCAGCATTCCGCAGACTTCCGGTTTTGCATTCATCTTCAGGAACGTTGGCAGTCTGCAAAACAAAGGGCTTGAACTAAGCATCGGCGGCGAAATTTTTGCCAATGAGTTCAAATGGAATTCGCAGGCAAACTGGTCAATGAACCGGAATAAGGTCCTGGCCATTCCGGGTTACACGCCAACTTCGCAAGGCGAGCTTTCCGGCCACTTGAAAGTCAACGGAAGCTGGCTCGCACCGGGTCTGCCTGTGGGAGTCTGGAACCTGCTGAAATACGACGGCGTGTTCCAGGATCAGGATCAGCTTGACAGAGGGCCGAGATCGACCAGCAATGATAAATTGGGTGATGCACGGTTTGTGGACCGCAACGGAAACGGTTCCATTAACCTCGCCGAAGACCGGATGATCGTCGGTGACCCGAACCCGGATTTCATTTTCGGATGGTCGAACAATTTCTCTTACAAAGGATTTGATCTGTCGGTTTACATGCAGGGAACATACGGAAACGACATCCTGAACATTCAGCGTGCAGAAAGCAATGTGTCCGGGCCGTGGGGAAATCAGAGACGCGAAATCCTGGATCGCTGGTCACCCGCCAACACGAACACGGACATTCCACGTGCCCGCGTAACGGTAAATCCGCTGCTCGTGCAATCGTCGTGGCTGATCGAAGACGGATCATTTTTGCGTGTGAAAACAGCCTCACTGGGTTATACATTTAAACCTTCCAAAGGCATCAGTTCGTGCCGCGTTTATGTGTCTGGCCAGAACCTGCTGACTTTTACAAAATACTCAGGGTTTGATCCGGAAGTGAATTCACCAGGAAATAACAATCTGCAACTCGGTGTAGACTATAACGCCTACCCTGCCGCCAGGACATTCCTTGTTGGGGTTAATGTGGGTTTTTAATTTATCAATGTTGACACAAAAAGATATGAAAACGAATTTCAAAATATGGATCTCTTCCGCCATTTTCGTGACCAGCATGTTTGGCTGCCATGAAGGTTTTTTGGAAGAAAAAGTTTACGATACGCTTACCCCGCAAAATTTCTATGAGACAGAAGCAGACATGCAGGCAGGGGTCATTTCTGTTTACAGCGCAATGCACGCATTTGACTGCTGGGGACGCCAGGTTTGGCTGGCAGCAGAATATCCAGGCGAAGCATCCTGGCCCAACAACTCCGGCGAAGCATGGCGCACAGAGCTCGATCAATATAACTGGACACCAAGCTCGACCGGATTTAAACAAATATGGAGCGGCTTGTATAAAATGGTAAACCGGGCTAACACGGTGATCCAGTATGCGGATCAGGTGACTTATGCCAATCCGGCAAACAAGGAACAGATCCTGGCAGAAACGAGATTTTTGCGTGGCCTTGCCTACCTGACACTCGTTCGGTTTTTCGATCATGTGCCCTATGTTGTGGTAGAAAATGCGACCGAACTCAGTCCATCCAATGAGAACACGGATGAGCAGGTTTGGGCATTGATCATTGATGATTTCAAATATGCCACTTCCATTTTACCAGCCGTACAAACCGGAAAAAATATTGGAAAAGCAACAGCAGGCGCAGCTCAAACCATGCTGGCAAAGGCGTATCTGACAAGAGCGGGAAAGCCTTGGAACAAGACCGAATATTGGGCAATGGCCGCCGATGAAGCCAATAAGATTATCAACAATGCAGCTTATGGCTACGGTTTGCATGCGCGATATGACGATGTTTTCACGCTTGCGAATGAGCACGGCAAAGAGTACATTTTCAGCCTGGAACTGGAAAGCGGCATCGGACTGGGCAAGGATTTTCCAACATTCACCGGAATCCGCAGCGGAAACCAGCTCCGGCTCGACGGCTGGTCCTCACTGGTTGCAGAAGAGAAATTTTTCAATTCCATGGATCCAAAAGATAAGAGACGCAACAAGACATTTGTGATCTCCTACCCGGACATCCGCGGCAACGGCACCGTCTACGAATATCCAAAAACAATCACATTGCCGCATTTCAACAAGCTGATCAATCAGGATGACAGCAAGGCAACGGGCACAGGCGATTATGCTACAAACCTGCCCATTACGCGCTATGCAGATGTGCTGCTAATGCATTCAGAAGCTGAAAATGAGGCAAAAGGTCCAAGTGCTACCGCAGTAAGCGGCATTAATGCAGTGAGGGAAAGAGCAGGACTTGGGCCTTTGAAACCCGCTGCTATGACCAAAGAATCGTTAAGAGAAGCTATTATTCAGGAACGCGCGTGGGAACTTTGCGAAGAAGGTCATGCCTTTTTTGACTTGAAACGTCAGAACGCCATTATCAGAAGAATTACGAATTTCAAACCGGCTGAGAAGCATTATGCTTTCCCGGTTCCACAGGACGAGCTGGACGTAAATCCAAACTTACGGCAGCATCCTGCTTACAAGTAAATTTCAGAGAGGGTGTCATCGGCACCCTCTTTTTTCAGTTTAAAGCATCCTTGTTGTATTTCAAGCGATATTCGAGCGGCGACATTCCCGTCACTTTTCTGAACACTTCCCGGAAAGCCTTCATGTCGGAATAGCCTGTTTCGTACATCACTTCCTTAATATTCTTGCCATTCGTTTCAAAGGCTTTTTTGGCAGCTTCCATCTTCACACGCTGCGCATATTCAATGGGCGTGTTGCCCGTGGCCTTGATAAACCGCCGATCGAAATTTCTCCTCCCCACAGCAAATCTGGACGCCAGTTCCGTAATGGATATTTTGCTTTCGACATGGTCCTCCATGTAAACCTGGGCCTGTCTGATGATCTCGTCTTCATGCGATTTCTGACCGGCAAAGATGATGAAAGGCGATTGCGTTTCCCTGTCCATATCAATCTGGAAAACTTTGGAGCAGAAAATCGCAGTCTGCCGATCAAAATACTTTTCAACGAGGTAAATGATCAGGTTAAGGAATGAAAAGGCACCGCCGTTTGTGTAAATGCCATTTTCATCTGTGATCAGCCTGTCTTTCTGGACATTAACCTCCGGGAACATGGTTTTGAACAAATCTGCAAATGCCCAATGTGTCGAGCACGTTTTCCATTGATCAAACCGGAAGAAGCCAGTAAAAAAGCACCCGTGCAAATGCTCGCAACTTCCGCCCCAGTCCGATATTGGCTGCCAATCCACTCAATTACAGGTTGATTTTTTTCAACAGCCTGCTGAAACTGATGATTTAAAGAAGGAATAATGATCAGATTAGTCTGATCAATGTCAGCAATGTGCTTATGCGGCCTGACTGAAAACAGACCTTCGTGAAAGTCCACCTGTTCCGACAATCCGGCGAGTTCAATTTGATATAATGTCTTTTTATGCTTTTCCTGCCAATATGTATTTGCCCTTTTCAAAATCTTGTAAGCACCAATGATGCTGCTCAGATTGTTCTCACCCTCAGGGACAAGGATCGTTATATGTTTCATCTTTTTTATTGCAAGATATGAAATAGAGCATGTCCAAATCAACCCGTGACAATGTCTATTTTACACTGCGGGATTATGCGGTTAAGGCCATACTTTTGAGAAAACATTAGTTGTTCAAACCATCATTCAAAACCAAAAACGCCAGCACTTATGTCAGATATCTTACACAGAGTCGGGATCAGAACACAATCTTTACAGGACGTTTATCAGGCATTGACAACCCAGGCAGGCCTGGCGGGCTGGTGGACAACGGACACGAAGGGCGCAGGCGACCAGGTGGGCAACATCATCGCATTCCGGTTCGGCGCAGGCGGTTTTGATATGAAAGTCACCGAGCTTGAAGAGCCAACCCGCGTCGTGTGGGAGCTGGCAGACGGCCCTCAGGAATGGATGGGAACGACGATCAGTTTCGATTTAAAACAAGACAATGATTCGGTAATCGTGCTCTTCAAGCATGCTAACTGGCGGGAGCCGGTAGAATTCATGCATCATTGCAGCACCAAATGGGCCTTATTTTTAATGAGCCTGAAATCGCTGATCGAAAACGGAAAAGGCAACCCAGATCCGGACGATATCAAAATTGATAACTGGAACTAGGCTGCCGCATGCGCTAAGCATCATTTTCATAACAAATCGATAATCCAGGCTTAACAAGCGTCTGGACATCATCGAAATACCTTTGGGGTTTCAAAAACGGGCGGGGCGCAGTTTCGCGTCCCGACTTCTCACTTAACCCCTATTACCAATGAAAAAATGTTTACTGCGAGCAATTTTTGCTCTGCTGGTCGGATGCTGCATTTCGCTGCAAACATTCGCACAGGCCATTACCGTCAGCGGTAAGGTAACCGCACCCACAGGCGAGGCGCTTCCCGGCGTCAGCATTCTCATCAAAGGCACCAACTCCGGAACTACAACAGATGGAAATGGCGCATACAGCCTCTCTGCACCCTCAACGAGCGCTACTTTCATTTTTTCAGCCATTGGTTTTCTGACGGAGGAACATCCGATTGGCAACAAAAGCGTGCTTAACATTACTTTGAAGGAAGACAACAAGCTGCTCAACGAGGTGGTCGTAACCGCATTAGGGATCAAAAGAGAAGAAAAATCACTTGGATTTGCGGCACAAACCATCAACGAAAACGCCGTGAAAGATGCCAAATCCAACAACTGGGTTAACACGCTTTCGGGAAAAGTGGCCGGATTGAACATTCAGGGCGCAGGCGCAGGACCGATGGGTTCCGCTCGCATTACATTGCGTGGTGAATCGTCGCTGAACCTGGACAACAACCAAGCATTGATCGTAGTCGACGGTGTGCCGGTCAGCAGCCGCATTACCGGAACGGGCTTCAACTCACACCTTTCTGCCGATAGTCCGGTGGATTACGGATCGAGCTTATCGGACATTAACCCTGATGACATCGAGAAAGTTACGGTGCTGAAAGGACCGGGCGCAACGGCTTTGTACGGAAGCCGGGCCGCTGGCGGTGCCATCATTATCACGACCAAATCAGGCGCCAGACAAGACAGAGGACTTGGTGTAACGGTCAATTCTAATTTCAGTGTTGAGCAGATCAACCGCTATCCCGACTATCAATTTGAATATGGTGAAGGAAGAAGCAGTGCTTATTTTTCCTATCTGGACAGCGAAGATGGTCCTAACACAGCCACAACCGTTGCAGCAGGACGGGCATGGGGACCTAAGTTTGACGGTCAAATGTATTACCAATATAACCCCGACGCACCAGACGGCCGCCCGACGGTTCGCACGCCTTGGGTTGCCAACAAAGATTACATTTCAGGGTTTTTCCAAACAGGGACTACTTTTTCAAACAGCATTTCAATCGAAGGCGGCGGTGAAAATGGCTCTGCACGCTTGTCATTGACGCATTTGAAAAACAAATGGATCATCCCAAATACAGGTTTTGAACGGATTAATGCAGCACTTTCGGTCAATCAAAGAGTTTCAAAAAGACTTAAAATAAACGGGAAAGCGAATTATACCAATAAGAAAAGCGACAACCTGCCGATGGCGGGGTATAACAACCAGTCGCTCATGTATTTCCTCATCCTGGGCACCACACCGAACATTAAACCGGAATGGTTTAAGCCTTACTGGGAGCCGGGATTGGAGAATGTGAAGCAGCGCAGCCCATTCAACCCAACACCTGATAATCCTTACCTGGGCATGTACGAAATGCTCAACAAGATGAACAAGCACGGTTTCATCGGGAATGTGTCCGCGAACTATGAGATCTCTCCAAAACTAGATCTGATGGTCCGCACCGGACTCGATATGGCCTTTGAATTCCGTTCGCAGCAGCGCCCTTTCAGCATGACGCGTTATCCGCGAGGCATGTATCGCGAGCAGAATGTATTCACCTACGAGTCTAACACGGACTTTTTGTTGAACTACAAAGACAAAATCGCCAACCTCATCGATGTTACGGCTTCCGTTGGTGGCAATGCAATGCGCCAGTCGTATGACTTCGCGGGCATGTATGCCGATCAGCTTGCGCAGCCGGGCATTTATCAGATTTCCAACAGTTTAGATCAGGCCGTTGCCGATCCTTTGAAAACCAAAAAGGCGATTAACAGCTTTTATGCAGCCACACAGTTTTCGTGGGACGAAAAAATATTTGTGGATGTAACGGGTCGGAATGACTGGTCGAGCACATTGCCTTATGGTAACAATTCCTTCTTTTACCCTTCCGTAAGTTCAAGCTTTCTGCTGAATGAGCTTTTCACATTGCCGCAAGCGATTTCTTTTGCCAAATTCAGAGCTTCATGGGCGCAGGTTGGAAATGACACAAGACCTTACCAGACAGCGCGTTACTACGACCGCATTTACGGTAACAGCTTCACCAATTCCAGCACACTTTTCAACGCGGAACTGAAACCCGAAATCACGGCCAGCTATGAATTCGGATTGGATGTCCGCCTGCTGAAAAATCTGGTCGGGCTGGACGTGGCTTACTACAATAACAACAGCCGCAACCAGATCCTGGCGATTCCTTTGGACCCGGTTTCGGGTTACAACAATGCATTGATCAATGCCGGACTCATTAACAGTCGCGGCGTGGAGATTAAGCTGACGGGTAAGCCGGTAACTTCAAAGAATTTCAGCTGGAATACGACATTGCTTTGGTCCAGAAACAGAAGTTATGTCAAAGAACTCGCCTCGGGCATCACGAACCAAGTCATTTACGCACATAACACCAATGTGAGCATTGAAGCGCGCGTCGGCGGATTAATGGGCGATATGTATGGCCGCGGTTTCCAGCGCTCGCCGGACGGTCAGATCATTTATTCGTCCGTAGGGCTTCCTGCGACATTGGACCCGACAGCCAAGAAATGGGGCAATGCTTTTGCCGACTGGAAAGCCAGTTTTTCCAATGAATTTACAATCAAAAATGTGCGCGTAAGCCTCTTACTCGACGGGCAAAAAGGCGGTGACATGTTCTCCCAGACTTCTCACAAAAACAACACGCTGGGTAAAACCAAAATAACATTGCCGGGCCGTGCGGATGGCATCATTGGTCAGGGTGTGGTAAAACAGCCGGACGGAAGCTTCACGCCGAACACGGTAAAAGTGCCCGCCAGCTCCTATTATGACAACTATTACCAGATCGCAAATGCCGAAACAAACATTTTCGACGCTTCTTTCCTGAAAATACGGGAGGTACGGGTTGAGTTTAATTTGCCGCAGGCATTGCTCTCCAAAATCGGCGTGCGCCAGACCAGCCTGGCCATTTTTGGACGCGACCTTTACAATTTTACCAAGTTTCCAGGCTTCGATCCGGAAGGCGGAAACCTGAACAATGGCACATTGACACCGGGCGTCGAGCTTGCCCAGTTCCCTTCCACGCGGACGATGGGAATGAACCTTACCCTGAAATTTTAATCCAAAGAAATCATGTTTAGAAAAGCATATATCCCCTTTCTGCTCGTGCTCACGCTGCTGGTGTCCTGCACCAACAACTTTGAGGAGCTTAACACAGACCCGAACCGCCCGAAAGAAATTACGCCGGGCGTGATGCTGGGACAACTGCAATATCAGATCGTAAACAGCAATGTGAATGCGAGCCGCAATTTTACGCACGAGCTCATGCAGGTGGACGCGCCGCGGGCCAGTGCGGGTGGCGGTGGTTTGCACCGTTACATTGTGAATCCTGGCAGCGCCGTTTGGAGTAATTTTTATACGTATCTCAATGACATTGAGGACATTTACCTCATCGCCGATCGCCTGAATGAGAACAATTACAAAGCCATTTCGCTGATCTACAAAAGCTGGGCCTATTCCATTCTTACCGACCTGTATGGCGACGTGCCTTACTCGCAGGCAACCAAGGCGATCGAAGGAAATTTCAAGCCAACTTTTGACAAACAAAAGGACATTTACATACAGCTTTTGAAAAATCTGGAAACAGCCAATGGCCTGCTCGACGACACAAAAGCGCTCACGTACGGCGGCGATATGCTTTACAATGCGAATGCATTATCGGGTGGCAAAAATCCGGGAATCGTTAAATGGAAGAAGTTCTGCAACTCGCTCAGATTGAGATTACTGCTGCGTATTTCCAAGCGCGAGGGCGAAGTAAATGTAAAGCAACAGCTGACGGCCATGCTTGCAGACCCAAGCGCAAATCCGGTTTTCACGACCAATGCAGACGAAGCTATTTTCAGATATCCAGGCACATTTCCCTTTTTCAACCCATTCTATAATGCACGGCAAGTGGACTGGCGTGATGGAAATTATTACACCAAATTCTTCATGGACCGCATGAACGACCTGGGCGATCCACGTCGCGCGGCATGGGCAACGCAGGTGAAATCCGGGACTGAAAATGTATTTCGGGGCATCGAAAGCGGCTATCCGACCACTTTGGAATATGCCGTAGGAAGCAATTCCAGCTATTCGGATGCATTGAAAACATTGCCGCAACTGGGTGTGATGATGACTTTGGCGGAAGTCGAATTCATCAAAGCCGAACTTGCATTGAAAGGCTTCAAAACCGGCTCCACCGCTGAGCAGCATTACCAGGCGGGCATTACCGCTTCCATGACGCAGTGGGGAACCACCATTCCCGCAGGTTTCCTGAGCCAGCCCGGCATCGCATTCAATGCGGCGGCTTCTACGGAAAAGCAATTGGAGCAGATCATGCTGCAAAAGTATTATGCGTACTTTTTCGTGGATTATCAATCGTGGTTTGAGAAACGCAGAACCGGCTATCCTGTGCTGCCACGCGGCGCTGGCATTCCGGCGGAAAACACATTCCCTTCGCGCGTCCCCTATCCTACTTACCTGCAATCGCTTAACCCGGAGGCGCTGGCGGGAGCCGTGGCTTCCATGGGCGGTGACGACAGCGATATTAAGGTTTGGTGGGATAAATAGTTTTTCGGGTTCATTTTTATTTTATCAATATGATTTTTAGTAAAAAAATCGCCGCCAGGGCAGTCCTGATACTGTGGACTGCCTTCGCGGCAACTAGCGCAATAGCGCAAAAAACCGCCATAAAAATGCCTGGGCGCGGATTGTGCGCACATCGTGGCTGTATGGATACGCATCCGGAGAACACATTGCCCGCATTTAAAGAGGCGGTCAGGTTAGGTGCGCAAATGATCGAGTTTGACATTCAGCTGACAAAAGACAGCGCGATGGTGATCATGCACGACGACGGTGTGGACCGCACAACGAGTGGATCGGGAAAGGTTTCGGAAATGACTTTTGCACAAATTCGGGCGCTGGATGCGGGCATCAAAAAGTCGGAACAATTCAAGGGAACGCAAGTGCCGACATTTGAAGAAACGCTGGCGATGATGCCTGATAATGTGTGGCTTAACTGCCACCTGAAAGGCGATGAAGCCGTGGGTGCCAAAGCAGCCGCGCTCCTTGCAAAATCAGGCCGGCTGCACCAGGCATTCCTAACCTGCTCGGAAAAAGCTGCGAAGGCAGCGCGGCAGACTGTCCCGAACATTAAGATCTGCAATGGTGAAAACAGTTACCGAAAAGACACGCCCAAATACGTGCAGGCAACGATCGATATGAAGGCCGACTTCATTCAACTCCTGCGCCACGAACCCGGTGAAGACCGGACCGCTTCCATGCAGGCTTTGAAGCAAAACCATGTGAAAGTAAATTACTTTTATGCTAAATCACCCGACGAGCTCGGCAAATTGTATGCAGAAGGTGTTGATTTTGTGCTGGTTAACAATGTGGCAGATTTCATTCCGGCAGCCAAAGCAGCGGGAGTTCAAATGGTTAGTCCAAGTTATCCAGCTTCAAAAAACGTAGGACAGAAGTCAACCAAAGATAAAGCGGCAGCTGATAAAAATAAAACGCTCATCGTGTTCTTCGACGGGCTTCGCCCGGATTACATTACTGCGGAGCAAATGCCAAATTTGTATGCATTTAAGCAAAAAGCGGCGTACGCAAAAAATCATCACAGCGTATTCCCGACTGTGACGCGTGTCAATTCTTCTTCCTATGCAACGGGTTCTTATCCAGGCACGCACGGACTGCTGGGTAACTCCATTTATTTTCCCAAAGTAAGCCCCAATAAAGCAATCGGCACCACTTATGAGGAGCTTATCAAAGTGCAGGACTCTGAAAACGGCAAGTTGCTGACGGCCGTTTCGCTGGGTGAAGTGCTGGATGCGGCTGGCGAGGAAATGATGGTTTTTAGCTCTGGAACGACCGGCCAGGCCTTTTTGCAAAATCATAAAGTAGGCAAAGGCGCGATCATCAATCAGGAATTGATCCTTCCCGAGACATTTAAGGCGCAGGTGATGTCGGACATTGGCCCGATGCCCAAAGGAACTGGCGATGTGTTTATCAAACATAAATGGATCGCCGATGCCTTGTTGCATTATGGTCTGAAAAAGGACGGGCCACTTGTGAGCGCGGTCTGGTTTTCGGATCCTGATGGCGCGGCACACCGTTACGGCATTGGTTCGGAGCAGGCCGTGGCGGCTATCAAATATGTGGACGCGCAGTTTGGCCGCATTCTCGATTCGCTGGCAAGCAAAGGTTTAAGGGAGAATTTCAACATTATTATCTCGACAGACCACGGTTTTGTGACCCATACCGGCAAACAAAACCTGAGCGATCTGCTTATTTCGGAAGGTTTGAAAAAAGATAAGGAATCGGACGACGTGGTCATTTCAGAAGGAGCTATCTATGTTAAAAACCACGACGAAAATGTCGTTAAAAAGATCGTGGCCACCCTGCACAAAACGGACTGGATCGGTGCCGTTTTTACCAAACCCAAAAAGAAAGGTGATATGACGGGTTGGGTAAACGGGACATTATCTTTCGACGCGATCCACTACAACCACCCAACGCGCTCCGGCGACATTCTCGTCGCTCCAAACTGGAATGATGCTAAAAACGACAAAGGTTTTGCCGGAACAGACTTTTCCGGTGGCGTGGCCGGTCACGGCGGTTCAAGTCCGTACGAGATCAACATTGCGCTCTTCGCGGACGGCCCCGATTTCAAAAATGCAGTCACCAGTGAGCTCCCGACTTCAAATGTGGACATTGCGCCCACCGTCCTGGCGCTATACGACCTGAAAGCGCCCTCGGAAATGGACGGCCGTGCATTGTCAGAATTTTTGGAAAAAGGAAAAAAAGCAAGAGCAAATGCAAAAAAGCAGGTGATCTCGACAGAAGCTAAATATGACTGGGGCACCTATAAGTTGAAGCTGGAAATGTCTGTCCTTGGTGATTACAAGTATTTTGATTTTACCAAAACAGAAAGAGAAAGCGCAAATAAGTGACCAACTTCCATTAACAAATCAATATAAGTGCTGATTCGAATTTTCTAGAAACACTGCTAATGAGCAATTACGTTGCAGTTAGCAGTGTTTCCTTTTTTGCTCAGCTAATTAATCCTTCAAAACTCAAAACTTCGACATTCAATTTGTTTACAACTTTATTTATGGTAAATTTACAACTGTAAAAATAAAACTGCTTGGATTATGACATATCTTAGTGCTCAGCCGCAATTCAGTGATTCTTGGGACGACATTTGCTATCCGGTTAATTCGGTGTGGCTGGCTGACCTTTTGCCTGACTACGAGATAATGTCCACTGACAAGCAGCAACTAATTGTCGGTCAGCCATTTCGTGGCACAAAAACCGTTTTTGGCATTCAGAGTGGCGATTATGCCGTGATTCCGAATATTTTGATCAAAGAGGTTGTCGACAAGCTTTTTACTGATTACAAGCTCAGGATAAAATACACGACCACCGGAGAGTTCAGCATTAATATCATTCTTCCCGAAAAGCTGTCCATAGGGAGCGATCCATTGCTGCGGAGCCTGATTTTGACCAATAGTTATAATGGAAAAACGCCATTTAGCGTGCAGGGAAAGACATTAGCGGCCATGCTTGATAACGCAGTCACACCCGGAACCAGCATGTATCGCGAAGTGTGTGAAAATGGGCTGATGGGCTGGGCTGACTCATTTCATGAACTGAGCACCTATCAATCCTGGCTCAAAGACCGCACTTCTGGCAAAGAAAAAAGTCCGGTAAGCGGCGGCAGCGGTGACCTTAAAAAAGCTCCGGGCAACCGTAAACCACATAACAGCAGACCAACCCCTGCCCTTTTTCAGGAACAGCTGACCGAATTGCTTGTAAGTCAGAATTTTCAAAGTCCGACGCTGACGACGAAGGTTTATGAACATCTTCAGCAAAAACCACTGGGCAAAGCGGATGAGAAAATACTGAAAGCGCTTCCGATTCCGGTCCAACTGGCCAAGCAAGCCAATGAGCGGTTTAAGCTCGAACAGCGGGTTTTCGGCCTCGACTCATCTTACTGGCTGATGTACAACGCGGTGAACCACGCCCTCTTCAACGCCCGCAGCAGCCTGACCCTCAATGACCGTTACAAGCTCGACGAGAAGGTTTTTCACCAGCTTGCAGCCAGTTCCTTAATTTAATAATAATGCTATAACGGGCATTTCAGCCCTGTCTTAGTTGCGTGACAGTTAGCAAACGGGCCGGCAGCTAAGGCATAAATCTATATATCCATATGAACAATCAGAGAAACACAGTCGTGCTTAGCGAAGATGACTTTCGCTTGTTGAAGCAGTTTGCCGAAACCCTTCCAGCCAATCCGAACGAAATGACATTGTCCTACGAATTGAACCGGGCCGTGGTCGTGGAAAATGATCAGCTGCCGCCGGATAGCGTTCGCCTGAATTCGCATGTGCGTGTAAAAGAACTTGCCAGCAACACGGAAATGGAGTTTTGCATCGTCATGCCCGCTTTCGCCGACATTAAGCAAAAGAAAATATCCGTGCTCACACCGATGGGCGCCGCTTTGATAGGCCTTTGCAAAGGTGAAACGGTGGAGTGGAAAATGCCTGCCGGAATGAAAAAGTTTGAAGTGATGGAAGTTTCACTTAAATCCGAAAATCATGGAAAAGTATGAAAGTAGCGAGAGAAAGCAGATGCATACGGCGATGTTTTACGCATTCATCATCATGCTTGTTTATATCACGATTTGCCTTTTGCTGGCAAACCTTAACTAGTTTATAATGGAGTTTTTTAACCAGATCCTGGATGTTTTCTTTCACCTCGATAAGCATTTGGGAGAAATTATTGAGCAATACGGGGCACTAACTTACATTGTCCTTTTTTTGATCATTTTTATTGAAACCGGTGTGGTTTTCATGCCATTTCTACCTGGCGATTCTTTGTTGTTTGCCGCTGGAATGATGGCAGCCAAGTATCCCGATTCGCTCAATATCTGGCTCATTGTTGCATTGCTGTTGATTGCAGCCATCCTCGGCGACAGCTGTAATTATCTCATAGGAAGGCATTTTGGTAATAAAATCCAGCAAGTGCGCTTCAACGGAAACCGTGTGCTCAAACCCGAGCACATTGCGCTAACCAACGGTTATTATGAAAAATATGGCGCATCAACCATCGTCATTGCCAGGTTCGTCCCCATTGTCCGCACTCTGGCGCCGTTTGTGGGCGGTGTTGCCGCAATGAATTACCGCGTTTTTTTCAAATACAACATTGTCGGTGCAATTCTTTGGGTCGTAAGCCTTTCCTTCGCGGGCTACTTTCTGGGCAACATCCCGATCGTGAAAGACAACTTCGAAAAAGTGGTGCTCGGAATTGTTGTATTATCCACATTGCCAATCGTGTGGCAGCTGGTTAAAAGCCGGTTCGTTACACCAGCGGTTGTGAAGTAAAACTGCATTTATGACCGGTGGCCGCTTGGTCACCGGTGCAATTCCGAGCAAGATTCAACTTATCAATTCTTCACAAACTTGGTCCGCTGGCTGTTTCCCTTGCTGTCTTTGACGGAGATCAAATACATTCCCTTATCCAGCTGTCCAACGCTGATTGTCAGTCCTTTTTCAGCGTATTTATTAAATTTTTTGGTCAAAACCGGTTTGCCGTCTGTGCTCATCACCGTCACTTGCAGTTCGCCCGAAAAGCTTTTTGGCACTTGCACATTGAGCTGCGTGTTGCCTGGATTTGGGAATAACGTGACCGAATCTTCGTTGGCGAAGTTCAACGCAACAATGCGCGAATGTTCGAATTTTCCGTCAAAATCAACTTGTTTTAATCGATAGTAATTCGTGGAATCCGCATTAGGAGCCTCATCCGTGAATGCATAACGCTGCGCCGATTTGGAATCGCCGTTGCTGGGCACTTTACCAATCGCTTTGAAATTGCGGGCCTCGACACTCCGCTCAATCACAAATTCCTTATTGCTGGTTTCAGTAGCCGTTTGCCAAGTTAGCAGTGTTCCCGTTCCTGATTTTTCAGCATTGAAACTAACAAGCGTTACAGGCAATGCGGAATCTCTCAATTGAATGATCATTGCGTCCTGCGGAGGCACATTGACCGACAATGTTCCCTGCACCAAAACCGCCGCTTTCTTCGCGGACGCGTCATTTCCACTGAACAGTTCTTTGGTTGCATATTCAACCGATCCGCTCAAACCAGCTCTGGCCAGATCGATGGAAAAAGCCTTTGCCTCCGTTCCGTAATTGAAAACAGCAATGTAATTATTAACACCAATGGTTTTGACAAAAATCGCATTCGGATCCCAGCCCGTATTTCCCTCAACAGGACGAAATGCTTTGCCGTCTTTGGCCAGATTAAGCAGATCAGTATTTTGAAGCAATGTTTGAGAAATGGCTTTCCAGGCACCGTCGGCTGCATAATCGTCGCCTGTGATGATGGTTCCGGTTACGATGGAAGAAGCCAGCCGTGCGCGATTTTCACCTGCATTTTCGGTTCCAAACACAATGTGATCGGCATCAATATATTGGTAAATCTGATTTTGCCACCAACCGTAATTGGTGCTGTTGAGCGTGTAAGCCGTCTCGCTAATGTCTTTATAAGCATCGCACGCAATGCGCCGCATATGCGCATAACGGCCGGTCGCAAGATTGGGTGAAATGGCCGCATACACGAGCATGGAGCCATCCAGCTGGTCGGTCAGATATTCCATGCCGATTTTATATGCTTCCATTCCGGTGTGAATGCCGGATTCGTAAAAGCTGTCCGCTTCGAGCGAAGCGTGGGCGAGGAAGTCAATTTTAATCATTTCAAATCCGCTTGCTTTGAATTTTGCGATCAGATAAGCAATGCGGGCTTTCGTTCCCGGATGCGTTGGATCGAGCGCATAAGCACCATCCAGGTCCAGTGGCGCGCCATTCACTTTGGTCCAGGCATCCGCATATTGATAAGAACTGCCCTCCATTTGCCGTGCCGATTTGCCCCAATCCACAAAAGGCGCCCAGTAAATGCCCGGCTTCAAACCTTTCGATTTGCAATAATTCGCAAACTCGGTCAACTGACTAAAATCACCCGTCATGCCGCCCGGAGCCAGATTATCCCAATAGGAATCCAAGTCAACGAACAATGTATTATCGCCATTCCGGAAAGCCGGAACCTGCGTTGAGAAATAATCGACAACGGCTTTCGCTTTGGGTAAATTCAGGTTCGATTGAATGGCGCCCCAGCTGTTCCAGCCGAATGGTGTGGCGGCAGTCCAGTCAAAAATGTAACGCGGCTCAGCCAATGCATTGGCCTTTCCGTATTGTTCAAAACCGTCGCGCCAGTCGTTGTAATAACCCACCATAATGCGGGGCGATTTGCAACTTTGCTGCCCCACGCCTACCCATCCGTGGCCCCTTTTGTCGCGCGTCACATTCTCACTCGTCCAGCCTGCAATCACGGAAATAAACGAAGTTGCGGTCCGGCCTTCGCCAGCCAGATTCACGCCCGTTTTCCAGACTTCATGTTCTACGGAGCCGATAATCAACCCCTTACGGCTCGCATTGTCATAAATTGCGCCCGCCTCCGAAGATGTAAAATTGGCGTAACCGATTTCTTTTGCTTCATAACGCACCCATTTGTCATTATCAAAAGGCACAAAAAGTCCGCGGCGATCACCATTGGAATGAATGTCTACCGCATTGGAAGTGAGCGGCGTCATTTTGTAAGAATTAGCGCCGGATCCGTTGAGAATGAGCTCTGTATAAAAGTGATTTTTCCCTGTGTAAGTGTAAAAAACCTGCTGCATTTCGAGCTGTCCGCCACCGGTTAATGTGATCACGTGCCGCGTTCCGGAACCGAAACCATCAGTAATTGGGGCAGAAGCATAAGTCCTGCTTATGTAACCCGCTGTGCTGTTGACCATTGCATCCGAATTAGCCGTTGCGAATGCTTCTCCAATGGTTTTCACATTGTCAAAATACACATCATATGTCCCGTTATTCAGGTCGTAATCAATGCGGCTGTTTGTACCAAAAGCGATGGTTTGCATGTTGGCTGCTTGAAGTGGCGTAAGCACAATTTTGTCCACATTCGGACCATAACCAAACGCATTATCGAGCTTAATGCTGTTGCTGCCCGCATTCAGCGGAACATTCACACCAATGCTCGCAACCGCCGACCAGCCGCCGGAAGCAGGACACGTTACGGCAACGAAATCTCCTCCATTCGGCGTCACATTGATCGTGCGCTGGTCGCCCGTTGCATACGAAAGCGTGAGTCTGTAATTGCCCGCCGTCGCCACATTCACCGGAACGGTTACCGAGCCGCCGCCCAGGTTACCCACCAATTTCTGTGCCGAACAAGCGTCACAATTCTGAATATCAGCACCATCCGCCAGCGTCCCGGATTCTGCTTCAAAGTTTTGTGCAAATGATGAGAAAGAAGCAATAACAAGCAGTAATATGCTCATTGTGAAGAACCTTAAATATTTTTTTGGTTTAGAAATAGCCAGCATAACGAGCGCTTTTAATGTGTTGATGTAATTTCTTTTTTCTCCCCATTCACTTTCACCCACACCTTCTGAGGTGTTTTTGATAAAACCTGATAATCCGTCACTTTACCGTTTTCCCATTTAAAATTTACGGTAAAATTCCCACGTGCTTTCAAGCCTTTCACTTCACCAGAAGCTTTCCAGGCGTCCGGCATCGCAGGCAAAATGTCGATATAACCGTCGTGACTTTGGATCAGCATTTCGGCGATTCCAGCCGTGCCGCCGTAATTTCCATCGATCTGGAACGGCGGGCCGGCCACGAGCATGTTGGGATACACCCCGCCGCCTGCGCCGTAGTTCATGTTGGTGTCCAGCGTGGGCACGAGGAGTTCTTTCAGCAACTTATTAGCGCGGTTACCATCGTGTAATCTCGCCCAAAAAAGCAATTTATAAGCCTTCGACCAGCCCGGACTGTCATCGCCGCGTGCTTCCAACGTTTTGGCAGACGCCGCAGCGAGCTCGGGCGTCTTTTCGGGTGTAATGAGCGGCGCCGGGAAAAGCCCGTACAAATGCGCAATGTGACGGTGTTTCGGCTCCACTTCCTTGTATTCTTCCAGCCATTCCATGAGCCTGCCGTCACTTCCAACCACGCCGGGAGGTGGCAATTGTTTCAATTTGTTTTGCAATGTTGATTTCAACGCCGCATCCACGCCCAGCACTTCGCAAGCCGTGATGACATTGGTGAAAAGCTCGCGGGTCATCTGGTTATCAATGGTCGGGCCCATGCAAATGGCGGCTGTTTTGCCATTGGGAAGGTAAAATGAGTTTTCCGGAGAAATGGACGGAGCAGTCACGAGCCACCCCGTTCTCGGATGTTTCACCAATGCACTGTTATAAAATTCTGCCGCGCCTTTCAGGATCGGGTAAATGTCTTTGAGATAATCTTTGTCCAATGTGAATGCATAATGTTCCCAAAGATTGTTGCAGATCCAGCCCGAACCCGCATTACTCGCGCCCCAGGAAGCTTCTTCGCCCGGCTCCGTAAAACCCCATACATTGGTGATCACGTGTGCCACCCAGCCATCGGCATTGTAATATGCTTTCGCCGTTTTTTCACCCGGTTTTACCAATCCTTTTACCAGATCAGCAAGCGGCAAGTTGAACTCCGAAAGATTCACCACTTCCACCGGCCACTGGTTCATCTGAATGTTCACGTCCAAATGATAATCGCCATTCCAGGGCGTCTGAATCTGATTCGCCCAAAGTCCCTGCAGATTCGGCGGCAATAGTCCAACCCGTGTGCTGCTAATGCTCAGGTAACGGCCATATTGGAAAAACAAAACGGGCAATTCATTGTCAGAACCGGGATTTTTTTGGAACGCAGAAAGCCGCTGATCAGTCGGTAAATCATCACCTCTTGAACCGCCTAAATGTAATGTCGTGCGATTGAAGAATTTCTGATAATTGGCAATGTGATTTCGTTTCTGAACAGTGTAAGATTTTTTTGCAGCGACATCAATTAGCTTCTGCGTTTCCGATTTGAAGTTTTTAGTTTTGAAGTCGGTTCCGGCTGATATGTAAAGAATGATCTCGTCCGCGCTCGTTATAACAATTTGCTTGCCAGAAACGGCCAATTTTCCGCCTTTAACTTGCGGCTTTATTTTGGTCAAATATTTCATTCCCTTGCCGTCTGTTCCATTATTCAGCTGCCCCGACATTTCGAGGGCGTTATTCTTTACAATGGTTTGAAACCGTTCGGGACGATCCAGGCTCAGGCGCAGATTAAGTTGTCCGGGCTTGTCGGCAGAGATCCTGATGATGCCAATGTCGTCACCAAAGCTGGTGAAATATTCGCGTCTGTAATTCACGCTATTGACATTGTAAACAACGTTTGCCACCGCATCATTAAGCGATAATTCGCGTTTGTAATCCTTGTATTGAACATTTGAAGAATCAACACCTTTGTAAGCAAACTGCATCCGGAGATTGCCCAAAATCTGGTAACAGCCAAAAGGCACATTCGCCCCATCGCCATGCCCGGAACCCGCCCCTTTGGCCACAAAATTTTGGTTTACAAGCTTTTGAGCCTCATCATTTTTGCCTTCCAAAAGCAGCCTGCGGATCTCAGGCAGGCTTTTATGGGCATCGTAATTATTTGCATCCTGCACCCCGCCAGACCACAGCGTAATGTCATTCAGCACCACATTCTCGCGCATCACCCCGCCATCACTCATCATCCCCAGCCGCCCGTTACCAACCGGAATGGTCTCTTCCCATTGCGCAGCAGGCTTGTTAAACCAAAGTCGCTGCGGTTTAACCTGAGCCAGACAATTAACTGATATCGAAATAATAAATAATGCGCTGATTGAATATTTTTGAGTCATTATAATGGCAATTGATCCGAATATTTTACAAAAAATTATGGCTTACAAATAGTCCTCATTCTGCTTCAAAGCGCCGCCGCTTTTATCAATCTCAGGCTGCGGGATAGGCCATTTGTAGAACTTTTCTTCAAATTTATAAGGCACGAAGCTGTCTTTAACATTGTTCAAAACCTGCTCGGCAATGTGCCATCTTTTCAAATCATAATAGCGCAATCCTTCAAAACCAAGTTCAATGCGGCGCTCGTGGCGGATTCTTTCACGCATTTGTGCTTTGGTCAGTCCGGCAGGCAATGCTGGCATTTTGGAGCGGAGGCGAATGTCGTTTACTGCTTTGTAAACCGTTGCATCCGGACCGGCGATTTCGTTCTGCGCTTCTGCATACATCAATAAAACCTCCGCCAGACGCAGCACTACTGCATTTTGCTGACTTAATGTCGAGAAACCAAATGGAATGTTCTCAGGTGCAAGGAATTTCATCACACCATAACCCGACGGCCGGCTGTTGGACGGAATGTGCACCCTGCCGCCACCAAAATCTGGGTGATCGACAAACACGGTTTTAGCCAGGCGTGAGTCGCGGTTTTTGAATGGCTCTTTCTTATCCGTTAGCGGCGACACGCCGTAAGGCAATCCGTCCACACATTCAAATGCATCCACAAAATTCTGTAACGGACTCGCAACCAGCCAGTCGCCGTAATACATATCCCACGGCCGGGTGTTGTTGGGCGCTAGAAAGTTGGTTGAGTAAATGATCTCGGGATTGTTTTTCTGGCCGGCGTCGCGGAAAACGTCTTCGAAGTTCGGGCTCAAACTGTATTTCGGCATTACGGCGCTGGTCAGGGCTTTTACTTGCGTTAACATGGCCACATCCGGCGTTCCGGTTTCTCCATAAGCAGCGAAAACGAGCACGCGCGCTTTTAATGCTTGCGCGGAAGTCACGGCAGCATGGCCGCCATTCTGCGGATATGCATTCGCATTCAGGTTAGCAATCGCGAAATCCAGGTCTGCATTGATCTGCGCAAGGATTTCGGCAGCTGGCACTTTGGGCTGATTCTGCGTTTCCAATGTCAGCGGCTCCAAAACCAGCGGCACATCGCCATACAAATGGTAAAGCTGGAAATAATAATAAGCACGCAAAAACCGCACTTCGGCTTCGTACAGCTTCCTGTTTGCCTCTGTAATATCCGAATTTGTATAAGCATTCAGCTGCGCCAGGAAAATATTCACCCGCGCAATGGCTTTGTAACTTTCGCTGTAAACACCTGAAACGTAACCGCCTGTGGACGGACTAATGCTGCCGGAAGTGATTTCTTTGGCTGCGCCTGAGTTGTGCTGTGCGAAACCATCGTCGGTCAGACAGTTCCAGACCGGCAGCTCCACCGCCCAGGGATCGGCCTGCATGGAGGCGTAATTGGCGGTTAAAGCTTTGTCAAAATCGCTTTTGGTTTTCCAGAATGTCGAAGATGAAATCTGGTCCAGCGGGTTCAGATCGAGGGAATCGTTGCACGCGCTGAACGCCAAAGTCAGCAGCACGAACAGTTTTAGTTTCTGACTTTTCATTATAATTTGATATTTAGTCCGAATGAGAAAATCTTATTTTGAGGATATTGCACAAAGCTGCCGCTTCCGCCGCGCTCTGGGTCCAAACCTGGATATTTGGTGGCTGTGAGCAGGTTATCACCCGAGAAAAACACGCGCAGATTATCAATGCCGATCTTTTTCACGACCGTTTGCGGCAATGTGTAACCAAATGTGAGGTTCTTCAAACGCAGGTAAGAAGCATCTTGCAGGAAGTAGGACGATGCCCTGCGGATGCGGTCGGGAGCGCCCCAGCCCCAGTAAATGCGCGGCATGGTCGTTGACGGATTTTCAGGTGTCCAACGATTTCTCCAATCCGTTGTTGGCGGCGAACCTTGTACAAACGGAACCGTTCCCCAATCATTTACAAAAAACTTAACATTGTTAACGCCCTGAAAGAGAGCCGCAATGTCAAATCCTTTCCAACTGGTCGATGCGTTGAATGAATAGTTCAAACCCGGATAATTGCCCGTCATCACCACGCGGTCTTCGTCATTAACCTTGCCATCGCCGTTGGCATCGCGGAAGCGAATGTCGCCCGGCACAGTCGCATCATTATATTGTTTCGGTGCAGCAGCGATCTCGTCGGCAGTTTGGAAAATGCCTTCCATTTCCAGCATATAATACGTATTGTATTCCCTGCCTTCCTCGCGGATGCGGTAACCATCAATTTCGCGCTGACCGAATTTCACCAGCTTGTTTTTATAATGTTCCAAATTCACGCCGACATTATAGCTCAATCCAGAAAAAACACCGCTGTTAACCTGATGATTATACGACAGTCCAAGCTCCACACCGGTGTTTTGCAATGTGCCATTGTTGATCGTCGGTGCGCCAAGCCCTACAACCCCAGTCACTTGCGAGCTTCTGAGAATGTCGGTTGTGGTTTTGCGATACCAGTCTGCCGTAAGGTTCAGGCCGCGGAAAATGGTCAGGTCCAGTCCGAAATCGGCAATGGTTGTGGTTTCCCATTTGATATTCGCATTGGAAAGGTTCGTTTGCGCGACGCCGGACGACAAATTGGAATCGTCAAACGAATAATTGCCCGTAAAACTCAGGATCGATTGATACGGATAGTTTCCAATGTTCTGGTTGCCAAGCTGGCCCCAGGAACCGCGGAATTTGGCGCTGTTGAGCCAGTTCAGGTTCAGGTTTTTGATAAAATCCTCCTCAGTTAAACGCCATCCCGCAGAGAATGAAGGGAAAACACCCCAGCGCGAACCCGAAGCCAGACGCGAAGTTCCGTCGTAACGCATGTTGGCTTCCAGCAAATAACGCTCTTTGAAATTGTAGTTCAACCGTCCGAAAAACGAGTTGATCGCCCATTGATTTTGCGAACCATTGGCATATTGAATAGACGGACTGCCCGCATTTATTTCGCGTAAAACATCCGTCGGGAAGTTCCTCCTGATCGCTTCTAGATCCTGGAAAGTATTTTTCTCGGTGCTGTAACCGACCTGCGCTTTGAATGCATGGTTTTGACCAAAAGTGTGCTCATAATCAAGGTAGGAGAACAAATTGGTGTAAATATTCTGCTCATCTTTCACTTCCAGACCGCCGCCGAGATCCAATGTTGCCATGAACTCATTGGTGCGGAAGTTGTAAAGCTGCAAAGGCGGTTTGAAGGATTTTGTTTTGTAAAAATCAGCATTCACCGCGCCTTTCGCATACCAGGTCAAGCCTTTCAAAAGATTCACTTCAAACCAGCCCTGCGTGTTGGCCGAGTAATCCAGTTTGTCACGGTTAATGTGCCCGTCCAGCAGCGCGATCGGGTTTTTGTTGTTGTATTCCAAATCATACGCCTTGTAAGTAAAGCGGCCGCTGCCGTCAGCCAGTCTGGGACCGTAAGTTGGCGCTTGCGACATGGCGGACAAAAACATATCTTCCGAGCCAAAAACAGGCGATTCGGTCTTGCCCGATTTCAATGCAATGTTCGCTCCAAACTTGATCTTCTTGTTGATCTGCGACGCAATGTTGAGCCGGGCATTGTATTTTTCATAATCAAAACCCTTCATCACACCCTTCTGATTCACATAACCGATCGAGGCGTTGAAATGCGTTCCGCCACGGCCGCCGTCGAATGTGAGGTTGTGCTGGTGCGTGGGCGCGGTTTGGAAAATAAGGCCCAGCCAGTCCGTATTCGGGTAAAGATTGCGGTCGGTTGCATTGCGGTATTCATCAATTTGCTGCTGCGAATACAAGCCCGACGTCAGGCCCGAATTCACACGCGCCTCATTATAAAGCTCCATGTATTCGGCTGAATTGGTGATCAGGTCGAAGAGCTTCGTTGGCTTGTTAATGGCATAATTTCCGCTGTATTGCACGCTTAATTTCCCTTCACTTCCTTTTTTTGTCGTGACCAAAATGACCCCGTTCGCTGCACGTGCTCCATAAATGGAAGCCGAAGCAGCATCTTTCAAAACAGACACACTTTCAATGTTATTGGGGTTCAAATCAGACATATTGCCTTGCACGCCATCGATCAGCACAAGCGGATCGGAACCTGCGGCGCTGAACGTGCCCGAGCCTCGTATGCGCACCGAAACGCCCTCATTACCAGGCTCTCCCCGCCCCTGCGTCACCTGCACGCCGGGCATGGTTCCCTGCAACATCGCGGTCGGGTTAGTAACCGGTCTTCTGATCATTTCGTCGCCGCTCACCGTTGCGACTGCGCCGGTCAGATTCACTTTTTTCTGCGTTCCGTAACCGACTACGACCACTTCACTCAGTTGTTTCAAATCTTCCTTCATTACGACGTCAATCACACTGCGCCCGCCTACGGTTTGCTCCACGGCCTCATAGCCAATGTAGGAAAACACCAAAATCGCATTTCCGTCCGCGACATTCACGGTATACTTACCATTCAGATCGGTTACGGTGCCTGAATTGGTGCCTTTCACCGTAATCGAGACGCCCGGCAAACCGCCATTATCTCCGGCTGTAACGGTCCCGGTAATGTCAACCGCCTGTGCGGACGCGGAAATCAAACTGACGACGCACAGCAAAAAAGTCAGCAGCAGCCTGGGAAGCTGCCATTTGGTTAAGGTAGATTTTTCCATATTCTTTCATTAATTTATACTATTTGATGGGGTAAAATTAGAAAGCGGAAAATCACATTGAAATGGACTAACCTGATATAAACATGGATAATACGATTATTAAAAATGCAGGGTTTTGTGATTGCAGCCAATCAGTTTTACCTGAAAAACCAGAAGAGGAAACACATGATGGCCGCCAGGAGCAGCGAAAGTGTTTTGTAATTCCCTAACCCTTTCCAGCCGGGAGTTTGCAGCGGTTCAAGCGGTGATTTCCAGTAGAGTTGAAGGCTTTCAGAAGTGTGCTCGACAGGAAAAATGAAGGAGAAAATAATTTGGATCAAAACACAAAAGCAAAACAAATAGAACGCCATCATCATGAAGGGAATCTGACCGACGGCTGTTTCCGGATAAACTTTATTGACTGTAAAAACAATGACACCGACTGCCGAACCGATCCACAATGTAAATTTCGAAGAAGCCGCAGAAGCCCTTTTCCAGAAAATCCCTAACAGAAAAACGCAGGTGATCGGCGGTGCAATGTGTGCAATAATGTCGTTCAGACCATTAAAAATGCTTTCATAACTGTTCAAAAGCGGCAATGTGGCCAGTGAAACGATGAGTGCAACGCCCGCCGAAATCTTGCCCACGCGGATGAGCTGCTTATCCGAGGCTTCGGGCTTGCGGCGTTGATAGAGATCATAACTGACCAATGTGGAGATCGAATTCAGCGCACCGGAAATCTGGCTCATCAAACCCGACAGCAACGCAGCCACCAATATGCCGACCAGACCTTTGGGCAAAAGCTGGGTGATCATTAATGTGTAAATCCCTTTGCTATTGACGACGGTTTTGCCGTCCGAAACGGATTGTAATGCCGAAATATCCAGCCCGCCGGATTGTGCTAATGTGTAAGCAAAAAGGCCGGGCAACACGAAAATAAAGACGGGCAGAATTTTGATAAAACCACAAAACAACGGACCGATGCGCGCATGGTTTTCATCCTTTGCACCGAGCACACGCTGGACAATCGTCTGATCCGCACACCAATACCAGATGCCCAGAATCGGGTAACCGAGGAACACTGCATACCATGGCATTCCGCTGGCATCGCCATGCGGCCGCATCATGGAAAGTTTTTCAAGCTGGTCGGTCGCCTGCAGCACATTGACCATCGGCTCCCAGCCGCCCATCTTGTGATAAGCCGCCACGCTGATAATCACCGCACCCACCAACAGCACAATGGCTTGAATGGATTCCGTGACAACGACAGCTGTTAACCCGCCGACAATGGTGTAAATGGCCGTAATGATCGAAATGGCGATGATGCTGGTGTACATATCCACGCCGAATAATGTCTGCAAAACAATGCCGCCCGCCAGCAATGAGAACGAGATGTGCACAATCACGGCCGAAACGACCGATATAACAGCCAGCCAGTCACGACTTGCGCGGTCATAACGCTTTTCCAGGAAATCAGGAAGTGTGGAGACGCCGGAACGGATGTAAAATGGGGCGAAGAAAAGCGCTAACAGGATGAGAATGAATGCGGCCATCCATTCGAAATTTCCGTTCAGCAATCCGGTATCGAAGCCGCTTTGTGCGAGGCTTACCAGGTGCACACAGGAAATATTGGTCGCAAACAAAGCCAGCCCGATCGTAGGCCAGCGCAATGTTTTTCCAGCCAAAAAGTAAGCTCCCGCTTCATTAGCGCCGCTTTTTGATTGCTTTTTATGTTTTAACCCAGCCCACAAACCGATGACAAAAATCGCCGTGATGTACAAAGCGCTGATCGTGATATCGAGGGTGTGGATCATATGATAGTCAGTCGATTAGTTATGCAAAGCGATCAGGTCGCAGCTGCTGCCGGGCTCCTGTGGTGTTTCGTAAACGCCGTTCCGTATGCGCGCGGGATGAACGAAATGTTTTTGCAAATGCGGAATATGCTCCAAAAATAATGCTTCGTGCCCCATTGCAATGTGATTATACAAGACCAAATGCTGATGCAGCTGCCCCATATCACCCACGTGCGGGACGACCGGAATGCCAAACTTTTTACATAAGAAACTGATGGTCAGGAATTCACTCACGCCACCCACCCGCACCGCATCCACCTGAACGAATGCAGCAGCATTGGCTTGCAGATAATTTTTGAAAATAACCTTATTAGGCACATGTTCGCCCAATGCGAGCTTTACGGGCGCAATTTCGCGCGCCAATGTCTGGTGCGCCAGCACGTCATCGGGATGCGTCGGCTCCTCGATCCAGTAAGGATTCATGGTTGCCAGTTCTTTGCAGATTTTGATGGCATTCGGCAGCGTCCATTGTTGGTTGGCATCCAGCATGACTTTCACATTTTCGCCAGCGACTTCCCGCACAATGTGCGCGCGGCGAGTGTCGCGCTCGGGATCAGCGGAGCCTACTTTCAATTTCATTGCGGTAAAACCTTCGGCAATGGCCTTTTTGCAATTTTCCCGCACTTTCTCGTCGGAATAATTGAACCAGCCGATGGACGTGTCGTAGCCGGGATAACCTGTTTTTAGAGTGCTTTCGCGGCTTGATTTCGTCGCATATTCCTGTTTTAAGATCCCTAGTGCCTGTTCTTTGGTCAGCTCATCTTCCAGATAGGAGAAGTCGAGTGTATTGATGATTGCTTCCGGCGCAAGATCCGTGAGCAGCTTCCAGAGTGGCACGCCGCGCTTTTTGGCCCAAAGATCGTAACACGCATTGGTAACAGATGCCAGCGCCAGATGCACGACGCCTTTGTGCGGACCGAGCCAGCGGAACTGCTGATCATCAGACAATTGCCTGAATAACGTTCCAAAATCGGCCATCATTTCTTCAATGTCTTTGCCCACAAGCTTTTGCGCATAATAGTGTGCGGCTTTGCACACGAGATCATTGCCTTCGCCCAACGTGAATGCGAAGCCCGTTCCAATGATGCCGCTGTCGTCGATCAGCTCGGTGACGGCGTAGGAATAAATGGGATCGCGGTGGATGGCGTCGCTGCCTGCGCTGCCGTCGAGCTGGTAACGGGCGTCTTTTACTGCAATTTTATAGATCATGAAAATGGTTCTGTTTGCTGGACAGCTTCTTATAACCCAGTTCCGCACCGCCGCTGACGGGCAGGATGCAGCCGGTCACAAAGCGCGCCATATCCGAAATCACGAAGAGACAGGCGTCGGCAATGACGTCGCCTTCGGGGCAATATCCGAGCGCGTGAATGTTGTTGAGATAAGCTTCCGCAGACTCCGGATCGGGCTGCTGCTGGCTCCAAGTGCGCAAAAGCGGCGTGATCACACCAGCCGGCGCCACAGCATTAACGCGGATCCCAAAAGGCGCATAATCCAGCGCCATTGACTTGGTCAGCGCATTCACCGCACCTTTCGTCGCCGTGTATGCAGCATGAATCTCCTGCCCTATTTCTCCCACCAGACTTCCCGTATTCAGAATATTCCCTTTCGTTTTTTTGAGCGCATCAATGCCGTGAAAAGTGGTGTTATAAATGCCGCCTACATTGACTTCAAACAGCTTATGCCACTCTTCGTCAGAAGTTTCGTGCAGGGCTTTGGAAGGATTTGAAATGCCTGCATTGTTGTGGATCACATCGATTTTACCAAAGATTTGAAGGCAATGCAAAATCGCATATTTAACCTCACGCGAACTGGATACGTCGGCGAGCACAAATTCTGTGGTTGCTTCATTCAGGTCCATTTTGGCGCGGGAAATGCTGCGTGCATCATTGCTGATGATGCAGAGACTCGCGCCTGCCCGCTGGTATGCTTTGGCGCATTCAAACCCGATCCCCTCGGTCCCTCCCGTCAGAAAAACGACTTTATCGGCTAATAGCAACATATATCGTGGAATGTGTAATCATCGTATCAAAATTTGGAAACAGATAAGCGGATCCGAAAGCCAAAAGTAGACTAGCATTGCCCGGTTACAGATAGCACATTCACTTATTTTAATGGATAATACTACGATCGCCTATTCTTAGAAATCCGTCATTTTTATAATCAAAACCATTTTAGTTTTAAATATTTATCTAAAAATGGCTATAATCGCAATAACAATAAACGGTTAATGGAAAATACGATTAAAAATAGATGCACGCCATGAGCATGAGTTTTAAACGAAGGGATGGCTTTGAAGGTGAGAAGCTAATCAGTCTTCCGCCGGGGATTCTGCGTGATGTTGTGCACAAAAATCCGGCGTTATTTCAGCTCTATATTACGCACATTGGTTATTTCCCAAAAGCGCTTTTCCATTATCGCGAACGCCGCAAGGGATGCGAGGATAACATTCTGATTTACTGCATTCAGGGGAAGGGACATTATGTGATTGGCGATAAGAAATTTACCGTTTCTGCAAACCAGTTTATCCAGCTGCCTGCCACCGATCAGTACATTCGCTATTGGGCGGATCATGAAGATCCGTGGACGATTTATTGGGTGCATTTCACCGGTCCGGCCATTGACAGCTTTAACCAATCGCTGCAAATTACGCCGCAGAAAGGGCCGGTTAACCTCATTTTCAATGACAAAACGCTGGACACCTGGCATCGGCTTTACCAAAGTCTGGAAATGGGTTACAGTCTGGAAAACCTGGTGAACGCGACCATGTGCCTGCAATATTTTATGGCGATGTTCCTTTTTCCAGACAAACATCTGACCTCCGAAAACACAGAAAAACCTGATATTGTGACGGATACGATCACGCATATGCGCCAGCATCTGGACAAAAAACTGTCTGTGGAAGATATGGCCCAAAAGCATCAGCTTTCCTGCTCACACTTTTCCATGCTGTTCCGTAAAGGCACAGGCATGGCGCCGGTCGATTATTTTATCCATTTAAAAATGCAGAAGGCTTGTCAGCTGATCTATGCAAATGAGGGGAAAATAAAAGAAATCGCCATGAGTCTCGGTTACGACGATCCGTTTTATTTTTCACGAGTTTTTAAGAAAAACATGGGGCAATCGCCGGAACAATACAAGTTAACCGCAAAGAAAGTAGGTTAATTGGCTGGAATAAACATTATTAATTCTTTATTAAGTTATAATTAATCAAAAATTATAGGCTTGAAAATAGATTTGGTTTTTCCCGCAACGGGAAAGTCACCTTAATCAATTCATGAACTTAATTTTTGACGAATGAAAAAACATCTCTTACTTCTCTTTTGCTTTGCTATCGCATTGCAAGCACATGCGCAGGTCGTTGTGGTGGATGATTGTGAATCGCTTACCGGCTGGGGCGGCGGAGATAATGCACTCAGTCTCGATACCAGCGAACCCGTCCAGGGACAGGCTTCCATCCGATCGGAAGGAGGCGGCACGGAACGTTTCAAAAAGAATTTTCAGGCTCCGCTCAACACAGGCATTGCGGCCAGCGAGCTCACGATCGCTTACTTGCAGTTTTCGTTATTTGTCTCCGATGTTACCAAACTTTCTGCATCCGACGGGCAATTTGAGATCACAAGCTCAGGTGGTCCGGACACGGACGAATTCAGCTGGGGAACAGCGAGCGTCAACCTCCGAAACGGCTGGAACAATGTGACACTTCGATTGAGCGGCGCAGGAAAGTCAGGCAATCCGGACTTGTCTGCGATCAACTTTTTCAGATATTACAAACCGATCAATGCCGGCGAAAGTGTCATCTTTAAAATTGATAACATTCGTTTTACAAAAGGTTACACGGGCAGCGAACTCATTGGCGCGCACATTTTTAATAATGCGGACCAAACGACGGGCTGGTCTGGCTCAGAGGCAGTTGCGGCCGATAACGGGAATAAAATCCTGGGGTCAGGCTCAATTACAAAAACAGGTTCCGGATCTGACTGGTTTATCTACAATGCGCCTGCGCCTTTCAATTCAACGGTAAGTGAGGCCAATGGAATGATCAAATTTTGGCTTTATGTCTCGGATGCAACGAAACTCACCGGCGCAGGAAGCATTGTGTTCTCTTCGTCAGGCCAGGCAGGAACAAATGAATACAGTTGGAATATGGCCGGCCAGAAACTGCTGAATGGCTGGAATCACGTGTTTTTGCGGATTTCCGAAGCAGCCAAACAAGGCAGTCCGAATCTCTCCGCCATTAATTATTTCAAGATTTCTCAGCCACTATCCGCGTCCGTCACAGCCAAAATTGATGAGATTGAATTCTTCCAGCCTGAGTCGGCCATTACAGCAGATCCATCCGCGAATACGTTGAATGGAAAGGTGATGTTTGGTTATCAGGGCTGGTTTGGGATGCCCACGGACGGACAGCCTGCCCATAACTGGTGGCTGCATTGGTTTGACGGCGCGCCACAGCATAGCACCGCAACGGTGGATATGTGGCCCTATCTCGCAGATTATCCGCAAAATGATCTGGTTGCGACCAACATGACTTACAGCAACGGAACTCCGGCAAAGCTTTTTTCAAGCTATAATTACAGCACGGTTGATGCGCATTTCAAATGGATGCAGGAGAATGAAGTGGACGGTGTTTTTCAGCAGCGTTTCCTCGTCAATTTCACAACAACGGACACCCGCGTTCATCGGCATTTTGAAAAGGTGATCCAGAACGTGCAGGCCGCCAGCGTCAAATATGACCGTGTTTATTCTCTTATGTATGACCTTTCCGGCGCAAACGCGACTTCTACCGAGGCTGTGATCGCGGACTGGAAGCGGTTGATCGATGAGCTGGGCGTCACATCCGAAAACAGTTACTTATGGCACAAGGGAAAACCTTTGGTGGCACTATGGGGACTGGGACTTGCGTCTAATCCGGAAGCAACGGCGGCGCGTTCGGAGAAACTGGTGAGATGGTTTAGGGAGGGTGATCCGAATGATCCTACCGATGCTCCCAAATACCGCGCGACAGTGATGGGCGGGCTAAACGACAACTGGCGCGAACATTCCGCAGCATGGCTGGCTGTCTACGATCTGCTTGATGTCGTAAGTCCGTGGTCGGTGGGCCGATTTGGAGATGAAAGCGGGGCTAATGCATTTGCCATCAACAAAGTAAGGCCGGACATGGCGTATCTGGAACCGAAATCGATCGATTATATGCCCGTGATTTTTCCCGGATTTTCGTGGTTCAACTTGCAAACGGTCCGCGGCAACACGAGTGCTGCGGTTAAGAATTCGATCCCGAGAAATGGAGGAAGTTTCTTTTGGCAGCAGTCTCAGAATGTCATTAATGAAGGCGCAAAGATGATTTACCTGGCTATGTTTGATGAAGTTGACGAAGGAACTTCCTTTTTCAAAATGGCCAAATTCTCCAACCACGCGCCCAAAGGCGGTAACACCTGGTTTCTGTCCCTCGATGCCGATGGCTACGATCTGACGCCCGACTGGTTCCTCGGCCTGGCCGGTTATACCAAAAAGGTTTTGACCGGAAAGGCGACCAACAGCTTATCCGTGCCGCTTTATCCGAACGCACTTTCAACCGAAGCAGGCAACCCGCTGCCTGTAAATCTGGTCAGTTTTACGGGCATAACCGAGGGCAATGCTGTTCGCTTAAACTGGGAAACGACAAGTGAAACCAACAGCTCGCATTTTGAAATAGAGCGAAGCCAGGATTCGAAAAACTTTACAACGATCGGAAAAGTCAATTCGCACGGCACGACAACTGCTTCACAGGCTTATCATTATGATGATGTAAATATGCCTTCGGGAACGTATTACTATCGTTTAAAAATGGTGGATGCTGATGAATCCAGCAGTGTAAGCCGGATGGTGAGTGTGAAAATCGTGTCGGAAGACCTTACCAATGTATATCCGAGTCCCGTAAGCAGCAAAATTACGGTAACATCCGAATCGAAGATCCTGAATGTGGAAATTCTCAATGCAGCGGGTCGCAAAATTTATACGGCAAAGCCTGAAAAGACTGAAATGGATGTGGACGTCAGCAGCTGGCCCACTGGCATTTACATTATCAAAGTGAATGGAACTGAGCGTAAATTTTTTGAAACAATAACCAGCCATTTTGCTTGTTTGCCACATGCCGTCGCATTAGTGTCGGCATGTGGCATTACAGTCATGATTAGAACATTATGATAGCGTGCTTTTCGGTGACATACGCTAAACTTCACGAATATGCGCGCTGCCCTCATCGTTTTTGCCTTATTGATTTCCTGCATTGTTCAGGCTCAGACTGCCCTGCTGATAAAGGTTGGAAAGTTATACGACGCTCAAAACAAGGCATTCATAGAAAATCAGCAGATTCTGATCTCTGACGGGATTATTCAGGAGGTTGGCAGTAAAGTGAAAAAGCCGAAGGGTGTAAAAGAGGTTGATCTGAGCAGCTGCACGGCCACTCCCGGCCTGATTGACATGCATACGCATTTGCTTTTTAATCAAAAACAAACAGAAATCGGCTTCATAGACGCTTCAAAAGTGCCGTTCGAAGATCGAATTGCAGCAGGTCATAAGCTGGCACAAAGTTGCCTGGAAGCGGGCATAACAACGGTCCGGGACCTTGGAAATTCAGGCCCGTATCTGGACGTGAAACTGCAAAATGAGTTTAAAAATAAAAAAGGAAGCCTGACCCTGTTTGCGTCCGGACCCATTGTAAGCGGACCCGGCGGGCAATTTTTCAGGCTCACCGCACCCGATTCTTTTCTGGTCGACCAGGAATACAGCGTCGTTCGGACTGTGCAGGATGCGCAGAAAGTTGTGGCCGAACACGCGCGTAAAGGCGCACAAGTGATCAAGGTTTGTGCAGATACGGAAAATGGTTTGTTGAAAAAAGAGCTGCTCGTCGCCATCGTGGAAGCTGCTAAGGTGCATAAGTTGCCGGTTACGGCCCACGCGGTCTCGGATCGTGGCGCACGCAATGCGGTAATGGCGGGCGTAAATGGGATTGAACACGGATACTCGCTTTCGGACAGCACAATTCAGTTGATGTCGGAACGAGACGTGTATCTTGTCCCCACGGATGTGTCACGGGAGCATGGAAGGTTGATGGTTGCCGGGACTGGCAAGAAGGGAAAAGAGGCAGATGATTTTCTGGAAAACCATTTACAAGCAATGCATGCGCGGCTGAAAAAAGCGGTCGATAAGGGTGTCAGGATTGTTTTCGGCTCTGATTATTATATGGATATACAAGGGCTGGATCGCGGAAAAACTTCGGTGGATGTGCTTATTTCGTATCATGAGGCAGGCATACCCGTGACTGAGGTTTTACAATATGCCACCGTAAATGCTGCCAAAGCATTGGGAGCAGAAAGTCAGATCGGAGCAATCAGAAAAGGCATGAAGGCTGATCTGGTGATTTTTGAAGGCAATATAGAGCAGGATTTTGCAGCGACATTGGCCCGGGTCAGGATGGTGGTGAAAGATGGCGTGCAGGTAAAATAGCCGGATTCTGCGTGCGAAAACCCGTCACTTTTGGATCAGTCCGGAAACAACATTGATCGTCAGCGCGACGAGCAGGGTGTTAAATGCAAAAGACAGCAATCCGTGCACCAGCGCAATCCGCCTGATTTCCCGCGAAGAAATGGTCACATCAGAAACCTGAAATGTCATGCCCAGCACAAAGGAAAAATACGTAAAGTCAAGATAATCAGGCTCCGGCTCTTCCGGAAATTCCAGTCCGCGAAGCTGTTTGGAATGATCATGCTTGTCGCGGCGTGTGCGGCCGTAAAACATGTGCGCATAACGCAATGTGAACACCGTATGCACCAGCACCCACGAACAAATGATGCAAGAAAAGGACAGGATAACATGGACAGTCAGGTTTTCCCAGGACGCCGCACTTCTTGCACTTTGTAACAGGAAAAGAATGGCAAATAAGCTCACAAAAGAAGAACCCACCACGAATAGCGCACTCAATATCCGGCTCGGATCCTGGCCGCTGACCTCCCGGCGCACCTCGGAAGGATGAGCGCTGAGAATGGTGACCCACATTAAGCCAATGTGTACGCCGCTGTACATAAGCCAGCCGATCATCCAGTTGATCGGCTTTTCGACGAATGAGGAACTGAGTATGACCGCCGCCACACCACAAACCAGGGAAATCCCCAGTTTGTGATGGGCATCCAGCCGATTGATCATTTTAACAAGTTCCATAAAAAAAGGAGGTGCGCTATGCTGCTAATTTAGCACCTCTTTCGCATAAAACGCGTGTAAATAGTTTTGGACTACTTTGACTTCAACCCCTATTGATTTAGAACTATTCGCTTTCACAGTATCGCGCAGCAGTATGATGACCTGTAAGATTAATTATTTGGATAAATAACTTATTTACAGATTTTCTCCACCGGTTTCCTTTTGCACAATGCGCAGCTGGTGTGTATTGAAAACCTGCGAGTTAGGCTCAACGCTTTTGGTTAGAAACACGCTTCCGCCAATGACACTGTTTCTGCCAATTACTGTGTCGCCTCCGAGAATAGTGGTCCTCGCATAAATGATCACATTATCTTCGACGGTCGGATGGCGCTTGGTGAGTGCAAGGTTTTTGGCAACTTGTAATGCGCCGAGCGTAACGCCCTGGTAAATACTGACGTTTTTACCGATTACGCTCGTCGCACCAATGACAATCCCCGTGCCGTGATCGATCATGAACGGTACACCGATTTCAGCATTCGGGTGAATATCCACGCCCGTTTTTCCGTGCGCATATTCACTTAGGATCCTGGGCAAAACCGGGATGCCCAAGCTCACAAGCCGATTCGCAATGCGGTAAACGGCAATGGCGTAAAATCCCGGGTATGAAACAATTACTTCATTGACACTATGCGAGGCCGGATCATATTCATTGATCTTATTGGCATCATAGCGTAGATCCTGGTAAATTCCTTCAAGTGAATTGTAAAACTGGTAAACCACATCATCGATATCGATCCCGGATGGTTCGAGATAACTGAGCAGGATATTTTCCAGATCAATCTGATTTTTCTTCAAAATCCCCTCATACGCGCTGCTTTTGGGCAAATGGTTGCTTGGGAAAAGAAACTGTAAAAGCCCGTCGAGCCAGGCGATCGCATCCACCGAAGATGGCGTCGCCTCCCATTCTGCATTGTGTGTTGTCTTTAAAAGATCAATTAAGGAACGCGTATTGAGGTTTTTCATGAGTGGGCAATCTCGCTATTTCTTGGCCTTGCGCAGCCGGTATAATGTTTCAATCAAAACATCAATCTCGGACGTTGTATTGTAAAATGCAAGCGATGGACGAACAGTAGTTTCAACACCAAACCGCCGAAGGATCGGCTGCGCACAATGGTGACCTGATCTTACAGCAATGCCTTCTTTATTCAATGCCGCGCCCACTTCTTCTGTTTTATATCCTTCAAAAACGAAAGACAAAACCGAAGCTTTATCAGGCGCAGTGCCGATCTGACGCAGTCCGGGAATGTTTTTCAATAATCCGGTTGCATACATCAGCAGGTAATCTTCATATTGGTGGATCGCGTCGATTCCGATTTTATTCACATAATCGATGGCTGCACCAAGTCCGACTGCGTCGGCAATGTTGCCGGTCCCTGCTTCAAAACGGTTGGGTGCTTTGTGAAAACGGGTGTGCTCGAATGTGACGTCTTCGATCATATTTCCCCACCCTGCCAGGTCTGGGTATCATTTAGCAAATCTTCCTTTCCGTAAAGCACGCCAATGCCGGTCGGACCGAATACCTTGTGACCGGAGAAAACAAACCAGTCGGCATTCAGCGCCTGTACATCCGTCCGCAAATGTGACACGGATTGTGCGCCGTCGACCAGCACTTTTGCTCCTACCGAATGCGCCATTTCAACCATTTGCTTTGCCGGCGTAACCGTTCCCAAAGCATTTGAAACCTGCGTAAATGAAACAAGCCGGGTTCTGTGATTAAGGAGTTTGGCATATTCACTTAATAAGATCTGCCCATCGTCATCAACCGGGATAACCCTGATTTTGAAACCTTTTTTGCCCGCCAGTTGCTGCCAGGGCACAATGTTGGCATGATGTTCCAGGTTACTCAGAATGATTTCATCTCCGGCTTGCAGATTTTCATCACCCCAGGTCTTAGCCACCAGATTGATCGCTTCCGTAGCGCCGCGAACGAAAATGATCTCATTCACAGAACGCGCATTCAGGAATGCCCTGCACTTTTCACGCGCAGCTTCGTAGGCGTCCGTCGCACGTGCGGCCAGCTCGTGGGCAGCGCGGTGAATGTTTGAGTTTTCGTGTTGGTAAAAATAAGAAATCCGGTCGATAACCGACTGCGGCTTCTGTGTAGTAGCTGCATTGTCAAACCAGATCAGCGGTTTTCCATTCACACTTTCCTGAAAAATCGGGAAGTCTTTTCTAACCAGATTTACATCAAAAAACGAATGCGAAGATGCTCCTCCGAAATGTGAAAAAGTATTGCCCGTAAGCTGCGAATTTCGAAGCGGATTATGGCCAAAAGGATCATTTCCCTGAAAACCTGCCCCGGACAAAAAATAATAATGCGCAGTTTCCAGGCCACCATTCGAAGGAAGCTGTGGCGTGGATTTGAATGTATTGATGGTTGACCAAAGCTTACTCACATCCGGCTCAAACGAAGTGTCCGCAGAAAGCGGAAATGATGATGCATATCCCGGCCCGTGTTGTACAACGGAAGGAGAAACGCCGCTCCCGGCAGCCGTAGGCGACGCTGGAAAATGCGGGTCCGACAAGCTCGTTTGCGGATTATTTACATCAAAAGGTTGCAGGTGATCCTGGCTTTGCTCCTGCCCATTTCCAAACAAAGACGGCAGCCGCTCATGCACCAGGTTCAGCGACTTTTGCAACCGTGGATGGTCGGCCAGATCCGGCGAAAAGTTGGCTTGCGGAACTTCGTTGGGCAATAATTTGAAAAGTTCATTGGCCAGCTGCTCGATCTCATGCACGTCCGGAAGACCAGAAATGCCGGGATCCGACTGTGGCAAATTAATATTTGTACTCATGGTAGTTTCCAATTTCGACATCTTCCAGGACTGCAATCGCATCTTCTACCAGCACGGCCAGTGAGCAATACAGGGAAACAAGATAGGACGCGATGGCCTTATCATTAATCCCCATAAAACGAACCGACAATCCTGGCGACTGCTCGCCCGGAAGTCCAGGCTGGTAAAGTCCCACAACGCCCTGACGGCTTTCACCTGTACGGATCAGCATGATTTTGGACTTGCCATTTTCAATCGGCAATTTGTCAGAAGGAAAAAGCGGAATCCCTCTCCACGTAATGAATTGGGAACCGAAAAACGATGCCGTTGGAGGTGGAACGCCTTTCCGCGTGCATTCTCTGCCGAATGCGGCAATGGCCTGTGGGTGTGCCAGGAAAAATCCAGGTTCTTTCCACACTTTGGTGATCAGATCGTCCAGATCATCCGGCGTCGGTGGACCCAGGCGTGTTGAAATGCGTTGTGAAGGTGCAATGCTGCTCAGTAATCCATATTCCTGATTGTTGATCAGCTCGCTTTCCTGACGTTCCTTAATGCTTTCAATCGTAAGCCGAAGCTGCTCACTGATCTGGTTATACGGCTTGCTGTAAAGGTCCGAAACGCGGGTATGCACATCGAGCACGGTGTTGACTGCCGTGAGGTTGTACTCGCGTGGATTTTCAACGTAGTCAATGAATGTATGCGGCAATTCTCTTTCGTCACGCCCCGAGCAATCTACCTCAGCCACACTGCCTTCCTTCACTTTGTTGAGCCGATATACGCCCGACTCGACGGGAATCCAGTTTAATAAATGCGTAAGCCACCGCGGGGTGATGGATACCATTTGTGGGACCGTGCGGGTCGCAATGGCGAGTTGCCGCGCGGCTACATCGCCAAGCGCAGTTTGTTGCGTGTTCTGTTTTGCCATCTAAATTTTGAAGATTAATTGATGCAATCGCTGCCATTTCAGACCGGCTGTGCTTTTGTGCCACGAACATACGTCAATTTCAACCCCTAAGCCGGTTTAATCACGGAGCTTACCACCAGCGGCTTACTTATTCAGCTGTTCCAGAATCTGTTTTGCCGCCCGCACATCATAATCGGTATCTTTTTGATTCTCTTTCAAAAGTGCTTTTACATTCGCCGCGGCAGGCTGTGCCTTTATGCCGATGGTTTCCAGCACATTCAATGCCTGCACCCGCGCCATCTGGTTTTTATCGGTTAGCGCCTCACTCAATGTTTGTACCGGCTTGTCGGTTTCACCCAATGCGAGCAGCGATTCTGCCGCCGCAATGCGAACCGTTATTTCGGAGTCGTCGAGCAATGTGAGAAGCTTGCTTTTGGCCGAAGCCGCATCATTTTTCAGGACAAATGTGCCGATTACAGCCCAGTAACGGACAACGGGATCTTTGTCATCAAGTCTTTTTGTAATCTCGCTCAATTTAGATCTATCGCGTGAAGACGCGATTTCAGCTGTTTCAACAACCCTTCTCACATCATACTTTCCACTTTTCCCATAATCGTAAAGCGGCGTCGTTTCAGCGATTTTGCTTAAAAGACCCTCCGGAATAAAGCCCACATCATTCGACTCGATCAGCCAGTTGTGGTTCACTTCCCGAAGTTTCATCAGAATAGTTTTATACTTAGGGTCAGCGGCGAGGTTGTGAATATTATGCGGATCATTTTCTATATCAAAAAGCTCCTCAGCTGGTTTTTCCTGCCAAAATCTGGATTGGTCTGCATTCAACCGACCAGCTTTAAACTCGGCTTCCCACGAAGGCATCGATGGTGCTTTCCAAAGATATTCCAGGTGCTGCGCATAAATTTTATGGGGCAAATAATTGCGGATATACCTGAATTTTTTATCCCGAACGGTCCGGGAAAGATCCGTGCGCTCGTCCATTCTCCCACGAAATCCGTACGCATATTCGCGTTCTTTTCCCCCGCTGTTCTCCTAAAAACGCCTTTCCCTGCATGTAGGCCGGAATGTCCAATCCCACGAGGCTCAGAATACTTGGTGCAAAATCCAGGAATGTGACAATGCGGTCCGTTTGTGTGCCGGGTTTTCCAGGCGCCAGGGCAGCGAATTTTTCCGGAACATGGATGATTAAGGGCACGCGCAGGCCCGATTCATAAACAAAACGTTTGCTGCGGCCGAGTATCCCACCATTGTCTGCATAATAAAAAACGATCGTATTCTCAGTCAAACCGTGCTCGTCGAGCTCTTTCAAAAGTGCACCAAACTGGCTGTCCATCTCCTCTATTTTATCGTAATACAGCGCCCAATCGTGCTTCATTTCTGCCGTTTTCGGATGGTAAGGCGGCAATGGCGCTTTTTCAGGATCGTGTTTCAACTCTCCGGTCGGCACCGAAGTATGAATGCTGCTCTCATGCGAAACATTGAGATTAAAAACGGAGAAAAACGGCTGTCCGGGCTTGCGGTTTTTGTAAGTAGCCTTGCCGCTGGATTCATCCCAGGCTTCCATTTGGTCAATGGTATTATAGTCCTTTTTAGCATTATTGGTCGTGTAATAACCCGCTTCTCGCAGATATCGAGGGAAAAATTTAACAAAATCCGGAACCGGGTAAGTGCTCCGCATGTGCTCCGTGCCCATCGAAGGCGGATACATGCCCGTAATCAATGTTGACCGCGAGGGCGCGCAGACCGGCGCGGTTGCAAATGCATTTTTATACAAAACGCCCCGGGTTGCGAATTTGTCGAGATTCGGTGTGGTAGCATATTTATCACCATAGGCGCCCAGGAATGGGCTGTTGTCCTCGCTTACGATCCAGAGAATGTTGGGGCGATCCTGGCCGGGTCGATCGTTTGTGGGTTTGTCCTTTTGCTGTGCTTTTATAGTTGTGACAGTTAGTATTGAGACAAACAGGAATATCAATCTTTGAAAAGAGGTTTTCATTAAAAAAGGCCTTTGAGGTGAATGTGATCTGCTTTTTTGGTGGCTCCCGGCATTTCGCCGCGTTTGTCTTTGCTGGCAGTCGGCTCGCCGGTTTCGCGGTCGTACCAGTCGGGCGTGAGGTTTTCGGGTTCGGTGTCGCCGGTTTCGTCCTGCCATTGTTTGAGAATGCGCCGGAGTTCACTTACCTGGGTTGCGTAAGTTTTGTTTCCTACTTCATTTTTGGTTTGCAGCGGATCTTTTTGGTTGTCAAAAAACTCCTCCGCTGGCCGGGTTTTGAGCAGCGCGTCGTTTTGCAACACGGTGAGCTTGCCGCTCGCCTTTGTGGCCTTCAATGCTTTTGCAGACGGACTTTGATTCGCGTCAATCGGACCTCCATTGTCCCATTCTGGTCTTTTATTAACGATAAACAAAAAATCCTTGCTCCTTACCGAGCGTTCGTAAGCCGCGTAATCGTGCCAGTTATGTTCGGCAAAAACGTATTTGCGAAATGCATTTTCGGGTGATTTTAACAATGTTGCAAAGCTGGTTCCCTGAATGCTTTCCGCAGGTTTTACACCAGCCAATTCCAGTAATGTAGGTGCAATGTCAATGCTGCTGATCAGACTTTCACAGACTTGTCCGGCTTTGATCCCGGCTGGCCAGCTCACAATAAACGGCGTTTTTACACCCGCATCGTAAAGCCGCGTTTTGCTGCCAGGAAACGGTCTTCCATTGTCGGCAGTGAAGATAATGAGCGTGTTATCTGCAATCCCTTGTCTCTCTAATTCCTGTCGCAAGTCTCCAACGTACTTATCCAGCTGCGAGATTTCATTGTAATAAAAAGCCAGATCCTGCCGCGTTTCCTTGGTATCAACGAGCGTCGGCGGGACGACAATGTCCTTTTCGGGATTATGCTGTGGTCCATCTGTCTTCGCCGACCAGGGCCTGTGCGCGTCAAATGGCGCGAGCCAGAAGAAAAATGGCTTGTCTTTTGGCCTGGCTTTCAGCAGGTTGTTCCATTTCAACTCGCCGCCTTCCCCATTGGCTTTCCGGTCGACCAGCAGCGTATCATATGCCCGGCGCGTGTTCGGGCCCTCGTGCCATTTGCCGACCAATGCAGAAAAGTAACCCTGTTGTTTGAGCAACTCCGGGAAATATTTCAAATGCGCGGGCAAACGCGCATGCAGCTCGGCAGCCCCGGTATTATGCGGATAACGACCGGTGAGAATGCTGCTCCGGCTCGGACTGCATGAGCTAGCAGTCAGGTACATATTTGTAAACCGCAGCCCGTCTTTCGCCAGCTTGTCGAGGTTGGGCGTTTTGATCTTTTTATTCCCGTAAGCCCCGATGTCGTCCCAGCTGATATCATCACCGATAATGAAAATGATGTTAGGCGCCTGGGCGGCAGCTGTTTCAATGCAGCTGCCGGCAAGGACGAAAACGAGTAACAGGATGCTTTCTAGTTGTCTTTTCAATGTGATCAGGTTACTAATTTTCTTGACAAGTTTCACTATTTGTTCATCTGGACTATCTGCTCGCTGATAGTTAGAAGCTTGCAACTCTATAAAGTTGATAGGCAAAGTAAGAAATTGCCGCATTTTTTTACTTACTGTTGGAGTGGGAATTTTTAAAAAATCTTTTTGATAAGTTATGAGTGGCCCTTTGGCAGCTGTAGACTGGTCTTAGTGCTCCCCTGCCCGCCGGGTTAAAACCCGCCTTAGGATATCAGTCGAGCCGATGGCTCTGGTGTTGTGTGCAAATTTTGAAAAAGTTCTTATAACGCTTTTATTAAAGGTCCCAGACGAAAAAGAGCCGTAGGCTCGGCCGATCCCTAAGGTGGGTTTTAACCCAGCCGGTCAACAAGTGTAGAAAGAGAAAAATCCTAGGCATATCCGGAAACGGCTTCACTCTCCTCTGCCCGCCGGGTTAAAACCCGCCTTAGGATATCAGTCGAGCCGATGGCTCTGAGGTTGTGTGCATATTTTGAAAAAGTTCTTCGACCACTTTTATTAAAGGTCCAACGCTAAAAAGAGCCGTAGGCTCGGCCGATCCCCTAGGATGGGTTTTAACCCGGCCTAGCAGGAGTAGAAAGAGATAAAAATCCTAGACATATCCTGAAGCGGCTTTACGCCCCCCACCCATCTTCTCCTTTTCCTGCGCATCCAGCAAACCTGCCTGCATTTCCTGAGCCTGAACTTTGAAATCAAAGAGCTCTTTGATCTGCCGTTTGATCAAGGCAGGCCATTGCCGATAATTTTTAGACAATGGAACGATGGAAGCGCGTTCTTCCTGATGTTTGAGGGCGAGGGCGTGCCTTAATTTGATTTGATTGGCAAAAAACGATTTCAGCTGCTGGCAATGACGCCGGGCAAGACTAAGACTTTGATCCGCAGATGTATTGAGTAGATTCATGATGCACAGTTGTCGGTTTAACTTACTGCACTGATGTAGAGGGAAACAGATATAAATGTAACCAAATGCATCGTTAACAGCAACTTCCGGCTTCGAATTCATTCGGATGTGCACATGCAAATTAGCTGACCTTTTCTTATCTTGCCTTCCATATGACTTATTTTTTACTCAGGATTGTCAAGTACTAATATTTATCCGTTTACCGCTGGCGAAGGCCGCCTCGGCTCGCTTATTCGTAGTTATAATTGGGATGCTTCACCGTTGGGACAGCCGGAAAAGTGGCCGGTGAGCCTGCGAACAATGTTTCAGATGATGAGCAACTCCCATGTCCCGATGCTGATGCTTTGGGGCCCGCAGCTTGTCATCCTTTACAATGATGCTTTTTGCCAGATTATCGAAAGCGATGATAACCCACAGACATTATTTGGGCAGCGCTTCCTTGAAAGCTGGCCGAAGTCATGGCCGCTTACCACATCGACTATTGATTCGGTCATTGCAGGCGCTGGACCGGTGTTGTTGGAAAATCAATGTTTTGATAAGAAAGATGGGACTGGCGATAGTCATTGGACTTTGAGCCTGGGCGCTGTGCATGATGATTCGGGAGCAATAGGCGGCGTTTTGGTGAGCTGTTTGCCAGAAGTGAAAGTTGCCGGAACTGCCGATCAGCTTAGGGAATTGGAGCAGCGCCTGGAAAACCTGCGCAGTGTGATTGACAGTGTTCCCTTCCCGATTGGCGTTTACGTGGGTCGTGAAATGCGGATACACCTCCTCAATAAATCGATTATCGAAGCCTGGGGCAAAGGGCCGGATCTCATCGGAAAGCGTTACGCGGAAGTTTTGCCGGAACTCGCTGGCAAAGGCATTTACGAACAACTTGATAGCGTTTATACGACCGGGCAGCCTTATAATGCCCATAACCAACGTGTTGACTTGGTTGTAGACGGTGTGCTGCAACGATTTTATTTCAAATACACATTTACTCCTCTTTTTGACGCAGCCGGAAACGTATATGGTGTCATGAACACCGCAGCGGATGTGACGGATCTGGTGTTGGCGCAAGAGCAGCTGATGCAAGCTGAAACGAAGCTAAGGGGTGCTGTGGAGCTGGCGCAACTGGGCTCCTGGGAGCTGGACCTGGAATCGGGTCAGGTTAATTATTCAGACCATATCAGATCGTGGTTTGGCCTGGGCGAGGACTCTGCGCCGCTTGACGAAGTTTTCAACCCGATCCATCCGGACGATCGCCAGGCCGTTCAGGCAGCCATTGCCGAAGCTGTGAGGCCGGGTTCTTTCGGGACTTTTGAAGCGGAGTATCGACTGGTTGGCCTGGATCCTGCCGATGAGCGCATCGTGCATGCGCTTGGAAAAATCTTTTATAATGAGGAAGGAAAAGCCAGCAAGCTCATAGGCACAGCGCAGGATGTGACGCCCGCCCGGCGGCGACAGCAAGTGCTCGAACAGCTGGTAAAAGAGCGAACAGCTGACTTAGAGGCACTAAATGAGGAACTCGCTGTGCAGAACGAAGAATATCTGGCGGTTAACGACGAGCTCGAAGAAACCAATCAGCTCCTGCTCCGCTCGAACGAAAACCTTGAACAATTTGCATATGTGGCCGGACACGATTTGCAGGAACCATTGCGGAAAATCCGTCAGTTTGGCGATCGTTTGAAGTTGCAGTTTGCAGATGCTAACGGTAAAAATCTCTTTTATATCGACCGCATTCAGGCCGCGGCGGCGCGTATGTCTGTCCTGATTACAGACCTGCTTGACTTTTCGAGCATTACATCGCAACACCAGCAGGACGGGCCTGTCCAGCTTAGCAACATTGTTGATGCTGTTTTGAATGATCTGGAATTGATTGTCGGAGAAACAGGCGCAGAAGTCCAGATCGGAGCAATGCCAACGATTCAAGGCAATGCCCTGCAGTTAACACAACTGTTTCAAAACCTGATCAGCAACGCCCTCAAATTTCGAAAAACCGGGACGCCACCTGTTATCAGCATCACTTGCGAGTCGCTTGCACAAACAGATTTGCCTGCATTAATAAAGCCCGTTCGCAGCGTGCAAATGTATTATCAGATCGCAATAACAGATAACGGGATTGGGTTTGATGAAAAATATCTCGACCGGATTTTTCAGGTTTTCCAACGTTTACATGGAAAGCAGGAATATGTCGGAACAGGCATTGGTCTGGCTATTTGCGAGAAGGTCGTGGCCAATCACGGCGGCGCCATTACGGCCAGCAGCCAGCCCGGACAAGGCTCAACATTCAAGATATTCTTTCCAATCCCGACTGACGAATTCCTTGCATAACAACTTTCATTTTACCATTAAGCTTGATATTAAAAACAAAAATACTATGTTCGTATGTATGAACATGCATCTGCGCTTTGAGCGGCTGTTTAATTAAATATATATGAAGATTAAGTCCGGTTTAGCTATCGTTTTGCTTATCATATCAATGTCCGGTTATCCTGTTGCCGGACAAAGTCTGCTCAAATATGTCGATCCCAATATCGGCACGGCGCACAGCCGCTGGTTCTTTTACACGCCCGCCGCTGTTCCTTACGGCATGGCTAAGCTGGCGCCTTCCACGAACGGCCATTACGGTAACCCGTCCGGATGGGAAGCGGTTGGCTATGACACACGTCAGAATTCGATCGAGGGCTTCGTGCATTTTCATGAATGGCAAATCGGGGGTGTAAGTTACATGCCGACCACTGGTCCGGTTAGAACAAAGCCGGGTGAGCTGGAAGGAACAAATACTGGCTATCGCTCAAAATTTGACCGGAAAAATCAGGTTGCAGAACCGGGTTATTACAAAGTTTTGCTGGACGATTACAACATTACTGCTGAACTCACAGCCACCAAAAGAGTTGGTTTTCAGCGCTATACATTCCCAAAAAATGATCAGTCGCACATTGTGCTGGACATTGGCAACAAGCAAGGAGAAAGTGACATTGTTACGGATGCAAACATTAAAATGCTGGATGACATGCACTTCGAGGGTTATGTGATTACTTATCCAAAATATGTGAAGATCTATGATCCGGAAGGCAAGATCGCGATGTTCTTTTATGGCGAAATCAGTAAAAAGCCAGGATCTGTTACAGCATTCAATGGCGAAAATATAACTCCAAATAACAAAAGCGCAACGGGTAAAGGCGCGGGCCTGGTGCTCAATTATCAGACAAAAGATAATGAAACAATTGAAGTAAAAACGGGCTTATCTTACACGTCAACCCAAAATGCGAAGCAAAATTTCCTGGCGGAAGCGAAAGATCTGTCATTTGATCAGGCGAAAGCGCAGGCGCAAAAAATCTGGCAGGAGCAGTTGAGCAAAATTACCGTAGAGGATGGCGATGAGGATAACAAAGTCAAATTTTACACCGGCCTGTTTCACGCTTTGCTGGGCAGGGGCATTGCCAGCGATGTGAACGGCGCTTACCCGAAACACGGTGGAAAAATGGGACAGTTGCCATCTCAAAATGGCAAATTGAAATCAGAATTTATCAACACAGATGCGATATGGGGCGGTTTTTGGAACATTACGCAGCTATGGGCGCTCTCCTATCCTGAATGGTATGGCAGCTTCGTCAATACACATTTGCAGATCTATAAAGACAAAGGCTGGTTCGGTGACGGCATTGCCAACAGCGAATTTGTATCGGGCGTAGGCACTAATTTCGTCGGTCTCGCGATTGCCGGTGCGTACAATGCAGGCATCCGCAATTACGACGTCGACTTTGCATATCAAGCTATAAAAGCCAACGAGCTGAATTATCAAAACAGGCCGATTGGTGCGGGAAAGCTGGACACCAAAGCATTTGTGGACAACGGTTATGTTCCATTTTTTGATCAAAAAGGTCAGGATTTTATCACCGATTCTACCGGATCCAATTTCGCAGGATCGCATACATTGGAATACAGTTACAGCGCATTTGCTGCTGCGCAAATGGCCAAAGCAATGGGCAAGACGGCCGACTACGATCAGTTTTCAAAGCTATCAAACGGCTGGCGAGAAATATATAATCCAAAAAACAAACTTATGCAGCCCAAAAAGGCTGACGGCAGCTTTGTCGAAAAATTTGATCCTTACCAGCCGTGGCGTGGATTTCAGGAAGGCAATTCGGTGCAATACACATTTTATGTTCCGCATAACCCGGCTGGGCTGATCGATGCCATTGGAAAAGAAAATTTTAATAACCGACTAGACAGCATTTTCACTGTTTCAGAAAAACTGGGCTTTGGTGGAGGAAAAACGATTGATGCTTTTGCAGGCGTTAACTCCATTTATAACCACGGAAATCAACCCAATTTACACACAAGCTGGCTTTTCAACTTTTCAGGAAAACCCTGGTTAACCCAAAAATGGACGAGAGCCATAGGACGCGAATTTTACGGAACCGAGCCAATCCACGGCTACGGCTATGGCCAGGACGAAGATCAGGGGCAGCTTGGATCGTGGTATGTGATGAATGCGCTGGGCCTTTTTGATGTAAAAGGTTTCACTGATCAGCGCCCAATCATTGAACTCGGCAGTCCGTTATTTGACAAAGCAACCATTACATTAGGCAACGGAAAAAAGCTGATCATTGAAACGAAATCCAATGCAAAGGAAAATGTATATGTGCAGTCAGCGACTTTTAACGGACTTGCGTTGGATAACTGCTGGCTTTATCGGGATGAGTTGATGAAAGGTGGAAAGCTGACATTTGTAATGGGGCCAGCGCCCAATACAAGCTGGGGCACCAAAACGCCGCCGCCTTCCGCCCAGTAATTATACATTAAGAAACTGTTCAAAAACCTGCCAGATCGCATCCTTAACGAAAGGTTTGGTGATGAAATCGTTCATACCGGCAGCGAGACACTTTTCTTTTTCTCCCAGCACATTTCCCGCTGTGAGTGCAACAATCGGCAAATTGTCTGCGCCCGGCAGCTCCCTGATCAGTGAAGTGGCTTCGTATCCGTTCATGAGCGGCATTTGAATGTCCATGAAAATCAAGTCGGGCAGCTGCTGCCGGCAGAGTTCGAGCGCTTCTTTTCCGTTGACCGCTTCGAGCACTGTTGCATTCACTGCCAGCTTTTTGACAACCGTTTTGGCCAGTAACATGTTGATCAGATGGTCTTCAACAATAAGAATCGTCACTTCTTTTGTCGTAATCTGTTGCTCGGTTTGACCAACGGAGCTATGCTTTTTAACCTCATTACCCGACAGGTTTGCCAAAGAATAGGAGATATCCGCCAATTTTACGGGCTTCATTAGCCGCGAATTGATCTGCAAATTCTGACAAGCATTCAAAACGGTCGCGTCATCCGCCGAACTGTTCATTAAAATAATGGGCAGCTTTTCGCTGGAAAAGGCTTTCCGTATTTCACCCGCCGCTTCAAGGCCGTCCAGATCGGGCATTTGATAATCGAGCAGAATTGCATCATACATGGCACCGCGCGCAAGCTTTTCCAACGCTTGCAAGCCATTTGCCGCCTGATCCGATTTGATGCCTAGCTGGTCAAGCATCCGTTCCAGCAGTTGCCGGCTTTTATCATTATCGTCCACAATGAGCACCTTTTCAATAGCCGCTACAACCGGTGACGCGGTGTTCGTTGCTTTCTGCGATTGCATCGTCAGGTCAAAATAAAGGGTGCTGCCTACGCCGTGAACGCTTTCTAAATGCAGGCTGCTCCCCATGAGCGCCAGCAATTGATTGGAAATGGTCAGACCAAGTCCGGTTCCTCCGTATTTTTTGGTTGTCGAGCCATCTTCCTGTAAAAAGGCTTGAAAAATTTTGGCCTTCTTTTCCTCCCGGATTCCAATGCCCGTATCGCGCACAATGAACCGGCATGTGATGGCATCACTTTTCAGCGGCTCGTATTCCAGAATTTCAATTTTAAGCTCAATTTCGCCTTGTTCGGTAAATTTTGAAGCATTGCTGAGCAGGTTAATCAGCACTTGTTTCAGCCTGATATCATCAACCCACACAAATTGCGGAAGGCACGCCGGGATGTCCAGCAGCATTTCGAGGCCTTTGCTTTGCACCTGGAAGGATATAATGTCAACCGTTTGGGCTGCAATTTCGTAGATATCGTATTTATTAATGTCAAGTTCAAGCTTGCCTGCCTCGATTTTTGAAAAATCCAGGATATCATTGATAATGCTCAGCAATGTGTTGGCAGACTGGTGTACAAAGCCCAAATATTGCTTTTGGGTGTCGTTCAAATGTGTTTTCAAAACCAGGTCCGTGAAACCGATCACGCCATTCAGCGGCGTCCGTATCTCATGGCTCATGTTGGCCAGAAACTCCGACTTGGCAATGTTGGCCTGCTCAGCCAGTTCCCGGGCTTGTTTGAGTTCCTGACGGTGAAGCTCCATGTCTGTCACATCGTAAATCAGCGTAATAATGCCTCCGATGCTGCCATCAAACTGATACCACGGCCACACTTCCCACAACAGATATCGATCGTGTTCCCAGCCTTCCGGCCTGAACACCCGCTCCCCTTTTTGCATTCCCTTGCCCGACAATGCATGCTGATGAATGCCCTTCCACTCCTTGCTCATGTCCGGAAACAGGTCATAGGGACTTTTCCCGATCACATCATTGCTCGAAAGCGTATATTCCTGCTCCCATTTGCGGCTCACGGCCAAATACCGGATATCATTATCCAGCATCGCCACAACCGCCGGGATATGCTCAACAAATGCCAGCAGCAGCGCCTGCTGCATGCTTAGCTGTTCTTTGGTAGATGCAATTTGCAGCTCTGTTTTTTTCTTTTCGTCAATGTCCTGGACCGTTCCGTAAAGCTTTAAGCACCGTCCTTTTGCAAATTCAGCATTGATCACAATCCTTACCCAGCGCTCCTCCGTATTGCCGACAACAATCTGGACCTCAATATCATGGGCCGTGCCGTGCTCGATGGCTTCGCCCATTGCTTTTATCATCTTTTGCCTGCTGACGCCTGTTTTGTAAAGGTTCATCACATTGGCAATAGACAAGTTCAGGCTGGGAGACTGCTGGTAAATGCGCAGCGCTAATTCGGACCAGTAAAATTTCCTTTCGGCCAAATTGAATTCCCATCCCCCTACTCCTGCGATCAGACTCGTTTGCATGAGCATCTGTTGCGTTCTTTGCAGCTCCTTGGCCTGGTTATGACTTTGGGTAACGTCAATGCAGTTGCCCACAACGTATCCGTAACCGTTCTCATCCATCACCAATGCATTGCGGTAACTCCATATGACATGATGCGCGTTTTTATGCATGGTGGTCATCAACCCGCTGGATTTCCCGGTCTGTTTGATCTGTTGAAAATAGGCCTGTAAACCTTCCCTGTGCTTCATAGGCGTCACATCGAGCAGGTTCATCCCTAAAAACTGCTCTACGTCATAGCCTAAAAGTCCTGCTCCATCTGAATTGACTGCGGTAAAATTTCCTTCCAGATCATGCGTACACATGAGCCCTTGCGAGCTCTCAAAAAAAGATTTTAGCTTTTCTTCGCTGCTGTTTGCAATGTCTTTGATCATGTCACGCTTGTGATGACTCTGGCGGTTCCGGCTGGCGTGACTGAGCTTTTTGTTTGCCGTAATCAGCGCCATAGCCTGCGAGGAAACCAGTTGCAGTGCATTTTTCTGGACTTCTGAAAGTTTGCGAACATTGTAATCCATCACGCAGATCGCACCTAAGGGGTTTCCCGAAGAATCCATCAAAGGGTGACCTGCATAAGATTTAAGGCCCGGGTGCTCAGCCAGCAGCTCATTGTTGGCGAACCGCTCGTCGAGGCTGACATCTTCAATTTCAAAAATCGACCCGTGGAGCATTGTATATCGGCAAATGGAAGTTTCCCTGGCCATTTCAGTTAAACATGTCCCGCGGCTCGACAAAACCCACTGCTTTTTCTCGTCGATAATTGTTATCAGACACACTGCCGCATCACAAACCAGGCAGGCCAGATCAGCGAGACTATCAAATTCCTTCTGCTTGATTTCGTCAGAAAACGAAAAGCTGAGCAACGCCTCTAACCTGTCACTCTCGTGAACCGGAAGTTCAGCTGTCAAATTTAGATCTGCCCCGGGATTGTATTCGCCATGTTTCATCTAATAAAACTACAATTAGTTTTGGGTTAACTCAAAACTAATTGTATCACACAGAATAATTTAGATCCTATCAACGCAACTGGGAACCCTGTTCAATGCAAGACAGGCAGAGAAAGACCGCGGGAAATTGTAAAAATCTACTGGCATCCTTTTTTTGAAACTCGGGGCATCTTAACATAAGATCTTACTATGCGTACTTCAAAAAGAAAAAAAGCAACCTGGATCATTGCAGGAATAATCATTCTGGCCATTGCCATCCGGATCGCATTGCCATACATTGTGCTGCATTATGCCAACAAAAGCCTCTCGGAAATGAAAGGCTATTACGGTCACATTCAGGATATTGATCTGGCAATCATCCGCGGCGCTTATCGTGTGGACAGCATTTATCTCAATAAAGCGGATACCGTAACCGGCAAACAAACGCCATTTTTTGCAGCTTCCACCATTGATCTTGCGATTGAATGGAAGGCGCTTATCAAAGGATCGATTGCCGGTCAGGTGGAAGTTGAGAAGCCGCTGCTTGTTTTTACAAAGGATAAGGTTGAGCCGAAACAGATTGCAGAGGATTCGGCTGATTTCAAAAAGGTGTTAGACGATTTTATGCCGCTCAACATTAACCGGTTCGAGCTCCACAATGGCATCGTCCGTTTTAAGGACCAAAGCACCTCGCCTAATGTGGATATAGAAATGAACAAAATGCACTTACTTGCTCAAAACCTGAGAAACAGTTACGATTCGACTGCGCTTTTGCCAGCCAGGGTCGATGCTTCCGCAGAAATATATGAGGGCACTTTAACCATGAATGCCAAGCTCAATCCGCTGGCCGATAATCCAACATTTGACATGAGTGCGGAGCTTAACAATACGAACCTTGTGAAGCTCAACGACTTTTTCCAGGCTTATGCAAAAATTGATGTCAACAAGGGTCGCTTTGGGCTTTATACCGAAGTCGCTGCCAAGGAAAACCGGTTTGCGGGTTATGTAAAACCTTTGATCAAAGATCTGGACGTGCTTGGTAAAGAAGACCGGAAGGATAACCTTTTCCAAAAACTCTGGGAAGCGGCCGCTGGCGGCGTCGGGCAGTTGCTCAGAAATCAGCCCAAAGATCAGGTTGCCACAAAAATCCCGTTCGAGGGCAAGCTGGACGACCCGCAAACCAACATTTGGTATGCTTTAAGCCACATCCTTCAGAACGCATTTATTCATGCCATTCAACCATCCATTGACAGCGAGATTAGCATAGCGTCTGTTGACAGTCCCAAGAAAGAAAACAAAACATTCCTGCAAAAGATATTTTCCGGCGATAAGAAGAAGGAAAAGAAAAAAGAAAAGAAAAAGGACAAGTGATTCAGCCGCGTATAGTGTGAATTTGCTATTGTGCTGAGCAGCTACATTATTTTCTTTTGTCCTGCACAAAAGAAACAGATTTGGTATGGATGATTTCCCTTATGTTGGCGAGATCAAAATGTTTGCCGGCAAGGTTGCGCCCGAAGGCTGGTCATTCTGTGACGGGACTTTGCTTCCTATTGCCGAAAACCATTTCCTATTTCACGTTTTAGGCACGACGTATGGCGGCGACGGAAAGCAAACTTTCGGTCTGCCAGATCTGAGGGGACGCCTGCCTGTCCATCAGGACGAAGGCCCGGGAGATGGAGAACGCCCGTTTAACGACGAAGAACCCTATTTGTTTGTGAATTATATCATTTCACTTTACGGGATATATGCCCCGCAAAGCTGAATGTTAGATGCATAATCCCTAAATCTGATCAAAATGGAAACACCTTTTCTAGCCGAAATCAAATTCATCCCCGCCCCCGTTGTACCCGAAGGGTGGGCCTTGTGTGACGGCCGAACATTACGCATTGCAGAGCATCCAGCTTTATTTGCCTTATTGGGAACAACCTACGGTGGCGACGGACATTCTACCTTTGCCCTGCCCAACCTAGCCGGCCGAAAACCCGTGCAAATCAAACTACATCCAGCCAAGCTTTCATCAGCCAACAAGTCATCACGCCCCCTCGGTCTGGACCGAACTAATCAGCCACACGCCGGAAACCAAGGATACGGCTCAACATACTTCTGCATTGCGTTGAAGGGTGTGTTTCCGGGGAGTTAGGGGGCCTGATCGATTCTCAACCCAGACGTATCTTCCCGGCTCCAAAGCATTAACCCAAGCCTAAGTCCAAAGGACAAATGCGCGGTTACTCTCTCGCCGACCGTGTAATTTTCGCCTTCGAAAAACGGGTCTGACGTTTTGATGGTTTGATTAACGTAATTGGTGTAAGATGACTTGGTGTTCGATAAGTCTAAACCTGTGAAAAAATCCAGCGTCACGCGTTGCCCCATCAGGAAGCGCCCGCCCAATTTTCCAATTGCGCCAATTTTGGTTTTCTGGAAATCGGCTTGGTCAAAATTAGCTTGCAGCGTATCACTGCCGGGCATGAAATGGTAACTTTTTCCGGCAGCGGCATTCATTTTTGAAACAAAACCTTCTGCGGCCATATACCAGCCCATCCTTTCCCTTTTGAACCAATAAAACTTCACTTCCGGCCGCACTTCAAACAACCGGTAATTTTTCTCCCATCGGGGTTCCGCAAAACCTAAACCCGCATTACCCGTAATGGGAACGCCTACGCCCATATTGAAACCCACAGACCAGCGTCCACCAAGCATTAATTCTGATCCGAAACGCACCGAAGGATCTGGAAAACCGAGCGGAACAATGTCAACATGCGCATCGATATTTTTCCTGAAAAGGTCGCGGCTTGATTGTGACCAGCTGGTAAAAGCGAGCAATACCAGCATGATGGTAGACAAATATCTCATATGTGATTTTTGGTTACAAAAGTATAAATTCTTTTATATTCACCTAATCATCACAATGCGCAAACGGATGGTAAATTGAAAAAGCTCAGGCGAAGGGCACGCTAGCGGTGTCTTTGTAGACTCCGGCAACACGTTTACCAAGCGCAGTGCGGAAGCCCTGAGGCCTTGCGATAATGCGCGCGCCAGTCCATGTGGATGCGATCACCATGCCGGCGGCAATCAGAATAATGTCTTTGATAATATACTGCGCTTCCAGTGTGGGCGCGTGTGATGTGCCGGAGAACAGCTCAGCAGGGTAAAGAAACAACGGCGACATGGCGCCGACCATTTGAATCGCAAGCAGCCATACGCCCACCCGCAGGAACATGCCGGTAAGGAAGCAAAAGCCGATCAGACATTCCAGAACTGCAACAAAAACCATGGCGCTATGACCCGTAAAAACCCCAAAGGTGAGTGCCGAAGTTGTGCGGGTTGCCAGGGATTCAATCGGACTTATGCCCGTAAAAAATTTGAGGACGCCGAAGCCCAGGAAAACGACCCCCATTGAAAAACGAAGGATGTTGATGCTGTTGGCTACCAGCCATTTATTGATGGCTGTATCTAATTTATCAAAACGGTCGAAGAGGCTGAGTGAATTTTTCATGGGTTATTTGTCAAGTTCCGTTAATCTACGCCGGGCCCGGCGCAATAGATCGGTTTACATTGAGAAATGCATCCATCAAGCTTTTCAAAAGTGTCAATGTTGTCGGATCAATTTTTTCTTCTGTAACCTTCGCACGGGCGGCTTTGATAAGCAACTGGGTGTTCTCTTCAAAGCGCGCACCTAACGTCCGCATGATGAGCGCAAGCTGTTCCTGAGCCCTTTCTCCTGATCCGGAAGCTGTGATCAATGCAACGGGTTTGTCTGAGAAAACAGTTGTCGATACCGTCCATTCGAGCAAATTTTTAAGCGCGCCCGGCAGGCTGAAAACATACTCCGGCGTGCAAATAATAACTCCATCCGATTCTTGAATCTTTTCACGAAGCTCAGCAATAATATCAGGCACATGATCACCATCCATATCCGGATTGAACATCGGCAGATGCGCAATGTGTTCAAAAAGTTCGATGTCCAGTTGCTCACCATATAGCTCGACAATCCACCTCAGAAGGTTCGAATTGGTCGAATTAACCCTTGTACTGCCAGAAATCGCAAAGATCTTCCTTCTGTTATTTTCCATTGTGGGATACGAATGTTTTCAATCTAGATTTCGATTGGCAAAAGATACTTAACCCTAACCAATTTGCCATATCTCCCCCCCCAAATGCAACGCTCGATAACCAAACCGGTGTCTATGCTGTCAATTGGTATATAGCAAGTAAAAATTACACTATTCCAATTAGTATTCTTCACATTCATCTGTAAACTTATCGATCATGAAGCACTTGCTCTACTTCGCTTTTCTCTTTTCGATCCCCTTTGCTGCGCTTGCAGAACGTGATGCCGAACCCCTTCTTACTTCCTCACAGACTGCCCCAAAACCATTTGAACAATGTCTGGAAGCAGAGGCGCAGGAGGGAAATGGCCCGGTTACCAGTGACCCCAATGCGTCAAATGGCCAGACGCGGGGCGACCAGGATTTTTACAATCATTATGTAACTTATGTAATTAGTCGTGTGCAAGTTGCCGGGCCGCATCAGTTGAAGCTGGTTTATTATGCCAGCGGTGCGCCGGAGGTGAGCATTACGGTAAACGGAAATGTGGCGGTCCCTTCAATGACTTTACCCGCTACGCATTCCTGGAACATTGTCAGCAGGGAAGAAACCATCGAAGTTTCTTTGACCGAAGGAACAAATTACATTAAGATCCAGTGTCTGCCCGGATACAGCATTCGTCAGGATAAAATTTGCGTCACAGGTCCCGGAAAGGAACAGGAACCGGCATGTAATTACAGCATCGCATCCATAGAACCATCGGTAAGCAATCCTGCGTGCTCCACTTCTGTTTATTTGACGGCGAATTGCACCGGCCCCGACTGTTCCGGCAATTCATTTACCTGGTCCGGACCGGGTGTTTCCTCCCAGTCAAGCTTCAACACTTACTTTATCACACCAGCAACGATCGGATCTTATGAATATGCTGTGAAAGTGACTAAGCCGGGTTGTCCGGACCAGACCGCTTCGCTGATATTGGAGGTTGACCATTGCGATCCGCCTGCAAACAGCGATGGCAGCATTTGTGTGGAAGCCGAAGATCAGCCCGGAAATGGCCCCATTACGAGCGACCCCAATGCATCCAATGGCAGCACAAGAGGCGACCAGAACAATTACAATCACTATGTTGACTATGCAATCAATGGCGTGGAAACCACCGCACCGCACCAGCTGACGGTCTTTTATTACGCGAGCGGAGATGCCAGAGCTGCCATTTCTGTGAATGGAAATGTGGTGATTCCTGCCGCCAATTTCCCGGCCACGCATTCCTGGAACATTGTTTTGCGGACAGAGACATTTGAAGTGAACCTTAACCAAGGCAACAATGTGCTCAGGATCGAGGGCTTGCCGGGAAACAGCCTCCGCCAGGACAAAATCTGCGTCGTTGACCTCGTCGCACACAATCCGATTTGTAATTATGAAACTTCTCCCACTGCCGGTCAACCCATATATGAGCGCGAGGCAGCCGTGGTCCTGAATGCGAATTGCGTGGGAACAGATTGCTCGGACATTACTTACACCTGGACAGGAAACGGACTAAATGCAACCGGCCAGAGCGTAGGTTTTACCGCTCCCTCAACGGTTGGAAGTTACATTTACACACTCACCACTTCGAAACCCGGATGCGCCGACAAAACAAGCACTGTTACGGTGAATGTGGACTACGCTATTGCGCCATGTCGCTTTTACTTTTATCCAAATGTGCTTTCAGGAGAACGGAGCTGCTCGACACCTATTTCGATTTACGCAGGTTGTGCGGAGTATGACTGTGATAATGTAACCTACAGTTGGGAAGGCCCTGGCGTAAATCAGACGGGTTCAGTGATCAACATGGTGACGCCCGACGCCATTGGCGCTTATGTTTACAAAGTAACTGCTTCAAAACCAGGCTGTGAAAGCCGGGTTGTAAATTACACCTTGAACATTACGTCTTGTGCACCGCCTGTGTCCGAAGCATTCAATGCATGCATAGAATCGGAAACGCAGGACGGATCTGCACCTGTAACCACTGACCCAAATGCTTCCGGCGGCGGAACCCGAGGTGATGAGGGCAATTACAATCATTATGTCATTTATTCATTCGACGGCGTGCCGGCAGACGGCATATATGAGTTAAAGCTGCGTTATTCCGCAAATTCAAGCCCTAATGTTTCCCTGAGCGTGAACGGCGGTTATTCGATTTATGGCAGAAACATTCCTGCAACAAATAGCTGGAATATTGTTTTCCGAGAAGAAGTTTTCCAGGTAACATTAAGAGCTGGCAGCAATGTGATCCGGATCGAAGGAGCACCGGGGCCAAGCCTCAGACAAGACAAAATCTGCATTTCCAGCCTGAATCAAAACAATGTCCGCATGGGTGCGCCGGAGCAGGTTTTTAAAGTTATTGAGCAAAAAGACAAGCTTAATCTGTTCCCTAATCCCGCACCAGGAGAATTTACGGCAGATTTTGACATGCTGACAGAAGATGGAAAAATCACCCTGACGGACATGCACGGAAAAGTCTGGTATGAAACAAAAGTGAAAGGCAAAGGATCACACGAGGAAAAGATCAGGCTACGCAATGCGCCGGCTGGAATGTATATCATGCAGATTAAAAGCGGCAAAACAACTTCAACAAAGAAAGTGGTTATCGCCCGTTAGTCATTCAAAAAAACAAAACCCCTCTTCTCAATGTTACCGGCCGGGATCTCCAAACAGGGATCCTGGCCGGCTTTTTAAAGGCATTCGGTTATTAATCTTCCGCCCGGAACACCCAGGATGGTGCCCGGTCAATTTTTTGGCGCAATAGCAAGTTTAATTGCGCGGCATGGTGCTGCACATGTCTCATATTATAGAATAGAATCTCCGGTATGGCATAATCCATGTCATCTTCCCCGGACCCTTCCGTCCAGCGCTCGCGCATTTGTTCTTCCGTCAGATTGCTGATAAAAACCCTGCACTTTTCCCGGAGCGAATCCACGTAAGTCAGCATTTCCGTTTTGGTGTAAATGCGATTGGGCACCATATCCCCTAACACACCCTCCGGCTTTTCCCCCGGTTCTGAAAATGTAAATGGCAAAACGGATGGAAATTCGCCGGTAAAGGGAATCGTCAGATAGTAATCCAGCATGATCAGACAATGATATGCGTTGTAAAAAAACCGGGTGTCAGTCTCCCAATATTCCTCAGGCCACATCTCAATGGCATGTTTCAATGTATCAATGCTGGCCCCAAACTGGCTCCAAAGACTTTGTTTTAAGATCGCTATCATGTTAAATCAAAAATTTACACCCGCAGTCACCTGTATTGTTGTGGTTTTCAAGTTTTGATAACCGGGAGATTCGTAAAAAGTCACATTCGTCTCATAGGTTCCAAAGCTCTCCTGAATCCTGATTGAAACAGGAATGGTCACTTTCCAAAGATCCACTTCAACGCCCGCGCCGGCCGTAAGACCGATTGCATCTTTGGTTGTCAGTGGATGCAAATCAGAATTTGTATTCATGAAATAGCACCCGGCAATTCCGCAAATATTGTTGGAAGTGTTGACTTTAAGTGACTGGCGTAAGCGAAGCATAGGTCCTGCTTCTGCAAAAGGCCGCACTTTACCAGACGAAAAAGTATAGCGCAGCAACACAGGCAGATGGAATGCGCGCCATTTCCAGATGTTTTCCATTTCAACTTGTGAATTGTCGCCAGTTTTACTGATTTGCCTGAATGTATTGAATCCTGGCTGGAAGTGAAGTGAAAAACCTTCTGGCTCCCTGGAAAGCGCGTATCGCAAATCCACCCCAGCGGTGAAGCCGGATATTTTGGAAAGGTCGTCGGTGGAAAATATTTTACCAAAAAGCTGCGGACCTCCATAAATGCCGACGCCGAACCGCCTGACCTGCTGGGCTTTGGCCGAAAAAGTAATCACCAGCATTAAAACAATGAGCAGTTTTAATTTTTTCATAAGTCAGCGGTTAGTTTGTTTGGAACATAAGCATGTAACATGCTATGCCACAGTCCTACAAAAGAAGTAACTGCATTAAACTACTGTTCAGATCTGCGTGAAAACAAGTTGCCTAATCAATGCTGCCAACATGAAACGTGAAGACCGATCCGTAATCCACATTGATTTCAAAACATTGATCAAGCGGCCTTCGAGCTTCTAATGCAAGCAACAGCCGGATCACGCCGCCGTGGGTAACTATTGCTATTTTTTCGTCCTGTTTCCCTGAAAGTGTTTTGAAAAATTCCTTAACACGTTTTTGCAAATCCAGCATACTTTCGCCGCCCGGAATGCGCACATTTACAAAGTCCTCCATCCAAAATTTCAGATCTGCCTGATCAACCGTATCCCAAGTTTCCCCCTCCCAATCACCGAAATGCAGCTCGCGCAGGCGCTCATCGACTTGGTAATTTGGGTTAATGGCTTTGGCAAGAAGCGTGCAACGTGTCGACGGACTGGAATAAACGGCGTCCAAATGTAAGGGAAGCTGCGACCTGATGTTGTCTAATTCCGTTTCAAATCCTGCTGCAAGCTCCACTTCTAAATATCCGTAAATCAGGCCGGGTGTAAGCAACGGCTTGGTGTGTCTGATCAGATAAACCTCCATAGGATCAACAGGAAAAAGTAAAACAACACTTCACAAACCTGCTGCACGGCCCCAAGACAATCTCCTGTGTAACCGCCAATCCATTTCTTAAAATAACTCCCCATTAAAAATGTTACCAATGCCAGCAACGGAATGATCATTAAAACCGCAGCTGATTTTAATGTAAAAGCAAGAAAAAACAGTGGCATCACACCAAATAAACCTGCGAGAGCGAATGTCGAAACAAGCATTCTTTTAGCGACAAATGCAGCTTTACTATCCTCCGTTTCACGCGCATAGGAAAAATAATAAACGATTATGACGCACATAAACCGGCTTAATGCATGTGCTGTAATCATACAGAAACCAATAATTGCAGCATTTGTAGAATTAGAAAGTGCATTTAAAAGGCTGAATTTCAAGGCTAACATTCCAATTAATCCAATGACGCCATAGGCTCCGATCCGGCTGTCTTTCATGATCAGCAGGATCTTCTCTTTCGTCCACCCGCCCCCAAATCCGTCACAGAAATCCGCGAATCCGTCTTCATGCAAAGCGCCGGTGATCAGCACGGAAGCGATCATGGAACAGATAATCGCAACCTGCACATCCACGAGCGCTAGCAACATCCAAACCAACGCAGCTCCGCCCCCGACGATCCAGCCAACGAGCGGCAAAAACCTCGTTGCCGGATTGAGATTATCAGGATCATGTTGAATGTAAGCAGGAATGGGAATCCGCGTGTAAAATTGCAACGCCGCAAAAAACAAGGTCAGTTGCTTTTTCATCATGCCGTTTTTTGACTCACTTGCGCGCTGTCGAAACTGGCCATTTCATTGAAAAAAGCCACAGCGCTTTTTATTAATGGATAAGCGACCGCACATCCGGTCCCCTCGCCCAGCCTCATATTCAGTTGCAGCACCGGATTTGCATTTAATTTTTGGAGCAAAAGCCTGTGCCCTTTTTCGTCTGACTGATGGCAAAAAATCGCGTTTTCGATGATCTTATTATTCATTTTAAATGCAGCTAAAAACGCGACGGAAGCGATAAACCCGTCGACCAGCACGATCATATTTTGCCTGTGCGCTTCCAGCATCGCACCGCACATCATCGCAATTTCAAATCCGCCGAACGTTCGCAAAATCTGCATCGGATCATTTCCGACTTGCTCATGAAATGTCAAAGCATTTTTCAATATTGAAAGCTTGTTTTCCAATTGCATTGCATCCAATCCAGTGCCTTTTCCCACACAATCCGCAATAGGAAGATCAAGCAATTTGCTCATAATGACAGCGGCGGAAGACGTGTTACCGATGCCCATTTCACCAAATCCAATGACGTTACAACCCGTTTCTCTAATGTCTTTCACAATCGCGGCTCCACTGGTAAAGCATTCAGCACATTGTTCCGCAGTCATTGCTTCTGCCGCCAGAAAGCTTTGCGTGCCAAAACCCACTTTTGCGTCAACCGGTTTTTTATCATTCTCAAAAACAAAGTCAACCCCGGCGTCTACGATAACAAGCTCGATGTCGTGTTGCCTGGCAAAGACATTAATGGCCGCTCCCCCGCTGAGGAAATTGAGAACCATTTGTGCGGTTACTTCGGCAGGATAAGCGCTCACGCCTTCTTTGGCAATGCCGTGACTGCCTGCAAAAACGACGATATGCGGCTTAATGATTTCGGGAGACAGCGTTTGCTGAACATTTGCAATCTGAAAAGCAATGTGTTCCAGCATTCCCAGCGAACCCGCCGGCTTTGTTTTAAAATCAATTTTCTGCTGAATCTGAGCGTCGAGATGTGTTTGTGACATAACCATTATTTAAGTTGAAGAGGCAACCCGGAAACCATAAAAACCGCCTGATCCGCTTTGGCGGCAACATATTGATTGGCCCAGCCTTGCAGATCCGCAAATTTTCTTCCCATTTCCGTCTCCGCGTGCACGCCCATCCCGATTTCATTGGATATAATAATGAGCGTTGCGTCAATTTTGGAAAGCGCATCAATTTCGGATTTGAATGCAGTTAATGTTTGCGCAATGCTTTCATCATGCTCCATCCAAAGATTTGTCAGCCAAAGCGTTACGCAATCAATGACGGCGATGTGGTTTTCCAGCGGCAACAAATGCAGATCTCTTTCCTGTTCAAAAAGCGTCCATTCCGGCCCGCGCTCATTCCTGTGCAATTGCACACGTTTTGCAAAATCATCATCCCAGATTTTGGCGGTGGCGACGTAGACTGGATTTGCACTTCGTTGTAATGCAAGCTCTTGCGCATATCTGCTTTTACCGCTTCTGACGCCCCCGCTGATGTAAATGATCATCTATTCGGCCGTTTTGAAACGTTTGTACAAAAACAATTGCCACTTTTCCTCCGCCACGCCTGCCTTGTCCATTTCAGCGCGAGCGAGGGTAAAAAACAGGTCGGATAAGCGGTTAATGTAAGCCGGGATGGCTTCGTGGACTTCGTCGGTTTTTATGAGCGAAACCAGCCTTCGTTCGCCGCGCCGCATTTGGGTCCGGGCAACGTGGCAAAGCGCGGAAACTTCATTTCCACCTGGCAACAGAAAGTAATCCGAAGGCGAGCTCATGCCTGCTTCCAGCGCATCGATCCAGTTTTCACAAAATTCAGCGCCGTCGACCGGCATCGGGTTTTTGTTCTCTTTTTTGGCATCAGACGGCCGGGCCAGATGTGACATCATATCCATCAGATCCTTCTGAACTTTGTGCAGGTTAGCCTGCCATTCATGTTCCACGCCAAGCTTGACGCGCAGCAAACCAATGGTCGAATTCGCTTCATCCAATGTGCCCATACATTCAACGCGAACGTCATCTTTATCAACCCGACTCCCGCCGAACAGTCCCGTTGTGCCCTTATCTCCTTTTTTCGTGTAAATTTTCATTTCAACTGTTTATAATAAATGAGTTCATGATCCGGAAGAAGCTCCGGATGCAAAATTTTGATCAGATCGGCCAGCACATCCTGCGGGTTAACGGCGCCGGACTCCCAATAATCATTGGCGCCCTGGTCATTTGCCCGGAGGTGATAACCGTAAACTTTTCCTGTTTTAAATGCTTTGAAATCGGCATAGCGACTGTCTTTGCCCTGCAACTCCTGCCTGGATTTCACATTGTTAATGCTCACATTCAGCCAAAAATCAGCATCCAGCGCGACCGGATATACAGTTTCAAAATTCAGCGGCAGACTGCCCGTTGCTTTGGTTTTTTTCCAGTGATAACTTGCACCCGCATCTCTCAAAAACCGGCATACATAACTGTTTCCATTCGGCACAAACCATGCGTCACGCGAGTTCATCCCGGTGATCACACTTGGTTTTGTGGCTGCATTTGTGCCTAATGCGGCCAGGCGATTGTAGTCTTTTTCTATTTTTTCAAAACGCCTGTTCACTTCGTCTTCCTTATTTAGCAGCGCGCCCATCAGCTTCACCCATTCTGCACGTCCCAGCGGCGTCGTTTCCACCCATTCAGAATTCACGAGAATCGGAATTTTGGCAGCTTTAAGCCCATGAAACCGGTCCATTTTAGAAACCGGACTTCCTGTCGCCATCACCAGATCGGGCTGCATCGTCAGCAGCAGCTCTTCGTTAAGTCCCTGATCCTTTCCTACTTCCTTAATTTTCCCTGCCTTGATGCGGTCGAGCACGCGCTGCGAAGAAACATATTGCACATTGCCCAATCCCGTCAGCACATCTTCGGCTTCCAGAAACCCGATGAGCCCAATGTGCATCGAAGACATGGCGACCAAACTCCTGACCGGAATCTCGATCACCTGGCTTTCGGGATAACCTTTCGGTCGCGCATTACCGCGCGGAACGAGCAAATAAGTGGCAGTATCAGCCTGTTTTTCAAAAGGACTAATGATTTGGAGCACCTTATAATTTTTATGATAAGTGATCGAAAATCCTTTGGCGTGCCTGATTTGCACGTGCTCTTTGAATGTCGCATTGCCCTCTCTGCGCAGTTCATTTTTTTCATAGAGCGCCGAAGAACTGCTGCAACCGGCTAGAATCGTGAGCAGGAAGAGCAAAATGTGCAAGTTCAATTTCATCCGGCTATTTGTTTAATGATAAAATCGGCCCTTTCCGCTGCGGAAACTTTGGGAAGTTCAGTCAGCCGATAACCCAGCGTTGTGTATGCAACTTTAATGGCTTCGTACAATGTGCAGGCTTCCGCGAAAGTCTGCCAGCGCTCGTCGTCGTTGACATAAATTTCCTTCCAGGGCGGCGCGATGAAGACATTTGTGTTGTAGCGATGATTCGAACAGACTTCGAGCAGCTCGGGATCGACGGTGATTTTTCCAACATTTAAATAGGCAATGACATCGGGCAATCCGCGGTCAAAAAAGACTGGTTCAGTTGTGCTATTAGCAAGAAAATCAGCCTGCATTTTCTCCAAACATTTCCGGGCAAAACAGGGCAAATCGATCCAGGGCAGACACATTCCGCCATCACCCATTTCCGCGCGGATCAGCTCGCGGGAAACTTCCGGAATGGTTTGAAATCCCGATGCTTCAAGTGCATTCAGCAATGTGCTTTTTCCGGATCCTGGTCCGCCGGTGATTATAAATGAGGGCATTACGAATATTTTAATACAAACCATAAACAGCATATCAGCACCATTGCCAGACAAACCAGGTGATTAATGCGACTGACATATTCAATTTCGTGCGGTTCAATCTCACGTTCCTTTTCACCGATAAATGGCTTCTGGACCAAGGTTCCATGATATACATTCGGGCCGCCAAAACGACAATGCAGAATGCCTGCGAGTGCAGCTTCCGGGTAACCGGCGTTTGGGCTTTTGTGCTTGTTTCCGAATTTGAAAATGTGCTGCATTCCGCGTCCGCTGAATGTGACCAAAACCATTAATAATGCAGTTAACCGGGCTGGAATCAGGTTTGCGAGGTCGTCCAGCCGGGCTGCAAATTTTCCAAATTGCTCATAACGGGTGCTGCGATAACCGATCATTGAGTCAAGTGTGTTGATCATTTTGTAGGCCATCATGGCTGGGATGCCGCCTAGCATATAATAGAAGAGCGGCGCCACGACGCCGTCACTCAGGTTTTCGGACATTGTTTCCAGGACTGCGATGCGGATTTGGTTTTCTGAGAGATATTTGGTTTCGCGGCCAACTATGCGTGAGAGCTGATTTCTGCCGGCGGTTAAGCCGTTTTTGTTGAGTTGGTGGAATACGGCTTTGCCTTCCTGGATTAAGGTTTTGTTCGCAAGGCCGTACCATATTAGGATTGTGTTGCATGCTATTTCAAGCCACGAATCCGCCGCATCGGCGGCCGCAAATAAGGCACGAATACAATAACAAAAAATTAAAACAGCCCCAACAAGCATTATCGTTAACATGCCTCCTTTTATGAATCTGAATGAATCTTGGTTTAGTCGCTTCTCGCCCCAGGCAATCAGTTTTCCGAAGACTTTTACCGGGTGTGGCCAGGTTTCGGGATCGCCGAGCCAGAGGTCGAGCGCGTATCCGGCCAGCAGCGGAACGATCAGTAATGCAGCTTGTTCCATGCTTTGAGCGCGTCGATAAGGAGTTGATTTTTTTCGGGAGTCAGCGTTGCGAGTCTGAAATGCTGCCTTGTTAATCCGCGGAAATTGCCTGCATCGCGGACCAGGATGCCGTGATGCTGAATGAGGAAATCTTTGAGCTGTGCAGCATTCCTTACCAATGTTTTGCAGAGGAAAAAATGCGTCGTGCTATCTTCTACGGCAAGGGCGTCATTTTTTTTGAGTTGTCTGACAAAATCTTCCTTTGCATTCCAAATAGCTGAAATAGGAAGCTGCAATGCATTAAGGTTGTCAAAAATGAATTCCCCCGCCGCCTGCGCCATCACATTCAGGGTCCAGGGTTGCTTAATAGCAGTCAGTTGCGCGACGATTTCATCATTTGCCAGCAGGTAACCCAGCCGCAATCCCGGGATCGAATAGGTTTTAGTAAGCGAGCGAAGGATAATGACATTGCGGTACTTTTTCACCAGATCTATCGTGCTTTCGATGCCCATTGTAAAATCTATAAATGCTTCGTCGATGACGAAAATGCAACCGGGGCTTCTCTTAATCCAGAATTGCAGATCAGGAAAATAGCTGCCCGTGGGATTGTTGGGATTGCAAATAAAAACGATGTCCGACCGAAGCTGCGGCATTTCCAGTGCCTGTTGCCAAGGCAGGTAAGTCAGCTCGTGATTGAAAATCTGACATGCATCTTCATACTCAGAAAAGCTGGGTGTTATAATGGTGGTTTTGCTGTCCGAAAACAGTTGTGCAATGAGGTAAATGCTCTCGGTGGTTCCGTTGCAAACGAGCACGTTACTGGCTGGGAGTTCGTAGTGATTTCCTATTTTCAGAGTGAGGTTTTCTGATAAAACCTGCGGATAGCGCTCAACCCGGTCGATGTTTTCAAACAGATATGCTTTCAACCCAGCCGGTGCTCCGCCATGCCAGACATTGGTGCTGAAATCCGCGATGATTTCGCGTTCGTATCGGTAAGCATCGTCTCCGTGACCTGTCAGCATAAGCGCGGTTCTTTATATAAACTATTGTAAATCAAATTCATATCAACATGCTGCCGGATCATATTCGCCAGCTTATCGTATTGTTCCTCTTTAAAATCATGAATGGAAGTGCGTGGTTTTTCAAGGCTGGCGACATATGGTTTTAGCAAATAATCAATGATATGATCATTGTCGAGCATGCCGTGAATGTAGCAGCCCCACGTTTTTTCATTCAATAAAAAACCATCCTGGCGACCGTCTTCGAAAACGGCCACAGGTGATGGCTGGCAATGAATTTTCGTCGTGCCCATGTGAATTTCATAACCTGTGCATTTGGCCGGATTGCTTAAAAAAGAAAAGGAACATTGCATCGTCGTTTTTCTGGTTTGCAGCTCCGTAGTCAGCGGGAGAATGCCCAATCCCGGAATCGAGGCAATGCTGCCTTCCACGCCTTGCGGGTCTGAAATTTCAGCGCCAAGCATCTGATAACCACCACAAATTCCGATCACCGTTTTGCCAGATTTGTGCGATCTCAGAATGGCGCTGGCAATGCCATTGTTCTTAATGGCCAGCATATCCTCGGTAGTGTTTTTGCTGCCGGGGATGATGATAATGTCTGCTTTTTCAATTTCGGCCGGATCCTGGCTGTAAAATAAATTGACCCGCTCGTCACTTTCCAGCCTGTCGAAATCAGTGAAATTGGAAAGTCGGGGGAGCAGAATGACGGCCACATTTACTTTGCCTGTTGCTGCCTGACGGTATTTTTTTTCAAGCGAAACCGAATCTTCCTCTTCAATGTGAATGTCCCGGAAGTAAGGCAACACGCCTACGACGGGCAAGCCGGTCAGCTCTTCCAGCATGCGTTTCCCGTGTTCAAAAAGACGGCTGTCTCCCCGAAATTTATTGATGATAATGCCCTGCATCAGCGAGCGCTCCTCCTCGGAAAGCAATGCGATTGTTCCGTAAACGCTTCCAAAAACACCTCCTTTATCAATGTCAGCGACCAGGAATGTCGCGGCTCCGGCGTGGGCAGCCATTCTGAGATTGGTAATGTCCCGATGTTTTAGATTCAGCTCGGAAATGCTGCCTGCGCCTTCGAGCACGATGGGATGATATTTTTCAGAAAGTCGGTCAAATGCGGCTTTCACGGCAGCGAATAATTCGTGACGATCATTGGCCATGAAATAGGCATGGGCAGACTGGTTGCCCACCGGTTTTCCATTCAAAATCACCTGAGAAGATTGATCGCTCGTGGGCTTCAAAAGCACCGGATTCATATCCGATTCGCACGGGATGCCCGACGCTTCTGCCTGCACAACCTGCGCACGTCCCATTTCGAGTCCGTCCGCAGTTACATAGCTGTTTAAAGACATATTTTGCGCCTTGAACGGCGCCGGACGGAAACCATCCTGTTTAAAAATCCTGCAAAATCCAGCCGCTATGACACTTTTGCCTACATCAGAGCCCGTCCCGACAAACATGATCGGCCGCAGCTTTCTGTCTTTATTTTCAGCGCTTATTTCATTCATTTGGCTTGCAGATTGAGTTTAGAAGACACTTTCTTGGTCAAATTCTGCTCAGATAATGTGTCCAGCGACACGCATTCCGCACCCAGCGCGTCGGCCAGTTCTGCTGCCCTGCCCATCCGTAAAAAGCCGTTTTCCGTATCCATCACCATCGCCTCAACACCTGACATTCTGATCGAAACTGCGCATTCCAGCGCCTGCGCCCATGCGTCGCCACCGCCCGGAAGCGGGACATTGGCTTTTCCGTCACTAAGTAGGATGAGCAAAGGCTTTGAATCCGATTTCCTTGCGTGTTGCTGCAATAAGTCACTGGCTAGCTGCAATGCGTGGGCGAGCGGCGTGCGGCCGCCGGTTGGCAGGTTTGTCAATGCCGCTTCGGCCATTTCCGTGCTTGAAGTAGGCGACAATATCACAGTTGCTTCCACACCCCGAAACGCAATGACGCCGACAGCATCTCGTTTCTGGTAAGCGTCGTTTAACAAGCTCAGCACGCTTCCTTTCACAGCTTCCATCCGCTTTCCCGCTGACATCGAGCCCGATGCATCCACTACAAACAGGATCAAATGCCCTGTTTTACCAGATTTAATGGCATAATGCACATCTTCTTTTTTAATTGAAATGTTATCCGGATTACGAATAATGGCGTTCAGCAAAGTTTCCGTCGGAGCAATATTATTACCAGCAGAACCCGCTTCCGTGCGAATCTTAAATCCTTGTGGCGTGCCCGACGCTTTGCTTCTTCGCCCTTCAAGCCAATCATTGACATTGCCGGCTGGTTTTACCTGCAGCGCCGGCGCCTCTACATTGAGATTTATTCCAAATGTTTTTTCGTCCGGAGAGTCGGCACATTTCCCCTCACCGCAGTCAACCTCAGCATTTGAATTGTCTATATTCGATTTGTCGTTGCCCGGCTCACTTTCAGGACTGACATTAGATTCCTCTTTCGGTTTATTATTGTTCTTGGGATCAGCAGATTGATTATCAGAATTTTGCAATTCACTTTCACCATTGGGCGACTGGCTTCCTGGATTTGGAGACTGCATTCTTTTAGATCTGCGATGCGCCAGCACGAGCGCCGCTGCCTGAGTGATGTCCGCCGTATTGACAAGCAAGCGATTATCGAGCGCGGCAATTGTAATGGCCGTTTTGTACATCACAATGTCAGCACGTAAGCTCGCTATGCCCGATTCAATGCACAATTGGCTAATTAGTGAAAGCAGTCCGTCGGGCATATCAACATTCGGCAGCAAGTTTTGAGCGTTTGCTATCCGGACTTTCAGCACATTTTGCTCATTTTCAAAATCTTGGCAAAAAGAATGCGGATTTGCTTCAAAAGCCATTCTGCGCTTGACGACTTCAATTCTTGACAGCACATCAAAGTCCCCGCCCACTTCCACCATTAAACCAAACCGGTCCAGAAACTGAGGACGCAGGTTGCCTTCTTCGGGATTCATCGTCCCAATCAAAATGAATTTCGCAGGATGACTTGCCGAAAGGCCTTCCCGCTGAATCGTATTCACGCCGGAAGCAGCCACATCGAGCAAAATATCGACGAGATGATCCGGCAATAAATTCACTTCATCAATGTAAAGAATGCCGCCATGTGCAGCCGCCAGCAACCCCGGAAGCAGCTGTTTCTTTTTTTCCGAAAGAATGGCCTGCAAATCGAGGCTGCCCAATACGCGGTCCTCGGACGCACCGATGGGCAGATCAACAAAAGGCACGGAAGTCGCTGGTTCGAGCTCATTGATCAGAGGCATAACCGACTGTAAACCACGTGCTGCCGTTGTTTTGGCGGTGCCTTTTTCACCTTTGATGAGCACACCGCCTATGCCCGGATTGACCGCGCAAAGCAGCAACGCCTGCTTTAACTTTTCCTGCCCGACAATGGCTGTAAATGGATAATGCTGCATTATTCTGTTCTCGTTTCGACTTCCGCCTCACTTTTTAAATACAAATCTTTTAACCCTTCCAAAACCGCTTCCGAAGGCTCCGCCCACATGCCGCGCTGAACCGCTTCCAGCAACCGCTCCGAGATCGCATGGAGCGCCCACGGATTGCTTTCGGCTAGAAAATCCTGCATAGAACCGTCCAATGCATAGCTTTCAGCCACTTTTTCATACATCCAGTCATCCACAACTTTGGCTGTGGCGTCGTAACCGAAAAGATAATCCACTGTTGCCGTCAGTTCGAGGCCGCCTTTGTAACCGTGTTTTTTGATGCTTTCAATCCATTTGGGATTCACGACGCGGGTGCGGAAAACGCGCAATGTTTCTTCTTTCAAATCCCTGACAACCGGCCGGGCGGGATCTTGCGAATCGCCGAAATAATGGCGCGGCTGCTTCCCGGTCAGGTTGCGGATGGTGGCGATCATGCCGCCATGAAATTGCAGATAATCGTCGCTGTCGAAGATGTCGTGCTCACGGTTATCCTGATTATGCAAGGCGATTTCGACACCCGCAAGCTGATTGCTGAATTCCGCCCGCGCATCAACGCCGGCCGCACTGCGCGAATAGGCATAACCGCCCCAATTGAGATAAGCTTTGGCAAAATCAGCATCTGATTCCCAATTCCTTTCATCGATAAGTGGCAGAATTCCAGCGCCATAACTTCCGGGCGCTGCGCCAAAAATCCGGTAAGCAGCGCGTTCCTCGGCTTCGTCGGTTGAGAGATTATTGTCCTTTTGCAAGGCAAGAAGATCGTCGAAATAATGCTTTCTTACAAAGTTTTGAGAAAGCGGCTCATCCGCTGTGATCACCATTTGCACGGCCTCGTCCATGAGCTCGATCAAATGTGGAAATGCATCCCGAAAAAAGCCACTAATGCGAATCGTCACATCAATGCGCGGACGGCCTAATTCAGAAAGCGGGATCATTGCTACACCCGTGATCCTGCGGCTTTCGGCTTGCCAAACCGGCCTTACGCCCAGCAATGCAAGCACTTCGGCCACGTCGTCGCCGTGTGTCCGCATGGCGCTTGTGCCCCATATGCTGATGCCGACGCGCTCGGGATAGCGATCTGTTTCTTTTAAATGTCTGTCAAGCACTTCTTTGGCGAGTTGCTGACCCACTTCCCACGCGGCTTTGGAAGGCAAAACCCTTGGATCCACTGCGTAGAAATTGCGGCCTGTCGGCAAAATATGCGCCATTCCCCGCGTTGGCGCCCCGCTGGGACCGGCCGGAACGTAACCACCGCTCAGTCCATGCAGCAGGTTATTGATCTCATTTTCAGTCTGCGCGAGATTAGGAACCAAATGTTTACAAACAAATTCAAGGATCTGATAAATGCCTGAAAGTCTGCGATCTGCGGGGGGAATGTTGAATGTTTCAAACAATGTCTGGTTAATCGAAGGAACCTGGAATCCGTATTTCATTAATAAGGTAAACAAATGCTGCGACAGCTCGTCAAATGTTTCCAGCGCATCTGAGCCCGTCAAAACCGGGCGGCCTGCGAGTTCCTGTAATTGTGGAGAAACGTGCGTGAGTCGCTCGCCTTTTCTTGCCAGAATCAATTCGAGGTCAATGTTAAAGCATGCGGCCAGCTCCGACTGTAAACCTGGCACGTCGGCATTAGGCAACCTCGTCAGCGCTTGCAGCATATCCACAAGTGATTGATCCAAAGGCATTTCACCCAGCGTATGCAGACCATTTCTGATCTGTGCAGCACCCAGTTCACACAAATAGCCGTCAATGTCTTCGATCAAATGCGCTACATCTTTTCCATCCATTTCGGCAATGCTGACCGGCACGCCTTCGGGCGTCATTTCATCATCCCAATCGTGCTTGTGATCGCCATGATCGCGGCTGAGCATCGCCGAAAGGTCTGCGTCCAGATTGGTTTGCTTGATCAGTTCCCAGATCTGCCTTTGCAAAAGCGGTAACTTAGCCGGGTCCAGACTTTCAACCTGATAATATTCATCCACCAACTGGGTGAGCTGCGCAAGCTCTCCATAGGTGTCCGCAGACGTCATAGGCGGCATTAAATGATCAACCACGACTGCATGCGCGCGTCGTTTGGCCTGTGAACCTTCGCCCGGATCGTTGATAATAAACGGATAAAAAAGTGGCATATCCGCCAGAAATGCATCCGGAAAGCAGTTTTCGGACAAGCCAATTCCTTTGCCCGGCAACCATTCCAATGTGCCATGCTTGCCTACGTGCACGATTGCATCAGCCTGCCAGTCATCGCGCAGCCAGCGATACAATGCATAATAATGGTGCGTTGGCGGCAGGTCGGGCTGGTGGTAAATGGCGTCGGGATCCATGCCGTAGCCGCGGGGCGGTTGCAAAGCCACAAATGCATTGCCCAGATCCAGTCCGGCCAATGCAATGTGCATGTTATGCACATAAGTTTCGCCCGGCGGCGGCCCCCATTGTTTGACCATTTTCTGTCGCGCCTGCTCGGGAAGTTCTTCAAACCAATGTTTATATTGATCAATTGCAACACGGCCCGGCGCGAGCGCAAGCTGCTGCGGCGTCAAATAATTTTCATCATACGAACAGCGGTCGATCAATTCGTGGATCAACGCCGTTCCTGATTCGGGGAGATTCGAAATTTGATAACCCTCCGCCATCATGGCATTCAGGATATTCATTAAAGAGGCCGGCGCATCGAGCCCGACTGCATTACCAACCTGCGAAGCTTTTGTATTTGAATTGGTAAAAATAAAAGCAATACGTTTTTTGCTGTTGGGCAAATGTCTCAATCTTGCAAATCGGGCCGCCAGCCCTGCAACGCGGTCAACACGGTTTTCAACGGCCTGATAACCTTTATTTGTGATGCCTTTTTCCTTAAAAGAAACCGGAACCGTGATAATGCGGCCGTCGAATTCAGGAATAGCGACGTTCATGGCGGTGTCCAATGGATTCAATCCGCGCGAGGAAGTTTCCCAGGGGCCGCGGCTCATGCCGCTCGTAATGGCTTGTAAGATCGGCACGTCCAGCGCTGTCAGGGACGATTGCGGTTTGCTGACCGTCCCCGCAGGCTGTAAGTCCGTCATGGCAAAAGATATTGTATTCACCAGCACATCCAGCTTCACGGAATTTTCGAAATATTGAAAGGCCTGCGGTTTGCCGGTGTTCGGATCTATGGATTTTAATGATGATGTAAAAACGGGAAGGACATTCAGCCGCTGATCTTCCAGCGAGCGGATCATGGCATCCACAAAACCGGTGTTTCCACTAATCCAATGTGCACGATAGAATGTTAATCCGGCCGTCGGGAGCGCGTAATCGTGATATTTCAGCCAGTCAGAAATGTCTGCGTTCTCGGGCAAATCGGGATGATAAATACCGTGCTCAGGCAATGCTGCCGGCGGCTCCGCACCAAAGTCGGTGATGAGCAAATGGTCTGACAGATAGCATAATAACGAATACAAATTGGCATAACCACCTGCATTCAGGTAATGCAATGTTTCCTGCAAAACATCAGGCGTAACCGTGGATAAGGCAGCAAATTCGGGGTTGAATTCGCCGGTTCCACTGACGACGATCAGATATTGCCCGCGCTGATTGGCAAGATGAACGAGCTGACTGAACCCAGGAATCGTGCTGAGCCTGCCATGAACGCGGACGACAATGATCTTTGCCTCAGCCAGTTCACGTTCCAGCAATTGCGCCATTTGTTCTTCACTTCTGATCCCGGTGAGGCTCATGCCCATGGTTTTGGGAAAATCTTCGGGTAAAATCTGAATCGTGCGGTCGAGGGCCAGCAGGTCAGTGTCGGCGTGGGTCAGGAAGACGATGCCTTCTGTGGGTTGAGCGACAAGGCCGGCCAATGTTGCATTTTCGGAGCCTTTCCAGGTGTAAAATTGAAACACATATTCGGCCAGGTCAGCAGGTGGCACGAGATAGCGATCGGCCTGAACCATGCTTTCGATGTAATCAAAAATGGCCAGGATCTGCCAGTCATTATTAATGGAATGAAACCAGACTGAATGTCCGTCAAACAGCAGCGTTACCACATTAGCCAGCGTGCACGGTCCGAGGCAGCCGCCTTTGGTCATGTGGACCTTGTTGCGAAGCTTTCGTTTCAGCCATTCGGTTTTGTAAAGCTCCACCGGAACGGGCGCATATCCCCTATCCACCCGCCCGCAGCAGCATGCATTATAGCAATAGGATAAATGTCCCCGGCGCTGCACGAGGTTGATCGACTTTCCGTCGGCGCGGGTAATCCGCTGGCGTTTGATTTCTTTCATAACCGCGCCAAGCCTTTCATTTTCAATAGTTTATTGATGAAATGTTCGTTCTCGCCCCAGTACACGTGCATATAGGAAGCGAAGGTTTTTTTGTGTCTGTAAAGCCGGGTGTTTGTTTCAATTCCTTTTGCATTGAGGAACTGGACGGGCAGTTCTTCCAGCTTATTGGTGTCAAAATCTGAGTAATGAAACTCGTGTCCTTTGTATGCCAGATCTTCCCAAATGGCAGTGCGGTAACCCAATGTCATTTTCGTGTTTTGCATGGTCGTGCTGCATTTGAGCGCGCCGGCCACAGCAAATGTTTGTCCATTATTATCTGTTAAATTTTCACCCAAATACATTAACCCGCCACATTCAGCGTAAGTCAGTCCTCCACTTTCGCAGTAAGCCTTAATGCTTTCACGCATGCTGTGATTATTGCTGAGCTGCGCTGCATAAAGCTCCGGATAACCACCGGGCAAATACAGAAAATCAGCCGGCGGCATTGTGTCATCGTGCAGCGGACTAAACCATTTTATTTGGCCAAAAGCGGAAAGCACCTGAATGTTCTGGTGGTAAGTAAATGCAAATGCCTCGTCGCGGGCGATTGCTATTTGCAAGTTTTGTTTTGGTAAAAAAGCGGTTTTAAAATGAACGTGACGCTTTGAATGTTGAGTGATTTCCAGCAGGCGTTTTATATCAACAGTTGCTTCAATTGCCTGCGCTGCATTTTTGATAATTGCCTCATAATCAGTTTCTGCTGAGATATGTAGCCCTAAATGCCGGGAAGGGATTTGAAGCGCCTCATTTTTTGGCAGATAACCCAATGGCTCAATGCCTACATCTGCGCAGGCATCTTTCAAGAAACTATAATGCGATGCTGTGTTTACGAAATTGAAGATCACACCGACAACATTGATCTGCTTTCTGAAATTTTTCAATCCATAAAGCAGCGGCGCAACAGAATAGGCCATGGATCTTGCGTCCATCACGAGGATTACGGGAATGTCGAGCAGCCCGGCAATTTCCGCACTGCTTCCTCTCATTTTGTCGGCCCCGTCAAACAAACCCATCACGCCTTCGGTAACCGATACGTCCGCATCTTGGGAATAGGACTGATATTGTTCCTGTACATGACTTTCAGAAGCCATGAATGTGTCCAGGTTGATGCTGATATTTCCCGAAGCATGCGTGTGGTGGATCGGGTCAATGTAGTCCGGGCCGCATTTGAAGGGCTGCACGGTTAATCCCCAATTTTTCAGCGCGCGCAGCAATGCCAGGGTAACCGTCGTTTTACCTGAATTGCTTGATGGTGCTGAGATCAGAAAGTGTGATTTCATGCCGTTGCTTCCATTCTTTTAACTGACATTGAATGTGTTAAAAGCTCCTTGCATCATTTTCACGATGCGATCAGAAGAGGAAGCCAGCATGTCGTGCAGGAGCACGCCTGTTGCAGTTCCGGGTTGTTAAAACCACGAAAAACAGATATCCGGACCGACTTGCTTCATCTCGCGAAAGCATCGTCAACTTTGAAAAAGGCAGGTCTCCTGGCTTGTAACATTCATATCATCCTTCCCGGGTGTGCACCCAGTGGACAACTTTTGATATAAACTTTTTGCGTTACTTACAGTTGCGCGACAGCTCGTGATTCTCACACGGTTCCCTATTAATTTACTGGTTTGTAAAACCTGTCTCTGTTGGAAAAAAGAATGTAAAGAACTCGTTATTGGGCCAAAGATATGGTAAATGTTAACAAAGTAGATTAAAAAGATCTAGCTTTGCCGCTTCATTTGGTGTCCGCCTTTGGCGGAATTAAAAGGGAATCCGGTGTAATTCCGGAGCAGTTCCCGCTGCTGTAAGTTCAATTTACAAGCTTCTGACATAATGCCACTGGGGTGCAATTTTGAATGATAGAATGATAGAATGAATGAATAAAAACATTCAGTCATTCAAAATTCAAAATTGACCTGGGAAGGCGTTAGAAGTTGAACGAGCCAGAAGACCTGCCAGTTGAGAATATCCGTTTTGCTTTCGGGAAGAAAGGCGATAGGATGTCGGCAGGGCGTGTGCGTCTTTGCCCCTCCTCTTGTATGCTCCTGTTTCCAATCCGGATAAGTTCAGTGCCTTTTTGGCGAAACCTTATTCGATTGTTATGGTCAATTACTTACTTGTCGATTCCCTTCTTTTAGGCATCCAGCATTCTTTTGAACCCGATCATATGGCGGCCGTTTCTGTGCTGGCCATTGACGAAAAGCAGGGTCCGGCGCGGCGCTGGAAGCTGATCTGGCGGTCGATGCATTGGGCGCTGGGGCATTCTTTGAGCCTCATTTTGTTTGCAGTTTTGGTGCTGCTGCTTAAATCCCAGCTTTTGCTTGAAGTCTCCGGAAAAGTTGAAATGCTCGTCGGGCCTTTGATGATCTGGCTGGGGATTGTGGCGATCAGGCGGAATTTCTTACCACGGGATGCACGAATTTACACGAATCCGCCGCAGCAGGTTAGCCGCTCTTTTTGGGTGGGCATGGTGCATGGACTGGCTGGCACGGGCGGGGCTTGTGCGGTGGCGCTTACCCTGGCGGCGAGTGATGCGCAGACTGCTGTCTGGATCATCATCATTCAAAGTTTAGGAATCATTCTTTCCATGTCCGCTTATGGCTATTTTTTTGCTTTATCAATCAGCCGGTATGTCTCCAAACGTGAGCAGTTTTTCCGGATAGTCAATTATCTCGTAGGCGCTTTTTCTATTGTCATCGGAGCAATCACGCTCTCCAATTCATTTTAATATTGAAAACATTTACTTACCAGATCGCAGCATTGCTGGCGATTTCGCTTTGTGCAAAAGCACAGAATCCAGTTGCAGATTCCAGCAAAACCAATTTGCTCAACCCCATCGTGGTCACCGCCACACGCTTTGAAACGCGGAAGGAAAACCTGGCGCAGCAGCTTACGATCATTTCCAGTGAAGACTTAAAACTCACCCCTGCCGCTGACATTACCGACATTGTGCGCAAGCTGGCGGCCGTCAACGTGATTCAATATCCAAACTTGTCATCCGGCATCGGGATCCGCGGATTCCGGCCGCAATTTTCGGGGCTCAATCAGCGGACATTGCTGCTGATCGATGGCCGTCCGGCGGGGGTTACCAATTTATCGCAGATCAATTTGAATGGCATTGAGCACATTGAAGTGCTGAAAGGGCCTGCGTCTTCTTTGTATGGTTCACAGGCAATGGGCGGGGTGATCAACATTATCCGCACCAAATCACAAGGCCCAACCAAGGGAAATGCATTTGTAGAATATGGCAGTTTTACAACAATGCAAGCCGGGCTTAATGCAGGCGGTAACCTGACCAAAAAGCTCGACTATGATGTTTCGTTCGCATATTTTCAGCGTGCGAAGGATTATAAAATAGGAAAGAATAATCTGCTCCGGGATCTGTTTGGGTTTGAAAATGCACAGAAAAATTACACGGATATTCCGGTCGAGCAGGTGGATGAAACGGTTACGGACGGACAGCGCAGGCCATTTACAAACCTGCATTATTACACGGGTCGGGCGCGGCTGGGCTATCAATTGAGCAAAAACTGGCGGGTCGATGTAAGCGGAGAAAATTTTGTAGCGAGAAACGTTGAATCTCCCGGCGAAATATCATCCGGAAGTGCGGAGGCGAGTAAAAAAAATAACGACAGAAATGCGGTTGACGTGGCTGTTTCGGGCATAATAGGAAATCATGAACCGAGCTTAAAAGTCTTTCATGGACAGGAAAATACGAAAAACTTCACGCTCAATGTTGCGGGAAAACCAGTAATGCCGTTCCGCTCGGCCGAAGGTGAAAACCAATGGACCGGGGCACAAATTAAGGACTCCTGGAAGATCGGAAAGCACACGATCATGCTGGGTTATGATTATCTGAACGCCCAGACGAGCAGCCGAAGATGGAGCAATGATACGACCGAGCGGGCACCGACGCAGCCTGCCTATTCGATCACTTCGTCGGCTTTTTACGCACAAGCGCTTTTGAACTATAAAAAATGGACGCTGCAACCGGGTGTGCGCTATGACAATATTACATTCAATGTAAAGGAAACAGCACTTTTGCCCACTTATCAGGCTGGCAAAAAAACAACGCCATTCGTTAGCCCGAGCCTGGGAATCACCTATGCGCTTACCTCAGATCTTCGGCTGAAAGTGGCTACGGGCAGAGCATTCGTCACTACGGACGCTTACTCGGTGGCGGGTTATAATGAGGTTAAAGATTCCAAAGGAAGGATCGCGGTCACGGCTGGAAATCCGGATTTGAAAAATGAAAGCAGTTTAAGCTGGGATTTCGGGTTCCAATATAACAAGCCAGGTTCCGGGCTCGCAGCAGGGCTTACTTACTTTTCAACGAAGGTTAACAACCGAATTGCGAAGATTATTAATGTGGTTAATGAGCCGCAGGGCAGTGGCGAGGTCATTGTTTCGCGGGCGACATTTGTCAATGCAGCGGACGCGGCGATCCAGGGAATTGAGACGGAAGTTTCGTTCGATTTTGGTGTGTTTCAGGATTATCGCTATTCATTCAAAGCATTTGTTACGGGCTCATCCTTGCTAAAAGCGAAGGAACTGATCGTTGGAACAGACGCTTCTGCGGTGGAGCGTGACATTCAGAATGTGGCTAAAAATACATTCAATTACGGCGTTCAGTATGACAACCGGAAATGGCTGCAATTGCGCCTTTCCGGAAGATCGGTCGGCCAGCGCAAAGACATTGATTACACCGACCCGATCAACCCGGAAATTGAATATCCAAGCTACGCAGCAATGGATTTTGCGGCATCATTCAAAGTCAATGCGCATCATTCACTTGGCCTGAAAATCGCCAATCTGACGGATGAGAATTACTACGAAAAACGCGGTTACAACCTGCCGGGAAGAGCGTTTTCGATGCGTTACAATTTCTCCTTTTAATGCGTAACTGACTTATTTCTCAACCTTATTTTTTGCTCTAAAATAAAGCACAGCGACTACAATGATCGCTACAACGAGTAATCCAATGGGTACAAACATGATTCAGATTGTTTAGACTAATCGACGGCATCGATCAGGTGTTGCAAGTTTTTAAAAGTTGCAGGTCGCTTATAAAAACTGTTCCACCGTGCCCGGGATTATTTACAGGCGCGGGTTAGATTTGTTGGCTAAATTGCGTTACCATAATTTTTTTCCAAATGCTAAACGAAGATCTGATCAGGCAAATAGATTTTATCAAGGAAATTGATAAACTAAAATATATTCAGCGCCGGACAAAACTGTTCAATAGCGACAGAAATGAGAATGATGCGGAGCACAGCTGGCATCTGGCCATGATGGCCGTTATTTTATCCGGCCATTCAAATGCTTCCATTGATGTTTTAAAAGTGGTGAAAATGGTTTTGATACACGACATTGTCGAGATCGATGCGGGCGACACTTTCATTTATGACACCGTCAAAAATCATGTTAACACCGACCTGGAAAGGGCAGCGGCTGAAAGGATTTTTGGGTTACTGCCAGAAAAACAGGCACAAGAGCTTATTGCTATTTGGGAAGAGTTTGAGGCTGGCGAGACGGATGAAGCAAAATTTGCAAAATCAATGGACCGCCTGGAACCGCTGCTGCAAAATGTTTCCAACAACGGCGGAACCTGGGAGGAATATAATGTTGATTACAGCAAGGTTTATGAAAAGAAACAGGTCATCAAAAACGGTTCTGTTTCGATTTGGAATTACGCTGAACAATTGATTGAAGACAGTGTCACAAGTGGAATTTTAAAGAAAGAATAGACCACAGACGAACGTCTTTTAACAAGCTATATGCCCGAAATCGTGTACTGTATAGTCGTGGTGTAAGTTTTTGCGGGAAGCATGACGGACATGCCTTCTATCTTATATTGAATGGGCACATTGTCGCGGGCATAACCAAGGCCAAGATTTCCGCTGAAAAATGCCTGCGGCATGGTGGTAACTTCCTTATAAGTCAACCCACCGTCTAAAATGGCCCCGCCGGTTCCGTTTCCTGTCCGGATTACGTAAATTTTAAGCCCGGAATGCCAGTTCGCCGTGGTGGATAGTTGGACATTAACCGTCCAGAAAAGCAGCGCATTGATCTTCAATGTGGTTTGTGCGACGAGACTTGTTTCTCCATAAACCACATAATCTTTACCTGCTTTCGTCACAGAAGAAGTTAATGTTGAAACGGTCCAGGTCGCGCCTAAGGGCAAATTGGCGATGCTCAGTGACTGACCAAAACCGCGCTCGGCAAGGAACAGCAGGAATGTTATGAATGCTAATTTTTTCATCAGTTGTCGACCATTGTATATCTTACCGTTACCTGGGAAGTTCCGCTGCGGATCTTGTCATAACCGTCAATTTCCAGAGAATAGGTCAGCCTAAAACCCTCTCCTGCGCCGGTGCCCGTGTATGCCCCCTGAATGTTGCTGATGAATGTTGTGGCAATGTTTGTCAAAAGGATGCTGCTCGTCACAGTTATGCTGCTGCCCGTAAGTCCCTGCCCTGTTCCTGTGTATGTGGCAGTGGCCAGGCGCAGATTAATGCCCGCCGGAAGTGTTCCGATAACGTCGCCTTTGATGCTGCGCGATGCGCCGGGCGTCACAGCGGAAGTGAATATCAGCCAGTTAGTTGCGCTGGGCATCCCCGTTCCTATGATCGTGCCGGCTTCATTGGATGCCGTCATGGTCAAAGTTACATTTCCACCTCCCGACGGAACCACATCAATCAGCGAAATCGGAGGCAGCGTAATGCTCACATTCGTGCTGGCCTGCCCGGCAACGGCAAGGCATTTCAGCAGCAGGAATATGACCAATGCGCTTTTCATTTTTTTACAGAAACATCAAAATTCCTTTCAGAAAAATGAATCCTTTTTTGATTCGGATGTATCTTAAAAATCGCGTGGAAAGTCTTATCCATTTCAATATCAAATTCCCTGACATTGTCGTCGACGACAAAACGATCCTGATTCGCCGCGATAAATGCGGATAATGTCCATTTGCCCGGCCGCATTTCTCTGAATGAAAATTCATCCCGGTCATTCAATTCAGTGAGGAAACTGTCTGTTCCATTCGTTAGCTTTATCAAAACGGTTGGCTTTTGGCTCAGCACGGATGACAATTGCTGACTGGCTTTCAAAAATTCAACTTTCCCGGTCACACTGCCCGTCCTGGTCATCTGGATTTCCACATTTCTGATGCTATCAGTGCTTACATCAATCAACATGGGCATTTTGACCACAGGAACAACGCCGTCGTTTTTCGCATCGTTCTGCGTTATGCTCAGATAATATGCGTCCGGGGCAACGCCTTCAAATGCAAAGATTCCACTGCTGTCTGTCAGGAACTTATGACTTCCAAGCTGGATCAAATTGCCCTGTTTTGGAAATCCTGAACCCGTTAATTTTCCACGAACGATCCCGCTGTTTTTTTTCCGCGAAAGCGGCACATTCAATTTGAGCGCATATTTTACTGTAAAAAACAATGTGTTCTGCTCCGCATTCTGTGCATTGGGAACGTGCGAACGACCGCCCGAAACGCTGAACTTGTGCCGGTTCAGGTCCAGCAATAGCGAGACATCCAGAAAGCTGCGTTTGACATAAAGCTCATCGGGAGCGTAATTATTGCGATATAAAAAGCTGGCAAACAGGTTGCGCTTGATGTTTATGCCCGCATTGCCTCCATAGTAAAACAGATTTTCAAGCGCGTCATTTGCAGAAAACTTGCTGGTATGCTGATGCTCAAAATATCCGCCGAGCCAAACACCGCGAACAACCCTGAAAGCGGGCTGGATCAAATTAGAAAACGACTCTTTCTTTCCCGTATTATCAAATACAAGCTTGTTCCGCGAATGTCCGAAACGCCCCTGATAGAAAAGGGTGAATTTTTCAGTTTGAAGGTTGTAAGTCACATTGCCAAATTTTTCAGCATAATGAAAGTCCGACGGCCTTTGCCTATCCTCTCGTTCCTGAGACGCGTAATAGACAAAAAATCCATTTCGTCTGTTGATCTGGTAAGACAGAAAAGCTGTGTAGTTTCGATCTTTTGGCGACACGCTGTAAAACGTTTCATCGAGACTCGGGTTCACCCTGGAAAAATTGCTGCTGACGCCGAGCGTTACTTTGGGTGATATATTAAAGCCAATGTTATTGCTAAAAAGAATGCTGTTGTTGTAAAAACCGTAAAAATTTTTGCCAGCGTAAATGAGGTTTGATGACACATTAAGCCATTTTTTTACCAGAATAAGTTTTAAAAACGCGCCATAATCAGTCCGAGATCTTGCCTGACCAGCCGCTAGCTCTGCTTCCAGAATCAAACCTTTCGTCCTGACGGAGCCGGAAACACCCATGAGATTGGACCAAAACTGTTCGTTTCTGCGCAGCACATTCTTGGAAGTGTAGCTTGCGCCAGCGTTGAATGAGTCTCCTAGTTTGTAGCTGAATTTTCCGCCAAATGATTCTTTCTGATTGAAATAAAAGCGGGCTTTTTGCAAGAAAACGACGTAGCTCATTTTGGCAAACTGCTGTTCCACTTTTAATCCGCGACCGAAGCGGCCAAACTCCATGAGGTTATTCAACTGCAAAACAAAGTCACCAATTGAAACGAATGTTCTTTTATCATATTGATATTCAAGTGAATACTGATCATAATTTCCCAGTGCAGGAAAGTTGAACTGATTGGGACCGCGTGCGGTGAAATCGATGTAATGCTTATTTTTTTGGTCTAAAAAACCTCTTCCCGTCACATTATATTGGTAAGCCATCATGGTCCGGTTGCCTATTTTGTAAGACATAAAGCCGCCGCCGACTTCCATTGGAAAGCGAAAGTAACGGTCGATTTTCTTGATCGCTGACGAGAAAACGGGCGTCGTTATAACCTGATAAACAGCAGGCTGCCCGCCAGTCATCTGCACCGTCAGATCCGTAGCACTTTGCCACGCATTGTTTCCGGTAAATGGAATTACTTGCAGCACCGTAACATTGGCTTTTTCCTGCGGACCGAGCGTAAGGCTGTCTTTGATATCGACCATTTTGCCTTGGCTGGATTTGATGCCAAACGTCTCCTTGCTGTTTCCCGCATTTTGTATCAGATAACCAATCCGCAATGTGTCGCCTTCTTTGACAAACTCAGGCTGGGAAACTACAAAAACCACCATTTTACGAACTTGTTCAACGGTCACATTCGCATTTATGCTGGCTTGCTCGGTGCCTGATTTTACACCGAATGTTACTTCATAATTGCCGGCTGAGCAGTCTGTCGGTGTGCCTATTACAAAGAAGTAACGAAGCTCAGTCAATCCTAAAATCTGCGCGGGTTTGCGCTTGGAAAGGAGTTTCCAGCCTTTTGGAAGGTCGATTGTTTCTTGAAGTGAATCTGAAAATCCGGTTGAAGCAGTTACATTAAAGAACAAGGTAATATGGCTCCCCGGTGAAGCTTTTTCGGGAGCATTGGATAAACTGACGAGGATTTTTTGCTGGCAAAACCCTTTCAGACTCACCATAAATATCATTATAAAAATGAGTCGGATCAATGGGCTCGGGAAGGTTAATCAACCTGTAATGAAATGTTGGAACCGAAGAGATCTTTGCCCGTATCGGCCACGATAACACAGTCATATTTTCCTTTTTCCAGATCGCTCACAGGAACTTCAAACGTGTTGCACTGGCCCGGATACAGCATGCGGGTGTTGGGTTGGGTTGTTTTAAGGAGCTTACCCGTTGCATCGTAAACTTCCAGCACCAGATTGGTCCGCGAGGCAAATGAGCCATTGTTTTTAAGCAGCACTTTCAGGTTTGAATGTCCGTCGGCCATTTTTTCGAAAGCCACATTTTCGTACGAAAGCTGCGGTCCTTCAAATGTGCCAACGTCCACAATCACCTGCACCGCATACCGCACGGTTGAATTTACGATAACGCCTTTTTGAGCTTCTTCACGCACAGGCTCAGCCACTTCCACCATGATCACCTCCCAGTAAGTGCCCGGCGCAGACTTCGCCTGGTCGAGCTCGATGGTGTAACGAACTTCGTACGTTTCATTCGGAGCCACGGTTCTTTCATCCACATTGGTCTTCAATCCATCTGCCAACGAACGCTGGTGACCACCTCTTTCCGGATATTGTGTGCCCCTGGCACAATCAGACACCAGATCCTGACGGTAAACCAATATACGCGCGTCTTTGGCGCCTTCATTTTTAACACGGATAATGCCATGGGTTTTGGCGTCCGCGCCTTGCAATGTATGTGTGTGTGTTAATCCATTCAAAATGACAACTGCGGCACTAAGCTGGCCCGGAAGCAACAGCATTAGTAAGAATTTTGCGACTGGTCTCATGCTGCTTGCATTGCGTAATCGCTTCCTTTCCGGGCCGTAGCAACGGCGTCAGGCCCGGATCGAAGCGTAACGAGGTGTTCGATTAGTTAGGCTTATTCGTCTGCCAATGTATACTTCACAGTCACCGTCGCGGTGCCCGAGCGCAGGTCAGCATAATTGGTGTTGTTGGAAGTAAAGGCATATGTTAGCAGGTGACCATTGTTCGGACCTGAAACTGTGTACGCGCTGCCAATTCCTGTGATTAATGCTTGTGGCGCAACGGTCAGGTTGAAGGCCGCTGCCGGATTGCCTTTGTCACCAGAGCCGGTTGATGAAGCTGCTGCGACTACATTAATGTCCACACCCGGAACGAGTGCGCTAGTTTCCACCGAAACCTTCTTGGAAATTTCGCCGGTTTGAATGGAGGAATAGTTCAGCCAAAGGGTGCTGTTGGCAGCAGGTGCGGTGATCTTGTCTCCGGCTTCCAGCGGAGTAGCCTGTGTAAATGAAGCCGTGAAATTTCTTACGGCGGAGGTTTCCAAATCGAGCAGCGCCACAGTGGGCACGACCACCGAGATCTGATGTGTGTCATCAGCATCGTCCTGGGCAAATGCGGATATCGCATTTCCGGCTGCCAAGCTTAATGTGAGGGCAAGTGTTAAATAGGAAAATTTTGCTTTCATAGGGAAGACGGTAAACAGTTATTATTTATAAAACTAGTTCGACAAAAACCGCTACGAATATAATAGTGTTTACAACTTTTCACAATTCGGTTGCTTCGTCAAAAGCACGCTTTTTCCAGAACATGACTTTGAAGCAATGTTCAAATATTAAAACAAGCAGAATCACTAATCCACTCAACACCAAATAAATGCGGCTCAGATTAACGCATTACAAATAATCAGAAATAAATTCAATCTCAGTTGTTGGCAACACCGCCAATGCTCGCGGGCACCCAACCCCCGTAATTTTGCGGGTGGGAATTGTGAAAAATTCTACATTGAAATAATGATAGAAAATGTTTTAATGTTACAGGAGTTTGGGTTGGTGGGTTGGGTTTGGGGTTTGGATATAATGGAGAAGTTTGACAGACGGAACAAAATAGAGCAAATGCTCACAATGCTAAGCCGGATTTCAGTTTTATGAACTCGCTGCGATCATAACCGTCTACGAATTCATTTGCGTAAACGATCCTAAGCAGGTCAGTATAATGCTTCGAAAATGTAATTCGCCCATTTCCAAAGGTGTAAAGCTGGTCAATTCTGTTCTTGTTCATTTGGATGGGCACGAGGCTGAAATACAACGAATTTACCAGACTTTGCTGGCGGAGTTCCCGACTACGGTCACTGAGATTAAACGTGAGGGAAATCTTGTTCTTTATAATTTTCGGGAACATACAGCTCTTCCCGGCCAGTGTTTTGCCTTCGTGCGACACCGATGGCTTTTGGTGTCTGTTCTCTAAAATGGATATGACAATGCCATGGTCTGGTTCAAATTTTTCTTGTGCTGCAATCGCTATTTTCAGGTTGGGCGAAAGCTTGCTAAGCTCTCTACTTCCCTCGCAGATAGATCGCCTAAGTCTAGAAGTGACGCAACTTCCCCAGCGCTTCCGAAAAATATCTGTATTGAACCACTGTCGGGCACCTGTGCAAGCTCACACTTTACTGGCAGTCTAAGTGCATTTATTTCGGCAATCGATTTGCGTACGAATGCTGTGTCCGCGGCCGATGCATTCCCCCGAATAGCGATGGTTGGATTTTCAGACCACTTCCAAAGATTGTCGCTTTTTCCCGGCGCAAAATCTTCGTGGAAAACGGTCTCGTAAAAGTAATTTAAAGTACGCGCGTCATACTTTTGCTTTAAGGCCAAAAGATCGTGCTCCGCGATTGAAGTCCTGTCATGATTGCAAGACACAAATGCAAAAAGGACAATGATAAATATCAGGACATTTGTCAAAAAACGACTCGATCTATAAAGCATAATCTTGATGAGATGTCACAAGAAATGTCCAAAAAGGTGTGATACCAGGCCAGAAAATTAATGAATTAACTAAAAAGCAATTTGACTTGCTAAGTCTTGCAGGCTTAACAAGTCAAATCTTTTGTCCATTCGCTCCTACCAACCTGGATTCTGCTTCAAAGTCGGCGTCTTCTGCAATTCATCTTGCATAATGGGGAACAAATAATGTCTTGGGGCAACAAAAACACGGCTTTCAATGAAGTAACGCTGCATTTTGTACTTTTTGCCTTCCACTATAATCTTCCCTGCCGGATCTTCAACCGGTTTCATGCCGTTAATCATGCGCTGCGCTTTTGGATAAGGCCACGCCTTTTGTGAGCGCTGGTCATTCGTGCTGCCAGCACTTTGCCATGCTTGTTCTTTTGCGATCTCCTTAGGAGCACTCGGTTCCAGATAAAGGCGTGACGACCAGATTCTGTTGTTTTCATAAAACAATTCAACCCTGCGTTCCCGCTTGATATACTCGTCCATTAATGCTTTGCTCGCCTTGGCTTCCAAGGGGATTGGTGCCATAAATGACCGTTTTCGCACCATGTTCAGCATATCATAAATCTCAGCATTCGGACCGGCGGCTTCATTTACAGCTTCGCAATAGATGTAAATAAACTCAGGCAGACGCCAGATGGGCGGGCCGCTGATGGAAAAGCTCTTGTCCCTGTTCCAGGATTCGCGCAGGATTTTGCGTAGGAAATAGCCGGTTGTGGTAGAGTTGGTTGCGCCAACTTTGTCCGGACCGGTCGCAGTATTAATCACTTTTCCTTTAAATGTAGAGCCGTGATAGACAATGTCGCGATGGAAACGAGGGTCGCGTTTTACACTTTCGTAAGGATTCGCATCATCGTAACCGTCCTTTTTTGCCCGTGCTGCATAAACAGGATATCCAAAACCGTCTGGTGCAATGTATTCATATTCATCCACTTGCTCCTGAACCGGCATCTGACGCGAGCTTCCGCCCCAGCTTGGCGGATAAATGTCGCCCTGCCAGTTGTTGTCCTTATCCCGGGTCACAAAGAAAACGGCCTCATTCTGAAACGCTTCCATATTGTGATACAAGTCCCAAAGCCGTGCTGGCACTTTCGACTTGTTATTGTCAACGCCCGCATCGTCGCGGAAGTCAGCGGCGTCGTGCCCCTGGTATAAAGAATAACGCTGACGGCCTTCAACTTTGAAATCAATCACGGCCTTAGCAGCCGTTTTTGCCACATTCCAACGTTCCGCACTGTATGCATATTCAGCAGCAAACGCACGGGTGTCATTCGGAAAAGTACCGCCATTCCACATCGGCGTGGCCGCCATCCAGGCTACGATTGCCTTCAAACCCAGCACAGCGCCTTTATCAATTCTGCCAAAATCTGCTCCGCCCCAGCTTGCCGGCACTAAGGCCATTGCCGAATCGCAATCCTGATAAATCTTGTTGGCTATGGAATGAAATGATTCCTGCTTGAATTCCATCGGATCACTCGGACTAATGGTGCGGGTCACATACACCACTTCTCCATACATTCTGGCAGCCAGAAAGTGAAAATAAGCGCGCAAAAAATAAGTCTCGCCTAATCGTTTGTTCAAATCGCCTGCTTGCAAAGGGTTATCCGGCGTATTGTATTTCCGCACACCTTCGAGGATCACATTTGCCTTTCTGATTCTCCCATACAAATCCCACCAATATTGCCCTCTGCTGCTTCCGGCCGGCATGACGTTCGCATTCCAGTCGCCGTTATTGAATTTGTTGGTAAGGCTTCCTTCGGCGGTCGAACCTTCGGCCTCGTCGGTTACGGGTGCAGTGGAAAAGTGGGAGAAGAAAACGAGCGGGCTGTTGGAGCCTTTTGCATTGTCGTATAGGTCCGTGATAAGCTGGTTTGTTTTGTTATATCTGGTAAAAACCTGCTCGGCATCCACCTGATCATCCGGTTTTCTGTCCAAAAAATCTTCTTGGCAAGCCGATAGCAATGCGCAAGCGAAGAAAATGATGATTGTATATATTTTTTTCGTATTCATAAATGCCAGGATTTTAAATCAGAATGTTAAATCAACGCCAAAATTCAGCACCTTTTGGATCGGATACCAGTCGCCCGTTCCTTCCCGCGTTTCCGGGTCCATATCCACTTTTTTAAGTCCGTCCCAGGTGAGCAGGTTAAGTCCCTGTGCATAAAAACGGACTTGCTCAATGCCAATTTTCTTGATAGCTGCTTTTGGTAGATTATAGCCTAACTCAATGGTTTTAAGCCTGATGTATTTTGAATTATATAAAAACAAGCTGCTGTTTCCATTCTTGTTATTACTATGATCTCCAAAATGCAATGCAGGATAAGTAGCAGTTTCGGCCGTTTCTGGTGTCCAGCGGTCCAAATGCATGGGCTTCACTTTTCCATATTTGTCTTGGTTAAACAATGGAAAATCATAAACTGCCGCGCCGGACAACTGCACCGAAGCTCTTGACGCACCCTGGAACAGCATACTGAAATCAAAGTCGCGATATCTGGCACCAACGGGCAGACCAAACATGATTTCCGGGTTACGCGGATTGCCCATTGCCGTGCGGTCGCCAAGGTCGTCCACTTTTCCATCGCCATTCAAATCTTTATACACCACATCACCGGGCCGCAATGTTCCCCAGGATTGGTAACCGCTTCCTGAGTTCATGGCATTCAGCTCATTGGCTTCTTCCTGGTTCCTTACGAAATGGTCGAATGCGTAATTGAAATGCTCCCCGATCCGCTTGCCCGTGTTCGCACGGCCGGACATTGCGTAAGGAATCTCGTTCATGAACACAATGTTGTTGCGCGCAAAAGAGAGGTTAGGACGGATAAAATATGTTGCGTTTTTCCCAATGCTACCCGACCAGCCTACTTCCAGATCAAAACCGCGGTTATTTACAATCCCTGAATTAATGTAAGGCGCATCTTTGCCCACAATGTCCGGATAGCCCAGCTTGTCGCCGCCGCTCATGTCCGTAATGATGTCGTAACGGTGCTCGTGAAAGAGGTCAACGGTTACGGTTAAATGTTTGAGAAAGGTTGCATCAATGCCAATGTTGGCCTTTCGGGCTTTTTCCCAGGTTAAGTCAGGATTGGCAAGGTCGCCTTCGGATAGATAACCACCCGCGCCGGAACCGAAATTATCCGTCCCGAAATTGTAGTCACCGTCTCTTCCACCAAAATATTGAAGATAAATGAAGCGCTTGTCATTCGGCACGCGGTCACTTCCTACCAACCCGTATGAGCCTCTGATTTTGAATGCATTAAGCCAGCTTTGTGTGCCGCTCATGAAACGCTCTTTGGAAAGCACCCATCCCGCAGAAACAGATGGAAAAAATCCATAACGCTTGCCTTTCGCAAAGTTTTCAGAGCCATTATAAGCAGCATTGAATTCGAATAAATAGCGGTCGTCATAACCATATGTCGCCCTGGCGGTAACGCCCTGGTAACTGAACGGAACCTGGTTATTAATGATCCGTTTGGAACGGTTCACGAGAATCATCCCGGTCACATCATGCATTCCGAAATTCCGCAGATAATCCAGCTTCGCCTGCACATAGGAGCGGCTTTCACTGTCTTTTTTATCAAACTGATTGCGGATCGTCTGGTCAATGTCATACTTGTTTCCCGACTTGTACGCACCCGTATAAATGCCCGGCTCCCGGTAAATGTCGCTTCCTGCTTCGGGAACGAATGTGGCATAACCCGGATATTCGCGGTAACCTTCCGAATAAGTCGTCACATCTCGTCTGATCCAGCCGCCGTCATTGGCATCATAGGAGAATATTCCATCGATAGAAAGTCCTTTTGTTATGAAATCCAGCTTGTGTCCCAGTGAAAAAGATCCATTCAGATAAGTGTTCTTATCATTCAAAAACCCCGTGCGGCTCAATTCTCCGAGAATGTTGAAGCGATAGATCTGATCGCCATAAAGCATTCCGAGCGGATTATTGGCTTCGTAAACTCGGTTAGCAGGATTTCCGTTGGGTTCCAGCGTGATCGGCAAGTAAGAAGGCTGCGTGTTGGCCATTTCTACGATTCTGGCTGCGGTCGTTCCCGGCGCATTGCGGTCGGTGATCCTGGCTCCAATGTCGAGTCTGGCGAAAAAGTTATCCGTAATGTCAATATCAATGTTGGACCGGAAGTTGTAACGTTTGAAAACGGCCTGCGTGTTGTTTGCGCTGAGGTTTGTATGCTTATAATTTCCATCTTGTTGAAAGTAATTGGCCAGCACGAAATATCTGGCCCTTACTGATCCACCGCTAATAGACAAACTATAATCATGCTGCACGCCCGGCTTGAACGCGTAGTCAAAGTAATTCCAGTTGTAACCCAAACCGTCCGAATTATCCCCTTTCGCCTTGCGGAAATTGGCAATGGCAGTTTCTGAAAACAAATTCAATGTGGACGGATCTGAATCCGGGCTGTCATTCCGGCGCGCTTCATTGTACAACATGGCATAATCTGCTGATCCCAGGTAAGTAGGAAACTTCACCGGCTGGTTCACGCCTACCGATGCCTTGAAATTCACCGTCGCCTTATCCTGCACTTTTCCTCTTCTGGTTGTAATCAGGATTACTCCGTTTGCTCCTCTAACCCCGTAAGGCGCTGTTGCTGAGGCATCTTTAAGAATCGTAAATGTCTCAATCTCCGACGGTGCCAGATAATCCATGCTTCTTTCCAGCCCGTCAATGATCACAATGGGCGACTGATTTCCATATGTAGCCGTGCCGCGGATGAAAATATCACTGCGGTCCACACCCGGCTCTCCGCCGCTGAACTGGTTTGCAAATAGCCCTGGAAGCCGTCCTGCCAATGCATTGGTAATGCTGGCCGTCGGGCTTTGTTTCAAATCTTCCGTTGTAATGGTGGCAATCGAGCCCGTAATGGTTGCTTTGCGCTGCGAGCCAAAACCTACAATTACAACTTCTTCCAAACCACCCAGATCCTCCTCCAACTGGATGTTAACGGAGGTTTCTGCGCCCACAACCTGCTCTTTACCAAGATATCCGATAAATGAAATTACCAGCACATCGCCTTGTTCGGCTTCAATAGTAAACTTTCCCGTCACGTCAGTAGAAGTTCCTTTATCAGTTCCCTTCACGATCACCGTTGCGCCCGGCAACGGCTGGCCTTTCACATCCTGGATCGTGCCCGTAATTTCCCTGATCACATTTTGGATCGGCTCCGCAGGGGCAGGAAGTGACTTAATGGCGTTTGACTGCGACTTTTCATCTTTTTCAAATACGGCAATCTGTTTCCCGATTATTTTAAAGGAAAGGTCAGAGCCTTTAAGCGCCCGCGTGAGAATCGCAGGAACAGTTTCATTTTTTAGACTAAGGTTTAGATTTCCTTTCTCCGTTTCCGGGAAAAGGCCATCTCTGTAAAAAATCCGGTAATCGGTCTTTTCCTGAATTTGTTTGAACAACGCCCCCAGATTCCCATTCCGGATTGTAACATCCATCCGGCTCTTCTGCGAAAAGCCCGTCGCATGAACGCCCATCATTCCGATAAAAAGCAGCAAAACCACCAGCTTCATAATCCTAAGCAATTTTTGTGGGTTGAATTCTCCCAGCGGGCCATACCCTGAATGGTCAAATTTTTTCATAAATTTGAATTGACTTTTGTTGATACAATGGTTTAAAAATCACTTGCTTGCCGGCAAGTGTGACTATCGGGAGACGTTGCCGCGTCTTCCGTTTTTTTTTGTTTTGGTAATGCTTTAGTTGAAAATGAACCTCCTTTCCATTTGCTGATATTTGAGTGATGTGGTCACAGCCAGTGCATCCAGCACGGGCGCAATGTTTTCGTGCAGATCCAATGTCCCGGAAAAAGTAACATGCTGTGCCTCAGCATTCCCCAGCGAAATGTCGGCATTGTAGTAGCGCGAAAGCTTTTTCAGAATGTCTGTCAGCGGTGCTTTGCTCAAAATGAGAAAACCCTCTTTCCATGAGATATAGGACTGGACATTTACCTGCGACGTTTCCAGTTGGCGGGTCGCAGGGTTGTAAACAGCCCTTGTTCCCGGAGTGATTTTCTCTTTTTTAGCGCCAAATAATGCATTTTGATTAGCGGTAAGCTCAATACTTCCTTTCACCAGAACCGCCGCTGTCTGTGCATCGTCGTCATAAGCACTCATATCAAATTCAGTCCCCAGCACCTGGATTTTCATGTTTTTGGAATGCACATAAAAAGGGAGTTCAGCTGAATGGGAGACAGAAAAATAGGCCTGGCCTTCGAGGTAAACTTCCCGGGTGTCCCCATCAAACTTTGCCGGATAGACCAGCTTGGAGCCGGAATTGAGCCAGATTTTCGTGCCATCAACCAATGTAATGGTCGAACGTTTGCCGTAAGGAACGGTTAATGTGTTGAATTCCTGATCCGCACCTGCAACTTCTTGGTCGATAATCGAAGAAGAATCGATCTGAATTTGTGCTCCATTTTGCTTGTAGATCAGGTCTGAGTTTTGTTCGGAAAGACGGATTACCCTTCTGTCTGCCAATTGTAAGCGCGTTTCTAATGTATCAGGAGTCAACAATGCTGCTGCTTCCTGCATAGCCGAACCGGTGTTTTGGCGGAACAAAAGATAGCCAGCTCCAGCAACCAGCAAAAGGGCAATCGAAGCAGCCATAGCCATCCATGTTCTGCTGAATGATCGCTCATGCTGTTGACTGACCGAATCTTCAACGCGCAGGCGCAATGCTTCCTTCTCAAAAGCGGACAAAGTTTCTTCCTGCAACGACTGCATCAGTATCCTTGTCTGGGCAGCAATTTTCTTTTCTTCCTCTGAAAGCTCAGCGGATTGGAGGGGATCCGGGGTTTTACGTAGTCTTCTCTTCATGTAAGAACTTGTTTGACTTACAAGAGAAGACATTCGACAGGATATAGACTCTCGAAAAGGATTATTTTAACAAAAAAAGAAAATATTTTACGCCCAGAAGAAAATGAGGGCGACAGAACCGAGTTCAAGCTTGCCGCGAAGTTGTTTGAGCGCCCGGTAAATGAAGGTTCTGCAAGTAGGAACTGAAATTTGCATCATGGAAGCAATCTCTTCATAATCAAGATCTTGATTAAATCTTAGATAAAGGATCTCGCGCTGCCGCTCGGGAAGCTGGTTAATTTCATTGGCGAGCTGATCCAGCATCTCACGCTGTTTCTCATCCATGATCATCTCATGCTCAATGCTGAATGAAAACGCATTTACACCAAAAGCATCGTCTGCATTCCAGCGGTTGAAGTCCAGCAAGCTGGCTTTGCGGTGGGCTGCATGCAATTTTCTCCTGAATGATTTGAGCAAATAAAACTTGACATTAACCTCTTTCGCAAGTCTGCTGCGATACGCATGCAAGTCTATAAAAAGGTCGTGAATGCAATCCTTGACCAGTTCGCTGTCATTGGAATACCGCATCCCGAATTTGTAGAGAATATCCGTATAAGCATCATAAAGCTCACTGAATGCCGAAGAACTTCCCGAAATAAAACGCTCCCAGAGATCATTTCCAGGATCTAGGTCTGTCATAGTGGTGTAATCAATAAAACAAGCCAAAAGATGGAAAAATAAAATGTAATGTATGCAAAAAGCATATTCCAACACTTACTTTTCTAATCTTGCCTGCAAGTTTTTTGATTATTAAAGCACATTTACTAATCGTATAGCCAAAAAGAAGACGGGCTATTTCCATAGCCCGTCTTTTTTCTAATTCGGCAGTTTCACAAACTTCTGGACCTCTTGCTTGCCGGGTGCATTGAGGATCTGGATGGTGTAGATGCCGGCGGGTAAATTTGAGGTTTCGAGCTGGTAAGGCGTTCCTGAAAAGTTGACGTCTTTGGTCGAAATTACTTTGCCTGCTGCATTAAAAATCCGTAGTCTGGCGGCTGTCGTGCCGTTTCCTGGTTCAATTGTCAGCTGGTTCTGGACTGGATTCGGGTAAACGGAGAATGCATTTATTTTATCAAAACTGATTGACCTTATCCGGCTGAATGCAAAGGTTTCATCTTCATCAATCATTTTCAAGCGATACAGATTTTCTCCTTTTGAAGGCGCCTGATGCGTAAATGCGTATCTCTTTTCAACAAAACTTTCCTTGCTGGCCTGCACATTTCCTATTGCTTCCCAGCTTCCGCCTGCATTACGGCTGTGCTGGATTTCGAAATGGCTGCTGTTGACTTCACTGCTCGTTGACCAGCGCAGATCCACGGCATGCTCATTTTTCGAGGCTACAAAATCCACAAGCGTAACCGGCAAACTGCCACATTGGCTTTCTACTTCTTCTTCCGAATTACACCCGGTTTTGTTATTTAAGAATGTCACCATGTCGGGCGTATTGGTTTCTAGGAATTTGCATATTCCCTCTACTGCGCAAATGGAAAGCTGTTCATTGTTCAGCACCGTCAGAAAGCCAAAGGAACTGAGACTGGTCAAACCGCTCAGACTTGACAGCTTGGGATTATTTCTCAAAGAAATCTCTCCTCCAACCAGCGTCAGGTTGTTTAGTCCTTTTACCGAAGCCAGAGACTGGTTATACGCAATATCTATTTCATCCACGATGGATCCCAAAGTTTCAAGTCCGGTCAAATCGTTCAGCACATCATTGAAAGAAATTTCGAGTCTGTTCAAGCTTTCAAACTTCCCGATTCCGGCAAGGCTTGTCAGAACCGGATTAGCAGCCACCGTCAGCGTACTGTACGGCCCGATCGATTCCAGGTTATTCAGTCCTGCCAGGCTTGTGAGTGCAGTATCGCCGAAGATCAGCAAATCCCCGTTGATCCTGGTCAAAGCAAGCAGGGCACTCAAATCATTCAATTTCGTATTATAAGCAATTCCCAAAGCAGGTCCGCCGATCCCGCCCACAATTTCGGTAAGCCCATTTAATCCACTCAGACTGGTCAAAACAGGGTTTTGAACAATAAAAAGCAACTCGGAAATGGTCGTTACATTTTCTAAACCATTTAAATTGACCAATGAGTTATTCAGGCCAATAAGACACGCTGTCAGCTCGGTAAGATTAGACAGTGCGGTAAGGTCAGTCAGCGTTTCGTTGCCGGCAATATTAAGGCGACCAACCGAATTCAGGACCGAAAGCCCACTTAAACTTACAAGTTTTGGATTGTCTAGAATACCTAAATCACCTGCTGAGACAAGTTTATCCAAACCATTCAGGCTGAGCAAATTAGTATTGGCTTCGATCGATGTGTAATCATTGACCGTAGTCACCAAAAGTCCTGAAAGATCCACAAGACCTGCGTTGTCATATATTTCCAATGAGAACAATTCAGTCAGTAGTCCCAACCCATTTAAGTTCGTAAGCAGCGGATTTCTGTTGATGTCCACATACTCGGCGGATGACAGCTTAAGGTCGCTCATGGTTGTCAGCGCAGCATTTTGTTCGATGACCAGTCCACCAACACTTGTGATATTTTGCAGTCCCTTCAAATCTGTTATCAACGGATTATCATCGATAGAAAGCGCTCCCGGTATGTTGGTGATATTGGATAAAGGCAGCAAATCGGGCAGCGCGTCGCTTCTGCGAATTTGCAAACCACCTGAGATTACGGTAATATTTTCAAGACCTGTAAGACTTGTCAGCAACGGATTATCATCGATATCAAGGTCGCCGGAAACTGTTGTAAGATTAGATAATGCTTGAATACTCGTCAGTAAATCATTACTAGCAATTGTAATGTTCTCAACCGTTGTGAGCGTTTCCAATCCGATCAGATTGGTCAATTGCGGATTGCCATCGATCGATACATTATCGATGCTATTTATATTCAGCGCGCTGATTGAACTTAATAACTCATTTTCAACCACAAACAAATCACCGCCGATCGTTGTCAATGCCTCCAAACCGGCAAGAGACGTTATTAACGGGTTATATTCGACGTAAAGATCAGTTCCAACATTGGTAAGCGCATTCAAACCTGCCAAAGATTGCAGGGTCAGGTTATCACTGATGTATAAAAAATCCGAGATGCCTGTAAGACCAGATAGGCCCTGAATGCTGGTTAATGACGAATTGGAGATTATGGAAAGACCTCCTGAAATCGAAACAATATTTTCCAACCCAGCAAGATTTATCAATGCCGAATCCCCTTGAATGGTCAGGCCGCCGGGAATATTGGTCAGACCGGAAAAACCGCTGATACTCGTCAATGATACGTTTTCAGACAGGTCAATATCGCCCCCAACACTCACGAGCTTGGTTAACCCGGACAAATTGGTCAAAGCGGCGTTATTTGTTATCTCAACCCCGCCCCCAATTGTTTTTAATTCCATGACTCCCAGCGTCGTCAGCGCAGGGTTAGCTACAATGATAAAAGAACTGCCGATGCCCACCACATTCTTCAATCCTTCCAGATTTGTCAAGGCGTCGTTATTGCTGATTTGAACCTCGCCCGGGACGTTTGTAATGCCAGCCAGCCCGTCAACATTCAGCAACGATGCATTGTTGGAAATGCCAAGGAAACTGCCTACACTGACAATGTTCTGTAACCCCGAAAGATTTGTTAACTGCGGATTAGACAAAATGTAGATGTAACCCCCGATATCTGTAAGAGAAGCCAATGGGGAAAGGTTGGTGATATCGGATCCATTGATAAACAAGTCCCCGCTTACTGAGGAGCAGCCCGGAAAATTGGTTGCAAAGGCGTCAACCTCGGCTTGACTTGCAAGAGACAGGGAGGAGGGACACTGTGCGGAGGCGGCAAAAGGAAGCAACAACGCAATGAAGCAGTAAAATTTTTTCATGAAAAGTCGTTAAGTATATATGTTTAGGAAAAGTACAACAACTTCCCGACTGGGTACCGTACTGTTTTACGCCAAGCTGTCTTTTCTAACTCCCAATTGCTCTAAATGGGATGTGAGGCAAAATGCGTAGAAGAATTCCAAGAATTACCGGCGAGGTCTGCGTAATGTCACTGGGAAAATCCTGGTAAATACACACAAAAGGTCGAGCCTTCGCCAGGCGTGCTGATCGCAGTTATCACCCCGCCGTGATTGGATGCAACACGTTCACAAATTGCCAGTCCAATGCCCGTTCCTTTGAAATCGCTTTGGGTATGCAGTCGTTGAAAAACCTTGAAAATCCGGTCAAGATACTTGACATCAAAGCCAATGCCTTCATCGCGGACATTGATTTGGTGATAGACAACGGCATTGCCGGAGGTTTTAAAATCGGTGGGCAGATCGGCTTTATTTCGCCTCACATATTCGATATGGATGCGCGGCTCCTTGCCATTTGGCGTAAACTTGATAGCATTTGAAATCAGATTTTGAAACAAGTGCCCGAGTTGCGCCTTATCTCCTTCCAGCACACCAAGCTGATCGATCTCGATCACTGCTTCGCGTTCCTGTATTTCATATGCCAGGGTTTCCAAAACGTCTTCCATAACAGCATTCAATGACACCAGCCCATATTTCTGTTGGCGGGAATCGACCAGCGAATAAGCCAAAAGGTCTTTTACCAATGCCGACATTCGTTGCCCGGATGCATTAATGCGGCTTAACAGATAGGCCGATTTTTCATCAATCCGGTTGCCCAGTTCTTTGGTAAGCAGTGAGCTGAATGATTGAATTTTACGAAGCGGCTCCTGCAAATCGTGACTGGCAATGTGAGCAAACTGGCGAAGATTGTTGTTGAGCCGGAGAAGATCTTCGTTGACAATTGTAAGTTCCTGCGTGCGCAGTTTGACCCGGCCTTCCAGTTCGAGCGACAATTGTTTGTATTGATTTTCGCTCAATTCTATTTTTTGCCTGCTTATCACCTGCGCGGTCACATCGGTTGCAATTACGAGCACGCCGGTAATTTCGCCGTTGAGCTTGTGACGCGGCTGGTAAGTAAAATCAAGAAAAACGGTTTCCAGCCTGTGGTTGCGCACCAGGTCAACGGGCGTTTCCAGCACTGTGTAGGCCACTCCGGTGGCAATGACATTCCGCAGAATTACGTCAAACCCTTGACCCTGAATTTCGGGCAGCGCAATCACCAGCGGCTTACCAACCAACTGGTCGGGTGTTCTTCCAACGAGCTGCGCATAGAAAGGGTTGACCATTGTAAAAGTCAGTTCCGATTCATCGATCAGGGCAATCGCAACCGGTGACTCTTCGAAAGATGTCAAAATCTGCTGCTGCGCAAGATCAATTTTCTGCTGGGTCAAATAGCGGTCGGTGACATCAATGGCAATGTCCATAACCGCATAGCAATTGCCACTTCGATCGCGTATGGGTTGATAGGTAAAATCAAAATAATAGGTTCCTAATACACCATTGACTTCGAGGTCGGCGGGCATATTTTCAGCTGTATATGCAACTCCGGTGGTGAGGACATTTTTCAGGATTTCCAGAAAAGGCTGGTCTCTTGTTTCCGGAAGTGCCTCGGACAATGGTTTCCCAAGCACAGACGCATCTTTTCCCCAATAGGAAAGCATCAGCTCATTGGCCAGATCCACCCGCATGTCTTCACCTGTAAAAAGACCCATTGCAACCGGTGCCTGACTGAGCAGCGACCTGAAATGTGCATCATTATCAGCCAATTCCTTATTACGCCTTCTGAGTTTGATCAAATTAACGACCTGACTGGCTAATATTTTCAGTGCTTTAAGCTGTTCTTTTGTTAATACTTTTGGCTCATGGTCGATCACGCATAATGAGCCAAGTGCAAATCCATCTTCATCAACAAGCGGCGCGCCTGCATAAAACACCACGTGCGGGTCGCTGGTCACAAGCGGGTTTGATGCAAAACGGGCATCCAGCCTGGAATCGGTGACCACAAAGGTTTCATTTGGATCAACGATGGCGTGGGCGCAAAATGAATATTCACGCGGAGTTTCCTGCACATCAAGTCCGTGATTAGATTTAAACCATTGCCTGTTATCATCTACAAGACTAACGAGGGAAATGGGTGTCTGGCAAATCTGAGCAGCTAAATACGTGATATTATCGTAGTCTTCCTCCGGCAAGGAATCGAGGATATCGTATCTTCTTAATGCGTTCAGGCGGTCGTATTCACCTGCGGAAGTATTATTTGAATCCATTACTTGAAATGATCACAGTCAACTGTTTACTATATACGACTTCGCTCGAGCGCCGATTAAACAGAAAACCTTGAAGTTATATCAAATATTGATCGTTATGCTTAAATATCGGCTCTTGCGAAAACTAAATAAGTAACGTTATTCATTTTCTTTCCGTAATGATAACACTTCGGGGATTTGATAACGCAGCAATAACACACAGTTCACATCTAAAAAGCAAATTTGTGAAACGCACAATAATGCTCCATGCAACGACGGAACCTGTTGAAAACGCTTGGAATGGCCGTTAGCGGTTATCCGATCCTGCCCCATTCCAATGCTTTCTCCCCTACCCCCAAAACGCGTATTACGCATAGCGCATCTGACCGACGTTCATATTCAGCCGCACCTGTGGGCCGCCAAGGGATTTGCAAAATGTCTTCATCACCTGCAAGATTTAAAGGTAAAGCCTGACCTGATCCTGAATACGGGTGATTCTGTGATGGGATCCAGCGGCATTTCAAAGGACAAAGCAGCCAGGGAATGGGCGCTTTATCACAAAGTCATGCTGTCTGAAAATAGCACACCGATGGTTTCCTGCATTGGTAATCACGACATTTGGTGCCCTCCAACCGCATCATTTTCTGACGGGAAAAAGTGGGCAATGGATGAGTCGAAACTAACGAAATCTTACAGCAGCTTCGACAAAAACGGATGGCACATGATCATGCTGGACAGCATTCATTGCAGACCCCAGGGAACGGGCTATTATGCCAGACTTGACGAAGCCCAGATGGATTGGTTGAAGGAAGATTTGAATAACACGCCTTCGGCTACACCCATCCTGGTTGCGTCACACATTCCAATTTTATCAGCAAGTGTGTTTTTTGATGGCGATAACCTGAAAGACAACCAATGGGTCGTTCCCGGAAGCTGGATGCACACGGATTCCGCACAAATTGTGAAGCTCTTCAACCGTCATAAAAACGTGAAACTAGCCGTCAGCGGCCATATCCATCTTTTGGACCGTGTAGTTTACAATGATGTCACCTACTGCTGCAACGGCGCAGTTTCGGGCAATTATTGGATGGGAAAATACAAGCAAACCAGCCCCGGATACGCCATCATCGACCTTTTCGACGACGGGTCTTTTTCAAATGAATATGTGCCGTATCATTCGTAATGGAAAGGTAATTTTGGGGTGATGAAGTTAATGTTTTGATAAAATAAAGCAGCGTAGTTTTATCAAAACTAAACTTCACGATCATGAATAAATTTCTATACTGCTGCCTAACCCTGGCTGCTGCTACGTCACTTTTTACCGGCTGTACAGACCATGAACTGCCATCTGAAAGCTATCCCGAAAAAGCAGAAGCATCCAATCCAAAAATTCTTACCGAAGCCAGTGGCGTCAAGGTTTATAATGGCGGTTTCGGATCGGCAATCGTTCAGGATCCAAATGATCATATGGCATTTTATCTTCTGACGGACCGCGGTCCGAACATCGATGGGAATGTGGCAAATTCAAAAGTATTTGCAGCGCCTAACTTCGTGCCTCAGATCGGTAAGTTCAGGCTCGTGGGTGATCAGCTTGTATTGGAAAAGACTATTGAGCTGAAAAATGAAAATGGTGTCCCGCTCAACGGCTTGCCTAATCCTGCAGGCTTTGGTTTTAGCGGTGAAACTGCTCTGGATGTGATGGGAAACGTTCTGCCTAATAGTATCGATGGCCTGGATTCAGAAGGTCTGGCAATGGCGAAGGACGGGACATTTTGGGTTAGCGATGAATACGGCCCTCACCTGGTGCATTTTGACGCGAATGGCAACACATTAGAACGTATTAACCCATTCGGCAATGGAAAAGGCGGCAGAAAAATCCCGTCTGTTTTCGCTAAGCGCAGGCCGAACCGTGGTATGGAAGGCCTTACCATCACGCCAGACGGAAAGACATTGGTAGGCATTATGCAATTTCCCTTGTACAATCCATCTTCCGCAGCAGTTTCCGGCTCTCTTGTGACGCGGATTTTAGCATACGACATAACAAGCGGAACAAGCAAGCAATATGCGTATCTGATTGACAAAGCGAATTTGCAGGCCAACAGCGAGATCGCTGCGATTAGTAACACAAGCTTTTTGGTGCTGGAACGCGACGGCGAATACGCGACGAACGTTAACAGGGCTACGGTTATCAAAAGAGTTTACAAGATCGACCTTGCGGCTGCCACGGACATTTCTGACCCTGCGGATGGACAAGGCGGCAAGCTATATGCAGGTTTGACCGTCGAACAACTAAAAGATGCGGCAACTTTGGCAACCCATAACATTGTGCCGGTGTCCAAAACGCTGGTGGCAGATCTAATGACTGACATTCCAAACTTGTATCCCCACGATAAGGCGGAAGGCATTGCCATCGTCAATTCTACAACCATTGCCATTGCTAACGATGACGACTTCGGGGTTGTCGGGACAGGTTCGTACACATCCAAAATCCTGCCTTCAACCGGCACCGTGGATCGCAACACAATTTATTTTGTGAAACTGAAGCAACAACTTTGGTAATTAAATCCGGGCAAATCCCATAATCCCCTAACATCCGCCCTTACGAGGCGCTTTTTTGTAAATTACTTTACTATCCTGTTCTACGTATTCGCCGGAAATGATTGGATATTGATATTTGGGAGCGTGCATTACGCTGTGGCTTCTTATATTGATTTTGTCATTGACTTTGAGGCTGCGCAGTTGCTTGAATTCATTGTTAGGGGTCAAAGCATTTTTGTCAGGATTTCCCGGCCCGAAGCTTAAAATGTAATCTTCATCATCGATGCTGACCATTATTCCATAGCCCAACCTTGATCCTGAGGGAAGAGAAAGAGCGGTCACAACAGCCTCCATATCGGTAAAGGCATTTAAATCTTTCCTTATTTTGGCTTCATTGGCGTACACTTTTTTACCTTCTGGAGATGCCTGCCATTTTTTGTACATGACACCATCAGGAGTCGCCTCCCACCTTTTGTGTGCAGTTGTTTTTTCAGGGTCTGACGTTGGCTTTGCGGTTGCCTTTTTAGCAACTTCCTTTTCAATTTCACGACTAGCAAATACCAGTCCGCAAGCTACAACCAGTGTTAAGACCAGCGCATAAATGATTTTTCTCATGTTCTTTTGAGGTTTAAGTGAAACAGCAGAAATTACAAACGGAGACGAGTAAAGTCTTACACTTTGTATTTTCAAATGTTTCAGCAAACCTAAAAGTTTCTGTCCTGCTGGCTGTTAACGACCTGTAAAAGAATGTCAACGAAACGTAAAATCACGTTAAAGCCAGCCTTTTCTTTTAAACCAGACATAAATAAACCCGGTCACTACGACCATTGAAGTCATCACGAAAATAGTCAGGACGCGCATAATCTCATTGGTATTCTGCGAGATTCTTCCTGCAAGCATCAAATCACGAATGATCTTACGTGACCGATCATTCCATTTCTAAAATTCCATATGTCGCAATAGGAACTTCTTTTTGACTCACCCATTCTTTGAAATATAATCTGACCAAGCTCTACGATGAAATCCTTTTCCTGGATATAATTATCTGTCGTAAATATTAGTCCGTCATAGGCTGAGCTTATGTATTCAAGCAGTTCAATTTTACCCCCGGAAGGTTCCTTCTCCAACACGTTCCCATTTAACATCATCAGTGCAGTAACTTATGAATGCGTCATAATCTCCTTCCGCCAGAGCCTTATTGGCTTCCAAAAAAACATCTTGATTACTCATATGTGATTGTTATTTAATGACAAGTTGAGTTAACTTCTTTATTCATTTCAGGCGCTTGTTAATAGGAGCCATATGGGTTTTGTTTTGATAATTAAAGTAACGAACCCAGTAATCACGAAAGAAATCTATTATTTGAACAGGCGATTCGTATATGTAAAAGAGCGGGAACCTGATTTGGACATCACAACCAAACCAATTTGGACACAACTAACCGTAATCTGGAAACATCCGTCTTTTGATATCTGCTGACTTTTGCATTGTAAATATTTAAACTTGTTAACTATGCAAAATGTAAGTTTCAGAAACAGAAGCTGGGATGTAGCGGGGAACTTATACCTTCCCGAAAATTTCGATAAGGCTAAAAAATATGCGGCCATTGTTTGTGTGCATCCGGGGAGCAGTGTGAAGGAGCAAACTGCTGGTCTGTATGCCAATAAGCTCGCTAAAAGCGGTCTTATTGCCTTGACCTTTGATGCCTCTTTTCAAGGGGAAAGTGGTGGCGAACCCAGATTTTTAGAAGATCCTGCGACAAGGGTTGAAGACATTCGGTGTGCCGTCGATTTTCTTACCACGCTGGAATTTGTTGACAATGACAAGATTGGTGCATTGGGTATTTGTGCCGGTGGCGGCTATGCTGCAAATGCTGCGATTTCGGAGAAAAGAATTAAGGCAATTGCAACCGTGGCAGCAACCAATGCAAGCCGCGCATTTAGAGAAACAAGTCCGGTTGAAATACTCAACGCCGTTGCGCAGCAGCGCACCGCCGAAGCCAATGGCGCGGAAAAATTCATCAATAATTGGATACCCAATTCTGCTGGAGAAGCCAGACAGGCAGGTTTGGAAGAGCTGGATTTAATGGAAGCCATCGATTATTACAGAACGCCGCGCGGGCAACATCCAAACTCATGCAATAAATTATTGTTCACCAGTATGGCCAACCTGATCATGTTCGATGCTTTTCACTTGGCTGAATATTTCCTTAGGCAACCGCTCTTGATTATTGTTGGTGATAAAGTGGGTGCTTTTGGCTCGTATAGAGATGGTTATGATTTGTATAATAAAGCCGCCTCAACTAACAAGAAAATATATACTGTAAAAGGTGCAGGCCATTACGATTTATATGATCAGCCCAAAGCGACCCAAGAAGCATTAGAACAAATCATTCCTTTTTTCGAAGAAAATCTTTAAATAGTAAGGCTGAAATAAAAAGACTTGCAGCATTAATTAGCCTATGAAAGTCATTAATTCTTTGTCCGAATTTCACCGGTTGCTATCTATTGCACCGCCTATGCATCCTTTGATCAGTGTGGTCCGGGTTTCGGAAATGCATGCCGTTGAATCTGATGTTTGGCAAAAATTTACTACAAATTTTTACACCATATCGCTGAAAAATAACATTCAGTCAAAAATAAAATACGGTCAAAACTATTATGATTTCGACCGGGGCACAATGACCTTTGTCGCACCCAAACAGGTGCAATCCGTTGAGGTGGAAACAACCAATGATTTTAATAAAACCTCTGGAAGCGGATTTGTGCTGATGTTTCATCCTGATTTCCTTGGGAAAAATCCATTAGCACTGAACATTAAAAATTATAGCTTTTTTTCCTATTCGGTAAACGAAGCATTGCATCTTTCAGAAAAAGAAGAGAACGATGTGATTGCCATTTTCAAAAAAATTGAAGAAGAATATCAGCATATCGACCATCATACCCAGGGCGTAATATTGGCACAAATCGATTTATTACTTCAATACAGCAACCGCTTTTACGAAAGACAGTTTATTACACGAAAATCGGCAAATGGTGATTTACTGGCAAAGACCGAAAACCTTATTGATGCGTATTTTAATACGGAGTCAGGCTTGAAAAATGGAGTGCTAACCGTTGAATATCTGGCGCGGCAACTTAACTTATCGCCCAATTATTTGAGTGATGCGCTTCGATCGCTCACCGGGCAAGGCGCGCAGCAACACATTCACGATAAATTAGTTGGAAAAGCGAAGGAATATTTAACGGCAAGTAATTTATCGGTTTCCGAAATCGCCTATAACTTAGGCTTCGAGCGTCCGCAGTCGTTCAATAAACTGTTTAAAAACAAAACTGAAATGTCGCCATTGAAATTCAGGCAGTCGTTTAACTGAAAGGTTGAACTGTCAGCATTTAAGTCTGCATTTGCTACATTAACGCGCCTTTGATTTTCTGGACCAGGCCAGCGAGCGACTCGCCCGGGTTACTCCGCGTACACGCGAACCAATTGCGATTTCCCGGATCCGTTGCTGAAATTGAGCCGGCTCAGGCCAGGCACATTTTCATATTGGCGGGCGGCCCAGTTTGTCATGATCGTTACGCCGATCCCAAATTTTACCATCTCAACAATGGCTTCGGTCAGCGGGATTTCCATAATTTTTTTAGCTGGAATGCTGCTTACGAAATCCTGGTTTATGTAATCATCTTTTCTGCCAACCTGATACACAATAAGTGTTTCCGTCGCCAGATCGGCCACCTCGATCGGTTTATTGCGCTTCGCAAGGAAGTGGTCGGAGGAGGTTAGCAAAACGAGTTCATCACTAAAAAGCGGTAGATATGTGAATTTGGGATTGGCACTTTCAGCACTAACGATGGCCAGTTCAAGTTGCCCCGCTTCCAAATAAGACATCGGCCTGCTGGTAGCCTCGGCCACAATCTGCAGATTCACATTTGGAAAGTCGTCATTAAACTCTTTCAACAACCTGGGCAGCCAGTGATAGCAGGTGTAGCACTCGGTGCTGATGCGGATCGTCTCAAATTTGCCCGCTTTCATTTCCTGTAATTCCGCCTCCAATTGCCTGACGACGGGCAGTATCTGCTCAGCGCCTGCCACAATGCGCCTCCCTGCGTCATTGATCACCAGCTTTTTGCCAACGCGATCAAAAATGCGAAGTCCTGCAACTGCTTCCAGCTCCCGAATCTGGTGACTTAGAGCAGATTGGGAAAGATTTAGTTTTTCAGAGGCTTTCGTAACGGTGCCTTCCGAGATCACTTTTTCAATGATATATAGATGTTGCAGCGTGAGCATAACTATGAATGAATTTCATGGATATGACAAAATTAAATCATTTCTCTCATAAAACATGTGTTCGTAATTTTGCAGGACACAAAAACATAAATCGTCATGTTAATTCAGCGGCTGTCCTGGGCAGGCATCAAAATAGAGTCAGATGGTCAAACTTTGTTGATTGATCCTGTGGAACATTTTCAGGGAAGGGGCGTTTCAGTTGGCCCAGCAAACCCATATATTTTCAGTGACAGCGTAAAAGCAGATAGCATTTTGGTTACGCATCTGCATTCAGATCACTATGACAGCGAGGCGATTAGAAAAACCCTGCGGGTTGGAGGAAAGGTGTTTTCATCAGATCAAATTGTAAATGAACTTCTGAGCGATGGCCTTGAAGCGGTTGGTCTTCCACTTAATGAATCGCGGCAGATTGGCCCTTTTACAATCACGCCGGTTTTTGCAATGGATGGCGTTGGCGATCAGCAGGTTTCGTGGGTTGTGGAAGACAAAACGCACCGCATTCTGCACGGCGGGGACACCATGTGGCACACCCAGCTTTGGAACATTGCAAAAAGATTCGGGCATTTTGATGCCGTGTTCCTGCCGATCAATGCACCCGTGCTTAACTTTCCGGAGATCTCATTTGGCCCGGTTCCGCTAACCTTGACCCCGTTGCAGGCATTAGCTGCGACACGCATACTGAATGCGGACATTCTGGTGCCGATTCATTACGGTTTTCATCAGCCGGGCGTTTATGAGCAGTATCCGCAAATGTTCAATGAGCTAAATGAGCAAAGCGAAAAACAGCAAGTCGCATTCAAGCTGATCGAAGAGGGCGAATATTTGTAAGCTAGCCTGGAAGGGAGCGGGTTTCTTGATACAGATATTCAATTCATAGCCCCAATAATGAACTCCATCAGAATATCAGGTCTATTTTACTATGAATCCCGATGTAAAACTTTACTTTTTGGGCTTGAATCGCTTAAACCCTTATTATGATTCGCGCAAAAAGTCTTCATGTAAAACTCGGGCTCATCTTTTTCTTTTCCTCGCTGCTCTATGCATTGTGCCAAATGCTTTTGAGCAACATTGTGATGGAAGATGATTTATGGAAGAATTTTCATATCCAATTATCAGCCCATTACATCGTGGTCTTCGCAATGTGTGTGGCCGACTACCAGTTGTTGCTCTTCCTGAATAAGCATTTACCATATCCAAAAAATATCATTTACCGGATCATTGCCGAGCTAACAGGACTGATCGCCATTTGCTTTATACTGCTGTCGGTATTTAATTTTCTGATCTATAATGTACTGCTCGTTTCGCACGCGGGAATGCCTTCTTTGCTGACAAAATTTGCATTGGCAATGCTTACCAACACCCCTATCCTACTTGTTTTCGAACTGATCCATTATTTTCAGTCGGAACAAAAAGCGATTGCGGAATCGGAAAAGGCGCAACGTGAAGCGCTGTTATTTGAGCATGAAACATTAAAATCCCAGATCAATCCGCATTTCCTTTTCAATTCATTAAATGTTCTTTCGTCATTAATTTATATCAATCCCGAAAACGCCAATAAATTCACCAAGGCACTTTCAAAAACATACCGGTATGTGCTTTCACTCAACCGTCAACCTCAGGTAACTGTTGCCGAGGAATTGGACGCACTAGATTCATACCTTTTTCTGATGCGGATGCGGTTTGAGAATTCTTTCCATTTTACCGTTGAAAAGACAGCTTCCCGCCAGGAAAGTAAGATCATTCCACTCACATTGCAGCTGCTTTTAGAGAATGCATTTAAGCATAATATTGCGACCGAAGAATCGCCATTACGTATCCGTCTGACCATTGGCAGTGAATACATTACCCTCGAAAATAGCATACAGCCCACAAGCGATACAGACAAAGGCGGCATCGGACTGAAATATCTTTCCAAGCAATATGAATTATATGCCAAAAAAGTAATTGTGCAGCACACGGGCAGTCTGTTCATTGTCCAAATCCCTTACATAGCGCCATGAATTATTTGATAGTTGAAGATGAGCGGTTTGCGTATGAAGAATTAAAACGCATGATGACACAATTACGCCCTCATTACCAGTTTGAAAAGCGGACTAAAACCATTATTGATACCATTGCATTCCTGAAATCAAATACGGTTGATTTAATCCTGATGGACATCCGGCTTGCTGATGGAAACTGCTTTGAAATATTCAATCACGTCGAAGTTACCACGCCCGTTATTTTTACCACGGCTTATGACGAACATGCGATTAAAGCCTTCAAGTTCAACAGCATAGATTATCTTTTGAAGCCATTTGACGAGAAAGAATTAGAATCGGCACTCATTAAATTTGAAAATATCTTCCACAGCAATTCCTATAAACCTGTTTCGAAAGATTTTGAACAAATCCTTTTTACAAAACTCAAAAACCGATTCCTGATATCGAAAGGCGAAAATTACCATTATATAGAAACGCAGGATATAGCGCACTTTTACAGCGAAGACGGCGTGGTTTTCCTGCATACTTTCGAGAATAAAAGGCATATTATCAATTACACATTGGACCAATTGGAACAGCAACTCGACAACGGTTTGTTTTTCCGGGTTTCGCGCAATTGCATTGGCAATGTGAAAGCGATTGAAAATGTTGCAAAGTATTTTAATACGCGTTTACAGCTCACTTTTTCACCGCCTTGTCCGCACGAAGTGCTCGTTAGTCGCGTCCGCGTTCCCGACTTTTTGAAATGGATGGATGGGGTGCTTGAATAATTCCATTCCTCTGATGCTGTACTTAAACCTGCCGATTTTAAACTCCATGGTTTATCGATTTCTGTGCCGGGCGATTTGCCGTTCTTTTGAGGAATCAAAATGAATGTAAACGTCAAATACAAGGTCTAAACCATGAAACGAGCATTATTAGTGGCTACATTGTTGGTAGCACTATCATCCCGGAAAGCAGAAGCGCAGCAAGTATCTTTCAAGACAGAATTCATTGGGAATTCGGGTTATTGGTTTCTTCCCAACGGAGATAAACCAAAGGAAAGGATCGGCGACGGCACAGGTTCGGCCATCATTTATCAAGGAGCATTTAATATGCCGATCTCCTCGAAAATGAATGAAAATAACCGCCCGACCGTCTGGGGCGTTGGCCTGAGCGGGGCGTATGCATCGCTCAACAACAAAAATTTTGAGGATGAAATGGTTTCAAAAATCATGAACCTTCAAGCAGGCATTTACCACTTGCGACCATTGAATGACAGATGGTCTATGCGGGCCAGTGTGGGTATGGGCGTGTTTACACCGTCTGCGAATCTGTCCAAAATCAGGTTCAAAAATGTGCTTGGCAGTGCAGGCGTCGTCTTTATCCGCCACCTGAAACCCAACCTGTCTATTGGCGGCGGGTTAGCCGTCAACAGTTCCCTGGGCTATCCAATGCTATTTCCTGCCGTTTACCTGAACTGGAAACGCGAGGGCAACTTCGACCTCAAAGCCGAGCTGATTGACGGGCTGGATATTTCGGCGACTTATGGCTTCAATAAACAGATTAAACTGGCGCTCGCGTTCGAAATGAACGGACAAATGGCGCTGCTTGAAAAGGACGGCAAGGATAAGATATTCTCTCACCAATACATTGTGACCGGCCTTCGTCCGGAAGTCAAATTAGGTAAAACGGGCCTATCCATGTCTGCAATGGTCGGGCTGAATTTGTACCGTCCTGCCTCTTACAGCGACCGGACTTTAAAAGGAATGTTTGCTGGTAATAATGATTACTATTTTGCTGTTTCTCCTTACGCTTCGGTTGGGTTAAAAATGGGGTTTTAGGTTATGAGTTTGCGGCTCTTACCGACTGGCGTGACTTCATCAAGCGGCGCTGTCATTTTTGACTTATCATGCCCGGAATACATATCAATAAATGCCTTTAACGCTGATGATTGTGATTTATCCTGCCTGAAAATCAAAACGGTGATCATTGTTCCAAGCTGTTTGTCCAACACATTGCTGGTGATTTTTCTGCCTGCATAATATTGGGAAACGACTTCTTCCGGCAATATGGTCATACCCAAACCGGCTTCGACGAAGTTGATAATCCCTTCAATGGAATTGAGCACGGTGCTTTTGTAATGAACGATGCCTTTGGAGCTTAGCCAGGATTCGAGTCTTGCCCTGAATATGCAGCCCTGGCCGAAAACGACGATCTTAACAGGCTGCTTTGCAAGCAATTCCTCAATGTTAGGACCCTTGGAAGCAGTTACAATGACCAGCTGTTCTTCCCTGATCCGGATCTGATCCAGCCCGCTTAAATTAATGGGTCCGGACACAAATGCAGCGTCGAGGTTGAAGTTTAACACATCATTGATCAGCACATTTCTCATGTCAGACTTGAACGTTAAATCCACATCAGGAAAATGCTCTTCAAAATGATTAATCATCTCAGGAACCTTCAAAGCCATGGTCGTTTCGATACATCCGATTCTGAGGTCGCCGCTTACCCTCGTGCTGCTTTGCACATCGCTTTTTGCCTCGGCAATCAGGTTACTGATCTGCTTGCAATATTGCATCAATGTTTTACCGGCAGCCGTCAGCTCCACCTTGCGGGACGTGCGGGTAAACAGTTCCGCGCCGAATTCCTCTTCCAGGCTTTTGATCCTGGCTGTGACGTTGGATTGCACCGTAAACATGGCTGCGGCTGCTTTGGTGAAACTTCCCGTTTCGGCCACTGCTTCAAATATTTTCAGATCGTTCGTGTTCATTTATCAATCATAATAAGTGATTCAATTCATCATTATTAATCGTTTGTTAAGATCAAATATCGGTGGTAATTTTGATATATCAAAAACAAAAAACTTGTCATGGAAAACACATCAATTCATTTCAAAAAAGTGGTGGTAAACGGTTTGAACCTATTTTACAGGGAATCAGGCGCGCCTGATGCACCGACCATTCTCTTGCTGCATGGTTACCCAACATCTTCCCATATGTTCAGAAACCTGATTCCTACTCTCAGCAAACAATATCACGTAATCGCCCCGGATTTGCCGGGTTTTGGCTATTCCGATGCGCCTGGTAACCAAGAGTTTGACTATACTTTTGACAATCTTGCTGCTACCATGCAGACATTCATTGATCAACTCGATCTGAAACGCTTCGCCATTTACATTTTTGATTACGGCGCGCCGGTTGGTCTGCGCCTGGCGATGGCAAATCCAGAAAAGATCACGGGCATCATTTCCCAAAACGGGAATGCTTATGAGGAAGGATTAAGCAACGAATGGAGCCCAATCCAGCGCTATTGGAAAGACCCATCCCAGGAAAACCGTGAGTCGCTGAGGGATTTTGTTTCAAAAGAGGCCACATGGTTTCAATATCACGAAGGCGCTTCCGACCCATCATTGATCGCGCCTGAAACCTACACCCTTGACCAGCATTTCCTGGACAGGCCGGGTAACATAGAAATTCAGCTGGATCTGGTGAAAGATTACCGGACCAATGTTGAACTATACCCAAGATTTCACGATTACTTCCGGAAATACCAGCCAAAATTGTTGTTAGTTTGGGGAAACAGAGATCCGTATTTTTTGCCAGCCGGAGCGGAGGCATACAAGAAGGATTTACCCAATGCGACCTTGAAATTCTACGAAACAGGTCACTTCGCGCTTGAAACGCACGCGGCGGAAATCGGGGCTGATATACTTGAATTTTTGGAAACGCTGCCGAGCTAAAAGTGCAGTAACCCATTTCACATAAACTTTATTCAATGATGAATTCAGATAACAAGGCCATATTATTAGCAGCAAATGCTGCTGTAACAGAAGGAGATAATGAAGGATTTCTGTCGTTCTGCACCGAAGATTTAAAGTATGAATTTGTCGGTGATCAAACATTGCTAGGAAAGGAGGCTGTCCGGGAATACATGAAATCGGCATATGTGGAACCGCCGGAGTTTGATGTTGAACATTTGATCGCGGAAGGTGATTTCCTGACTGCAATTGGGAAGATCAGCATGAAAGATGAAATTGGAAAAAAAATCGACTATTCCTATTGCGATGTCTGGCGTTTTCGGGACGGCAAGATGGCTGAACTAAAAGCATTCGTCATCGAAATTTGATCATTGTGTGCGCTATTCGCATCTACAAAACACCTGTTCAAATAATATATTTTTTCACCGTTGGCTGCTGACTTACTTTTGTATCACAATTCAGGAAAGAGGAAAGTAAAACATAATTCGGGATGATCAAGTAAGTTCACAAAGACAGTAAAATGCTAAAAGCGACTTTGAACTTTTTTTAGAGCAAATTACAAGCGATTAGCGCTATTAGCCTTATTCTCACTGGTGATTTACGGTTCGTTTCTTTTGCTTTCGTACGTCACAAATCCTACGCAGACCGCGCGCGTTTTTGCTGGCCGGACGGGCTTTTTTTTCAACACCCTGATCTATGTTATTGAGTCTGTCATTACGCATTACGTTCTGATTTTTGGATTGATACTCCCGGTGATGCGTAAGCAGCGTAGCTTTCGCAGCGCTGTAATAATCGGACTTCTGTTCTTTCTAGTCAAGTTTGCGTATGATCACACATTTTTCTTGATGGAAAGAGCAGCCCAGGCACGGGATATGGCTGCTTATCCCCCGGCTGTTTTGCCAGAAGATAAGATGAAGTGGGTGTTGATTATGTCTTATGTATTTATCCTGATTGCAAGTTTTTCAGTAGCATTATTGATCGAATGGGTGCACAAAGGCAGAGAGCGCATTATGCTCGAAAAGGATAAAACGGAAGCGGAACTAAAAGCATTAAAGCACCAGATCAACCCGCATTTCCTGTTTAATTCATTGAGCTTTATTTATGGAAAGGTGATCAAACTCGATAAAGAAACTGCGGATTCTATCCTGATGCTGGCCAACATTATGCGCTATGCTTTGGGAAAAAATACCCGCATCGACGGCACGGTCAATATCATGGATGAATTGGAACATTTGAAAAATGTAGTTGAAATTAACCAGCGTCGTCATAACCATCAATTGAATATCCGTTACGAGGAACAGATTGATGATCAGTCTACTAGCATTGTCCCGCTGGTTCTGATTACACTGGTTGAGAATGCTTTCAAGCACGGTGACCTGCATGATCCTGCTCATCCGTTACGGATCAGAATTAATACATGTGTAGATGAATTAACATTTGATATCAGTAACAAAAAGGGAAAGGGATTAAAAGAACTTTCGAATGGGATCGGGCTTCATAACATTGGGCAGCAGCTGAATTTAACTTACGGAAATCGGTCAACGTTCTTTGTAGATGAAGATGAAACCCATTTTAATGTATCATTGAAGATAATATTTCCGGTATGATTGATTGCATTATCATTGACGATGAGCAGCATGCCATCGATTTATTGAAAGAACATATCAGCCAGGTTCATTTTTTGAGATTGGTAGGTTCGGAGACAAATCCGATAAAAGGTTTGGCCATGATCGGTGATCTCAAACCCGGGCTTGTGTTCCTGGATGTTCAGATGCCTAACCTGACCGGAATAGAAATATTGAAGCTGATCAGCAATGATTGCCATGTGATTATGACGACCGCTTACAAGGAATATGCCCTCGATGGATTTGAGCATGCAGTAGTGGATTATTTGTTAAAACCGATCCCTTTTTTAAGGTTCTTGAAAGCCGTTAACCGTTTATGGACCATTCAAAATAATGTTCGTCCGGTTAATGATCAGGATCATTATGTTTTTGTAAAAACAGAACAAAAAGGCAAGCTTTTAAAAATTGATTCCCGCAGGATTACTTACATTGAAGGGCAGGGAAATTATGCGACAATCCATATGAATGATCAGCGCAAGATTACCGCCTATTTAAAATTGAAAGAGCTCGCAGATCATCTTTCATCGATGGGTTTTGTGCGCATACACAAGTCGTTTATCATTTCACTGAGCCACCTAACCGCAGTCGAAGGCAATATGGTCCGGATCGTGGACGAAGCCCAGCCCATTACCATTGGAGAAGCTTATCGCAAAGAGTTTTTTGAAATGATCAATGCGAAATTGCTTTCCATGCCTCCGAATAATCCACCGAGTTCAAACGAATAACCATTTATCGCTTCATGGATGTTTTGTAGTAAGCATTCAACTCCCGATAAAGCCAATTTTACCTTACCATCCAATTTAAATCATGAAACGTAGTTGCCTAATATCAGCTTTAACGCTGATGTCAATAATTTGTAGTGTCAATACTTTTGCGCAAGGCAAAACCGACGAGGTCCTCACTCAGGACGAAGAAAGAAAAGAAACTGCCCCGGCAGATCGCAAGAACAAAATTGCCGTCATGCCTTTCCAATTTCTAAGCAATGATCCGGGTTATGAATCAGGCCAGATGAGCAAAAGAATGCAAGCCAATTGCGCCAGCTCTTTACGCCAGAATACATCCAACGTGCTCATTCAGGATCCGATGACTACCAACAGGTTATTGGCCAAAAACAAAATTGATGTCAATGACCCGGCATCAGTTGACCCTCAGGAACTTGCTCTGCTGCTTGGCGTGGAATATCTGGTATTTGGCGCCGTAGACGTGGTCAACAAAGGGGCAACCAGCACGGGCAGTAATGTGACCACTTACAAAGACAAAGAAAAACAGGACAAGGACAAAAACTCCAAAAACACAAAGGCGTCCGGAACGGCCATAACGAGCAATAACGCGATCACGACCACCAATTACGCGACAAAGGTTTCACTCGATATTTATACGGACCAGGGCAGCACATATTACACGAAATCCAGAAGTTCTTTTGGCAGCCAGATCGATTCCTATGTAAGTACATTGGATTACCTCATCAAGCGCACTCCTTTCGGGTCCAAAAACCGATAATATAAATTACTCTTTAACAACAACAAATCTCATGAAAAGTCTTCGCTCTTTTATGGTAGTCACTGCCATGTCCCTAATGCTGTTTGCAGGTTGCAACGACGTGGTTGATCACCCGGTCAATCCGGATCTAGCAGAAGTGGTGCCAACTCCTTGTACCGATCCTCCCCTGCGTAAATGGCTTAATGATGAATTTTTAAGCTGGGGCGAAGTGCCAACGCTCATCACAGCCAGTCCGGAGCTAAGCATGTCAGATTTGGCTATTTTGCACACATTGTACTTTGAAAACAGTCCTGAAAACCAGTATTATGGGGTTAATGGTGAATATACCGACCAGATTAATCAGAGCTTCAAGGATGTGAAAAGCTTTTGGGATATCGAGGCGGAAAACATCATGACAGTTGCAGCGCATGGTTCTATGTTGCAAGACCGTAATAAGGTGGTTAAAATGTATACAAAAATATATGGGTACAGTAATGAAAAGGCTAATAAATATGCCGACTCGTTAGCCACGTTATTCAAAATCTACCCAAAGTTCCTTAAAGGTGAACATCCCGCTTTTACTTTTAATCAAATTGCTGTACCGGACACAACCTTTCCAGATATTGGTCAAATTCCAGCTAAAATCGTCATTGGCGACGGCCTCTTGCGGGGTTTGGATGAGATTGGTTATGCAAAAATTGCTCCACAGGCTATTCTGGCCCATGAGTTTGGGCACCACATTCAATATGATTTGGGCATTTTACAACCAGGTATGAAATTAACTCCAAAAATCTCCCGACGCGCCGAATTAATGGCCGATGCCTACGCAGCCTACTTTTTAGCGCATAACAAAGGAGCCGCTATGCAGTTGAATGATTTGCAAAAAGTCGCAGAAGTGCTTTTAAACACTGGTGATTGCAATTTTACTGTCGACAGCCACCACGGGAACACCTTCGCAAAGAAAGGCAGCGACCGAGTGGGGATACATCCTGGCCAGAAACGCAGACAAAAAAGACCAAATTATTGGCAGCCGCGACTTTGCTAGTTTGTTTGACGCAGACTTGAACGAGCTTGTCAAAAAGTAGCCTTCACGCACCGCTGTTTAAAAATCTTACCCATTACAATTAACTTCAAACCAATATCCACATGAAAAACATGATGATTGCCCTGTGTATGCTCACAATCAGCTACGCAGCAAATGCCCAGTACGACCCCGCTTTCCGATTCGGTATCAAAGCAGGCGCGAATTTATCCAATATTAATGGCAGCAACGATTTAAGCCTTTCTCCCGGCGGTAACGCATTCGATTTCAGGGACAATGATAACCGTTCACTTGGTTTCGCCGGTGGTGTTTTCTTCCGTTTTGGTAAAACGCTTTATATACAGCCGGAGATTTTGTTGTCTCAAAAAGGCGGCAAGTTTAATGTATATGAGGATGGTGTGCTCAACGACGGAAAAGTAGACGTGCGTTTTTCTAACTTCGATGTTCCCGTCCTGTTTGGGGTGCGCATTGCCAAGTTTGTTCGCATCAATGTGGGTCCAATGGCTTCGCTCAGATTAAATAAGAATGATAAAATCAGTGATTCGTTTGATGATGTAACGGGCGAGAACTCAGGAGCTGAATTCAAGAATCGCTTGGCATTCGGTTACCAGGCGGGCGTTGGTCTTGATTTGGGAAGGTTGAGTCTGGATGTGCGTTACGAAGGGAACTTCACGGACATTATGAAACTGCAATTCAAAAATGCCACGACTGCTTCGCAGTTTGGTAAAAAAAGCAACCTTTTCCAGGCGACATTGGGGCTTGCTATTTTCTAAATACTAGGAGTTAAAAGTTGAGCGTATATAGCAAGCCGTAATCAGTCGGTTTGCTATATACGCTCCTTACTTTTTGGGTTGATTTTTACTAATGTCTGCTAAACCTGGGAGACATTTTCGCTATCTGCATTCGCGTAAACCTGCGCAAGAAACTGCTTCAAAGTGGTTGGGTTTCTGCCTAAAAAGCGCTCCAAAGTAGAATCGTTTGTATCCATTGTATGCTCTGACAACGCTCTGGCCCAGGTGATAAACATTCCGATATATGGATCCGGCACACCAAAGCTTTTCAGCATTGATTCAAATTCTTCGACCGATGGGGATTGATAGGATACTTCTTTTCCGAGGGCCCTGGATAGTTCATCTGCTATGTCGGAAAAAGAAACCGAATCGGTGTTTGTCAATTGGTAAAGCTTGTTTTGGTGGCCATCCGAAGCCAGAATGTGCGCCGCGGCTTCTGCTAACTCCTCCCGAAGCACGTAACTGGCTTTGCCATGCTGCGCCGGGAAAACGATAGTGCCTTTGTCTTGCAACCTTGTCACCCGCAAAGACGGGAATCATTTCCAGATACATGCCATTTTGCAGGATCGTGTAATCGATTCCGCTATGCATTAAAGACGCCTCTGATTCGACATGCGAATTTTGAAATGCAGCAATGGAAGAATTTTCAAAGCCCGGTTTTCTTACAAAAGAAGTATACACAATGTGCTTAACGCCAGCCTCTTTTGCAGCTTTGATCACATTCAAATGATGCACTGTCCTGTTTTCAAAAGCCTGCCGGTCATTGCTCGACACCAGTAATAGCTTGTCTACGCCATTAAAAGCCTGGACCAGTGAACCGTAATCTGAATAATCACCAATTCTTATTTCAATGCCCTTTTCTTGAAGCGCCTGCGCCTTTGCTGCGTCTCTTACCAACGCCGAAATCCCGGACGGTTCAATTCCTTTTTTTAACAAATGGTCAATGGCATTGCCGCCAAACTGCCCTGTTGCACCCGTAACTAGTATCATGTTGTTTTTTGTTTTTTGATAGACAAAATTACTGCTCCCACTATATTAAGTATAGTTTGTTATCATAAAATATCAGTATACTTTTGTATACTGAACATCATAAACAGTTGATATGAGTGACTTTAAAGATTTCATTGGAAGCGACAAAGGGCCGCAATGTCCGCGGACTTACATTCTGGCTTTAACAGATACATTAAATGTCGTCAGCGGGAAATGGAAATTGCCCATTATCGCAGCGCTTCTGCGTGGTGTAAGCCGGTTTAAAGACCTGTTAGACAGCACCGAAAAGATAACGCCGCGCATGTTATCAAAAGAATTGAAGGAGCTTGAAATGAACAGCATAGTAGAGCGAAAAGTGTACAGCCAGACACCTGTGCTGATCGAGTACAGGTTAACAAAGTCCGGCAAAGACATCGCCAACGTGATTGATTCCATGATCGACTGGGGAATGCTTCACAGAACGCAGGTGATCACCAATCCCGAAGCAGGAGAAGTAAGCTAACCTGATTCAGCATTCAAACATTTGCAAGCGAATCAGTATGTGTCTTTTTGCATGTACAAAACGCCTGTTCAGATAATAGATTTCTGTAAAGAATGATGCGCGCGTTACTTTGAAGAAAAAACGTCATGCAAAAAACAGTATTTAGCCCCTGGACCTGGCAGGCAGACCTTAGTTACGTGCAGGCCGTAGAAGTGACCGAGCCAAAAGGAACATTATACTGCGCCGGACAGGCCGCTGTACATCCTGATGGCAAGTCGAGCGATGCGGACATGCGCACCCAGCTTGCACTGGCGATACAAAACCTCGAAACGGTTATCAGTGAAGCTGGTTATGAATGCCGTAACATCGTCAAGCTCACAATTTACTCGACCTCCACAGAAGAATTTATCAACAATTGTTTTGACCTGTTTCAGGCATTCGTCGCAAAACACGAAATGAAACAGGCTGTTACGCTGCTGCAAGTCGTTGCGCTAAACGACACATTGAATATTGAGCTGGATGCTACCGTTGTAAGATAGCGGTCAGCCCACATGCTTCATAAAACATTTTCCTGTCGGCCGTCCAAGAGATGGCTTTGGTCTGCCTTAATATGTATCGCATCGCTCTGGATGCCACCGTCTGCGACCGCTCAGATTCGCGACATTCCGGTAGAAGTGTTTGCAGGAAACCGCGCCTTTGCGCACCAGATGTACCTAACCAAGTATACGGATTCAACAAGCCGGTTTGGTTATTTCGGATATCTAAGATATGAAACGCCCTACTCGGACCGGCTGAAAAGCAGCTTTCTCGGCCAGTCGATATTCTTTTATGATGTAGCTAACGGGGTAAGTCTGGGAGGCGGTGGTTACATTACAGGTGCCGGGTTTATGCCTCAGCTTGCCGTGGCTTATGGTCGCAATATCGGAGATCTTTCCTTGATGATTTTTGGCTCGTTTGAGCCTGTCAAGCCGCCTAACAGTGAAATTTTTGCACTCGTCTCTTACAGTCCGCCATTGAATAAGAGTGGCAGCTGGAAGCTGTTCGCTCAACTCATCGGTTCTTACAATTTTAATTACAAAAACAATCTTGAATACAACTTTGCTAACCAATATCTGCGATTAGGGCTAAGCTATAAAGACTGGCAATTCGGCTTGGCCACCGATCTGGTTCAGGAAAATCCCATCGGATTGCTGCCCACCAACACCGGTTTGTTTTTAAGACGATTGCTTTAATGCAGAACCCGACACATTCACTCACCGTTAATCCTGAATCTAACATATGTACGTAAAACGTTACCTGTCTCCCCTCATCATTTACTATTATTCCTGGCGAATGGTCCTGTTTTCCCTCTTTACGGGTTCCATGGCTATTTTTTTGTATTCGTATTTAGGTTGGAGCTGGGTCGGGATTCCCTGGTTACCCGTTTCGCTGGTGGGTACGGCCACTGCTTTTTTTGTTGGTTTCAAAAACAATCAATCCTATGACCGGAGCTGGGAAGCGCGCAAGGTCTGGGGCAGCATTACCAACCATAGCAGGTCATTTGCCGCGGCATTGAGAGCTTTTGCGATGGACGAAGACTCACTTGAAATGAATGTAAATATTAATGTTAAGATCATGATTTACAGGCACATTGCGTGGCTTTATGCACTAAAAAGAGCCATGGCGCAGCGGACAAGTTGGGAGCATAAAGACATTGCAAGCAAGCGCCAGCGTAATATTTTGCACGGATTACAGACTCCGTGCGAGCTCGAAATCGAAAAATATCTTTCTAGCGATGAGCACGCCGAACTCGAAAACAAAACGAATCTTGCCACGCAGATCCTCGACAAGCAATCGCATCATTTGGCCAGGTTACGGCATGCGGGCACTGTGGATGCGTATCAGCACGTGGCTTTGCAGACCATCATTTCCAACTTGTACGACGAACAGGGAAAGAGCGAGCGCATCAAAAATACGCCGTTTCCGCGCCAGTATGCGACCACCTCGAACCTTTTCATTTTTGTTTTCATGACACTCCTCCCCTTCGGTCTGCTTCCGCAATTTGTCGAACTCGGCGAGCGCTATATGTTCTTGCTGATCCCGTTTAATATGATCGTTTCCTGGGTTTTCATGTTTATGGAATACGTGGGCGATATTAGTGAAAATCCTTTTGAAGGTCTTTTAAACAACATTCCCATTGCCACCATTGTCCGCAACATTGAAATTGACCTGATCGATATGCTCGGCGAAGAGCAGATTCCGGAGAAATTACAACCCTATTTCGGTGCGCTGTTTTGACAGCCGCCTATTTGATAAAGAACTCACAATCAAACCTACAACAATGAAAACACCCTTCAATTGCTTTCGCGCAATCGCGACATTATGCACTGCGCTCGTTTTTGTGCTGCTATTATGCAGTTTGCCATCGTTTTCGCAGGTTAAACCGGTGAAAAATGTGGTCATCGTCCATGGCGCATTTGCCGATGGCTCGGGCTGGAAAAATGTGTTTAACATACTGTCCGAAAAGGGCTATAATGTAACGGTTGTACAAAACCCGCTGACTTCATTGCAGGATGACGTCGATGCGACCAACCGAATCCTGGATAAACAGGACGGACCTGCGATCCTGGTTGGCCACTCCTGGGGAGGCGTCGTGATTTCTCAGGCAGGCATGCATAAGAATGTCGCTGCGCTGGTTTACGTAGCAGCCTATCAGCCGGACGCTGGCGAAACAACATTGAAATGGGCAACCTCCATGCCAAATCTGCCGGAATACGGGATACTCGCTCCGGACGATAAAGGCTTTGTTTACTATGACAAAGCTAAATTCCATGCCGGTTTTTGTGCCGATGTTCCCAAGGAAGAAGCAGCATTCATGTTCGCATCCCAGGGCCCTATTTTAGCCGAAAGCTTTGCCACACCGCTCACGCAGGCTGCCTGGAAAACCAAACCCGCCTATGGCATCGTTGCCACCGAGGATAAAAGTATCCGTCCCGAAATTCAGCGGAATATGTACAACCGATCCAAAACCAAGATCACCGAAGTTAAAGGCAGCCACGCGCTATTCATCTCACAGCCCGCTGCTGTTGCCGACGTGATCATTGCGGCCGCGACGGCAAAACCATAAGGCGGATTTACGATCGTGTTTAATGCAATGCGGATAACTGGTTTTCAAAGTCTGTCAGCGTGATTTCACCACGGGCAAAACTGATTTCCAGTAATGCAGCCTGCTCATTCCGGGTCAAAGGTTTGTCTTGAATACGGTTGATAAGCTCGTTTTCATCATTAAGCGGACCGGGTACATTTTTCCTGGAATGAAAGGCTTCAAAATATCTGACACCGAGCTTCCGCTGTGAGACGGCGTCAAAGTGGAGGCCGTCCGCATTGGCTGTCAGGTCAGATGCGGAGACAAAGTAACTATTATCCTTGGTGTCTGCATATTGAAGGAGCGCCTGGTTAATGGAATCGTATTCGGTGAAATACTTTCCATATCTGCCGCTGCTCAGGAAATCACCCAAGCCCCCTGCAATGAACGGAACATCTGGTGCCTGCAACTCCTTACGGAATGCGGTCACCAGATTATCCAGTTTATCAAAATAGTGACCGGACCGGCCGCCAAAGCTATCATTCTCGCCCTGATGCCATAAAAAGCCGCTGAACAAACTGGTCCGTTGCGCCAGTTTAGCCTGAAATACGGCATTGTCAAATAGCGGCCCTCCTACTTCCCAGTCGTCCAGACTCGTGCCACCATCTGCGCAGGGAATGAGCCCTATCTGTAAATTTTCATTTTTTAAGCGCCACGCTCCTGCGAAAGAAGCAGCAGGGCCAACTCCCGACGTGGGCCGGTCATGATTGATGGGCTCGGTCATGGTTTGCCATCGCCCGTTCACGAGCGTTTTGATATGCTCGTCGTAAATGGGTTTCACATCTTCTATATAACCCCGGCCTGCCATATTGGACTGGCCTATCATTAAAAATGAGTGAATGGTGTTTTCGTTTCTATCCATAAGTAAAACTACAAATCCTAAGTCACTTACTCCTGTGTTCTTGAGTCCTGCTTATACGACAAGCCCATGTTGTGGAACATGAAAGCCCATTTATCGGCCTGCTGATCAATGGCCATAGCCGTCGAAGTCCCAGCGCCGTGGCCGGCTTTGGTGTCGACTCTAAGCAGCACTGGATGATCGCCTTTTTGAGATTTTTGAAGCCTGGCAGCAAACTTGAAGGAATGTGCAGGAACGACGCGGTCATCGTGATCGGCGGTCGTGATGAGCGTGGCAGGATATGCAGTGCCCGCTTTAATCGAATGGTAGGGAGAATATTTATAGAGATATCGGAACATCTCCGCACTATCCTCGGGGGAACCGAAATCAAAGGTCCAGCCCTCGCCGCCGGTAAACTTATTGAACCTGAGCATGTCCAGCACAGCTACACCCGGGAAAGCGACTTTAAAAAGATCCGGGCGCTGGGTCATGCAAGCACCGATCAGCAGTCCGCCATTCGACTCTCCGGCAATCGCCAGTTTCTCTGATGAAGTGTAATTCGACGCTATTAAATACTCCGCAGCAGCGATAAAATCGTCGAAAGTATTCTGCTTTTGCAGTTTTGTTGCTGCCAGGTGCCATTTCACGCCATATTCTCCTCCACCGCGCAGGTTTGCGACGGCAAGAATGCCACCCTGTTCGAGTAACAGCAGGTTTCGAATGTCAAATGTTGGCGTGACATTGATGCCGAACCCACCGTATCCATGTAAAAGTGTAGGATTAGAGCCGTCGGGTTTAATGCCTTTTTTATGCGTAATGATCAAAGGGACGCGTGTTCCGTCTTTGGATTTATAAAAAACCTGTTTGGAGACATAGTCTTTGGGCTCAAACTTCACATTGGATTTTTTGTAAAGTTCTGATCGGCCCGAAGCAATATCGTATTTGTATATCGTTCCCGGATGAATGTAAGAGGTAAAGTAATAATAAAGCTGTTTATCGTCCGGCTTGCTCCTGATCCCAACTGCGGTCACGGAGCCAATATCCGGTAATTTGAATTGATGTTCCAGCTTACCATTAAAGTCAAACTGCTTCACGGACGAAAGAGCATCTTTAAGATAGTTGGCAAATATCTTCCCGCCTGCCGTTGTCACCTGCAACACTTCCTGCGTTTCAGGAATAATGTCACGCCAGTTTTGCGTCGACGGATTGGCAATGTCTGAGGCCACGAGCTTTCCATTAGGCGCGTCCAGATCAGTCCGGATATAGATTTTATTTTCTCTGATATCAAGGATCTCGTGATTGTTGGACAAATTCCCGACAACGGTTATAAACTTGGAGGAAGGTTGGGATAAATCCTTCACGAGCAGCTCGTTACCAGAACTTGAATTGGTTGCTGTCACAATCAGATAATGGCCATCCTTACTCACGCTGCTCAAAATATATCTTCTGCGATAGTCCGCACCACCCAGGATCAGTTCATCATTCGTTTGCGACGTATTAATCTTGTGAAAATAAAGCTGATGCTGATCGGTCTTTTCTGAAAAGTTGGCGTTTCCATTTTCTCTTTTATATGCACTGTAAAAAATCCCTTCGTTGCCCTTCCACGCAATAGTGGCAAACTTTACATTCATCAATGTGTCCCCCACCTGAGATTTATCAGCCGTTTTAATGACAACGATTTTGGTCCAGTCGGAGCCGTTTTCAGAAAGCTGATAGGCCATTAAAGAACCGTCCTGGCTGAAACTGAAATCCGTAAGGGAGGTGGAACCGTCTTTTGAGAATGTATTTGGATCAAGAAAAACCTCGTCTTTACCAGAATCACCTTTTTTTCTATTAATAACCCAGTGATTTTGCAGGCCATCGATTTTCAAAAAATAAGTGTAATCGCCTTCCTTAAATGGAGCAGAAAGTTTTTCATAATTCCATATGCTTTTGAGCCGCTGTTTCATGGCATCGCGATATGGAATTTGATCCAGATAGGCGGATGTAACATTGTTTTGCGCTGTAATCCACGCCTTTCTTTTTTCCGAGCGGTCATCTTCCAGCCAGCGATAAGGATCTTCGACGACTGTGCCAAAGTATGTATCTATTTGATCAACTTCCTCGGTATTCGGGTATGGTTCTCTGACGATTTCCATATTAGGGGCCGTTTTTTGTGATTGGTTGCAGGCCGCAAACAAAAGGGCAAGCAATAAAAAGTGAATGGAATTTTTCATGGCTAATTTCTTGGAATTTCCTCGTTCCTTGATGTTGGCGCAAAAGTAACCGGGCAAGAAAACGCAGGAAAGTTTATTATTCCAACAGGCCTTTTATGCATGCCTACACTGGGTTTTCCCATCCGGCCAGACCTAATTTGACTGGTGGACCTCGATTCCGATCTTGCCATAGAAGTCTTTATCGCCAATCTTATTTTCCAGCAAAGCATGCGCTTTACTCATCTCCGACAACGAAAAAACCTTGTTAAGAACGGGCTTCAACTTTTTGGTTTCGACCAGTTTTGTTATCTCGTCCAGTTTATTTCTGTTTTGCCGGGTAAATACAAAATGGTAAGTCGCATTTTCCCCCACGCATGGATCAGGTTTTGCGGTTTTTCAATGTCTACAATGGTAACAACTTGTCCCAATTGACTAAGGATCAGCCCGCTGTCCGAAAGCGCATTGCCTCCGATGGTGTCGATAACGACATCAACGCCTTTACCATCTGTAAGTTGCTGAATAACTTCAATGTAGTTTTCATTTGCATAATCGATCACATGATCTGCTCCCAAATCAAGCAGCGTCTGGTGATGCACTTTCCTGGCTGTGGTGAAAACGACCGCCCCCATTGCCTTGGCAATCTGAATGGTCAGCATGCCCACGCCACCCGCACCGCCATGGATCAGGATAGTCTGATTCACCTTCAACTGCGCCCTGGTAACCAGCATTTCCCAGGCTGTTCCGGCTGCCAATGGAAGCGTTGCCGCTTCGAGATGGCTGAGGTTTTTTGGTTTTAAAGCAATGATGGACTCATGGGCGGTATGATACTCGGCATAACTCCCCTGCCCCTTGAAGATCTCAGGCGTGTAATAAACCTCGTCGCCGACCTTGAAATTTTCGACGCCCTGCCCGATTTCCACGATTTCACCGGAGACATCGTGACCTGTAATGACGGGCAATGTGAGTTCGCCGCTGTAATCCCCGCGACGGACCTGATAATCCAAAGGGTTAACGGATGTTGCAAAGACTTTTACCAAAACTTCCCCGAAGCCTGGCGTTGGCGTTGGCACGTCTGCGATTTCAAAATTATCAACAGGGCCGAACTGATTTAAGATTGCTGCTTTCATTTTGTTTTTAGCTAATTAGGTAAACTTCTAATTGTTCGATCAAAAAAATTTATAAATTATCCTTTATATGCCTGGCTAGTTCCTGGATTGATTCCTCATTCCTTTTATAATAGGTCCACTGATCCTTTCTTGTGGCAGTCAGAATGTTGGCGGCCGACATGGTCTTTAAATAAACCGAAACGGTCGGGACAGACATTCCTGCTTTTTTGGCAATGTCAGAAACACACACGCCTAACTCGGGCGTATAATCGGCCAGCTCCTCGGCTGGAAAGTGCGCAAAAGGATCTTTTAACCATTCAAGAATGTTTAACCGGGTCTGATTCGACAATGACTTAATGACTTCCAATAGTATCATAGGGACGAATTTAGGAAATTACCTAAATACCTACAAGCTTTTTTTGATTAAATTTGTGTTAGTAAAGTATAGACCATGAAGTGGCCGTTTGAACAAAGCAATTTCGGACTTCTGGGCAAAGTCCGCCAGTTACGAGCTCGCTAACTTTGTCATGATCTTTAAACAATAAGGAAATGAACAAGTTACAGAATGTATTAATAACCGGAGCGGCCGGCGGTTTTGGAAGTGTTATTATTGAGGATTTATTGGCAGCCGGTTATACGGTCACAGGTGCATTACGAGATGCGCAGGGCAGAAACAGACAGGCGACCGAGGACTTGAAAAAGAAGGGTGTATTTGTTGTCGAAATAGATGTTGCCAATGATGAAAGCGTCATAAGGGGTGTAAATGAGGCTGCGGCACAAATGGGAAGCATCGATATATTGATCAACAATGCGGGATTAGGAGCGGGAGGAATTCAGGAAGGGTTTACCGCCGATGACTGGAAAAAAGTGTTTGATGTCAACGTGTTTGGTGTGCAGCGCATGACACGTGCGGTTCTCCCTTTTATGAAAAAACAGCAGCATGGACTCTTGATGCTCATTTCCAGCCTTAATGCGAGAGTTTCGGTTCCTTTTCAAGGTCCATACAGTCCATCCAAGTGGGCAGCAGAAGCATTAGCTGAAAGTTACCGGCTGGAAGTTTCCAATCTGGGAATTGAAAGCTGCATTGTTGAGCCGGGCGCATTTCCCACACATTTTATTGGCTCACTGCTGCAACCAAGTGACAATGAGCGCTCGCTGGATTACGGGCCGATCAAGGATTTGCCCGCTGCATTATTGGCATCAGTAGAAAATGTGTTTGCCGAAAATCCTGATCAGAAACCAAATCTTGTCTCGAAAGCAGTCATGGAGCTTATAAATCTGCCGCATGGAACGCGTCCGATGCGCACGGAAGTGGATCGGATGTTTATGGGTGACCTTATTGCACCATTGAATCAGCAGCTGGCAATGGCTAATGAAAAACTGTATGAAGCCTTTCAAATGGCTCATTTAACAAAAGTCAAAAGTTAACACCGGGAAAATGCCGAGGTCATTCTTCCCATTTTTTAAATTAAATCAATGGAAAAGAAATTGCGGAACACTTCTGCGGAGGTGATATTGTCTTGCCTTTCGGAGCGATACTTGCGAAACGAAGTCATGCTTGACGACCATTGCTTCGTCAGAATACTTTCCGGCCAGCTGAAAATCATTCAATCAAACACGATCAGGCTTTTTGGCGCTGGCGACACGATCCTTTTCCCGCGTCGCCAGTTATCGACCGTGGTTCAATATCCGAAGGATAACCAGGCTTACAAATGCGTTTTGATCATGTTCAAAGGCGACCGCTTAAAGCAATATTATGCTGCTAATCCTCCTGTCAAGTCCGCAGAGCGCGCATCAGCAGTCAAATCATTCGACAAGCATCCGCTTATAGAAAGCTATTTTGCATCTCTCTTGCCTTATTTCAATTTACAGGACGAGTTACCTGAAAAGCTTTTAGCGATCAAGATCGAAGAGGCGCTTACGATTCTGAGAACTGTTGATAAAAGTGTTGATTCATTTTTAGCTGATTTTACAGAACCTGGCAAAATTGATCTGGCGGAATACATGGAACAAAACTATATGTTCAACATGCCGCTGGACAAGTTCAGTTATCTCACCGGAAGAAGCCTGACGACATTTAAACGTGATTTTAACAAGATTTACGGCGCTACGCCACAGCGCTGGCTCACGAAGACACGCCTTAAATTAGCCCATCATCTGCTTTTGGAAAGTAAACAAAAACCAGTCGATGTATTCTGGGAAGTGGGATTTGAGAATTTGTCCCACTTCTCATATGCATTCAAAAAGGAATTCGGCTACGCGCCTAAGGAGATATGGAAGGAAGGGAAAGCGTAACATGCAGATGATAAAAAAGGCCACGAGCGATCTATCATTGATCGCTCGTGGCCTTTTAAAGAAAATTAAAAACTAAGGTTTTACTACAAAAATCGAGGTTACCGAGGCATTTTTCGTCCCATCGGACAAGTTTTTAGAGATGCCGTTTTTCCAGTATTTGGCTACGCCATTGGAGCCAACCCCGCCTACATACACATCTTTATCCAGGATCGAGATAGCAGTAGCATTCAACCCGTCGCCGAGTATCATGGGTGAACCGTTTTTCCAATATTTTGCAATGCTTATTCCGCCGTTAAATTCACTGCCTGCAATGTAAACGTCAGCACCTGAAACCTTTACATCGAGTGCAAATGAAATGTTTGCGCCATCTGTTAAAAGGACTTCCACGCCGTTCTTCCAGTATTTGGCAACGGTTTTGATAGAATCTTGCTCATAACCAACAACATGCACGTCGTTGCCAGCAATTGCAATGCCGCTAACCCGTGTGTTTTTAGAACCATCGGCTAAGTCGACCGGTGTTCCGTTTTTCCAGTATCGGGCGACAGTATGTGTTCCGTTAAAAGCGTTGCCACCTACGTAAACATCGTTACCGGAAACGGCAATTGCTTCTGCCCAACCGTTTATCGCATCGTTAAGCTTGACGGCTGTTCCGTTTTTCCAATACGTTGCATTATAATGGCTTGAATCGGTGGGCATAATGCCGATGCCAGCAATGTAGACGTCATTTCCGGACGTAACAACTTCATGTAAAACGGATGGCACGAAATCGCCTCCCAACTGCGCTAATGTTCCATTTTTCCAATATCTTCCTATCGAAAGATTTTGCTGATTAGCCTCAAAGCCAACCACATGCACATCGTTCCCGGACACAGCGATAGAGGTAGGCTCTACGGCTATTGCCGAATTCATCAGATTCACCGCGATACCATTTTTCCAGTATTTTGCTTCGTATCCAACATTTGAAATTTCATAACCAGCGACATAAACAGTCGGTTCCGGATCCGGTATAACATGGTCAACGACAGTGCAGGATGAGGGCAACAGAGAAACCAATAGCAGGGGCAGATAAGTGTAAAGTTTTTTCATTGAGTGGTAAGGTGATAAGCTGTGCTTTAATTTTTGACCATTTGTAATTGTTGTAAAATTATGAGATATTCAATTAAAAGATATACTGGCGGATACAATGCGGACACATATATACAAAGTTGCTCAGTGCGCGCTGGCGCTTTGCCTTTTTAATCTGACATCCGCACAATCGCAAAGCCACATTCGGGAACTTCGGGGCAATGGCAAAATAGTTACAAAAACCTTTTCTGTTCGTCCCTTTGAAGGAATTGACATAGAACAGTTTCCGGCAAATGTGGCGATAGAAATAGCTGATAAAATGCCGTCCCTGGAAATCGCTATCGATGAAAATCTGCTTCCAAGACTTAGCGTTAAAAGTGAAAATAGCGTCCTGAAATTACAGTTGATTGATCCGGACAAAAAGGATTTTTGGATCAGCAAAGCTGCTATTCATGTCAGGATTTCAACCAGAAACCTTAAAAGTCTGCGTAATGGATCCAACGGCAATGTAACTGTGAATGGACTGAAAGGCCCGGCTTTCGATTTGATCAATGACGCGAATGGCAACATTACATTGCAGGGCACTTCTGGCACATTCAGCCTGATCAGCCGCGCAAACGGCAACATTAATGCGGAAAAATTCGCGGTTAAAAGTGCTAATATAGTTGCTGACGCCAATGCCACCATTCGGTTAAATACGCAGAAAATACAGACCGCAACCCAGGCATTTGCTGAAATAGAAAACGTCAATGATCGCCAAACACCAGCAGTGACCAAAACAGCATCTCCAATTGCACAACGTTCAAAATTAATAACCCTCTATTTCGTAAATGGAAAAACGTCGTCGCAGCAAATCACGCTTATATCTTACGCACCCGGGGAGTCTGGTAACGAGACCAATGGCTTTTCCCTTGCGCCTAATGAAAAGAAGGAAAAGCAATATGCGATCGGCACAAAATTATACGTTGCCTCCAAGCAACAGATCGACTTGGTAATGGGCGGCAAGGGTTTGCAAGGCAAACCTTTTCGTGACCGTTCATGCCAGCGATGAAGGTCGCAAATTGATCCTGCCGGGCGAATAATTTTAGATTTTTTAGCTCGGGTTAACTACTTACTAGGGCCAGAAATGGCGATCAAAACGGCTCCTCCAAGAATTAAAATAGAGCCTGCAATCAATTGCCAGGTAAGCTTTTCTTTCAAAAACAAAACCGACAGCAGCACCGCAATAACCAATGATGACCGCTCGATTGTCGTAACGGAAGACGCCTGGCCCATAGATAATGCTTTAAAGGAAAATAAGGTCGAAAGTGTGGTCGCTACACCGGCAAGTCCCAAAAATATCCATGCTTTGGTTTCAATTTCTTTCACACCCGCAAATGTCCCCTGCCACGCAACGACGGACCATGTAATGGACACAATAAGAATGGATTGAAGTGCGAAAGCCAGACTTGAGTCGACATTTTTAAGCCCTGCTTTTGTTAATACGGTTACTAGTGCTGCCGAAACAGCGGCGAATATCGCCCAAATCCACCACATCTTTACGCTATTAGTTGATCCTTGATTTAATATCTCGGGATAGAGATTATAAGAATCATACCACTGGAAAGTGTTTGAAAATGGACTGGCCATTTGTACCGGAGACTATTAGAAAGGTTTTTTGATCAAAGTACCTGGCTTGCCGAAAGCGTTAAAAGAATATTGACCAATGAGCTTTGGCATACAAAAAAATTGTTTTGTTTAGCAGTGCTCAGGCGTATCCAGGTCTGTGGTTGGTGTACTCAAACATGATGTAACAACAGGCTTGCAACGATGTTTAAAGAACTATAAATGGCAGATAAAGTCCGTTATAAGACAAAGATTGTAATCATAGGAGCCGGTCAGGCCGGTCTCTCGGCAGCTTACCAATTAAAGAAGATGGGCTTATCTATTGGTCCTGATTTCATTGTGCTCGATGCCGCGCCTTCGGCAGGTGGTGCCTGGCAATTCCGCTGGCCTTCTCTCACACTAAGCACTGTAAACCGAATTCATGACCTTCCCGGAATGTCTTTTCAGGAAACGCTTGATACGGATAGCGGGACTGTTCAAGCCAGCATAGCGGTGCCTCACTACTATACGCTTTACGAACAAAAATTTGACATCAAAGTTTATCGCCCGTTGAAAGTGGATACTGTTTATCTCCACAATGAGCGGTTTTACATAGAGTCTTCCGAAACTTTATTTTCTGGACTGGGTATCATTAATGCCACCGGAACCTGGGAAAACCCCTACATTCCCGAGTATCCGGGAGCTGATCTTTTTCTAGGTGAACAACTGCATACACGGGATTTTAAAACTTCTGATTACTTCAAAGGCAAGCATGTTGTAGTGGTTGGAGGTGGAATATCCGCCATTCAATTGCTTGATCAGATTTCAAAAGTGACCACGACCACATGGGTTACCCGCCGGCCGCCAGTATTTAGAGAAGGGCCTTTTGACGACGTAGCTGGTCATAATGCTGTGGCTATGGTGGAAGAAAGAGTCAGGAAAGGGTTGCTGCCTTTGTCTGTGGTTTCTGTTACCGGTCTGCCATTGTCACCCGAAATCATTGAAATGAAAAAGCGAGGCGTATTAGAACGTTTCCCCATGTTTAGCAAAATCACAAAGCATGGGGTTGAATGGGAAGATGGCAAGGAAGTAGAAGCCAACGTTATTCTATGGAACACTGGTTTCAGAGGAGCATTACAGCATTTGGACGCGGTTTTACCCAGAGAGGAAAGTGGCGGCATTATGATGGCGGGCCGGTTTGCAACAATGGTTGCCAAAGAGCCACGTATCCATTTGCCTGGATACGGCCCATCGGCTTCCACCATTGGCGCTAACAGAGCGGGACCCGTAGCCGCCAGGGAGTTAATGGCCACATTAGGCATGATTGGGAAGTGAGGGCTATCTTAGAAATTTGTTCTTAATATCCTTCCGAGAGTTTTACTTCGTCTTTTAACTTAGCTCCTTTCAGAAACTGCTTCACGTTTTCGGTAAACTTTTTCACCTTATCCCGATCGCGCTCTTTATGGGCTGCACCCGTGTGCTGGGTCAGGATCACATTTTCCATTTTCCACAATCTCCTGTTTTTCGGCAGTGGCTCCTTTTCAGTTACATCCAACACTGCGCCCGCGAGTTTACCGCTTTCCAACGCCTGGATCAGTGCAGTTTCGTCAGTTGTGTTCCCGCGCCCGACATTGGCGTAAAGCGAACCCTTTTTCATCGCATCAAAGAATTCAGCAGAAACATATTTATCCAGATTTCCAGGCAAGGTGTTGACAACCAGATCCGTTTCCGGCAGCTGCTTCAAAAGGTCTTCAAAGGAATGAATGTCTGCCTGCGGATCGCTTTTGGCGGTCATTTTTACGCTGCAACCAAAGGCTGTCAATATCTTTTCCACGTGCTCGCCTATTGCACCTGAACCGAGTATGATTACGTTTTTCTCACCTAATATTGAAAGTTCCTGCTCTGCTTTCTCCCCTACCCAGCGTTGTTCCAACTGGTTTCTGACCATTAAATGCACGCCGCGATAAAAGCCCAGAACACCTGCAACGATCGTTTCAGCGCAAGCCGCGGCTGACATATCGCCAACATTGGCCACAGTGCCTTTGAATTTCACATCTTTGTAATTTTCAAAACCCACCTGTTCCAGCTGCCAGAATTTCAGAGAAGCAGGGACGCTTTCAAGCATTTCTACTGGCAGGTTGCCGATCACAATTTCTGAGGATTCAAACGCGCTTTTCAGTTCAGTCTCCGACAAATCGCGTCCCAAAATACACTCCGCATCCTTTGGCAATTGCTTTACTAATTCTTCCAGATACTCAGGCTGCAAGTCGGCATATATTAAAATCTTCATAAATCTGTGGTTAATCCGGATTGGTGAATGTGATGTTGGTGCATGGTTTGCTTTCTCCGGCACTGGCTAGGAATAAAATACCGTTCCACCAGGTACGGCTAGTTAATAAACGCTTAGGTCTCATTTTTCAAATCAATTGTTCCCGGCTGATAAGGCTAGCCGCTTTATCGCGATCTCATTTCAACTCCGAAAACCAATGTTCAAAGCATTTCATAGACAAATGTCTACGATATTTTAAGGCAAATGTCATCGTTTTAGTCATGCATGATGTGGAAATTTGCGTGATCAAAATTGAGCAGGCTGATATGAAAAACCGACAGGTGTATCTGCACTCATTAGATGTGAAAACAGAAGACCAAATATGGAAATAGGCATAGATAGTTTCGCATCGGCGATGTACGGAAGTAATGAACTGAATAGCGATGATGCAATGGACCAGGTAACCTTGCAGACCACATTAGGAACCTGCAATCTGCGCTGACCGTTGTAGTCGGATAAATTGACAAGCAAGATTTTAGATTCAAATACATGAAAACCCTCAAACGATTAATTGTGCTACTTGCATTGTCTACGAAACTGGCAGCACAGGCACCCACTGAAAATTATCAGTATAAAATCGACTTGCTGAATATTAATGATGATAAAGTTCTTGTATCATTTACGCCTCCTAAGAACAACCTAAATGAAGGAAAATACATAATTCCCAGGATGGTTCCCGGCTATTATGATGCCATGGATTTCGGTCAGTATGTATCGGAATTTAAGGCAGTTAATGCGAAGGGAGAATCAATTGAGGTCAAAAAGCTGGATGTGAACACGTGGATGGTTGCGGACCTGAAAAACGCTGCTAAAATAAGCTATCTCGTATCCGATGGTTGGGAGCACCTTTTGCAAAATATCGGAGGAGCAAAATCTCCGGGCAGCACATTTAAAAAGGATAGTTTATTTATTATCAATTATAATTCGCTTGTCGGATATTTTGATGAAATTAAAAGTGTTGGCTATGATATCACAGTTAAGAAAAACACAAAATTCTATCCTTCTTCCGCGCTGAAATACATTCCTGAAAATGACACAACCGATGTAACCTCAGCAAAAGATTACCGAAGTCTCGTCGACTCCCCGGTGTTTTATTGTGTGCCGGATACCACCTGGCTAAAAGTCGGTAACACCAATGTCCTGGTTTCTTTTTATTCGGATAAGCAAAAGTCATTTTCAAAGATCCTGGCCAATAAGCTGGAAACGATTCTGACAAATCAGCAGGCATATCTTGGTGGAACGTTACCTGTAAAGGACTATGCATTTCTCATTTATCACGAAGAAATGCCGAGAGGAATAATGGGTGACGGTATGGAACACAGCAATTCGACGGTCTGTTTATACGCTTCACAAACACTGGATCAACTTCCTGAGGCACTAATGGGCGTCGCTTCACACGAATTCTTTCACATTTTAACCCCACTCAACATCCACTCCGAGGAAATACTGAAATTCGATTTCCTTGATCCTGTGCTATCAAAACATTTGTGGCTCTATGAGGGAATGACCGAATATGCTACCATGCATATGCCTGTCAAGCAACACATGATGAGCCTGCCGGATTTTACCAAAGTAATTGAGGGAAAAATCAAGGGAATGGAACATTTCGATAATCATCTTTCCATGACTGAGATGAGCTCCAAAGCGATCGAGCGGCAGGATCAATATATGAATTTTTACCAAAAGGGCGCTTTGATTGGTTTATGCCTTGATATACGACTCAGAGAACTTTCCCAAGGGAAAACAGGCACGCAGGATTTAATGCAAATGCTTATGAAAAAGTTTGGTCCGGAGAAGGCTTTCAAAGACGATCAATTGTTTGATGAAATTACAGCAATGACATTTCCCGAGATCCGTCAGTTTTTTAAAGATTACGTTGAGCAAGGAAAGCCGATTCCTCTTAAAGAAAGTTTGCAGAAGGCCGGACTTGCTTATGATCCGGCTTCTAAAGCAATTACCATTATTGCTAATCCTTCAAAAACTCAACTTTCCTTGCGAAAGGCCTGGATTAATCAATAGCATTTCCCTATCAATCAACGAATTTTATAATAACATTGCCAATCAACGCAGGACAGCTCTTGCAAGATTCAGCGATATGAATTATTCCTTCACCACTTTCAGCGCATTATTCCCATCCGCCTTCAATAAATAAACACCGTCAGACAATCCGGATATATCAATTTTCTGGATTCCGGAAGCTTTCTTTACTGTCTTCAAGGTTCTGCCTTTTAAATCGACCAAGTCAACAGATTCCGCATTGCTCTTTTTCCAATCGATCCAGAGTTCGTTCCTGGCAGGAATCGGATAAGCGATTATTCCGCCATCATTCAGCAGTTTCAGGGATATCAATTTGCTATATCCTGTTTTGCCATCAAATTCCAGGATTTTCAGGCGGTAATAAGCACGGTCGCCTGAATGTGTGAGTGAATCGGTGTAGCTGTACTCCGTGTTCGCAAGAGCATTCGCGGTTACTTGGCCGATTTTGCTAAAAGTTCTTCCATTTTCACTGTACTCGATCTCGTATACATTAATGTTTTCCTGCTCGGCAACCTTCCAGTCGAGCTTTACTTTTTGATCATCCGTCTGCCTTCCTTCAAAACTGATCAACCGCACTGGCAATGGATTCTGGGCAACTGTTCCTCCAAAAAACCCGCTAAATCCTTCTACGTCGAAGGCTACTTCCCAACGGCTTAGCACAGCATTCCAAACGATATCATTATCATCAGGATCAATGACCGTCCGCGATTCTGTATATGATGCGGGGCTTCCGGTGCCGTCGGAGCTCGATCCGTGAAACTGATAAATCCTGAGATTAGCCTTTCTCTCGTCTTCCCCTTCTGCATTTCCTGTCGGTAGAAAATTCGGTTCAGTCAGTTTTGCATTCAGCGCATCAAATTCTGCCTGGGTGAAATAAACAATCACGCGTCCCGATGAATACTCAGGATTTTCGATAGGACTTACATCAAAGTGTCGTTGAAGATATACGGCGCCGGCATAGGAGTTGACCTGCGCATCCACCCAAACGGCAGCCGTAACGTTGCCACTGATATTGCCCGGTATCAATGTCAGCATATCTGCATCGCAAACATTACCTGCTGTGGTGAAAGTATGCGCTGGCCGATAGCCGTCATCAGCGAATGAGAAAAAACTGGTTGTGCCATTTCCAGCCAAGGCAATGGCATTTTGTGGCCTTACACCTTGAAATTCAAAGGCGCCGATGTCCACCTTATCATTGAATATCCTGTTATTACCAGCCAAATCTGTTATTGGAAGAACTTGTTGAGGATACTTGCTGATATCCCCCGCATCGATTGCCCTGCTGCATACATCCAGTGAAAAGTCACGCTCATTCATGTCAGCAAATTGCGGATCCGTATCCAGGTTGCCTCCAAAATCTCCGAAGTTCTCGAACTGCCAGTTTGCACTTCCTCCGCTTCCTTCTACGATACTGTTGGCAAAATCAGCAGCGCTATTACTAAAAAAGCTGACCTGAGACTGACCCGGGTTATCCCGTAAGGCATTTTCTGCGATAATGCTGTTGAGGACCGCCGTAGGTTCGCCATCGAAAATCGTGACAGCAAAGCCGAACTGCCCCGGTTCAGACACGTTTCGCGCCACCGTCGTATTCAGGATCGCAAGTCCAGGCGAGCTGTTTGTGTACAATATGCCACTGCCATATCCCTTATCATAATTGTGGTAGATGGAAGAATTGATGATCCAGGAACTGCCGCCGAATCCAGCGAATCCTCCGCCCAGATTTCCCAGATTATTCCTGATGACCAGATTTTTAAAGACGGCTGTTTTGAGCGTATTATAAACGGTAATGCCCGAGCCAAAATCATTGCGGGTGGCTGTTTCAAGAATAAAAAGATTTTCATCATTCGTTGAAGATGCGTTATTCGCTCCTTCAATCGTAAAACCATCCAATACATGATCCGAATTCAGGTGCATTCCGTAAACAACATGGTAGGCGTTTTCACTGAATTCACCCGAGGCCCCATTGTTGTACAGGTCGGTAAAATCAATATTATCATCCTGATTAAAGTCGCCACTCAAAATACTTGCATTTTCTTTAAGCCGGAGATCACGTTCTGCTAGCGAAGACTCGTTTCCTTTAAAACCACCGTACAACTCAGTGGCACCGGCCAGTACGAATGCATTAAACCGACTGTTCGGATCAGCATTTGAGAAGTCATCAGGACGGTAAAGTGGATAATATGTGCCACCTGCAACCCAGATCTGTTTTACATTAATGAGCCGTGCGGCAAAAAGTGCGTCCGCTACTTCTGCCGCGGCATTGTTCCAGTCGTTCCCGTTTTTTGTGCCGGTGCCGCCTTTTTTGACAAATAATATTCCGTCGTCATTCGGTGTGAGTGAAGTTGATAAAATTTCGAAAACACTTTCCAGCGCGCCAATATCTACGGTATTTTTTGTGATCCGCGGGGTTCCGCGAAGATCGGTTGTGATGCCCGACAAATCAGGTGTCTGAGCGGGTTGCAAAAACACATTGTTGCCTTTGTTAATGGCAGGGCTGCCCGGATTCAATCCAAAAAAACCATTGGTTTCGTCAAAAAAAGAAGGATTCACGTCGAGATTACCACCCAGATTTGTTCCAAAGGCACCATTCCAGGATCCGCTCCCGCCACTTCCGGGAACAATGCTGTTGGCAAAAGAAGGCACTGCTCCGTCAAGCACTTCTACTGCAATGCCTGGATCGCCGAGATTAGCACTGATAATTGTGTTACGGATTTTCGGAGCCGCGCCTGCAAACACGACTCCGGCACCCGTCTGTCCGGTGCTTGCTGCAATCGTATTATTGGTAAATACAGCAGAGGAATTTAAAGAGGTAAACCGCGCCCTTGCCGGCCACGGGATTGGCATTGACAATGGAGTTGGTTAAGATAAAGTCGGACCCAGAAGCATAAATGCCAGCGCCATCGAGCCCAGCGTTACCCGTGACTAAAAGATTGCTCAATGATGGTGTAGCATTAAAGGCGACGATCCCGCCTCCGACATTTCGCGGAATATTAAGTCCGTTGACGGAAGCATTCGATCCGTCATTTGCATTTCCTCCTGTAATGACGAACCCGTCCAGACTTGCGCTGCCTGCATTACCGGCATAAGTTACCACGTGATAGGCGAACCCGCGTCCGTCCAGAATAGAGACCGGCTCCTCATCTTCATCTATACTGAATGGCGTTTTACCGGCAGCTATATTCAGCTTGCGTTCTTCAGGCGACTGTTCAGTGCCTGCAAATCCGCCAAAGATCTTGATATCAGCCGGTAACAGAAATGTGTGGTTATTCGCGGCTTCGCCGGGTTGATTTATATAGTCACTATCATAGAAGGGATAGTAGTTTCCATTAGCAACCCAAATTTGCTCCACACCCGGATTTTCATGGGCATATTTAAGGGCTTCCGCCAGTTCCCAGTACGCATTTTCCCAGCTTGTTCCATCATTTGACCCGTCTGCATCATCATTTACAAAGACGATCGGAAGCACATCAGTTTTGCTCCCTTTTCTGGCTGTATTTTGTGCTTTCGCAGGTTTTCTTTCCGCCTCACGATTGGCCGGAATTCTCTTTCTGCCTGCTGCAAGCATTTTCGCAAACTGGCTTTTTGAAGGACTTTGTTTCGAAATTTCAACCTGCCGCAAATCGCCAGCGGGATTTGGATCCTGCACCTGCGCTGCGCCGAATGCTTCCGAAAACAGCGGTTGGATGGTCAGAAATGTAAATAGGATTAAGGAAAGCAGGTTCAGGCTACGTGGGTAAAGTTTCTTCATTTTGCTTAGCGTTAACGGCGTTGAGTAGATTAAAAGGGCGAGGGAGGATGGAAGCAACCAGAGAAAGTAACGAACTCCGGAGTATGTCAGGTTTTATAGAGCAAAAAACGACAACCAGCCGCCAAAGTGCAATAGCAAATTCTTGCTATGCCACCGGGTTACGCCTTGCATATCAATACCAAGGGCGAAGCCAGAAACGGGATCTCGATCAATGCTGTTTTTGTGTCTCCCGCCCTCAATGACAAAGCCATGATCAAAACTATGGTGATGGCCGAGAATACATTGCTCAGAAAAAAGGTTTGCGGGAAAAATAACGTTAATCCCAGGATGATCGAAAACGCTCCAAAATAAGGCATGATGGCCTGGGTAATACCCAGATTGGCCATCATCTTCGCCTACTCGGGGCCTGGCGGGCGAAAACTATCCCAGCCCTGTCCACAGATCAGTTAAAGCATTGCCGGAATTCCAGCGGACTTTGTTTCGTCTTTGCCTTAAAGAGCTTGTTGAACGATTGCGAATGTTCAAAGCCTAGAGCATAGGCAACTTCGCTTACCGTTAATTCGGTCGTCGATAGTTTCTCTTTGGCCTTTTCTACCAGCTTTTCGTGGATGTGTTGCTGGGTACTTTGCCCGGTTAACTGTTTGAGTAAACTACCTAAATACTTGGCTGAGACATTTAGTTTTTCGGCAACATGTTTGACGGTCGGCAGGCCCTTAGACACCAGGTCGTTGTCTTCGAAATATTCCGTTAGCACTACTTCCAAGCGCTCCAAGATACTGCTATTGGTTATTTTTCTGGTGATGAACTGGCGTTCGTAAAACCGCTGTGAGTAGGTAAATAAAACTTCTAATTGGGCTATAATCACATCCTGACTAAACTTGTCAATGTTCGAACTGTACTCGCTTCTGATATTGTCAACAATTGCATTGATCAGGGTTTCTTCCTTGTCGGACAGAAACAATGCCTCATTGGTGTTGTAACCAAAGTATTCATATTGTTTGATTTTTTTTGCCAGTGATGTGTTCCATAAAAAATCGGGATCGATAAATAGCATCCACCCATTCAGGTTATGAGGCATACCGTTGTCTTCACCACGCAGTATTTGTCCCGGAGCCAAAAAAGCCATCACGCCTTCGTCAAAATCGTATTTCTGCTGCCCGTAAAAAAGTTTATCACAACCCCTTTTCATCGACACTACAAAAAAATCGAATATCACTGAGGTGATATTGGTGTTATTGGCCAGTCCTTCCAAATTTATAATACTAATGAGCGGATGTTGCGGCTTCACATATCCTCCTATACGGTGTAGTTCGGTGATGGATTTTAATCTGAATGGTTTTAAATTTCCCATTTCGTAAAGTTAATTTTTGTCAGGGTTCTTGCGTTGAATAATTTTCAAACTTGCCTTGTCGCAAAGGTCGTTATGCTAAAATTCAACTTTGGCTAATGCCTGGGATACCTCCCATAATTTCAAGGAAACGTTTACATCTAATGCTTGTGCAGGTATTTTTGCGATAGATGGAAACCCTCTGGTCTCACTCATTTTGTCCGGACCGTAATACAAACCTCCCTTAGCATCCGGAGAAGTAGCAGCATATAATGTTGGCAAAGCTCCTTGTGCAGACGGCTGGAACAAAAACGGCAGGAAAGTTCTCGTAATTCCTGCGGCGCTCCATCGCCCTGCACCGGTAATAAGTAAATTTGTTCTGGAAACACCCGGATGTGCAGCGATACTTGTGATGCCCCAACCATGCCTTTCACTTTGCCGCTGAAGCTCTAAGGCAAACATCAGGTTTGCAAGTTTTGCCTGACTGTATGCCTTTCCCGGAGCATACGATGATTTAGACTGAAGGTCATCAAAATTGATTATTCCTCCCCTATTTGCCACACTCGAAACGGTAACAACACGAGCACCTGGTGATTTGCATAATAATGGCAAAAGTTGTGCTGTTAATGTAAAATGACCAATATGGTTTGTCCCGAATTGTAACTCAAAACCGTCAGCTGTTTCCAGTCGTTTTGGTGGTGTCATTACGCCAGCATTATTGATTAGAAGGTCTATGGCTTGACCTTTTAAAATCATCTTCGAGGCGAAGGCTTTAATTGAAGATAAATCTGCAAGGTCTATTTTCTCAAAAGTGACTTTTGCCTTTGGGCTAATCTCATGAATTTTAGCAATGGATTCGGCCCCTTTTTGCGCATTACGCCCCATCATGATCACATTCCATCCTGATGCTGATAAAGCCAGCGCATCTTCATATCCTACACCTTCTGTACTGCCTGTAATTACAGCTAAACCATTGCTTCTCTGAGGAATATTAGCTGCTGTCCAATTTTTGATTTCGTGCTGCATCTTTTATTGATTTTGTTAATGCAAAGTTCTTAAACCATTAAAAACCGGATGTAGCCAAAAGTCATAATATTGTAGTGGAAAGGGAGGGTGAGAAGGTGTATTCGAATACACCCTCAATTTGGCTACAACATTTCCTGTTTCGGCTACAAGCGCCTTGTCACGATCGCGGAATTTTGCTGTGTAAAAATTTAAATGATATGCAGACAGAAACAAAGAAAGTGGCACTGGTAACAGGAGCAAATACAGGCGTCGGATACCAGATCGCGAAATCACTTGCTGATGAAGGTTATACCGTTTACGTCGGTTCCAGAAACAAGGACAAGGGGGAGATTGCCGTTACCGAGATCGGCAAACAGTCAAAAGCGATCCAATTGGACATTACCGATGCCCAATCCATCGATGCAGCAGTAATGCAAATTCAAAGCGAAGCCGGATACCTGACGCTGCTGGTCAATAACGCGGCCATCTCGAATGCGGGGAATCCCGGGCGCACGATGGAAGAGGTTCTCGGGGCTCAGCGCGCCAGTATCGTACCGATCGACGAAATGAAAGTGGTTTGGGAAACGAATGTGTTTGGTACACTTGCCGTGACACAAGCCTTTTTACCTCTATTGAGGAAGGCGGAAAAAGCACGGATTGTGACCGTGTCGAGCGCACTGGGTTCGCTTACTTTGAATGCCAATCCTGCAAACCCCTACCGCTCAGCCTTCGATGCAGCTTATGGGGCATCCAAAACCGCGCTCAATGGCGTTTTCCTTTCACTGGCCATCGATTTGGCAAATACCAATATCAAAGTACACTTGGTTAGTCCTGGTTTTACGGCAACGGCACTCAATAATTTTCAGGGGACCGATACGGTGGAAGAAGGATCCATAGAGCCAATAAGAGTGGCCTTGTCAGAAGACCTGCCGACAGGGAGTTTTACGGGACCCGCTCATTATGCTGGACCAGACAACATTGTTCCGTGGTGATAGTAAGAAAGTCAATATCCTGTGGCTGGAAACAGTCACGGGGTTTTGTTACATTTATATGATGAAAAATAAGGAAGACAAATTGATACGGTTCATAACCATATCGGAAACGCATGAGGCTTTTGGCTTGCCTAAACCGCAGCATCCGTTGATCAGCCTCGTCCATTTCAACGAGAGCAACCCCTTCAATACAAGCATGGCGCCTATCTACGACCTGCTCAGCTTCTACAAGATCACCTTCATCACCGATAACAACGGAAGGCTAAAATATGGAAGGGACTATTACGATTACGATGAAGGAAGCATGCTGTTCCTGGCGCCTAACCAATTAGTGGGCAGCACAGATTATAATAGCAAAACCTACTGTTACATCTTGCTCATACACCCCGATTTTTTAATGGGTCACCCGCTGGCAAGTAAGATCAGGCAGTATGGTTATTTCGCATATTCAGCGAATGAAGCACTGCATTCATCCGACACAGAAAAGGAAAACATCCTTTCGATTTACAGGAACATGGAAAAGGAACTCAACAGCCGTGTGGATGAATTCAGTCAGGAGCTCATGATCGCCCATATTGAATTGCTGTTGAGCTATGTGAACCGCTACTACAAGCGGCAGTTCATTACCCGCAAAGTGGTCAACGATAATATACTGTCGAAAACAGAGGCCATACTGGATAACTATTTGAACAGCCAGCAATCCCTGCATGACGGGGTTCCTACCGTTCAATATCTCGCTGAAACACTGAACCTTTCGCCAGGTTACCTAAGTGATATGCTCCGTTCGCTTATCGGGCAGAATGCGCAGCAATACATTCATGAAAAAGTAATCGAGAAAGCAAAAGAGCGGCTGACCACGACGCAGTTAAGTATGTCGGAAATTGCCTATGAGCTCGGTTTTGAACATTCGCAAAGTTTCAGCAAGCTTTTCAAAAACAAAACCAATCAGTCTCCAATGGAATTCAGGGCTTCGTTCACGTAATAACATTCGCTTAAAAGCAGTAAAAATGAGAATGGCAAAGGATTGATTTTATTAACTTTGCCCTATGCTAGAAGAAGAGAAAACTGGAATACCAGGACTGAATGAAGTGGACCTTCGCCTTAAAGGTTTTAAAGTTCACGCCCTTCCGGAATCAATAGAAGTTCCGGTTAAAGCTGGGCGGCGCGACTTTTATAAAATGGGGATAGTTAACGGCCACATGACCATTAATTATGGCGGTCAGCTACTGAACATTGAAGGAACGGTACTCTTTTTCGTGAACCCGCATGTGCAGCACGCGCTTGTCCGCCGCGTTAATCGTACCAGTGGTTATGCCTGTATCTTTACCGAAACCTTCCTCAACGGCCGGGAATTACAAGACTCCCCGCTTTTCCACGTCGGCGAAAATCCAGTCGTACCCCTTAATGTGGAACAAGCTGCATTTATGAGTGGCCTTTTTGAGAAAATGCTGGCTGTTTACGATGGAGACTATCTTTACAAAGGCGATCTGATCAAAAACTACATTGCGCTGATCATCCACGAGGCTCTTCGAATACAGCCGGCGCAGCATGTCTCGACCATCAAGAATGGCGAAAGCCGCCTTGCACACCTTTTCATTGACCTGCTCGAAAAGCAGTTCCCGATAGAACGCAGCGACCAACCGCTCCACTTGCGCAGTCCCCAGGAATATGCCAGACATTTAAATGTACATGTCAATTACCTGAACCGGTCTGTCAGGGAAACGACGGGCAAAACCACTTCGGCGCATATATCCTCGCGCATTATTGTCGAAGCAAAAGCACTGTTGCAACACAGTGATTGGGGCGTGGCCGAGATCGCTTATGCGCTTGGATTTGAGTACCCCGCCTGATTTCAATAACTATTTCAAACGCCTGACAGGCAGCACACCGAACAGTTTTCGCAAGGTTTGAAAATCATAGTTATTGGTTTGATATTGATTGGCTGCTCCGCCCAACTGCGGCCTAATTTTGCCGTATCATCATTAAATCATTCAACAATGAAAATTTTAGTAACAGGAGCGACAGGAAAAGTAGGCAGCCGTTTAGTGCCACGGTTGATAGCCAAAGGTTTTGATGTATCGATATTGGTCAGGGACATGGCAAAGGCTGGCGGATTGATAGAACTCGGCGCAACACCCATAACCGGCGATCTTTTTGAACCAGCCACCTTGCCTGCGGCGGTAGCTGGCATGGATGCCGTTATTCACCTTGCCGCGCTCTTCCGAACCCTTACAGATAACGAAGGCATCATCAAAACCAACCACGAGGGAAGTATCGCATTAGCGCAAGCAGCACACGAAGCCGGTGTCAAACGATTTGTTTTTACCAGCACCTCTAATGTGTACGGGTCAGGTTACCACCGCCCTGCAAAAGAAAACGAACAGGTGGATATCAACGATCCACGCGCTTACTCTTCCAGCAAGATCGCGGCAGAAAGGGAATTGATCGAGATGCAGCAAAACCAGGGATTTGACGTTCGTATCTTGCGTCTTGGCTTTGTTTACGGTGATAAAGACCCCCACATCGCCGAAATTATCCCATACATTAAAAAACTGAACATGCATTCAGGATCGCGCATGCACATGGTACATCACCTGGATGTTGCGCAGGCACTGGTTCTGCTGCTTACCATTGAAGGATTGGATGGCGAAATCTTCAATGTGGCCGACGATGCGCCAATCACTTTGTATGAACTGGCTGATTCTGTCGGAAAAGCGACAGATACCTTTGATGGAAAGGACGGGCCGCTTAATGACCCTTTTCAAGGCGTTCAGGATATTTCCAAACTCCGCAGGAAAACCGGCTTCCGGCCATTGGTGCCTAGCTATTATGTGGCCCGCGATCTTGATATTTTGTAGCCATACCCTGGGCTGGCTTTCAATAAATAAATAATTCTTTATCACTTGTCATCTTTTTCAATAAATCGCTACTAATGGTGCGGATTAACAGTGAAAAACCCTTCGCGTTCAACTTGAATTTGAAAAAGATATAGATTACACCATGAAAGACCTCAAAGCCAACTTAAAGGGACAATCATTTCATTTTGTCAAAAACAAATAGCATGGAAAAACAGTTTTTGGAGATGATCGCCATACATAAAGCCACCATTCACAAAGTGTCACGACTTTACCGGGACAGCCTTGAAGACCGAGAGGACCTTTTTCAAGAGATCGTTTTACAGTTGTGGCAGTCTTTCCCAAAATTCGAGGGAAAGTCCAAGCAAAGTACTTGGATATATAGAATTGCCCTTAACACCGCAATGGCCTGTTATCGAAAGAAGCGTATAACGTTATCATTTACCGAGCGGTTACCGGATAAAGAAGACAGCAACATTGATTATGAAAATCGGGAAAGAGAAGAACAGCTGTTTGCCATACTTAAAAAGTTAAATGAAGCAGACAGGGCTTTACTCGCATTGTTTTTCGAAGATTTCGACTATCGCGAGATGGCGGAAATAACAGGGTTGAGCGAAAACCATATCGCCGTAAAAATGGGAAGGATTAGGTCTAAGTTGAAAAAAACATTAAATCCAGCAAAATGAATATTGATGAATTGAAAAACGATTGGAACAATATCAGGCCGGAAAATACCGGCATGAAAGAGCAGCCAATGAAAAAAAAAGGTAATAACCAGTTAAATGCTATCAGACTGCGGCTTGCCATAGAAATGGTGTCGTACGTCATATTTCTGGCTGTTTACTATACGATGTTTGATGGGGACAAAAAACCGTTATACGCTAATTTGTTACTTATTGGATCTTTTCTCATGGTCATCATCCATGCCTTGACGGGCTACTTGGCAGCAAAGAATGTCATATCCGGAGAAAATATTTTGCAGTCAATGGCCAGTTACCACAAAAAGCTTAAAGGATACGCTGTAGTTTCTTTGCTGACACGGACGGTCTCATTGGCTTGTCTATTGATCTTTTTTGTTTCCTCGATAGAGCTCAATACTGATAAAAACTGGACGCTTTTTGGCTTAGTTTTGCTTGTCGCTATTCAGGCTTATTTAAATTATAAGATTTGGTCCGCCAAAATAAAGAGAATAGGTGATTGCATTGAAAATTGGCAATCATAGATAATTTAATTCGATCATATTATGTATCCCCTGACTGTTCTTTTTGCTTTTCAATCGCATCCAGCAGTTTTTGGAAAGGCTCGATAAACTTGTCGATTCCCTCCTTTTCTAGCTGGACAGCAACAGCTCCCATATCGATCCCAGCTGTCTTTACCCTTTGTAAAATAGTTGCTGCATTATCCACGTCTTCTTCCAGGCGGCTTGCCGGATCGCCATGGTCCCGGAATGCTTCTAACGTTTGCAGTGGGATGGTGTTGACCGTGTTCGGCCCGATGAGTGCTTCGACATATCGCGTATCCTTGAAACCGGGATCTTTACTGCTTGTACTTGCCCAAAGCAATCGCTGCGGAACTGCACCTTTTTCAGCTAATCTTTTCCAGCGGTCGGAGCTGAACATGCGTTTATAAATTTGATAAGCCATTTTTGCGGATGCAATGGCAATTTGCCCGTGCAGGTCACCTAGGCCATTCTTTTCTAAGAAAGGGTCTACTAAAATGTCTATTCGGCTCAAAAAAAGCTGGCCACTGAAGATACAGTATTGATAGGCAATCCTTGTCTGTCCCTGTTTTCTAGGCCCGAAATATATGCTTCCACGACCGCTTCATAACGTTCAAGGCTAAACAGCAAAGTAACATTCACGTTGATCCCCTCGCTAATGGCTGTCTGGATTGCAATAATTCCAGCCTCAGTACCCGGGATTTTGATCATTACATTTTCTTTATCAACCTGCTGCCAGAGCTCGCGCGCCTGCCTAATGGTCGCTTGGGTATCGTGCGCAAGGAACGGGGATACTTCCAGGCTGACATACCCGTCAACGCCGACTACATCTTCTTCGTTGTATACAGGTGCCAGCACATCACATGCGAGTTTGATATCAGATACAGCCATTTGAAAGAATACTTCATCAGTAGTTAGGCCATCTTTGGTTAGTCGGGTAATATCTTCGTCATAATCGGAGCTGCCGCTAATGGCTTTTTCGAAAATGGCAGGATTAGATGTGACGCCGCGCACACCATCTTCGTCAATCAATCTCTTTAATTCTCCCGAAAAAATGATCCTACGATCAATAAAATCCAGCCAAATGCTCTGGCCGAAATCATGTATTTGTTTCACTTTATTGATATCCATACTCAGAATTCGTTTATAATAAGTATTAAAGCGCCCATTTAATAATCGTGCCAATGTATACAAATGTAGATTGTTGCCGGATTGGACCGTAACTGTCACGAATCAATATCTCTTAACATTAACCATTAAATGAAATTTGTACAAAAACGAAGTTCTAGTCATCCTACTGACATACAGCTGTCATTGCCGCTACATACTTTTGGAAAGACAATAACGAATTCTTCAATCCTATGAAATTTACATCCATTCGAATTATTACCGAAGATATTAACCCGCTCATTGGTTTTTATGAAAGGGTTACAGGCTTGCCGGTTACCCGGCACACGGACGATTTTGCAGAATTACGTTCTTCATCTTTCATAATAGCGATAGGCAGTACCCGCACCTTACAACTTTTCGGAGGAGCTCATCTGGCGACACCGGCTTCAAACCACTCCGTAATACTGGAGTTTCAGGTGAATGATGTTGATGCTGAATTTAATAATCTTAAAGACTTTCTGGGCGATAATATTTTTCAGATACCAACAACCATGCCCTGGGGGAACCGTTCGATGTTATTCCGTGATCCAGATGGAAACCTGGTAAACTTCTTTACGCCTGCTGCGTCCGATCAAACTAATGCCGCAATGGACCATTTACCAAACGCTAAACTACTTTCATTAAAACAAAAAAAGTCTTGATAATACTACAATAACACTTGCAACATTAAGCTCTAACGCGGCACTATACGTAATTTTATAAAGGCATGGTTTTGTAGGACACTGCCGGGAAAAGTGAATTTAGATCCAAAGTAAGTTTAGAGTAACTAAGCCCTTTGACCAGCGTACCCATCATGATTTTGATGTTTTTGGTAGGCTGGCAAAGGCACCAAGCTTTCTTCTCCCCATAAAACGCTGCCGACATCGCACCAGCGATGATAAGGTTTTGGTGTGCCAACATTGCGGCCAAAAATTAGATTTGTGCTTCAGGCAAGCAAACTTAAACGCGCTTAATTTTCTTCCATCTGGTTCTTAGATACGCTCCAAAGTGAGCATGTACTCCAAGTGAAATTCCATGTTCCTGTAAAGCCGTAACTTAAAAAACAGAAAACTAGCGGAAAGTGCTTCCGATAGTTTTCTGTTTTTGAAATCAACTATAATAAAAATATCGCTCGCCCGGGCTTATCGATTAAGCATGACCCGTCGGCTGACCTCTTCGCCGTTGGTATGCCTGATTTTCAAAACATACATTCCCGCAGGCAAGTGCTTAATAGAAATGCGTTGCTGTACTGCTTCGCCTGACTGGTAAACCGACTTGCCCACCATATTAAAAATTTCGACTGATTTGACCTGGCTCCAATCGGTGCTGGTCAGGTAAAGTAAGTCCGAAACCGGGTTTGGATGAAACCCGGATTGAAGAACCGAAACGGCAAATGCCACATTGATGACCCGGCTGTAAGCAAAAGTTCTGTCCAGATCAATCATTTTCAGGCGATAATAATTATCGCCTGCGCTCGGTTTACTGTCTACGAATCCGTAAGATTTTAGCGTAAAGCTTTCGCCATTAGACTTTGCAGTGCCCACAGTCTGCCAATTTTTACCATCGCTGCTGCGCTCTATATCAAACCTGTCGCTATTAGTTTCTTCTGCGGTCCGCCATTGCAGAACAGCTGTATTTTCAACGTTAGAGCCAGTGAATTCGATTAGGGTAACCGGCAGCGAGCAATCCTTGAAAGCGACCAGCGTTGTCGAACAGGTCCCTAATGTGGCAGTTATCGTCGCGGTTTGCTTGCTTGGAATACCTGTTACGGTATTGCCGCTTACAACGCCCAAGTCGGACGTGATAATTGCTCCCGGCGAGGCTGTAAACAACACTGTGTACGTGTTCAGGTTGGTCGCGCATTCATATTGCGCGCCGGAAAGAGCAATGGTCGGCGATTCGCTTACGCTAATCGTGGCAGTCTGTCCGGATACAGAACTCGATGCCTCACCTGCGCCGCTGACGCTCGTTAAGGTGTAAATGAATGTTCCAGTGGTGCTGGTGGATACACTTAAAGTCGCCGTTGTGTTGGAACCCGTTGTCGACACGGTTTGATCCGCACCGCCGTTAACGTTATAAGTAAATGTAAAAGGTGCTATCCCGTTGACCGACGAGAAGGTTATCAGGGGCTGGGTTGCGTCCTGACAAGTGTTTACCGTTCCCGAAATGGTTGCAGAAAGATCATTAGCAACCGTGATAGTGGTGCTTTGCACCTCGGAAGGCGTCAGCGAACAGGATGATGCATCTGAAACGCTTACAAGTTCATAGTTGAATACGCCTGTAACACCCGTTGGTTGGCTTACCGTTGCCGTCGTTGCAGCTACTGTCGTGGAAACCGTCACATTGCTGCCGCCATTCACATGATAAGTAAATGTATAAGGCAGAGTGCCGCCCGCAGCCTCAAATGTAACAACGGGTGGAATCGCTCCCTGATTGACCGTCGTTGTTCCACTCACTGTTGCGCTTGTGATCTCATTTACCGTTAAAACTGCTGCCGCCGAAGTGCTGCTGCCGCATGGATTTGAAATAATACATCGGTATTCCGACTGATTATCCGTGGCCGGAACGTTGCTCAAAGTTAATGTAGCGTCATCTGCAGATGCATTATCGGCAAGCGTAATATCATTGAATGATCCTGCAAACGGTTTTTTCTGCCATTGATAAGTGAGGCCGGACTGGGAAGATGCCACAACGAAAGAAGTGTTTGCACCTGCACAAATGGTCTGTGGATCCGGCTCGTCTGTGATTGGTGGTGCTGGTGTAGGCGTTACCGTGACGACAAACGAACAGGTTGGCCCAGTGCCAATGCCGTTGGATGCAGTGACCTGAACAGTTGTAGCTCCCGCAGGGAATGCGTATGGGAAAGTGATTGGATTCCCATTGACCGTGTAAGTGATGGTGGCCGCCGGACATGCATCCACGCCTACCGTAAAGCTCTGCGTAGAAGTACAACTTGCTGCATCGGGTGACAATGTCTGATCGCCGGGGCAGGAAGTGATGACTGGGGTTGAAGTGATAGCGGTAACCGTTGCATCGTTTGAACCAGGCCCAGCGGGGTCATCTGTCAATACACTGCTAAAATTGCTTCCGGAAATTGTACCCTGCGTAGAGAGCAGGCAGACGGAAGGCGCAATGTCGCTGTTGATGGTTACTTTGAACTTGATGGTGATACTTTTGCCGCTGGCTAAGGTAAAACCGCTCCCCGTTCCATTCACTGTTACCGTTTCGCCAGCTTGTGCATTTTCCGTTCTGGCTGCACTTGGCGCAACTGAATCGGTAAGTTCCTTAGATATGGGTTGTTTGGCAGATGTGGCGGCCGCAGTATTCAGCTGGGTTTGGGTAACAACAGCGGTGGCAGAACTGGCATCTTGTTTCCCAGAGGACATATCTTCTGCGATAGCCTCGCGAAGATTGACAGCGCCAGGCAATACACATGTAGCATTATAAGATATGGTGCCTAATCCGCTTTGTATAGCACGGTCGACAGGCGTGTTGCCGCCAGCATTCCATACTGCGGGTACGGTAGAACCGGTACCCTGCAAGCGAACTTCCGAAATCGGACTACCGGCTCTGGCACGGAAGGCAATGCGGGTGGGCGTGGGCAAGGTGATAACATTACCCGTCACATTCGAGCAAATTTTAGCGCTGTTATTGGGGGTAACTTCCCCCAGACTTGGTGCAGTTACATCAATGCCATAGAAAAACGAAGTGGCTCCCGTAACTTCAACATTGTTGTTGCTGATCGTATAATTGTTTAGCGCGCCGCCCGTATTGGTGGCCTGGATACTGATGCCATGAATGTTAGTTGCATTTTTTACCGTATTCCCTTGGATAAGGACCGTTCCTCTGGCTGTATTCAGACCCGGTTCAATGCCTTCCGAGGAGCTAACAATTCCTGAGACAGCATTGGAACCCACTGCATTCTCGGTTGTATTATTGAGAATGGTTCCTTCCATAAAACCGTTCTGAAATGCAAAGGTATTAATCCCAATCCCACCATTGTGCTTTACTGAATTGCCTTCCAGGTGAAATTTGGCAGTGGCATTATTGAATGCAGCCACATCGATACCTCTGCCAATGCCGTTGCCCGGATCAACCCCCGAACCCCGGATGTCACTGGTAACCTGGCTGTTGTCATTCGCATATATTTCTATTCCGGCGGTGCGGCAGTTCAAGAATTTTGAGTTGTTTGTCACCTTTACATTCATGACAGAAGTGCCATAGCCAATCACCTGCAAGCCCGAAGCGCCATCCGCATCCTGGAACACTGAGTTGTCAACGGTCAGCTTTGTCATGTTGGTGCTGAAATTGGCAAAGTAAGCTACCCGGCCACCCGGATCACTTAAGGTCGAGTTCACAATGCTATTTGTTCCACCCGTGTTGACGGCGAAAATACAGCCTTCAAACGAATTGGCTGCTGAACCTGATGAACCGATGGCACCATTTGTAAAATTGAAATTACTGCAACCCCTTAGATTTATCCCTTCCTGTGCTACCGTTCCGCTGATAAATACACGGTCCATAGTCAAGCCGTTGGTATTAAGTGCAAACACTGCTGCATTGGCCCCTGAATTGTTGATGTCCGCAGGAGATGTAGTACCGGCTGGTGTAGTGCCGTCGACCTGGTTAGCATTTACCAGGTTTATATTTTTCAATATAATGTTGGTGGTGTTTTGCAAATCAATGCCTCTCTGGCTGATGTTTTGGATAGTCCCACCAGTTCCGGCACTAGTTCCGCTGCCGGTAACCTGAAATGTACCATTGGTACCCGAAATGATTATCCCTTTGTTCCCACCGTTCGCGTTGACCGTATTCAGGGTCACATTTATGGCGATGTCTCCGGTAATATCAACAGCCGGAGCATTGGTAGCCGTGAGTGTTCCCGAAAAAATTACGATACCTCCCGTAACGTTTGAAAGCTTGATCGGACTGCTTCCGCTAACGCTGGATGAAACCTCGCCAAATACAGCAGCCAATTCTTTACCCGAAATATTGAACGCAGCGCCTGTGCCGGTCAGGTTAATTTCGCTTGCCGTGAACTTCCCGCTGGCACCACTTGTAAATTTGGCGCCTAAGCTGTTGCCAATGTTCAGTCCCTGGACCGTGGCTGCGCCGGACATGTTAAACACGTCCCCGCCAGAGTTAACGATGGACGGGCGCGCGCCGCCGGTAGCCGGAAGCAAATTGCTACCGCTGGGCGCAGCAAGGCCAGTGAGTGCAATCAGTGATGAGCCTGCCCCCTGACCGAACACTTTCTGATTGTTACGCAACGTAATGCCACCGTCATAATTGCCGCTATATATAAAGATGGAGTGCCCGTCCTGGGGACGGTTTGCTCCCCTGTGTTAATTGCCTGAAATGCACCCAATGAGTTAAACGGTCTGGAAAGTGTGCCTGTGCCGCCGCCAGCTGCATCATCATCGATGAACCAGATAGCGCTTGAAACTGTAATGGATACAGTGGCAGAAGCAGTAAGGCCCGAGCCGTTCTCGATGGTATAGGTAAAGCTGTCTGTGCCTGTAAAGCCGGCCATGGGTTCATAGGTGAATGCACCGGAATTGGCAGTAATTGTGGCCATTCCGCCATTTGCAGTGATAACATTGGTAAGGCCGTTGACACTCAGTGCGGAACCTGACGGACTCACGTCATTTTGAAAAAGACCCTGGTCCGATGCGACATTGATACCCACATTTCCGATCGTCACGTAGCTGTCATTTACGGCAACCGGACTTACTTTAACCGAGCCGGTCACCAGTGTTGTATTAACGTCTATCGTTTCGCTAAATGTTGTTCCGGTGGCGGCATCAGGCCCATTGTTAGTAATTACAATGGTATATTCGAGCTCTCCGCCTGCGGTGTTGCTGCCATTAGTGATAGCGTAGGTGTTTGTAGCGGTGAGCGCTGGTGCAAGTAATCTTTTGGGTCCTGACCTTTTGCGTACAAATGGAATTTTTACCTGTGTTTTCTGAATGGAGTTTGCAGCCGGTTTTTCCAAGCGCTCGTAAGCAATGGATACGTTGCCTGTGAGCTTGCTAACCATCTCGCTGCCCGAGGCCAACAAGGCAAGCCCTGCCAGGTAGAAGTAGAATTTTTTCATGGTTTTAGTTTGAAGGAAAAATTTGATTCATTAAAAGAAGTATTGAATGTTTTCAGAAGTCAGGTTAGGAAAAAATAGCTTCATAGCGCGTTCCGTCCGAATTCTGGGCGATTGGAACCAGGAACAGGTCCAGTGATTTACCGTCCTGCACAAGGACTTTGTAAATACCCTGTTCGTACACACTGTTTTGGGCAGTGGTTTGAAACTCCACCGAAAATGGACCCCGTTCGAGTGGCGAGTAGCCGCCAAGTTGGTTTGCTGCCACGATGGTGGCTGGCAGCGAAAGGTTTTGTGCAAATTGGATCATCACCCGTTCGCCTTTTTGTGATTGAAATTCTGCTGCGGTAAGCTTACTCAGATCGTATGTTTCCATTCCATTAAATGATAAATTCCATTGGTTTCACTGATAACTTTAAATCCCAGGCGGGTATACAGATGTTTTGCTGGATTAAAGGTTTCCACATGAATGCTGAGCGGAGTGTTAAGCTCTGCTGCTTTTTTCATGAGATCTTCAAAGATCCCTTGGCCAAAACCGCGGTTGCGGTATGCAGGCAGGATGCTAATGTCGATGATCCGCATACCCTTACCCTGGAAATTCATGTCGAGATAAAGTCTCCCGATCATTTTGTGCTCATATTCAATTATCCAGAAATGGGCACCGATGTAATTTTTCTGATAATACTCTTGCTGCGCTTTGAACTGGCTTGTCAGGAATTCCTTTTTCATCTGATCGGTCCATGAGGGAACCTGCTGCATTTCGTTTTCGCGCGTGCTCGCATATAGCTGGCTCAGAAAAGTAGCGTCATCAAAGGCAATAGGTCTTAAAGCAAGGTCAGTGTTGGTAAGCTTCATTTTGTATTTATTCAGAAAAATAAAATCAATGCGTATCCTGTTGATTATGGGCGTTGCGGGTAGACACCTTGCAGGGCGATACAAAAATTCACAGTCAGATAGGGCATCATGTTGTTGTGGGGCAACGAGTTGCCTACGATTGACAACGTAGTAAGATTGGTCTGGACGTTGGGTTGTTGGGTACTGTCGCTGTAAACGTTCCCTTGTGTAGAGCCTGCAAGTGCTTGGTTGGTGGGTGTTTTTAATTCTGCTGGTTCAGGGGCGGCATTCATAATGTGCGTATGAACCGGTATTTCGCTTTCGAGCAATGTAACCGTCTCCATCCCACCCTTTTCTCCCAGGTAACGCTGTGAAAGTCCACCTCCCTGGCCCTGTTGCATGGGAGACGAAGCCTTCATATCGGGTAAGCCAAAGTTAGATTTGCCATCACCACCGTAGGTTGTCCCAAGTAATGAAAACAATGCGGTATTCTGAGAAATCGGCATAACTTGACCAATGCAAAATGCCCAGCCCTGCGGGGCAAAGTTGAAGGGGAATAATCTTATTTCTGCGACGAATGGGTCCATAGTATTTTTAAAGTTTTAAGATTTTAAGAATTTTCCTTTGAAGCACTTAGGTTGGTGAAGGAAATATTCCGTACATCGAAATGATAAAATTCACGCACAGATAGGGATGCATATTCGTATGCGGCTGACTGCCTCCTATCGGAAGAACATCTGCTGCCATCGGCTGGCTGGGCACGCTTGCTATAAAGCCATTAATGGTTGTGGAAACCCCGATCAATGCACTATTCGGGCTGGCCACGTCCGCACTATTCGTCGAGGCGAGCATAGCGTGGTTATGGCTCGGCATCTGCTGCGTTGTAAGCGTAATATCTTCGCTGCCGGCTTGTTCTCCTATTTGGTATGTGGTTCCGCTATAGGAGCGGCCCTGGTGGACTGGCACGCGTCCCTGCAAATCTGGCAGGTTGAACGTGTCCTGGCCGTCTCCGCCATACGTGGTTCCGATCAATTGAAACAGGGTGTCATTATCTGAAATGTGAATTGATTGCCCCTGGCATAACATCCACCCAACCGGGGCGAAATTGCCAGCGAACATTCTGATTTCCCCAACATAAGGTTGTGCCATAAAACTGTAAGGTTTTGGTTTAATTAAAAATGAAATAATGGTTTGCAGGCATCAATTAGGGCTTGGGAAAATTCCCTGCAATGCAATGCAAAAGTTGATCACCAGATATGGCTGCATGTTATTGTGGGGCTGATTTCCACCGACAGTGGAAATGGTGGCCGGCTGGAGCGCTACTAAACCGCTTGGCGCGGAGCTGTAAAAATTGTTGGGTGCACTGTTGGCCAGGTAAGCAGAAGTAGGATCATTCTGGTTCGAAGGCCCGGCATCTACTGCTGTAACATTGTGGTTGTGCGATGGCATTTCAGGGATTATCACCGTGTGTGATTCTTCTCCGCCTGGTTGGCCAAGCCTTTTGTCGAGACCCTCGTGGACGGGGGTCCTTCCTGGAAGTTCGGTAGCGCGAAATTTGTTTGCCCATTACCACCAAAAGTGGTACCCAGCAGCGAAAACAGCGCCTGGTTCTGATTGATAGGAAGGAGTTGTCCGTTGGCAAGCGCCCAGCCCTTGGGCGGAAAATTAAAGCTTACCATCCGGATTTCGGATAGAAATGGTTCGGCCATGTAGAAACGTTTGATTATTGATAGATTACTGATTTACAAGTGGAAGTTCCGACATGAATGCCGGAGCGGGTAGCAAAGGAGTGTAACCTGATCGCAGGAGGTAGAGTCAGAACTTGCGAAGGATATTTTGAGGAATATAGAAAATATTGGAAAGGAACTGGCGGCTTTTTTGAAGTGGAATCATTAGAAGTTGTTGAGTTAGGTTTGGAGCATTTCGGAACTAATATTAGGCATATTTAAACAAAAAATTGTAAAAAAATTAGTTATCGGTAAGGAAGCATATAGAAATACGGTTTTTGACTCCCACCTTCAAAGCATTTGGTTATGTACTAGTTCAATGACAATTAGGTAGAATAGGTGTATAAGAGTGCTTGCAGATCTTTACAGAAGCGAAGCTGGTAATGGAGATAAAAAATGGACTGGGGATCCAAATGTCTTGCCCTGTTGAAAAAGCAATGGGTCGCAGGGACCCTGCAAATGCGCAACGCGGCCTGATCGTTAAGTAAAAGAATTTTTTTCTGATAGGCCGCAGGGGTCTGGCCGGTCAACCGTTTGTAAGGGTTAAACCAACCTGCTCCAACAATAAATTTGATGTCGATAGTTTGAGGTAATGATTCTTTCATCCCAAAAAGAATTGTCAAACCTTAATTCGGTGCTGCATACGCCCCTCTTAGGCCGGCAGCGAAACACCCGTTCATATTCTGTTGGCTTCGCCAAGACACCAGCATAACTGGCCCAGGTCGGACTCAGCTTTTTCAACATTAAGCCGTCAAGTTCATGTATTACCAATACCAGTAGCAAATCCAACATCTGAACAGTTACCGTGTCTTGCTGCCAGTTTTTGTCTATTGGTATAAACAAAACGGAAAAATACTGATCCATTTTGACAACTTCCCGATGATGAATTCCATTTTTCTGGCTCGCAATCCCTTTTTACTGCCAATTCAAATCTTGATCGATTCGTGGTGCAACGCATATATATCGGCAACTTACCACCTAAGTAATTGCTGCGTTTCTTTGAATAAAAGAGCAATGTGAATGTTTTACTAAGCATAACATACCTGTTTTATGTGAATAAAATTAGGTCTGCAGGTCTTAAAAAATCAAGATGTTTACGAGGTGAACTGGCTGTAATACAATTAATTAAACCATTTCTGGTGAGTCAATTTTGCTTTCAGAGGTGACTCTCGATTTGCTCACCAAAGTTTTGTTAAAAATTGCAAATTTTGACATCTTTCAAAAAAACAAAAACCCCGTAAATCATTGATTTGCAGGGTTTTGATTGGTTTTAGTAAGTTATCTGGTGCACCCAACGAGATTCGAACTCATATCGTCGGTACCGGAAACCGAAATTCTATCCATTGAACTATGGGTGCTTTTTTGACAGGCCGTATGCCTGTAACGGGGTGCAAATATAGCCCGTATTTTGTCTTTTCAGCAACTGCAACGGAAAATTAGTTGCTACTTTTTGGCAAAATAAGGCCTTACAATTGTTTCAGCAGCTCCCAGTCGCCGACATCTTTGAGATATAGATAATCGAGCAGCACGCCGTTTACATTGTTGATCAGACGGTGGCCCTCTACGAATGGAACCACGTGCGTCTTAATGTACTCGTGATCCGAAAGCAGCCCCTGAGTCTGATTATGATACGATTGGATCGCTTCGGAGCTCAATTCCAATTCGCAATAAAACATATACATTGCCTCGTCGCTCGTGCCGGTGGATGGATAGAATGGCTCTTTATTAACCTGAATAAGCTGCTCTATTTCAACGGAAATACCTGTTTCTTCGAAAACTTCCCTTGCGGCAACGGCTGCTGCATCACTTTCGCTGTCCAGCATTCCTGCCGGATGCTCGTAAGTCATAGACCCATCACAAATTCTCCGCTGCTGAACCAGTAACAAGTATTTTTCTCTGGTTTCTGAATCAATAAAGCAGATGAGAACGCTGACAACTTCGCCTTTTAAAAAACAGATCGGCGGAATTTTGTTGCCTTCGGGAGTTGTTGCATCCGTGTAAAGCAGCGAAAAAAGGATTTCTCCATGGCCCGTTCTGCGGCTGTAAAGCTCATCGATATTGTGAATTTCGAGCCCGTTACTTTCCAGCTTATTTTTCCAAAGATTGTATTTATGTGAGTCGGTAAGCTTTTCGCTCATGGTATAATGCTAAATGCCTGGAATTAATTGTAGAGGGGAAATGCGATGGCAATGTATGGAACGCCGTAACTTTTACTGAAACGCTTTTGGCCGTTGTCAAGCTTCACTTCGGTTGCATAAACGATCCTTCCGTGCGTGTAGCCCAGTTTCACACCAATGCGATCCGTAACCCAATAGCGAAGGAACACTTCTGATTGTCCATTTTGGTTGTCCATCGCCAACGGAAGCAAGTTCAATGTGGCGGGATTGCTTTTCACGTATTTGTTATAATAGTCGGCGCCTTCGCCTTCCGAGAAAGTCGGCTTGGTATAAAGCCCATTTCTTCTTAGCCCGAATGCAATGCCGAAAATGTCGGTATTTGCACCAATGTCAAATCGCCATAACCGGACATTTGCACCAAGTAAAAAGCTTGCTCCATTTGCAGTTAACCTGCCGAATTCGAGTGTGTCCTGTGATAGTGCATTGTTTTTTGGCAGCAAATTAGTCCTGCCAGCGTAATATCCCCACGTGCGAACGCCCCAGCCAATCCGGAACCATTGGAAATTCGCAAGGCTCAGTTCCTGATGATACATGATCGACGGCACCCATTCTTTGTCCTGATAACCTACCCCCAGATCAATGCCTGATGTCACACGTGACAGACTTTGCGCAAACCCCTGAATTGAACCAAGAAAGACAAATAGTACTATTAAGCGGAAGCTTTTCATTGATTTTTAAATGATGTGATGGGCAAAGGTAAAAAAATGTACAAAAAAATAAGGCAGAGATCTGCATCTCTGCCTTAAGTATGGTGACAAATTAAGCAAACGGCCTTTTACAGCTTAGTTTGCTATTTGCGCTGGACTTTTCTTAAGAACAATTGCTCCCATCGGCGGAAGATCCAGGATCAGTGAATTGCTTTTTCCATGCCATTGATGTCCCTCAGAAGCAACCGGATTGTAATTGATAACGCCGCTTCCGCCAAATGACGCCGCATCGGAATTAAAGATTTCCTGCCAGCTGCCTTCCGTGAGCACGCCCACCCGGTAACCAATGCGGGGCACCGGCGTCAGATTCAGCACTATGACCAGGTTTTGAGCGGGATCCAATGCTTTTCTTGCAAAAACCAAAACAGAGTTTTCTCTGTCCTGCGTATCGATCCATTCAAATCCGTCGTGCGAGAATGAGAAATCGTACATCGCCGGCTCGGTCTTGTATAAATGATTCAAGGCAGTAACACAATCTTTCATGCCCTTATGCGCCGGATTTTCAAGCAAATGCCAGTCAAGGCTGCGCTGAAATGCCCATTCGGACGTCTGCCCAAATTCGCAACCCATGAACATGAGCTTCGTTCCCGGATGCGTAAACATGTAGGTGAACATTAACCTCAGATTCGCAAACTTCTGCCACTCATCGCCCGGCATTTTATTAATCAGCGATTTCTTGCCATAAACCACTTCGTCATGCGAGAAGGGCAGCATAAAGTTTTCTGAAAATGCATATACCAAACTGAATGTCAGCTGGTCCTGATGCCATTTGCGGAATGAAGGATCCATTTCAAAATACTTCAATGTGTCGTTCATCCAACCCATCATCCATTTCATGCCAAAACCCAGACCGCCTACGAAAACCGGACGGGATACGCCCGGAAAAGCAGTGGATTCTTCTGCAATGGTTTGAATGTCAGGAAACTCTGTATAAGCGGCAACATTCATTTCTCTTAACAATGAGATTGCTTCCAGGTTTTCGCGACCGCCGAACTCGTTAGGAATCCATTCGCCATGTTTCCTTGAATAATCCAGGTAAAGCATTGAAGCAACTGCATCCACACGAAGTCCATCCGTATGATATCTGTCGAGCCAAAAAATGGCATTACTAATCAGAAATGAGCGAACTTCATTGCGACCGTAGTTGAAAATGTAGCTTTTCCAGTCCGGGTGATAGCCTTTCCTTGGGTCTTCATGCTCATAAAGCGATGTTCCGTCAAAGCGGAATAATCCATGTGCATCGCCCGGAAAGTGAGAAGGCACCCAGTCAACATAAACGCCGATGCCTGCCTGGTGCAGCTGATCGATCAGATACATTAATTCCTGCGGAGTCCCCATTCGCGAAGCGCACGAGAAATATCCCGTAATCTGGTAACCCCACGATGGCGGATAAGGATGCTCCATAATCGGCATCAGCTCCACGTGCGTAAAACCCATTTCCTTTACATAAGGAACGAGGCTCACGGCGATTTCTTTGTAGGTCAAATATCTTTCAGGATCGGAAGGATCGCGCTGCCAGGAACCCAAATGCACTTCATAAACCGAAATTGGTGCATTCAGCTTGTTTTTTTCCTTGCGGATTTTCATCCATTCCGCGTCATTCCATTCATACCAGGTGTCCCAGACAATGGAAGCAGTCCTTGGCGCAACTTCGCACCAAAGCGCAAACGGGTCGGATTTTTCCTGCGACTGGCCGGTTTGAGATACAATAAAATACTTGTAAACCTCTCCTACTCCCACATCCGGAATCCAGCCCTCCCAAATCCCCGAGCTGTCCCATCTGGCAGCCAGCGCATGCGTGCCCTGGTTCCATCCATTAAAATTCCCGATAACCGATATGTATGTCGCATTAGGCGCCCAAACCGCGAAATAGGTTCCGGTAACGCCTTTTACTTCCATTACGTGCGAGCCAAGTTTCTCGTAAAGTTTGTAATGTTTCCCCTGACGAAAAAGGTGAATATCAAATTCTGTAAAACGGCTAATAGTTTCTACCGCATTCAACCCGTGATCCCGGACAACGTCCATCTGACTTTCAGCAGGATCAGAAATTGGTTCTGTCTTTTTTTTACCAGTTGACTTAGCCATTTGTAATACACAATTTTAGAATTCCTACGAGCATGTAAGATTTATAATTTTATTAAACTATTTCTCAAAATGTATATATTTTTTTAGGCTTAATTGTTAATACAGTCAATTACAGCGGCATAATTACATGCTGCCCGCAGCCTTCTCAACCTGGTCCAACACCCGCATAATGTTACCGCCCCAGATTTTCTCGATGTCTTTTGCCGAGTAACCGCGTTGTACAAGTTCTTCCGTAATGCCGCCAATCTGGCTCACATCGTGCAGTCCGATCACCTCGCCGCCGCCGTCAAGATCCATTCCTATGCCCACGTGATCCACACTTGTCAGCTTAATAACGTGCTCAATGTGATCAACCGCTTCTTTGAGCGTTGGCATATCCGACTTATATTTCTCATTAATCGCTTTCATTTCATCCCGCAGCGCCTTTTTGTCTGCATCTGATAAATCCGTCTGACGAATCTTCAAACGCAATGCTTTCAGTGACATTTCATGTGGTTGAGAAGGTTTTTTGACAAATCCAGGCACAAAATTGATCTGGATTACGCCTCCGTTTTTTGCCAAAGTCTTGATCATTTCATCCGTCATATTACGCGGAACGTCGCACAATGCGCGGCAAGACGAATGCGAAGCGATAACAGGCGCTTTTGTCAATTTGATTACATCATAAAAAGTCGAGTCCGAAACGTGGGAAATGTCAACCATCATGCCCAACCGGTTCATTTCTTTAACAACTTCTTCGCCAAAAGCGCTTAAACCGTTGAATTCTGGCCCATCGCCGTCTGTGGAAGAGTCGCAGATATCGTTATTGGATGAATGTGATAATGTGACGTAGCGCAAGCCGAGATCATAATATTGTTTGAGGTTTGCAATGTCCTTACCAACTGGCCAGCCATTTTCCATGCCAATAAAAACGGCACGTTTACCCTCTTTTTGCAAGCGATAAGCATCTTTTGAAGTCGTAGCAATGCCGGCGACAGCGGGGTTCAGTTTTACAGATTCATGAATTTTGTCAAAAATGGCCAGCGCTTTTTGCTTGGCTTCGGCATTCGCTTCATCCGAACGTTTGCCTTGTCCCAAATAAACTGCGAAAAACATTCCGTCCATCCCGCCCTTGATCATGCGCGGAAAATCGATTTGCGAGCGGTCTTTTTCATAGTCATGTTCCACCGCAATGTCGAAACCAGGCTTCATCATATTGATTGGCACATCGGCATGCGTATCAATTGTGAGCGCCTTTTCGTGAATTTTTGCAGCTTTGGGCGACATTTTCACTGGGGCAGTTTGCGCCAGCGAAAGAACCGGCAGCGATAACAAGAGTAATAGCTTTTTCATTTAACAGGAGTGATTGGTGTTAGGATTTGATCTGTTTTTAAGTTGAGCCTTTTTTTCTGATTTATCAACTCAGCAAGCCTTTTCCTTCATTTACTCCTAATTATCACTGCCAAGATTCTATTCAGTTAAATTTGCAATGCAATCTGCCGCATCAATGCAGTCGTTAGGCAGACAAAACTTACCTTGCATTTTAATTGAGCCTGACAGGCTTACCCTACAAAACCATCCTCCTTATTATATATGAAAAAATATCTCCTCAAAACCCGATTGCATACATTTTCAATTGTCATTGCTGCCCTCGCTTTCGGCTTTTTGCAAAGCTGTCATTCACCCCGCCAATCGGTTTCCAAAACTACAAAAAGCACTTCGGGCGCAATTGAGCAGGATTTTATGTATCAATACTCGATCATTGATGCACTAATGGCGGGTGTTTTCGACGGCGACCTGCGCATTGGAAAGTTGAAGACAAAAGGTGACTTCGGCGTCGGGACATTTAATAAAGTCGATGGCGAATTAATGATGATTAAAGGCCGTGTGTACAAAATGAGCGCTGACGGGCTGGTTAAGGAGGTTCCGGACATAGACAGCACTTCGGCTGCTTTTGTTAAATTTTTCAAAAGCGATACGATCATTCGTTTCAATGAACCTAACCTGACTTACGAAAAAATACAGGAGCTTTTGGTTGACAAACTGAATGCAAACACGATATATGCGATCAAGATCAGCGGCACATTTTCAACAATGACCACGCGCGCAGCAAGTCCGGCCAAACCGCCTTATAAAACGCTAACAGCCCATCTTGGTGAAAATCAAAAGCTTTTTAACTACGTAAATACGACCGGCAGCTGCATTGGTTTTTTGCTTCCGCCCTATCTGGCCAGGACTAATGTTCCGGGCTTTCACTTGCATTACATTGCGGATGATTTGAAAGCCGGCGGGCATATTTTCAAGTTTAAGGCCAATTCCGTTGTCGTTGAAATCGATTATGCCAAAGGATTTACCATTGAAAACAACACCAATGCGGAATTCATGAATGTTAATCTCAAACCGGATCGCGGTGCTGAGCTTAAAAAAATCGAGTAAATTTATGCTTTCGGCCCGATGGAGATTTAAACAATGATGCACGCTTTATCCAAAAACATATTGCTTTTCTGCGCCCTCAACCTGTTGGGCTGCGCCGCTGCTTTCGGACAAGTCACTTATTATGCTGACATTCTGGGGCATGGTTTCAAACAAGCAACCATTGTCCAGCCATCTGATTATGAGGGAAGTGTAACATGCACGGTGATCAAAAAGCCAACTCCCGAAAAGAGCAACAAAGCCGTATTATATGTACATGGGTTCAATGACTATTTCTTTCAGGAAGAAATGGCAGAGCGATTCATCAGCGAAGGTTACAACTTTTATGCGGTCGATTTGCGCAAATACGGACGGTCATTTTTAAGTAATCAAAAGTTTAATAATGTTCGTGATTTGTCAGAATATTTCGCTGATATCGACACCGTGCTACACATTATGAAAAGCGAAGGCTCGGAAAAAATTCTGTTGAGCGGACATTCATTAGGCGGATTAACGGTTTCGCTTTACGCGTCCGCGCATAAAGGAAATGAGCTTTTCGAAGCCGTTCTTTTAAACAGTCCTTTTTTCGACTTAAATGTTTCTGGTTTGAAGAAAACGGCTTTGCCGATGATGGTTAAAAGAGCTGAAAAACATCCCGAAACATCGATCAGCGCCGGGATAACTCCTTTATATGGAGAAAGTTTGCATAAAGACGCACATGGCGAATGGACCTATAATCTTGGCTGGAAACCGCACATTGTCCCGCCGGTGAACATTGGCTGGATCCGCGCTGTTCATCTCGGCCAGTTGCAACTGGAACAAGGTTTACAAATCGATAAGCCCGTGCTGGTGCTGCATGCTGCAAAATCCATTGATGAAAAAAAGTGGAGTGAAGCACTATTTACCGGCGATGCTGTGCTTAATGTTGACGAAGTCGCGCGTAAGGCGCAAAATATCGTGGGCCAATACAGCATTCAAGCCATCCCCGGCGGCATGCACGACCTGATTCTGTCCAGAAAACCCATCCGCGAAGAAGTCTACTCCACCATCTTCAACTGGGCTAAAAGAACAGTGAAATAACATTCCCGAAGCCTCGAAATCATCGCTCGCGGTCTCATTAAAATTGTTGATTTTTTGGCGTGGCTGATTTATGGAATTTTGTATTGTCAGTTGTCGGCAACTGGCACATTGCAAGTTCATATCATCTATTAGCCATGAAAATTTTATTGATTCTCATCAGCTGTGTTATCGCAGCATTGATCTCCTTTCATTGCATTGCGCAGGCCACATTCGTTTCCAGTGACATGCAATGTTCCGAGTTGCGGATTGCTAACATTACATTCGATTCCGCTTCTGGCGACGTTTACCGCATTCCACTCAGAAAGTACGGACTCCGGAAATCGAACTATGCAGTTATGGTCAAAGCTTCGATTGACGGAGATCCGGGCTATCATCACATCCCGGGCCCTATGCCCAATGGCGATTCTTTTACCTTCAAATTAAAGGCTGGACGAAGAAAACATGGCGATACGCTGATGATCATTCGGCGCAGCGGACACGAGCGCATTCAGTTTTCCAAGGTCAGCGTTCTTGCTTTTCGCGGGTTGGATGTTGCCGCTTTTATGCGAAATGACAAGGCGTTCCGAAAGTTCTTTTTAGCGACTTATGTGCCCTCATATCATAGCGGAGTGTTTTTAGATATGGATTGAATGCATATATTGCCGGTCGGAGTTACATCGCTTACCTGAATCTTCAATCGCAATGCAAATCAGTGACCTTAAAATTCTTTTCTTTGATATTGGCGGCGTGCTGCTTAGCAACGGCTGGGGGCATGAATCCCGGATTTTGGCAGCAGAAAAATTCGGACTTGATTATAAAGAGATGGATCAGCTTCACAACTTTATTTTCAACGTTTACGAAATTGGAAGCGTCGATCTGGATCAATATCTGGACACGGTAATTTTCAACCATCCGAGAGATTTCGTCCGGGAAGATTTCAAGGAATTTATGTATGCGCAATCCGTTGAGCTGCCGGGAATGCTTGCGTGGCTGAAAGAGTGGAAAAAAGATTGCGGCTTTCGCATCATTTCCATCAACAACGAAGGCAAAGAACTGAATGATTACCGCGTTCAAAAATTCAAATTGCACACCTGTTTTGACGCTTTCATCTCTTCCTGCGAAGTAAAAATGCGCAAGCCGGATCCACGGATTTTTGAGCTCGCAATGGGCATTGCTCAGGCGACGCCAAGTCAATGCGTGTATTTCGACGACCGCATTATGTTTGCCAATATGGCGAAAAAGCTCGGATTGCGAGCCTTCCACCATACTGGGTTTGAGTCTACAAAAGAGATTTTGGAAAACCTGAAAAAAGAACGCTTTAACAACGTTGCTTAAATATCAAAACACTTTGTCATCTGCCGAAGGCCCGTACACGGATGGGACTGCAATGTCGTTGAGCCGCATATAAACGGTTAATTGACCGCGGTGATGCACCCAGTGATTGATCGTCGATCCGATTGCGGCAATCATGGGTTGTGCGTACAAAAGCTGTCCATTGTTTTTTAGCTCGAAATCACGGTTAAACTGCTCATCCGTTGCATTTTGCAAAGCATCTTTCGCCCGCTGCATATTTTCTTCGAAGTGGTTAACAAGGGCTTGCGTTTCGCGCGTGTCGAAATGCTTGAATGTCACAAAATCAATGACTCCATCCTCAACCATCAATGCAACCCAAAGCGGGATTTCAGCAACTAGGAAAGTGAGGTAACCCATTTCCATTGATTTAGGATGAGGCTTGAAACCATAAACTGATTCGGGAATTCTTTCCAGGCATTTTCTGGTCGCAGTGTACTCTGCATCAAGCTCCTGTATATAGGCAGCTGCAAATGATCTGTTGTCCATAGCTAAATGTTTTTTACCTAAAAATGCAAAAAAACAATGCCCGACTGACTCATTTTTAAGACCCCGCGGCATTGACATCGTTACTTACTCGCCAAATCAGGAACAATAGCACTTACCGTTTCAACTTCGCTGCTCGTTGCGGCATATCCACGGCTTGCAAAACCTTGTTTTTCAGGAAGTAAGGATAATCCGGATGTGATTTCAGAAATGTGTAAGCAATGTTCGTCGCCTCGATTGATGAATGTCCTGAGAAAGTCGTGTTAGTCCAGCGCGTTGGGAAGAAAATGTCGCCGGTTAGCTGGATTTCTTGTAACAAATCAAGGGAGGGACGCAAATATTTCACGGCGCTTGCGGCTCTTAAAGGATGGTGCAAATTAGCCAGACCATCCAGCACCCAGGCTTCTTTTTCCCTGTTCTCAGGTTTTTTAAGCGATTCAAAAAATGCATTGCGCTTGGCCTCTTCCTGACTCAGTGAAGGGATCACAAACTGCATTCTGGCCTTGCGATCGGGGTTTTTGGTGCTGTCCAGTTGCGTTTTCAATATCGCATTGGCATCACCCGAAGTCCTGATCGCAAGCTCATAAGCAAGCGAAATTTTATCTTCTTCCGACAAAACCAGATCCTTGATTACCAGTTTGCCATTCCAAAGCGATTCCATTTTATTAACAGCATCCTGGCTCAGACCAACACGCTTAAATGTCCGGAAATAAGACTTTTTAATTCCCTTATCCACCGTTTTGTTGAGCAAATCCCAGGCTACTTTCTCCACTTCTGCCTGATATTTAGTCCTGTTTTGATCACTTAAAAACGACCACCACAGACTTTGCAGCCTTCCCAACAAATAATCAGTCAGCAGCGGGTCCTTTTCTTTCGGCAATGCCCGGAGCACGTGTTTTAAAAGATTGTCCGGTGCCGGCCCGTCGCCGCGCAAAAATCCTTCCCAAACATTCACAAGCATGGAACCGCGAAACACAGGTTTGGAAAAAAGCGCATCCCCATGTTCATTGTAGGTTTCAAAAAAGCTCGCTGTACTCGCGCTATCCATAGCAAAATAACCGTAACCCGTTCCGTCAGGATTTGGGAAATAAAACTGGTCGTTTTTTCTATCGATTACCGAAAAAGTAACCGGTTGCTGCCAGGTCCGGTTTGCAACAGAATCCGGTTTTTGGACAAATTTATTTTCTTCCGAGCCTGAACCAGCATATTCCGGCATCCCTGGCGTTTTCACCCAAACTTTGCTCCAATCCGCAATGTCGAGCGGTGTTTTCTGATCAATGATCTGGATCAGGTCGTCCCAGCGCGCATTGCTGTACGCATACTTTTTCAGATAATCGCGCAGACTTTCCTGCATCAGCTTCACGCCAATTTTCCGCTCCAATTGTCGCATTACGATTGGTGCTTTCATGTAAATGATCGCTCCATACAAAGTCCCGGCGTTCTTTAAATTGCCAAGTTCCTGCAAAATCGGATTCGTTCCGGCGGTGCGGTCGACGTCGTAAGCGGCTGGATAATGTGCGAGCAAAAAGCGCAGATCGTGATTTATTTCCGGAAAGCTCGGGTGGACGATTTTGGCAGCCATAAAATTGGCAAAAACCTCTTTCAGCCAGACGTCATTAAACCAGTCCATAGTAACAAGGTCACCAAACCACATGTGCGCCGATTCGTGCGCAACGACGCTCGCACGCGCCATACGCTCATTTACAGAAGCATTTTCGTCAAGAAATAGTGAAGACTCATTGTAAAAAATAGAACCCGGATGCTCCATGCCGCCATATTGAAACGAAGGAATGAGCACGAAATCGAATTTTTCAAAAGGATAAGGAATGTTGGAATAATCTTCCAGCCAGGCGAGCGATTTTGCATGCAGCCTGAAAATCTCGTCCGTGTTGCGGTTCACCTTTACCGAATCAGTTTCCCGATAATACATTGTCATTGGCCGGCCGCTCAATGTTTTTTCTAATTTGGAAAATTTACCAGCTGCGAAAGCAAACAAATATGAGCTGATTGGTTTGGTTTCGGCAAATTGAAAAACGCATTTGCCGCTGCGCATTGTTTTGGATTTCAAGCTCCCGTTCGAAACCGCCTGCCAGCTCTCCGGGACGCTTAATGTAAGTTCATATGTTGCTTTGAGATTTGGCTGATCGAACAATGGGAAGCAAGTGGATGCGCGGTCGGGAACAAAGAGCGTATATAAATATTCGTCACTCCGGTTCAGCGAAAGGTTGCCTGCTATGAAGCCGATTGTGAGCATGTTTCGCCCACTTTTAAGCGCAGCCGGCTCAATAATAAGATGCTGATTGGCAACTGTGAATTCAATTTCATCACCTTCCGATTGCACCGAAATAATGTGTGTGCTATCTGAATTAAAATCCAGAACAAGCGCCGAATCCAAAGCATTCAGATTAAAACTGACGGTCTCGATTCCCTTAATCGGTTCGTTTTTCTGGCTCGGAATGTCGAGCTGAATGTTGTAACGGATGCTGTCGATCGTCTTTTTGCGACGCTCATTAAGCTGATAACTAACGCCTTTTTCCGGTAATGCAGATTTTTTCTCCGAGCATCCAAATTCAACCAAAAACAACATTACAAACGCAATCCAGCAAAAAATTTTCATAAGTGAGTTATCAGTAATGGCCAAAAATAGCACTTGCAATGTTAATTTTGAGTCAAAAACTTATTCTCACCTGCCTTATTCTTTTCATGTTCAAAATTCTACGCCTCTCAATCTTTGCGCTTCTTTTTATTTCCGGTTCAATACAGGCTCAGAAACTTGGGCAGTTGCGTGTTGAGAAGATTATGCGGGACCCTAAAATGTGGATCGGGACTTCGCCGACTGACATTGCGTGGTCGGAGGATAGCAAAACCATTTATTTCAATTGGAATCCGGATAAAAATCCAAGCGATTCGCTCTATGCCTATGAGCTTGTTTCCAAGAAAATAAAGAAAGTTACGCCCGGTGAGCGAAGGATTTTGCCTGCAAAAAGTGCCGTTTATAACAAGCAAAAAACGCAGCGACTTTATGAAAAGAATGGTGACTTGTTTTTGATTTCAACAGCCGACTTTAAAATCCGGCAGCTGACCAACACAGTCGAACGTGAGAACAATCCGAATTTCAGCGGTGACGAGCAGCGGGTCGTTTTTACGAGGGGGATGAACCTGTTCAGCATGGGCTTAACCGACGGCCTTCTTACCCAACTAACTGATTTCAAGACTGGTGCAAATAAAACCGACGCCAAGCTGGAAGGCCAGGAGAAATTCTTGAAAGACGATCAGCTGTCTATGTTTGAGGTTTTGAAAGAAAGGAAAGACAAAAAAGATGCGGGCAAGAAAATCACGGACACCGAAAAAGCGGCTTATCCAAAAGAAATTTACCTGGGCGAAAAGAACGTTTCGAATCTGCAATTGAGTCCGGATGGGAAGTTTGTGACTTACCGATTAACCGCTTCCAACAAATCTGCTAAATCGACAATCGTCCCCAACTACGTTACCGAATCGGGTTTTACAGAAGATATTTCTGCAAGAACGAAAGTGGGCGCGCCTGCGGCTGCAACGGAATTTTGGGTTTACAATGTGCAAAAGGACACCACATTGAAGGTTGTAGTGAAAGACATTCCGGGCATTAACGACAAGCCGGATTATCTGAAAGACTATCCCAAACAAGATTCGGCCTGGAAAAATAAGGAACGGGATGTGGTGATCAACGGCCCGTTTTGGTCGGATAATGGGAAAAATGCCGTCGTAGTCATCCGTTCAATGGATGGGAAAGACCGCTGGATCATGGCGCTTGATCCTGCAACATTAACATTGAAACAACTGGATCGCCAGCGAGATGAAGCCTGGATCGGCGGGCCCGGCATTGGCGGTTATCCGATGAGTTCAGGTGAAATCGGTTATATTAATGACAACACGATTTATTTCCAAAGCGAAGAAACGGGTTACTCACATTTGTATAGTCTGGACGTAACAACTGGCAAAAAGACAGCATTGACATCGGGGAAGTTCGAGGTGCAAAATGTGGTTTTGTCCAAAGATAAAAAGTATTTTTACCTCATAACCAATGAATTGCATCCCGGCGAGCAGCACTTTTATAAGATGGCTGCATCCGGTGGGCAACGCACCCGCATCACGCAGCAAACGGGTGCCAACGAAGTCACACTTTCACCGGATGAGAATAAACTTGCGATCCGATTTTCACAAAGTAATGTGCCCTGGGAGCTTTTTGTGGCGAATAATTCGTCCGCTTCCAATGTAAAAATCAGTCAACCGGAACAGATTACAAGGTCAGTAAGCGAAGAATTTTTGTCCTATCCGTGGAGAAAAGCGAAGGTTGTGACGATCAAAGCAACGGATGGCCAGGACATTTATGCAAGGGTTTACGAACCGAAAAAATCAAATGGAAAGGCTGTAATCTTCGTGCACGGCGCTGGTTATCTGCAAAATGCGCACAAATGGTGGAGCCAGTATTTCCGTGAATATATGTTCAATAATATGCTTACGGATAAGGGTTATACAGTGCTCGACCTGGATTACCGGGCAAGTTCAGGATACGGTCGCGACTGGCGCACAGGCATTTATCGATTTATGGGTGGCAAAGATTTGACAGACAACACGGACGGCGCAAGATGGCTGATCAAAAACTACGGCATTAACCCGAAAAAAATAGGCATTTACGGAGGTTCATATGGCGGATTTATCACATTAATGGGCCTGTTCACAACGCCGGAGGTCTTTGCAGCCGGCGCAGCATTGCGGCCCGTGACTGACTGGGCTGCATACAACCATCCTTACACGGCTAACATTTTGAATGAACCCCAAGCCGACAGCATTGCTTACCGCAAAAGTTCACCAATCTATCACGCAGCCGGACTCAAAAATCACTTGTTAATGTGTCATGGAATGGTGGATGTAAATGTGCATTATCAGGATGTTGTCCGGCTTTCTCAGCGACTGATCGAACTCGGGAAAAACAATTGGGAGCTTGCCTCCTATCCTATGGAAGATCATGCATTTGTAGAAGCTTCATCCTGGACGGACGAATACAAGCGCATATTGAAGCTTTTTGAAGAGAAATTGTAAATGTAAATGCCATTAGTTTTAGGTCAGTAAGTGACTTTGAACTAATGGCACATCATATTTAATGCAAGGCAGCAGCTTAATATTACGCAGCAGCACTCACTTTTCTTACCAGAGAATAACCTCCGTAATTTTCCCAAAGATTGACAATCAGGTTTCGCTCTTTAAGGTTATGCAACCCAAAGTATATCAGAATTTCTCCTTCCTGAATTCTCCGCTGGAAATAGGTTGCGTATTCGTCAGATAAAACAGTGCTTGCAATGGCGCGCTGACCGCCTTCATTCAGCTTTCCTGCCACTACAAGGGCCAGTCCCGGAATCGCCACAAACCTTCCATACACATCCAATGCATCCGAGATCCTGGTAACTTGTAGCTTTTTCTTTCCGCTGTAATTCAGCTCATGAGGATCATATGTGTCCGTGTCGTGATATTGATACAACCGCTCCGAAGTTTCCTCCGACATGATCAGCGTAATTTCTTCTGGCTTATAGCCCAATTTTATCAAAGACTGGTAAGCATTCTCCGCGTCAGCCCTGGTCGCAAATACACTCGTAACGGTGTTAATGCTTTTATTTGGTGTCTCATTTATCATTTCGTTCGCCTCGTAATAGTTCAACATGACCTGTGTTTAGTGATGCCGATTATTAAAAAACTATTCCCTTCCCAACCAGGCTACTTTTATTCCGGAAAGATCTGTCATTGTGGAACCGACTCATTTTTACGTTATTATACGTCAAAAGCGATGTGGTTTTTGTTCTACACGAATACAAATCAATTGGGCAAAAGAGTATTTACAAAAACTGTCAGACTTATATCGGTTGCCGACTGATCGGCTTGATTAACATTCATTTTCAAATTTAAACTCACATATGAACACAATTTTTTCGAAGATAAAAACAATGATCCCTGTGTCGGCAGCGGTTGTTGTGATGTGTACAACGATTGCGCATGCGCAGGTTGGCGTGGGCACGAAGGCACCAGCCGGAGCAGAAGTTTTCATGGACGGCAGCAGAAAAATGCTGGATGAGAAATGGATTTACTGGGAAGGACCTCGGTTTTCGGCGAAGCCGCCTATCAAATGGACGGTTGTAAACGACCCCGTGGATAAAGGAACAGTGATTAATTGCAATGACCCTGCATCTGCCGGCGGCAAATATGGCTCGGCCGACATTGTTACCAAAAAACAGTTCAAGGATTTCCGTGCGCACGTTGAATTCTTCATTACCAAGGAAGGCGGAAACAGCGGGGTTTATTTGCAAAACCGTTATGAGATCCAGGTTTTGGACGGCGACACCACTTCACATGGAATGGCTGCTGTGATCAATGAATCCAAGTCGCCTTACTTTGCTTACAATGGCATCGGCAAATGGAATTCTTATGACATTCTGTTTCGTGCGGCAAGATTCAAAGACGGAAAATTGGTTGAAAAGCCGTTGGTAACCCTTTATTTCAATGGTAAAAAAGTGCACACCAACCAGCCGATCAGCCAGGTTTGGGGTGGGCCTAATTCAGGAATCGACGGTGGAAATGATGGTGGAAAAGGCATTACAGACACGCCTGGCGGCTTAAAGCTGCAATCGGAAGGACACGATGTTTATTACAGGAATATCTGGATCAAAGAGGAGTCGATCAATAAGGCCGATACGAATTTCTAATGATTGCGTAGCATTAAAAAAGCCTGTTTGAAGATTTTCAAACAGGCTTTTTGCATTCGGCGTCACTTATTTTTTCTTGTAATCAATCTTGAAAATAGTGCCGTTCAGGTCGTCGGTTACGTAAAGTGCTCCGTCCGGTCCCTGAGCCAGGCCACAAGGTCTGTGCTGGATCGGGCCGGTTGGCTTAACCAGATCAGTTCCCGCAAAGTTGTCTGCAAAGATCTCCCACTTACCCGGTTTGCCGTTTACAAATGGCACGAAAGCAACCATATAACCCTTTTTCAGCTCCGCAGACTGGCTGTGAAAAGCAATGAAAGCACCGTTTTTATAACGGGCCGGAAACATATTGCCCGTATAGAACATCACAGAATTTGGGCCAAGATGCGCTGGAAACGCAACCAAAGGATCAACTGCTTTTTCGCCTGCCACTTTCTTGCCGTCGCCGCCGTATTCAGGCGCTAGGATCTTTTTGTTTTGGAAATGGTCATAGTAAATGTAAGGCCAGCCCGCATCATCGCCTTCCTTTAATCTGTAAAGCGTTTCGGCTGGCAGTTCTGCGCTGTGCTTGGGCGTATAATATTGCGGGTAAAAGTCATCAAACTTGCCGCGGCCATGCACAGTGGCATATAATGCATTGGTTTTGTTATCCCAATCAATCCCAACCGCGTTTTTTACACCTGTTGCAAAACGAACGCCATCCGAGAAAGTCTGCCCCGCCTTGTCCGCTTTGAATTTCCAGATGCCACCCGCAGAATCCAGGATCGTGCAAGGCGACATGCCTTTTCCGGAGCCGGTTTCACGGCAATTGTCACTATATGAGCCCACGGTCACATAAATGTTGCCTGCATTGTCAAGCGCAAGGGGTTTGGCATTATCCCGACCGTGATCAGTAAGGCCTTCAATGATCATTTCCGGCTTGTCAAAATCGATCACCTCCTCTTTGTCGTTCAGCTTATAGCGAAAAACGCCTTTGTTTGAAGAACTGTACAGATAACCGTTTTTGATGGCAATGCCAGTGCCCGGATAATCGCCGAACAATGTCTTTGATTCAAGTTCTCCATCACCGTTGGCATCCTTAATGTGGTAAATGCCTTTGCCGTCTTTGAGCTTGGAAAGTTTTACATACATATCGCCATTTTTGCCAATAACCATGTGACACGTTGCGCCGAGATCAGTAGCAAGTATTTTGGCGGTAAATCCTGCCGGAAGCTTTAATTCCGATGCTTCAATGGGCAAGTTTTGATGTGCTGAATCAGAAAGGTTGACCGGAGCGTTGCGATATGCGAAGAGGCCAGTCGCCCCTGCAATCGCTAAAAAAGCGCTCGCGATTCTTGTTAAATTTCTTTGCATGCAATGAGTTATAAGGGGTTAAAAAAATAAAATTAAAGGGACAGGGCCGCTCGAATTGGTTTGTATCCTAAAAAGCATTTCCATGAAAGTTTATTACTTGTCCGGGTGCCTCAATTTTCCTTCTGCAAATGTAAATTGGAATGATTTTTTTTAACATCTTTGAAACGTGAATGAGAAAAAATCCTCACTTTACAACTTCAAAACCCATAAATACCAAAGCTATGAATCCATACGACGACGAAGAAGATGACTTGTTTGACGACGATTTACCAGGAAATTATCCCGCGGAAGAAGACATTTTCCGTCAGGGCTTAATTGATAGCGACATTGATCCTGAGGACATTTCAAAAGTTAAAAGTGAAATAGAACTTGAATCTGATGACTGGAACGAAAAATCTTTCGACGATGATCTGATCGGTGATGACCTGGACGTGCCGGGATCGGAGTTCGACGATGAAGATGAGATGATCGGAAAAGAAGACGAAGAAAACAATTATTACAGCCTTGGCGGAGATAATCACGACAACCTGGAAGAAAATCAGGGCGATTAGTCTCTTCACGAAGATATTGTAGAAAGGCCGGGAGCATGCTTCTGGCTTTTTTTTGTGCCTTATGGAAGCATAATGCGCATAAGTATGAATGATTCTCAGGCTGCTTTTTGTAAAAAAAACATTTGACAAAAATGGCCGCATTTACGCCCGAAGCTTTCCAGAAAGAACTGGTGAATATTTTAAGTTACTGGGAAAAATATGGCCCCGATCCTGAAAAAGGCGGTTTTTACGGGCGGGTTAATTATGATAATGAGCCGATTAAAGATTCGCCACGTTCGGTTGTGCTCACCGGCAGGATCTTATGGACTTACTCGCTGGCTCACCGGGTTTTAAAACAGGCGAATTATCTGACTTTGGCAGACAGGGCATATCAGCAATTGGTTAAATACTTTTTTGATCCCGAACATGGCGGCGTTTATTGGTCTGTAAATGCAGACGGATCACCGCTCGAAACGAAAAAGCAGATCTACGGAAATGCATTTGCGATGTATGGCCTGAGCGAATATTACCGCGTTACCCATCATCAGCCTGCATTGGATAAGGCAAAAGAACTTTTCAATCTGATCGAAAAGCATGCATTTGACCCGGTTAACGGCGGTTACAGGGAAGCTTTCGCGCGAGATTGGTCTAATACGGACGATTATATTTTGAGCAAAAGCCCTTGGAATAAAAGCATGAATACGCACTTGCATCTGGTGGAGGCTTACACCAATTTATACAGCGTCTGGCCGGATAAAAAGTTAAAAAAGCAAACGGCTGACATGCTTAATGCCATTGTAACGCACATTGTAAATCCGGAAACGAATACGATGCGGTTGTTTTTTGATGAAAAGTGGAAGCCGAAAGACAACATTGTTTCCTATGGCCACGACATTGAAGCGTCCTGGCTTCTTTTTGAAACGGCAGAGATTTTACACGATGAAGAACTGATTGCGAAGCTGAAAAAAGTTGCGATTGACATGGCCAATGCGGCAAGCAAAGGCCTGGCGACAGACGGCGCGCTCAATTACGAATATGATCCCGAAACCAAGCACTTGCAAACAGACAGGAGCTGGTGGGTGGCTGCTGAGCAAATGGTCGGGTTTTACAATGCATATCAATTGACCAAAGAAAACCAGTTCAAGGTGAAAGCCGAGCGCAGCTGGGATTACATTATAGACAAGTTTGTGGACCACGAAAAAGGCGAATGGCACAGCACAGTGAAGGCAGACGGGACACCGGTGAAAGGCGATAAAATCAATTTTTGGAAATGCCCTTATCACAATGCCCGCGCATGTGCAGAAATGCTGCGGCGTGTTTCGAAAGTTTGATTTCAGATCAATTAAGGAACATTTCGTCAACGAGCAGCAATGCTTTGTTGCCTTTGCTCCGGTGCCATTCAGGGATTTTACTCAATGGTTTCGCAACGATTTTCAGATAAGAAACACTTTGCGGCTTGAACGATCCTTCAACCGTTCTCAGGCTGGGCTTATCCCCTTTTGAGGGCATAGGCGCGTTAAATTTTACCAAAAGCTTTACATTATCCGCATTCTCGCCACCCCAGATTTCCACTGACTCCGGTGGAAATATGCCGGTGTCCTCTTCAATCATATAATGTATGCCCAATGACGAAATCGTGACGGGTTTCTTGAATTCTGAGATAAAAGCCATGTCGTTGTCCTTTGCACCAGCCCAATTATTCGCCCAGGCTGGATTATTGGCTCCAATCGCACCGAGTTTGTGATCAAAAAATGTTTTTGCGCCTTCCGCCTGATGCACGCGGTTCAATGGCTTCAACAAATTGACACTATCGGGTCGGTAAGCACTTTTGAAGAAGTCGAATGTGGCCAGATCGCTGCCATACCAGCCGTTTTTGAATGCACGCGCCTTGATGGTTCCGCTTTTGGTAACAAGCATTTTATCAAATATCGGTGCATTAATGCTGTCCGGCTCGGTGCCATCGGTCGTGTAACGGATATCCACGTTCTTGATCGGGTGGCGCAATTGCAAGGCAAGTGACTGTGCAAAAATCGTGGAGCTGTTTTTTACTTGCGGCGGATTTAGTTTAAGCGGATTTTTTCCATCATCCTTAAAACCGCCGATAATGTCAACATTGTTATTTCCTTTCTGCAAATTCTGCACATCGGCAGCAGTCAGTTTTGTATCCCAAACAGCAATGGTTTTCAATGCTTTTAATTCGGGCAACAAACCTTTCAGATCGTTGTAATCGACTTTTGTTCCTGATAATGTGAGGCTTTCCAGGTGTTTCAATGTTGCGAGCGACTTCAACCCACCAGCTGTTACATCAGTAAAATTCAGGTCCAGTTTACGCAGGTTTTCAAATTGCGCAATGCTTTTCAAATCTGCATCTTTAACAGGCATTTTATTCAAATTGATCGAGATAACCTGCTTTTTAATGTCCGCTAATTCATCCAGCTGCTTTACATTGTATGTGGCGCTGTTGTAAATGTTGACTGCCAATGCGGGTGATTCTCTGGCTAATGGTAAAATGGTGCGATAATCTGTGTTTAACTTTTTAACAATTTCTTCGTCAGCCGTTGGAAAATGGTAATCAACCTCTTGATTAACAGGCTGCAAATAAGCCGCTGCCAGCATACGCAGCGAATCATTAGTTGGCAATGCAGTTAATTTTCGCCTGAAATCAGCGCGCTCTTTTACCCAGAGTGTCAGTAACGCAATCTCCTGAAAAGAAAGCTGCGCCTTTCCGGTGGGCGGCATATGTTTTTTGTCATCCATCGGCAAATGAACGCGCTTTAAAAGCAAACTCACTTCCGGATTTCCAGCCACAAACAACTTCCCTGACTTCCCTCCTTTCAGCAATGATTCAGCATCAGTCATGCTCAACTGACCTTTTAGCTTATCCGGATTGTGGCAGCTTGTGCATTTTTGCTCCAATATCGGCTGGATCACATTGGTAAAAACAACCGCCTGCTCCAACGGAACCGCCGCCATGGTTTGCTGACTGTCAATGGGCTCCCAAATAAAATTGCTTCCATGCGTCAATGCTGCTCCATAATGTCCCGTTAAAACCAATGCAACGACGGTCACCAATGCCCCTGCTTTTGCAATAGAAGCCTGATACCAAGCCGCATTGCGGGCAAAATAAATGAGTGAAGCGAAAAAGAAAATGCCTGCGCCTGTCCATTTGTGATAAGTCAGAATGTCACCGGAATAACCCTCTTCTCTTGACAAAAACAAGCCCATAATCACCGTCACGGCAGCAAACAAGGCTCCGATCAGGAGCATATTTTGCAGGAAATTTTTATAAAACAAATTGGCAGCATATTCTGGCCTGAAGCGAAAAAACTCCAAAAGCATCGCAATAAGCAGGATCACGATCGGGAAATGCAAGATGAGCGGATGCATGCGGCCGACGGTCTGTAACCAGGTCGGAATGACCAGCTTGCTTTCGAATATCAGCAAAAACAAAATGAAGATATTAGCGGCGACCAATAACTGCTCGGCAAAAATCCTGAATCTCAAATGCATTATAATCGGGTAAATTGATTGAATCGACGCGTGCTGCCGGGTTAACTGATAATGTCTCTCACCACCTTTCCCGAGACGTCGGTCAGGCGATATCTTCTTCCCAAATGTTTAAAGACTAATTTTTCATGGTTCAAGCCAAGCTGATGCAGCACAGTTGCCTGAAAATCATGCACATGCACAGGATCTTTCGCAATGTTATAGCCCAGCTCATCCGTTTCACCGTAAACCATTCCCGGCTTTATGCCGCCACCCGCCATCCAGATCGTGAAGCATCTCGGGTGGTGATCACGCCCGTAATTATCAGCTGTGAGTTTGCCCTGAGTGTAACTCGTCCTGCCAAATTCGCCACCCCAGATCACGAGCGTTTCATCGAGTAACCCGCGCTGTTTCAGGTCGGTAACCAATGCAGCCGACGCCTGGTCCACGTCCATGGCTTGTTTGGTGATTTCAAAGGGAAGATTGCCGTGCTGATCCCAGCCCTGGTGATAAAGCTGGACAAAACGCACGCCGTTTTCAGACAGCTTGCGGGCGAGCAGACAGTTGGCCGCGTATGTTCCTGGCACAAGACATTCCGGGCCGTAAAGCTTGATAATGTCGTCAGATTCCTTGGACAAATCCATCACTTCCGGCACCGCAGTTTGCATGCGGTAAGCCATTTCATATTGTTTGATCTTAGCCGTAATTTCCGGATCGCCAAACTCCTGGTAAGACAGCTCATTGAGTTGAGACAGATTATCGAGCATATCGCGGCGGTCGTGCCGGTCCATTCCTTCCGGGTCGCGCAAATACAGAACAGGATCTTCGCCTTTGCTGAATTGGACGCCCTGATGCACGGAATCCAGAAAACCGTTGGACCATAATTTAGAATAAACGCCCTGACCATTGCCCACGCCGCGCGAAAGCAGAACCGTAAAATTGGGCAGGTTTTTGTTCTCATTTCCCAAGCCATAACTGAGCCATGAACCCATACTCGGCCGGTTGCCCTGTTGCGAGCCCGTCTGCAGGAATGTCAAGGCCGGATCGTGATTAATGGCCTCGGTATACATTGATTTGACAAAACACAGATCATTGACAATCTTGGCTGTGTAAGGCATCAAATCACTCACCCACGCGCGGGAATCGCCATATTGCTTAAAATCCACAAACGAACCCACCAGTGGAAAAGACGCCTGATTGGCTGTCATCCCGGTCAGCCGCTGCGTGCCGCGAACAGATGGCGGAATCTCTTGTCCAAGCATCTCGCGCAGTTTTGGCTTATAATCAAATAATTCCTGCTGCGAAGGTGCGCCGTTTTGAAATAGATAAATAACCCGTTTTGCCTTCGGTGCAAAATGCGGGATGCCGGGCGCCAGGCCTTCTTCTTCCAGTCCGCCTCCGCTCAGCAAGTCGGGCATCAGCAGCGAACCGAGCGCAACACTGCCTAGGCCGAGGCTCATCGAAGACAGGAAGCGCCTTCTGTTGAAATTATATCCGTGCTCTAATATTTCCTTTTCCATATGCTTGCAAACTTCGGCCGAAAGCCATCCGCTTTAAGATTTCGTTATGGTTTCTTCGAGGTTATAAATCGTTGAAATAACGCGCATTAATGCTGCCTGAGCCTTTTTGTCCACGTTTCGCGTGAGTGGATACTCGCCTACCGAAACCATTTTTTCCGCAGTTACAGGCTTCATGGACTGCAATTGTTTTTCGTAGTAAGCCGTCAGCACACCCAATTCTTTTTCACTCGGCTTGCGGCAAACGATCAGCCTGAATGCTTTGGTGATCTTGTCTTTTGAAGCCGATTTTTCCTGTAATAACTTGGCCGCCAGCACACGTGAAGCTTCCAGCACAGCCGGATCGTTCATCATAACCAGCGCTTGCAATGGCGTGTTGGTCTTCAATCTTTTCACCTCGCAAAGGTCCCGGTTACTTGCGTCAAAAATGCTCATTGTGGGCGGAGGGACCGTTCTTTTGATTAAAGTGTACATTCCCCGCCGATACAATGCACCGCCATGATCCTGGTTGTAAACCGACAGTAATCCACGTCCGGAAGTGGCTCCTTCCCAAAGGCCGGCGGGCTGATACGGCTTCACGCTCGGCCCACCGATTGTTTTATTAAGCAGCCCGCTGCTGGCGAGCACCAAATCTTTGATAAATTCTGCGTGAATGCGATAACGCGGCCCGCGGGCCAGTAAAATGTTGTCAGGATCAGTTGCCAACTTTTCCTTTGTAATGACTGCTGATTGCTTGTAAGTAGCGGAAGTAACCATCTGTTTTACAAGGCGTTTAATGTCCCAGTCATGCTCCATAAAGTCTGTCGCCAGCCAGTCGAGCAAGGCCGGATGGGAAGGCAGTTCACCCTGCATGCCAAAATCACCGGAAGTTTTGACAATGCCTTTTCCAAAGAATTCCTGCCATAAAATATTGACATAAACCCTCGCTGTTAAGGGGTTTCTTTTGTCAAAAAGCCATTTGGAAAGTCCCAGCCTGTTTTTGGGCAAATTTTTATCAAAAGGCAAAATGGAGGTCGGCGTTGCAGGCTGCACTTCTTCGCCCGGCGCGTCGTAAACGCCTCTTTTAAGAATGTGCGTTTTACGCAAAGTGTCCAGATCGCCCATTACGGAAACGATGAGCTGGTTCGTATCTGGCTTATTGATGAATGTCAGGATCTTTTTTACATCGTCATTACTGATCTCCATCAATGGTTTTTTGGCATAAGTTTCGGGCCCGCCAATTACCGATTCAATGCCGACTTCCTTCACATTATTAAAAAAGGCGAACATCTGATAATATTCCTTCTGAGAAAGCGGATCATATTTATGGTCGTGGCAATGTGCGCATTCGAGCGTTACGCCAAGCAATCCCTTGCCAAACAAGTCGTTACGATCTGTGACATACATAATCCGGTATTCTTCGGGAATGACGCCACCTTCTTCTGTGATCTTGTGATTTCGATTAAATCCGGTCGCCAGCAATTGCTCCTTGGAGCTGTTAGGAAGCAGATCCCCAGCCAGTTGCCACGTCACGAAGTCGTTATAATGCATGTTTTTGTTAAAAGCATGAATCACCCAATCGCGCCACGGCCATTGCGTGCGGTAACCGTCATCCTGGTAACCATGCGAATCGGCATATCGGGCTAAATCCAGCCAATGAAGCGACATTTTCTCACCATATGCAGGATTTTTGAGCAGCTGATCAACCATTTTATCATAAGCCTCTTCACTGTTATCGGCCATGAATTCGTCCATCATCTGCAACGTTGGCGGCAGTCCGGTCAGATCCAGCGCAAGTCGTTTCAAAAGTCTTTCCTTATCCGCCTCCGCGTTGGGTTCAAGTCCTTTTTGTTCCTGCTTTTCGAGAATGAAATAATCAATTTCATTCTTTGGCCAATCTGTGTTTTCGACTTCTGGTAATGCTGGTTTTTTGGGCGCTACAAATGCCCAGTGCTTTTCATATTTGGCACCTTGCTTGATCCATTTTTCAATCAGATCTACTTCCCTTTGCGTGAGTTTGAGATTGGAGCCTGTGGGCGGCATGCGCAATGCCGTGTCGGGCGAGGTGATGCGCAGGTAAACTTCCGACATTTCGGGTTTTCCCGCTACGAGTGCGTGGGCTTTTGGGTTTTCCTGTAAAGCTTTGAAAGCATCTACTGAAACATCGAGTCGGAGACCGGCTTCCCGTTTGTTCGCGTCGGGGCCGTGGCAAGCCAGACATTTGTCAGAAAGAATGGGGCGAATGTCGAAATTATAGCTGACTTCCTTGGGAATAGCTTCGTCAACAGTCTGGTTATCTGACGATTTTTTGCAGGCCTGGAAATAAGCTCCGAACCCAGCCAAAAGCATGGCCAAAAATAATTTTCCTTTAAAAAACATATTCGTGGGTTCAGGCGGCAAATGTGCATTTCCGACTTAATATAATTAATTAAGTAAAAAAATGCACATTTATTTGACAATAATGTCAATTTCTGAATGCCAACTGTCCTGTTCTATGCTGTTCTTCAATCAAATAATCGCCTGATGGAAAGCAGATATCAATTTGATTATGAGGCTATTTTTTTGATGTGATCCAGACATTCACTTTATCTTCCAGCAATTTCAGCGGCACGCAGCCCGATTCCAAAACAAGCTTGTGAAACTCTTTAATGTCAAATTTGGAAGCCAGTTCTGTCTCTGCTTTTGCGCGTAATGATCTGATTTTCAACTGTCCAATTTTGTAAGACAGCGCCTGTCCGCCTCCTGCCATATAACGCTCGATTTCCGCAGTAATGCTTTCTTCTGATTCCGCTTCGTGATCCAATGAATATTGAATTGCCTGCTCACGCGTCCATCCTTTCGAATGCAGTCCCGTGTCCACAACGAGCCGGATCGCACGGTGCATTTCACCGCTTAGCATTCCAAAATACTGATAGGGGTCGGTGTATAGGCCGAGTTCTTTGCCCAAAGATTCGCAATACAACGCCCAGCCCTCGCCGTAAGCGCTATACCAGAGGTTTTTACGGAAATCGGGCAAGTTTTTGTTTTCCTGCTGCAAAGAGATCTGATAATGGTGCCCGGGAATGGCTTCATGCAAAAACAAGCTCTCGTCCGAGACCACATTATACTTCCGCACATCCGGAATTGGCACATAAAATACGCCCGGTCTCGAACCGTCCGCCAGCCCCGGATTATACTCCGCCGAAGCTGACGCCTCACGAAATGCTTCCGTCCTACGCACTTCAAAAGGTGTTTTTGGCGTAAGCTCAAACAACTTTTGCAGGTTAGGCTTCATCGTTTCATGTATCTTATTGAAATGAGCGATAACATCTTCGGGTTTGGTAAAAGGCATCAGCTGCTTATTTTCGCGCACAGCATTGAAGAATGATTTCAAGTCGCCTTTATAACCGACTTGCTCCTTAACACGCTCCATTTCACCTGAAATCCGCGCAACCTCCTCTAATCCAAGTTTGTGGATTTCGTCGGCGGTCATCTCCGTCGTTGTGTAATATTTAATGTAGTAATCGTACATGGCCTTGCCGTTTGGCAGCGCGTCGAAACCATTTGTTGTTCTTCCCGCCGGCAAATATTCCTTTTCAGCAAAGTCGTGCAGCTTTTTGAATGTGGGAATAATCTTCGTCTCAACCATTGCAGTGTATGCTTTTTCCAACCGCAGCTTATCGTCATCAGAAATGTCCTTTGGGAAATCTTTGGCTGGTGTGTAAAAAAGGTGTGATTTCACCGGGCCATGATCCATATCAGCCAGTTGAGGGATCATTTTTTTGATTAAAGGTTTTGGCAAAACATAACCTTGCTTCATCCCCTTTCTCATGTTTACAAGCGCCGTATCGCACCAAACTACAAATCCGTCGACCCGTTTCAGCCAATTTTCATAATCCTTAACCGTTTTAAATGGCTGCACACTTGCTCCGCTGGCCATTTGCCCGATCATCAAATGCGTAGAGAAAATCTGGTTCAGCGGCATTAATTCGGTTGGAAATTTAAGGCCCGCGAGGCTGATGTCGCATTCCCATTGCAGCAGATCCCAGCTTGTTTTTTCTTCCGCGGAGAGCTTTTCACGGTCGTATTTTGCCAATTCAGCCTTGTATTTTTCAAAAAACGCCTTCGTTTTTGCTTTCCCTGCCTGCGAAAGGTCATCGGACATCCGGTCATTGTAACGGTTGTCTCCATTCATCGTGGCTTCGAGCGGAAACAATTCGAGCCTTTCCTCATAATAATTTTCGAAAACGTCCTTTATCGGCGGCAATTCCGCTTCGTTGGTTGTTTTTTGTTGGCAAGATTGCATAGCGGCTCCTAATAAAATGAGGAATAAAACGAGTTTAGACATGATCAGCTGAATTTGCAGATTGGAAAATATGGCTCCGTCCGACTGGCAGACTAAGTCCATAAAGATCGCTTTTAAACGAATAAAACAAGTAAACCGGCGCTATTTTAATTATTTGTAATAGGTTTGCAACTTTACTAATCTGCTTGCCATGGGACTCAGAACATACATTAAGGACAATTTTATCACGGACATTAAGCCGTACAAGCCGAAGCATTTGCAGAAGCCTGAAAAGATGCTGAAAATTGTCTCCGCCTGGAAAGGCCTCGAACTGATCATCGCCGACATTACCGAGCAATTTAACCTGCCCCGTGAGCGCTGCATTGAGTTTGGTGTAGAGTTTGGTTATTCGGCAGTCGTTTTTTCGAATTATTTCAAATCTGTCACCGGCGTTGATACTTTTGAAGGCGATGAGCATACGGCCAATAAAGAGGAGCATTATGCGCAAACGCGCGAGCGACTGGCTCCTTACCAGAACATTCAGCTATTTAAATCTGACTATAAGGATTGGATCGCGAAGGATGATCAGCATTACAATCTTGCGCACGTCGACATTGTGCACAATTATGCCGAGACATTTGAATGCGGCCTTTGGGCTGCTCAGCACAGCGACTGCACTATTTTTCACGACACCGAGAGCTTTCCAGAAGTAAGGCGCGCGGTGAAAGATCTGGCAAAAAAGACAGGTCAGCGGCTTTATAATTATCCGCAGCACCACGGATTAGGAATTTTGGTCGCAAAAAAAGGCTAACCCAAGCGAGCTAACCAACATTGCTAATGCCACAACTTGGGCATTATGGTGCTCAGGAAATTGTTACGAAAAGTCTTCTTTTACAGCAGCACCGACACTTCGTCTTCAACATCCGCAGTGCGTGCGTGATGTTTTACAACCGCATTTCCAGCGTGCAAAATCAGAAGTCCGCCTAACGAACAAGCAGCCATCATGCCCACCATCGGCAATGCTGTATTGTTGTGAAGGACGCTCACAATTGCAGAAATGATCCCGCCGGCACCCATTCTCCAGCTGCCCATCAACGCAGAAGCACTTCCGGTGTGTTTTCTAAATGGAGCGAGTGACAATGCAGAGCTGTTAGGCCCTGTCAGTCCCTGGCCGGTCAGGAAAATGAACATCATTCCGATCAGTGAATACAATCCGAACCAGTTGTTATAGACACCGGCTATGAGCAAAATACCCACAATGCTTTGGTAAAAAAGCGTAATGCGAATGATTTGCTCGCTCTTGAATTTCTTTAACAAAAAGTGGTTAAGCTGCGTTGATCCGATCATTGCGGCAGCCAAAAACGCGAAAATCCAGCCATATTGCTGCTCCGTCACTTTGTAAATGTTCATAAAAACGTCCGACGAGCCCGCAATGTAAGCGAACGGCGCAGCTGTTGCCAGACCACCTGCCAGCGTATAAATCAAAAACTGTGGCTGTTTGATAACCGTTGCAAATCCATTTAAAACCGCTTTTGGCCGCAATGAAACGGACGTGTCAGCAGCTCTGCCGACTGGAAGAAAGAAATAAATGGCGGCAATAATTACTGAAACGATTCCCGCAAGAATGATGAAGATCCATTGCCATGCGATAGAAGACGTCACGTATCCGCCAACCGTGGGCGCGATCATGGGTGAAACGGCAATCACCAATGTGATCATCGAAAAGACTTCAGCACGCTTTTCAGATGGAAAAAGGTCGCTTACCAGCGCCTGAGAGGCAACCAATCCGACACAACCACCCATTGCCTGGAAAAACCGCATCATAATAAGCGAGTCAACAGACGACGTTGCTGCGCAGCCGAATGAAGCCAGAACGTAAAGTGCCAGTCCCGCATATAATGGTTTTTTCCGACCAAAACGGTCCAAAAGCGGCCCATAAAGCACCTGTCCGATACAAATTCCAATCAGGTAACTCGTCAGCGAAAATTGAACTTTATCAATAGTGGTCCCCAGATCAGAAGCGATCCTTGGGAAGCCAGGGAGATACATATCAATTGAAAAAGGACTGACTGTTGCCAGTGAGCCCAAGATCAGGATAATGAAAAAATATTGCTTACGACTCATAATGCTGCTCTTATATATAAGATTAACGGGATTGCGAGCATTTTAAGTTCCACAAAAAAACCCATCAGCTCGTTTGATTGAACTGATGGGTCGTTTTATGTCTTTATTGGACTATTTGTTGTCCACTTTCTCTTTTACATCATCTCTCACTTCCTTAGCCTCTTTCTTTGTGGCTTTGTAAGCTTTTTTGGTGCCTTTCTCAACTTTGTGAGCGCCTTTTTCTACGCCATCACCCACTTTGTGTGCGCCGTCTTTCACGCCGTCACCCACTTTTTCAGCGCCATCTTTGGTTTTCTGACCAACAACTTTCGCGTCTTTTTTAATCTCCTGACCTGCTTGCTTTCCAGCTGATTTTGTGCTGGCTACTGCTTTTTCTGCTTTTGTTTGCTTTTCTTCCTGGGCAAAAGCCGCTGTTGATAATCCAATCAAGGCAGCCAAAACAAATACTTTTTTCATGATCCTTATTTTTGTTGAGATTGTTGTTGCTTCCCAAACCAATCAACCAGATCAGCGTGTGATAACGAAGCATTAATGTATAGCAACAAAAATCGTTCCGGGGTTACCATTATGAGTTATGTTGCGAGACAATCTCTCCTATCTGGACTTTGATCACTGGGATAATATTCTTTGCAACGTCCCAAACGATGGAGTAATTAACGCCAATGTAGTCATGAATAAGTCGGTCTCGCATTCCTGCCATGTTTTTCCAGGCAATTTGACTCCACCCAACCTTTACATCTGCGGGAATCTTCTTAGTCGCTTCACCGATAATTTCAAGGCTCCTGACTACCGCTCGCTTTAAAGTTTCGTCTCGAAGAAATATATCCTTGTCAACGTCGTCGGTTATCACCGACGTGATGTATTCACAGATCTCCAGCAAGATATGGCGAAGATATTCGATGTAGTCTTTAGACATATTCAACTTCCCTGAGTATATGAGGCCCAATGAACGGGCTTAGGCCTTTTAATGAAACAACGTCTATTTTTGCTTCTTTAAAGACTGATTCCAGAAAGTCGCAAGTAGCAATGAAATTGAGATAGGTTTCTTTATCATTTTCAAAATCTATCAAAATATCAATGTCGCTGTTCTGCGTCATCTCATCTCTTCTAGCCGAACCAAACAAGCCAATCTTACTGACGCCTATTTGATTTAGGTAGGGCTTGGAAGATCTTAATATTTGCTGAATCGCTGATTTGTTGAGCATCCTCTTTTTTTAGTCAAAGTTATTTGATTTAAGAAAAAATGCAACTGCATTGAACCAGATAACAAAAAAAGCGCCCGGGATAAATCTCGGCCGCTTCGCATATCAATGTGGATTGTTACTTGACTATTTCCTTTGCAGGATAAACCGCCAGGTCAGCTTTTTCATTTTGTTCAGCGCTCGTTAATGTCACTCTATAGATTTCGCTTTTGGTGCGAAGCTTTCAACATTGGCCTTCTCGACTGCGATGTGTGGTGCGATGACGAGGGAGACGATGGACATTAATTTGATCAGAATGTTCATTGATGGACCGGATGTGTCTTTGAACGGATCACCGACTGTGTCACCTGTCACGGCTGCCTTATGTGGCTCTGATTTTTTGTAAAATGTCTCTCCGTTGATTACTGCTCCTTTTTCAAAGGATTTTTTCGCATTATCCCAGGCACCGCCTGCATTGTTTTGAAAAATACCCATTAAAACGCCGGAAACAGTAACCCCAGCCAATGTTCCGCCAAGCACCTCAGGTCCGAAAAGGAATCCAACCAGCACGGGCACGATCAAAGCGATCAGACCCGGCGCAACCATTTCACGAATAGACGCTTGTGTTGAAATGGCGACGCATTTGTCATACTCTGGTTTCGCAGTTCCTTCCATAATGCCGGGAATTTCACGGAATTGTCTGCGCACTTCTTCCACCATTTTCATAGCAGCGCGACCAACGGCTGCGATTGCCAAAGATGAGAAAATGAAAGGAATCATTGCGCCTACGAATAAGCCAGCAAGCACATTGGCTTTGTAAATATCAATGGAATTAATGCCCGCTACGCCACAGAAAGCAGCAAAAAGTGCAAGTGACGTGAGTGCTGCTGACGCGATTGCGAACCCTTTACCAGAAGCGGCCGTCGTGTTTCCAACTGCATCCAAAACGTCTGTGCGGCCGCGCACTTCTTCTGGCAAATGTGCCATTTCTGCGATTCCACCTGCATTATCAGCAATCGGACCAAATGCGTCAATTGCCAATTGCATAGCAGTGGTTGCCATCATGCCGGCCGCTGCGATTGCAACGCCATATAACCCTGCAAATTCATAACTAATGAAAATACCCGCTGCCAAAACCAGTGTAGGAATTACTGTTGATTCCATCCCCACGGAAAGTCCGCCGATAATGTTGGTTGCGTGACCTGTCGACGATTGATTTACAATGGATTGCACTGGTCTTTTGCCCATTGCCGTATAATATTCTGTGACCAGGGACATGATCGCACCAACGATTGAACCCAATAAAATTGCCCAGAAAACGTCCAGCGCAGTAAAATCAACGCCGCGAATGGTCAATGTTCCTTCTGGCAACATCCATAATGTGAGCGGATAACTTGCGATTAAGACGAGAATGATAGAACCCCAGTTGCCCATGTTCAAGGCACCCTGCACATTTCCCTGGTCATTTTTCACCCTAACCAGCAGCATGCCCACGATAGAAGCGATAAGGCCGACACCTGCAATGACCATAGGAAGCAAGATTGGGGAAATGCCGCCAAAATTATCTGTCCCTTCTGAAATGATCTCACGACCTAACACCATCGTTGCCAGGATCGTTGCGACGTAAGAGCCAAACAAATCCGCTCCCATCCCTGCCACGTCACCCACGTTGTCACCCACATTATCCGCAATGGTTGCAGGATTTCGCGGATCATCTTCCGGAATTCCGGCTTCTACTTTTCCTACAAGGTCAGCGCCCACATCGGCCGCTTTTGTATAAATTCCGCCGCCGACACGTGCAAAAAGGGCGATTGACTCTGCCCCGAGCGAAAACCCTGCAAGGACTTCGAGCACTTTCTCCATGCCCAGACCATTCACATCCGAGCTGTCGCCAATAAACACTGAATATAATATAATGAACAAACCGCCAAGTCCTATAACCGCAAGACTGGCTACGCCAATTCCCATAACCGAGCCTCCTGTGAAAGAAACTTCAAGGGCTTTGGTAAGGCTTGTCCGGGCTGCTTGTGTGGTTCTTACATTGGATTTTGTCGCAATGTTCATCCCAATATAGCCTGCAAATGCTGATATAAATGCGCCAATCAGGAACGAGATGCCAATAAATGCACTAGAATTTTCTACCAATGTGCCGGAGTAACCCAGCAGAATGCTAACGATGATTCCAAATACGATGAGCACCCGCCATTCGGCTTTGAGGAAGGCAAGCGCGCCGTCGGCGATGGCGTCTGCGATTTCTTTCATTTCAGGACTTCCGCCGTCCTGCCGGATAACCCAGCCTCTTTTAAAGAACATAACCAGCAAGCCAACAAGGCCCAAAGCCGGCACTAAATAGGTAATGTTACTCATGCGATAAACTAATTTGGTTAGAGGTTTTTAAAATCTCGTAAATATAGAGAATGAGACCTCATATCAAAATGAGAAACCGCTTATTTTTGATCAATTCGTATAGATTTTATGAAGATTTGTAGATTGACTTCATTAACGCACTGGTAATCAGGAAGGCTTACTTGCGGAAAACAAGCAGTAAAACGTAGGTCAGAAGGAAACCAGCGAGGCCGGCGATGACAGCCAAAAGCGTGCCGCCGATGAAATATTGTACGAAATTTACATGGATCGATTCGAGTGTAAGATTCTCAAATGAAGTGAGTTGCACACCGTTTTGATAAAACAGCCCACCGAATTTGTAACTGCCGTAAATGATGAAAGGAATAAAGGGCGGGATGCTGATGTTGGCCGCGGCGAGGAATAGCACCTTGTTCATTTTGAAGTAAATGGAAAGCGGAATGCCAATGAGCAGCTGAAAGCCCCAAACAGGCACAATGCCCATAAAAAAACCGAATCCGACCGACTTCGCTTTGCTTAAATTCGACTCTTCCGGCTTAATGGCCTCGTGTCTGAGGATCGACCAAAGTCCTTTTTTTTTACCTGGCCAATCAGCCTTTTTGGTAAATAATAAAGCAATGTAAGCATCACCAGCCAGGTGTTCAAAATGCTGATCCGCGTGAAATCGATGAATGGCCGGAAGTGCGTGACGCGCTCATTTTTGTCATAAATCACATTGATTTTGACAGGCAAGATCGGAACATTACGCCAAGCTAGCTTTACAATGACTTCGATCTCAGTTTCGAACCGGCTCGTGTACAGCTTGATTTTCTTAATTTCATCCAGCGGATAAAGGCGAAAACCCGTTTGTGTGTCCGGCAGTGTAATGCCGGTTTCGAATTTGAACCAAAAATTGGAAAATTTATTCCCAAAAGAGCTTTTCCCCGGAACCCCCTCCTGCTCCATATCCCGCGATCCCATCAAAAGCGCGCCGGGATTCTCTAACGCGGCTTCAAGGAAAACAGGAATATCAGATGGAAGATGCTGGCCGTCAGAGTCAATGGTGATGGCGTAAGTGTATTGCAGCTTAATCGCTTCTTTGAACCCGGTGCGGAGCGCGTGGCCTTTGCCGCGGTTCACAATGTTGTTGAGCACCCGGAGCCGGAGCCCGTAATGTGCCAGAAGCAGCAGGGTGCGGTCGGTGGAACCGTCGTTGACGACAATAATGTCCTTATCGCCTGCATATTCAAGAATCGCGTCGATTACGCGTTTTATCGTTTTTTCGTTATTGTAAGTCGGAACAATTATACAGTAATTGATATCCTTAGAAGACATTGTTATGATGGTCAGGTGGCTACTTTATGAAAGATAGGCCGCTGAGTAGATGAGAATTTAAAGATAACTGGCCTGCATTTTGAAAAAAACTTTTCCATGGCTTTCGCCGGACGCAGTTACTTCAAGCATTTCCAATTGTTTGTATTTAATGTTGATCCGGACGGACGGATCTTCAACAGGGTTTAACACTTCTAAAAATTTGCACGTCCGCATGTTTTTCATCACCAGTTTCTTACCCAATTGCAACTCCATAATCTCCTTCACAATCTGCACCTGCACCACCCCGGGAGTAACGGGCGCACCCGGAAAGTGGCCTGTGAAAATACTATGGTTTTGGTCGATTGTAATGCCCGCAACAATGGTTTCAGGCGAAAATTCTGTGCTGTTAATGGAATAGAGACTATTTACAAACATGCAAATTGCTTTCAGTGATTACGCTATAAGTTTACAAAAAGGCCATCTTCCATGGGCTGATTAAATTTTTCGTTTTGAAACTTCATGATGCTTTTGTCACCATTTTTTTCAAAAAACGACAGCTCTTTTAGATGTAGGGTGCTTTTGGGAAAAACCAAAGTAATTTTTGAATAGATGTTTTTCAGCCTGCGATTGACCGGCATGAGCACGACTAAATATTGATCGCCGCTTTCCTGACAGCTTTGTGAAAACGCCTTGTTTTGCTGAAAATCTCCGTTAACCAACCCGATCATCAACTCCTTGATCTGCGCTGCCATCCTACCCGCTTGTCCAACGTTTTTCTCCTTTCCAGCTTCCTGAACACGTAATTTATCACCGTTAATTAAAATTACATAGCTAACCGGCACTTTCTGTTCCCAACGCATTTTGTCAGATTTTTTATAATAAAAAGAGCCCGAAGAATGCTCCGGCTCCTTCAAAACAGCCAGATGTTTGTCTTCACTGAATGTGGCCTGGATAGAATTAACTGATTGCGCCGTTTTACGAAGTTCTTCAAAGACTTTATCCGGATTTGAAACAGGTTTATAAGTCTGCGCGAAGGCGCTGCTTAGCCCAAGTAAAAATAGGATGATTAGTAACTGAGCTTTACGCATAAGGTTCTTTCTGGATAAGCCGGGAAAGGGTTTCGATTTTAATTCCGGCTTGCCGACAATGTTCGATCAAATCGCCAAGTGCTTCGGCTGTAACGGCCCGGTCGTCGTGCAACAGGACAATGTCCCTGGTTTTAAGTTTCGTAAGAACACGATTAATCAGCTCATATTTATTCTTCGCCTGCGTGTCCATACTGCGCATGGACCAGCCGATGGAGTTGATTTTAAGCGCATTGATCACACTTCCATATCGCGGATTGGTAACGCCGAACGGAGGACGGAAAAAGACGGGCGATTTGCCCAAAACCTCTTTGATCACATTTGCACATTGCTCAATATCGGCTTTCAGCTTCGCTTTTGAGAAAAAGGCAATAAAATAATGATGACTGTATGAATGATTGGCGATGATATGGCCCTCTGCGTCGATTAAGCGTAATAATTCTGGATGTTTTTCTGCTTTTTTGCCAATGACAAAAAAGGTGGCTTTGACCCCTTTCTCGCGTAAGGTCTCCAATATTTGTGGCGTCGTTTGAGGATCAGGACCGTCGTCGAATGTGAGGGCAATGGCTTTGCGTTTTCCCTTATTGATCGATTTTACAAAATAATTGGACTGAATATGATAGGAACCGTAGGCGGTTATGGCCAGATAAATGAGCACAATCAGTGCCATCACGAGCCATACGAATCCCGTTTCCCAGAAGATAATTCCGCTCAGGGCAATGATTGTAATGGTGATCGCTGTGACAATGTTATGCTTCAACTGACTGCAAGAGTGTCAACCCCAGATTATTATGAATTAATGTATTACAAATCAATGCGTTTTTAATCGTCGCGTTATTTTTCATTTTATCCGCAGCATAATGCATTGCAAAAGCCGAAGCCGTTGGGTAAATGCCTGACAATGAAAGATAATGTATGTTATCAGCCTTCATAAGCGCCGGATGTTCAGCTAAGGCGCTCATTTCCGGATTAAGCTCGTTTAAAGATCCTGAATAGAGCAACAAATCCAGTGTTTCAACCTGATTTCTCTGCAAAAAGGCAGTGATCTCAGCGGCCACATTTTCAGCCAGCCCAACAGCGATTGTGTCCTGCACATGGGCAACATCCGCGTCGCTCTTTTGCTTTGAAAGTATAAAAAATGATGCCCCGGAAGTCAAAGGTTGCTTTAAATTCAGGTTAATCCTGGACGATGCCTCGGCAAGAAAATCAATTGCCTCATCTGCCGCCCCGACCAGCACATGCTCTTCTCCCTCATCCAAAAGCAACATTGCATCCAGCAACGCATGCTCAAATGACAGCGAGTTTTGCGTGTGGGTCATGTTATAACCGTGATTTCCAATGCTCAGCGAAATCTGCCCGGCCATTGTATTATGGGTTGACTGAATAAACGACGTGGGCGGCAGCAGTCCCTCGATCGTGAGCACATTATGGAGAAATTTCTCAGTGTCCAGCAAACAGCCTAACCCCGTGCCGACAATGATCGCGTCTGGCTGTGCAATGTCCGCCTTAGTGAGGCAATCCTTCGCACATGCGACAGACATTCGCAAAATCTTACTCATCCGGCGCAGTAATCCGGGCTCGATAAATCCCTTATAATCCGGACTTGCAAGCAAAGCCGTCGGTTCCAAAGGTGTCAGCAATGAAGAGAAACCTGCATTTTGAAATGTAGGCTGATGAGAAATCGTTGATGCTGCGGAAATGTAATACAACTATATAATGCTTAGAAATTTGTTCAAATTAAACTCACTCGTGGTCTGAAAAAACCAGCGAAGAATTGTTGCCGCCAAAGCCAAATGAGTTGGATAAAACTGCATGCACCGGCTCCTGGCTTTGCAATGCGGTTACCGGTTCCAAACCCGTTTCTGAAATAGCGTTCTTGTAATTAAGGTTTGGGAAAATCAGGTCGTTTTGTATTGCTAGTAATGAAAAAACAGCTTCTATGGCTCCCGCTGCGGCCAATGTGTGACCGGTAAAAGGTTTTGTGGAGCTGAAAGATGGAATACGCTCGCCAAAGACATTTTTCAAAGCCACAGATTCTGACAAATCGTTGTTTTTAGTCCCGGTTCCGTGCGCATTCACATAGGAAATTTTGCTCGGCTCGATGCCCGATTTTCCCAAAGCATTTTTGATGGCCAACGTCGCGCCGATTCCTTCCGGCGATGAGGCAGTTTGGTGATAAGCATCCGCTGCATTGGCCCAGCCGTTGACATAACCAATGGTCTTATTTCCCGTTATGCTAATGCTTTTTTCGTTTTCCAATAACAAAAATGCAGCACCTTCACCCAGATTAAGTCCGCTCCTGCTTTCATCAAACGGCCTGCACCATTGATCGTCGTAGATCATTAAGGAACGAAAACCGTTGATCGTAAATTTAGCCAAAGCATCTGATCCGCCGACCAAAACGCGGTCAAATTTGTTTTGCAGCAACATTCTGGCGCCCAGCATAATGGCATTAGCGCCTGACGAGCATGCGGTTGAAAGCGTGTTGATATAACCCGAAATCCCCAGCTCAGCAGCGATCTTTTCAGTTGTGTTGCCGCTGTCATGAGTCCTTAATGTGCTGAAATCCGGACTGTTATCGGCAAGATAGCTTTTGTAGAAATTTTCTGTTCGATCCATTCCACCCACAGAAGTGGCTGAAATAATGCCGGTCCGCAGCTCAGGCGAATGTTCACTTTGGCCCCAGGCTTCGCGCGCTGCCTTCAATCCCAACAATGAAGTTCTGGAAATAGGCTTTTTGACAACATTCAGCTCGGATTCCAGATCGGCATTCGAAAGCTTCACTTCTCCAACCAGCAAACCTTCTGATTCAGCCAAAAAACGAACGGGACCAATGCCTGTTTTGCCGTCACGAAGCGACTGTAAGTTCTCGGCAACATTTAATCCGATGGCCGAGACAATGCCAAAACCGGTAATTCGAACGCCCATTGAGTTAAATTTTTATCAGTCTTTTCTGCTGCGAATGTAATCTGCCAGCGTGTTGATCGACTTGAATGCGACCTTGCCTTCATCCGGATTGGTCACTTGTATGCCGTGGTATTTTTCAAGCAAAACGATCAGTTCCAATGCGTCAATAGAATCGAGTCCCAGCCCGTCGTCATTGAAAAGCATTGCATCGTCTGCAATGTCGGCAGGCGTAATGTCTTCAAGATTCAGCTGCTCAATGATCTGATTTTTAAGGTCTTCCTTTAAATTATCCATGGCAAATTAATATGTAAGGGTAATTTTCAATCTGTTACGAGATCAGGCTATTCAGTTGTAAAAGATTTTCAGTGGTAAATGGCAGGCCGTTTTCTACATTGTTTTCTACAAAAAAAAGCAAAACATTAACCGCATCTCCCATGATTTCGAGCCATCCGCATAACATGGCTTTCGATGTTCCGGACAGCATAATGCTTCCGTAATTCGTAAAAAATTCCGGGGCGAATTTAGGCAAAACGGCAAACATATTTTCGCCATACCATTTGTTAATGATCGCAATTTCCCCCAAAACAATGTTGGGCAAAGTGTACACAAAAAGCGAAGGGCTCGGCGCACCATTATGCTCGTACGAGCGCACAAACCGCATATCCGTATCTGCACTGGATGAATGATTGGCAAAAACCAAAGCAATTTCATCGTCCTGATAGGCAGCTCCAACACGCGGATTTGCTCTTTTTATCAATTCAGAAGCCAGGAAACCAGCCTGCGAAAGTGCATCCATCTTATAGAATTTCGGATAAGCAAATCCCTGATCCTTATAAATTTGTTTGAACCAGCTGTCGTCCGAATCACCTTTCCTTTCGTTCACAATGTCGCCGTCAACCGAACATTGATCCGCCGTCAGACGGCAATATGTTGTAATCAAACTCATAGACTTCTGATGATCAAAGATGCGTTTCCTCCTCCGAATCCCGAAGCCGTTTTTAAGATGGTATTAAGCGCTTTTCCTTTATTTTGTGAGACAATATTCAATGGCTTGGACGTGCCGCTTTCATTATAACCCAGGCTTTTTATGAGAATGCTGTGTCGCATCATTTGCATGGAAGCAGCTGTTTCAATGACTCCTGCGGCACCCAACGTGTGACCAAAATAGCCTTTCAAACTGTTTAACGGAACATTATTAAGGCCAAGCCGGTCGAATGCAATGGATTCCATTTCATCGTTAAAAACCGTTGCAGTTCCATGTGCTGAGATAAAATCAATCTCGTCGAATGAAATCTCATTGATGTCCAGTGTTCGTTTTACACTTCTGTAAAGACCTTCTCCGGTTCTGGACGGGCCGGAAATGTGATTCGCATCATTAGCGCTCGTTCCTTTGAGCAGCCTGAGTGGTGGATTATTGAAAACTTCTTTTGAATTGGAAACCACAACCGCACCGCAGCCCTCTCCCATTGTAATGCCTTTCCGCGCGGCATCAAATGGTGCGCAAGGCTTATCACTAATCGCAAAAAGCGATTGAAACCCGTAAACCACAAAATCTGAAATGACGTCACAGCCGATCACAATCGCATGATCATATATTTTTGCATCAATAAATTGCTGCGCTGCATTGATTGCAAGCACTCCCGAAATACATGCATTGGAAATTACAAGCGGCTGATTGGCGAGAGAAAATTGCGAAACCAGCATTTCAAGACTGTGGCTAAACTGATCCGTAATCTGGTTTGCCAGCTCGCCTTTTGTTGAGCTGATAATCATAATCGTTCTTTCTGAGCAAATAATGGCACTATCTACCAGTGTTAGAATTTCTTCCAATGCCATTAGCAGCAGTTTCTCAAACTTTAAGTCACTGTCAGCATCAAGGATTTTTGCAAGGTGAAGGTCTGCATGATCGAACCCGGCTTTGGTAACCAATGATATGCCCGACTGATTGGCATGCATTGCCGACCAGTTTTCAGCCGCTGTCCTACCCAATGGACTTATGATTACTTCTGCACCAATATAGGTCATTCTTAAAATGCTAAGCCTTGTACTTTTCGTTCCATTCCCGGTAAAAATCCGGCGTAATCAATTCCAGAACACGCGTCTCCCGATCAAGGAAAACCTGCATCGTCTTGCCTACTGCACACAATTCGCCCGTAGTGAGATTGATCACTTCATACTCAAACTGGATCTTGGCTGATTTTGCAGGAATGTATTTCGTAATCACTTTGATGATCTGCCCATAGTAAACGGGGGCCTTATGATCGATTTCTGACTTGACAATGGGCGTAAAATAGCCCTTGTCAAAAATGGTGAGATATTCCAGTCCATATGCTTTGCCGAAAGCCTCCCGTCCGTCCTCAAAGAATTTCAGATAGTTGCCGTGCCAAACCACTCCCATGGCATCGGTTTCACTGAAACGTATATCTATTTCGATTTCCGAAGCAATCATGTCACTTATTATCATTAGGGGTTATTCTTTTACTACAATCTTCATTTCACATCCAAGCAATATACGCCCTTCCATGAAACATTCCCCCCGAACCAGATAAATATTTCCCAATTGATGCAAAGGTGTTACGACAGTATTTATCGTAGAACCGATGGGCGGAAGCTCATGTATTTCGACTTTCGTGATTGCACCGATGAAGCCGATTTTTGGTGTTCCGTTCTCCTCCCGGTCCAGATATCCGAATGATGCCGCACAGGTCTGCGCAATGTTTTCCATCAAACCCGATTCCTGAAAAAACCCCTCATCAACCAGCAGGTTTTCAGATGATATTTGAAAATCCGACTCGAAACGTTCCTGGGTTACCGCGATCAGATTATCAACCATCACAAACGGTGCCCGATGCGGAATGTATTGATCTATAACGCCTTTGGCTACTTTCATTAAACAAAGAAGTTAAAGTAATTAAACCATTGCTCAGGATATTGCTTGACTTTTCTCTCCAATTCGGCTACATACATGCTGGCAATTTCCTCCGGTTTCATCCTCGTTGTAATGGGCAATGTTGCGCTGAGATGATAACTGTAATTGCCATCTTTGGCAGCAAACACAAATGTAACGGGCGCATCAAACTTTGAAGCTATCACAAATGGCCCGAATGGGAACTTCGCTTTTTTCCCGAAAAAATCAAGTTCAATGAATTTGGCTCCATCCAGATAACGGTCTGAATGTATGGCGACAAATTCGTTGTTAACAAGCGCATTCCGGATGGCAATAATGTGTGATAGATCATTCTTGATGGCGATCACCTTAAACCGCGAACCGCCTGTGGTGTTGTCCATATATTGCTTGATGCTCTCTACTTCTGCATCCAGCATCACAATGTTGATCGTCGGCGTAACCCTTCCTTTCAGTAAATTTCCGGCTGTTTCCCAGTTTCCCAAATGTGCACTCAGTAAGATCCCGCCCTTTCCGCCGTCCCGGATATCGAGCAGATATTGTTCATTTTCAAATTTATGTGTAAACTTTTCAGTTTTGCCGAGCAGAAAGGCTGCGCGGTCAACGAGTGTTTGCCCAAAAATATAAAAATTTTTGCGGGCAAGCTTTTTAGCTTCTGAAAGCGGGAAGTGAAGGGTATTTTGATAAAAATCCAGCAATGCGTTCCGCTGCTTTGCTGCAAAAAGGTAATAATAATAGGTCACTAATTTCAGCAGGCCGTAAGCAAAATTCAGTCCCAGCGAATTGATAAAAAAGAGAAAGATTTTGTAACCTGCTAATGAACCTTTGGTTTTACCATCCCAACGGCTCATGCCTATAAATCGAGTTTCTTACGGACCAGTTTGTAAAAATCGCCGAACGTCACGATTTCCTTAAAATCCTCTCCTGTAATCTTGATATTGAGATTTTCTTCGATAAGCACCACAAGGTCGACGTAGTCAAGACTGTCCAAATCCAGCGTATCTTTAAGACTGTTTTCCGGAAGAATCAGGTTGCGGTCTACTTCAAACTCCTCAGATAAGAAATCCCTCGTATCTTCAATAACTTCTTCCCAACTCATTTTTACGTCGTTAACTTGCATGGCTACAAAAATATATTATTCTGGCTGATAGTTTAAAAATATTCCTCTTTTTTAAATTAAATTAAATCGGCTGCACAATAATTTTGCAAGAAATTCATTACGCAGATATCGGAATAGCGGGCAGAACAAAAATACAAATTTCTGATTGGAGCGCGGTGCCGGTCACGAAGTTAAACTGCACCGAATCGTCCGGCTCAGGACATTTTTTTCAGGATCAGCGTCGAGTTCGTTCCGCCAAAACCAAATGAATTAGAGAGGAAACAATTGATATTCTGTTCCTTAGTTTCGGGAACAATGTTGATATGTGCAGAATCTTCGTCCGGATTTTCGAAGTTGATATTCGGAGCAATAAATGAGTTCTGCATCATTAATAGGGAGTAAACGATCTCACTCGCACCCGCCATCCAGCATTCATGGCCAGTCATTGACTTGGTTGAACTCACCGGCACTTCTCCACCAAACACCTCAAAAATGGCGCGTGCCTCGCTCCCGTCTCCAACCGGTGTGGACGTCGCATGCGCATTGATGTAATCCACTTCGGAAGCATTAATCCCGGCCTGCGTCATCGCCATTTTTAGCGAGCGAACCTGCCCGTCAATGCTTGGATTGGAAATGTGATCGCCATTGGATGAGAAACCGTAACCGATCAATTCGGCTAGTATCGGGGCGCCACGCTTCACCGCAGCTTCGTATGATTCCAAAATAACGGTCGCCGCTCCTCCGCTCGGAATGAGCCCGTCCCGGTCGCGATCAAATGGACGTGATGCTTTTGCGGGCTCCGATTCGCGGACTGAAAATGTGCCTAATCCGTCAAAACTCGCCATTGCAGCAGCATTAATTTCCTGAGCACCGCCACAGACGATTCTATCCTGCAAGCCTTGCTTGATCATCAGATAACCCATCCCGATGGAATGCGAACCCGAAGCGCAAGCTGCACTTAATGTAAAATTGATCCCTTTCAGCTTGAAAATCGTCGAAAGGTTCATATTAACGGTGCTATTCATATTTTGAAAAATAGCGCCGCTTCCTATTAATGTGGTGTCGTGCTTTTCTTTGGCCTTATCCACCGCTTCTACAACAGAAGCCGCCGTGCTGTCATTGCCGTAAATGATGCCTGTTTCCGTTTTTTCAAGATATTCAATATCCAAGCCGGAGAGTTCGAGCGCCTGCCTGGTCGCCATATACGCATAAATCGCCGGCTGGTGCATGCCTAGGCGCTGCCTCCGGGATAAGTAATTTTTGAGATCGGGCTCCTGCACCATGCCGGTCAGGGCTGAACGAAATCCGAAGTCTTTTCTCGCCTGATCAAAGATAATCCCGCTTTTGCCGGCATACAGCGAATTAGTCACTTCTTCCAGGTTCTCGCCCAGACAAGAGTAAATTCCAATTCCCGTTATGACAACCCTGCGATCCATTCGTTATGAGTAAATTCCTCCGTTGATATTAATAACTTCTCCGGTAATATAGGCTGCTTTGTCTGAAACCAGGAAACTCACCAGATGCGCCACTTCTTCGGCTTTGCCAAAACGGTTCATCGGGATCATTTGTTTTAATTCTGTTTCATTTAAATCTTTTGTCATGTCGCTGGTTATAAAACCGGGCGCCACAGCATTCACCGTAATTTTACGCTTTGCAACTTCCTGCGCCAATGCTTTTGTAGCCGCTATAATCGCTCCTTTTGCCGCCGAATAATTGGTCTGCCCGGCAACGCCTTTCATCCCCGAAACAGAAGCAATGTTCACGATCCGTCCCGAACGCTTCCGTAACATTTCCTGAATTGCATTTTGCGTTACATTGAACAGGCCTTTGGCTGAAATGTTGATCACATCGTCCCAATCCTGTTCCGGCATCCACATAAACAGCCCGTCACGCGTAATTCCGGCATTATTGACCAAAACACTGATGTGCTTTCCCTCGTTCTTTTCCTTCCAGCTGTTCAATGCTGCGTCCACTTCCGACTTGGTTTGCACATTGAACTGCAAAAGCTCGCCTGTTCCGCCGGCTTCCACTATTTCTGCAAGCGTTTCCTCAGCAGCAAGCTGATTTGACGCGTAATTGACCAGAATATGCAGACCGTGGTCTTTAACCAACTGCACCGCAATGGCACGGCCCAATCCTCTCGAAGCGCCTGTTACCAATGCACAGCTCATAATTTAAACGGGGTTTCTTTGATATATTCAAAAACGGCTGCAATGCTTTCGGACTGCGGCAGATCTTCTTTTACAAAATGCGCCTTTTGGCGAATCTGACTGTAAATCGATTTGGCATTTGGCGATAAGCGCTCTTTTTCATCCGGTTCCAGCAAATCAATTGCCTGACAAATGGCCATAATATGAATCGCCATCACCTGAAATGAATTTTCCAAAACCTGCTTTGCCAGCACAGCGCTATTCGTTCCCATGCTCACAATGTCTTGATTATCATTGTTGTTAGGAATGCTATGGACATAAACCGAGCCGGAAAGCGCCTGATTTTCAGCCGTTGTGGATGTCGCTGTAAACTGGACGCCCTGGAAACCGAAGTTCAGACCCCAGGTCCCGGCATTCAAGAAAGGCGGGAATTTTCCATTCAGCTTGCTGTTCATCAGGAAGTTAAGCTGGCGTTCCATCAGCATGGAAAGCTTCGTCAGCACAATTTTCACTTTATCCATTTCCAAAGAAATGTAATCGCCGTGGAAATTGCCGCCGTGGAAAACATTGTCCTCCTCCGGACTTACGATCGGATTATCATTGGTCGAATTAAGCTCATTCTCAACCACTTCCTGCGCATATTGCAATGTATCCAGAATTGGTCCGAGGATTTGAGGAACACAACGAATGGAATAATATTCCTGTATTTTACGCTCAAACTCCTTGCGCTGCAACGCTGTATCGTCTTTAAAAAGCTCTTCACGACTGCGGATCATTTGGCTTCCTGCGAGGAAATCGCGCATTTGCTGTGCGATGATCTGCTGCCCTTTGTGATGCTTCACCGCATTCAATTCTTTCGAAAATGAATCGTCGAAGGCTTCAATAACCTCATTCAGCATAGACGACGCCGCAACAGCCCATTGCACGAGACGTTTGGCATATATAATGTTAATCGCCGCGATTCCGGTCATGCAGGAAGTGCCGTTGATCAGGCCTAACCCGTCACGCAACTCCATTTTAAGCGGTTCAATGCTGTTTTTTTCTAAAACCTGCGCCGTGTTCGTTCTTACGCCGCCTTCGTAAACAAAGCCTTCCCCGATGAGGTTAAGCCCTAAATGTGAAAGCTGCACGAGATCGCCGCTGGCACCCACGCTTCCGTGTTCGAAAATCTCGGGAACGATGCCTTTGTTCAAAAACGCAACAAGTTGCTTGATTACGCCTGTGCTTACGCCCGAATTGGCTTGTAAAAATGAATTTAAACGCGCCACCATCACGCTGCGTGCATAAATTTCGTTCAGCGGCTTCCCAATCCCGCTCGAATGGCTGCGGATCAGATTGTATTGCAGGTTACTAAGTTTATCAGTTTCAATCCGATATTGAGCCATCGGGCCAAAACCGGTGTTGATTCCGTATATAATTTTATCTTTGGAAAAATTCGTAAGAAAGGTAAAGGACTTCGAAACTTTATTAAGGGCGTCTTCGGCTAAGATAAATTCCTTTTTTTCAAAAGCATACTGCTCGATATGAGCTAAGGAAATACTATTCATTTAGTGTTTGCGTAATTAATACGACGTAAAATAAATCTTTTTTTGCGGTTTTGACAAACCAGGCTGCAATAGCAAACAGGCCGAAGGAAGTTGCCGGAATTTTACATTTGCTTACTTTTGTCAGACATTCACGTTCCCCTTTCGATGATCGGAGATTTACTTTTAAGGTTGAATAAATTTCTTTCCAGACACAAGCCTGCCTTCTTTATAAGTCTGATTATCCTTATTAGTGTCCTGTTTCTGGGGATTTCCAGGTTGAAAGTTACCGAAAGCATTTTTGCCACTTTACCCAAAGGAAAGAGCTTTGAGGAGTTTAATAAGCTGATTGAGAGCAAAAATATCATCAATCAAATCGTCTTTTCCATCAATGTTCCCGAGGAAACGACTTCGGATGAAGCCAAAATGCTTGGCGAAGCGTTTTCTGACTCACTAACGCGCTACACAAACGGCTTTATCCGGGGCATCGAAATCGAGCGGCCATTCGTTCAGGAAGATGTTTACCAATATGTGTACGGTAACTTTCCGCATTTGATCGACAGTGCATATTACACGCACATTGCGTCCCGGCTTTATCCGGACACGATCCGAAAATCGGTCAGATCTGCCTATAATCAGCTCATAACACCTGGCGGCACATTCCTCAAACAATTCGTCCTCAACGATCCGCTTGGACTGACCGGCCCTTATTTCCGAAAACTGAACGCCAACAGCAATGCCAAAGGAATGGTGCTGGAAGACGGGGTTATGTTTACCGCAGACCGGAAACAAATGATCGTTTTTGCGGCAACCAGTTATGATTCAGGTAATTCGGAAAAGAATGTAGAGTTGTATGAAGCTGTGGAAGGCTTTAAAACAAAGTGGAATCAAAAGCACCGATACAATCATTTCTCTTATTTCGGAACCTTTGAAATTGCTGCGCGAAATGCAATACAAGTCAAGCACGATTCCTATCTCACGTCATTCATCGCATTGGGAGGCATTCTCCTGCTGCTGTTTTTATATTACCGGAAGCTGCTGATTCCGGTTTACATTATTTTGCCCGGCTTGTTTGGGGCTGTTTTTGCGCTAGGGCTCATTGGTTTTATTCGTCCAGAAATTTCAGGAATATCACTGGCCACCGGCGCGGTCGTTTTTGGCATTCTACTGGATTATGCTTTTCACTTTTTCACGCATTTACGCCACACCAATTCCATAAGCACTGCAATTAAGGAAGTGAGTGAGCCGCTTTTGACAGGCAGTTTTACGACCGTGATGGCATTCAGCGCATTGCATTTTGCCAATTCTGCCGTTTTGCAGGATTTCGGATTGTTTTCGTCGTTAAGTCTGGTCGGTGCAGCATTATTTACATTGATTGCGCTGCCGGTTATCCTGTCTTCTTTTTCGTTTGATTACAACAAGATTCCGGTTAAGCACGACGGATTTAAATTCCCGGCCATGCCCGAAAAATACCGGCCTGCAGTGCTCGCTCTTATCGGTTTGGCGACGCTCGTGTTCCTTTATTTTGCCAGATTCACGTCATTTGACAGCGGTTTTGACAATCTGAGCATTCAGGATGATGACATGAGGAAGCGCGAGGAAACAATGACCGGAATCGATCCGAAATTGCAGAAAAGGATCTATGTTTTTGCCGGTAACGCGTCGCGCGACGTTGCCGAGCGATTGAATTATGAGATTTACCAAAACCTTGTCAAACTGCATGACGAGGGCAAAATCAGCAGTTTTGTATCATCTGGTTCTTTCCTGATCCCGAAAGATTTAAAACTGGAACGCAGTCGCACATGGCATGATTTCTGGACATTGCAGCGAAAAGAAACCACTTACAATACATTGGATCGCGCTGGTTCCGGTGTTGGTTTTAACGCAACTGCATTCAGCGATTTTAAGAATTGGGTGGCGGGCCAGCAAGGAAGCCCCGTTCCCGTTGACACGCTGCTGAGAGAGCTGGGCATTGACAATTTAATTGAATCCAATAAAAACGGCACCACATTCATCACCACACTGGTTGTCCCGCAAAGTCAGCTGGCCGACGTGAAAAATCAACTGCGCTCGATTTCCGGAATTGCCTTGTTTGACCGCGGCGAGCTTGCAAGTGATCTTTTGAAGATGGTTAAGGAAGATTTCAACTATCTGCTGCTCGTTTCTGCACTCATCGTTTTCCTCACACTTTTGCTCGTTTACGGAAGGATAGAGTTGACATTGCTGACATTCCTGCCCATGGTCATCAGCTGGATCTGGATTCTGGGCATAGCAGCCATTCTGGACATTAAATTCAATTTTGTCAATGTCATCGTCACCACTTTCATCTTTGGATTGGGCGACGATTTCAGCATTTTCGTCACGGATGGATTGCTCAACAAATACAAATACGGCAAAGATTCGCTGCGATCTTACCAGTCCGCCATTGTCTTGTCGGCGACCACAACCATCATTGGAACGGGCGTTTTGATTTTTGCAAAACATCCTGCCATTCACTCCATTGCGTTTATCAGCGTATTGGGGATTGTCTGCATTCTCTTTATTTCGTTTGTATTTCAACCCGTGCTCTTTGGTTTTTTTGTCCAAAACAGAATTGCCCGGAAGAAAGCCCCGGTGACGCTGCTGCCATTCATAATCAGCATTACTAGTTTTACGTATTTTCTTGCAGGATGCGTTTTGCTTCAATTTAAGCTGATTATCATTTTGCTGCTGCCCATTTCCAGGTTAAAAAAGCAAGGCATGCTCAACCGCTCGCTTTCTTTTTATGCCAAAACAGTCATTTACTCAGGCCCGCATGTGCGGAAGAATTTTTCAGGACTGGAACATTTGCATCCCGAGAAACCGGTGGTTTTCATCGCTAACCACACTTCGTTTCTGGACATTCTGCTGGCCATTATGCTGAACCCGAAAATTGTGCTGATGGTGAAAGGATGGGTTTACAATTCACCGTTCTTCGGGCCTATTATCCGCCATGCAGGTTACGTTTACACGGACGATGGCACGGAGGAAAACATTAATAACGTCAGAAAGCTCGTTGCAGATGGTTATTCGCTGCTCATTTTCCCGGAAGGAACGCGTTCTGAAAACGGAGAACTCGGCCGTTTTCACAAAGGCGCTTTTCACCTCGCCGACCAGCTCGGTCTTGCTATTCAGCCCATTCTGATTCATGGCGCTTCTGATGTTTTACCAAAAAACGACTTCCTGATCCGACCCGGCGCGCTTAATGTGCGTGTGCTTCCAAGCATTGATATCAGCGACTCGGTTTGGGGAAGCCAGCTGCGGGACAAAACCAAAAATATAGCAGCATTCTTCAAGTCAGAATTCGCTTCCTACAAAGATGAAATGGAAGACACAACCTATCTGAAACACAAAATTTTCACCAATTACGTTTTCAAAGGGCCCGTTCTGGAATGGTATTTCAAGATCAAATGGCGGCTGGAAAGCAAGAATTTTGCTTGCTATAATGCATTAATTGGTGCGAGAAAACGCATTCTGGACATTGGCTGCGGTTACGGCTATCTTTCGTTTTACCTGCATTATAAGCAGGCGGATCGGATCATTACAGGCATTGATTATGATGACGAAAAGATCAGCATTGCACAGCATAGTTACAATAAAACAGCCAACCTGAATTTCATTTATCAGGACATTACGGAAGCTGATGTGGGCAGTCAGGATGTGATTTTTTTAAATGATATCTTGCATTATTTATCAAAAGAAAATCAGCTTAACTTGCTTAATCGTTGCGCAAAAGCACTCCGTGCAGACGGCATCCTGTTTATCCGCGACGGCATTACGGACAATAAAGAGAAACATCAAAAAACGGAAGCGACAGAGGCTTTATCAACCGGTTTGTTCTCATTTAACAGAAAGGAAGGAGATTTCCACTTCTTTTCGTCGGGTGACATTCGTGAATTTGCCGATGCTAACGACTTGGATTTTGAAATGCAGGAACATTCGAGCAACACTTCCAATGTGCTTTTTATACTAAGGCCGAAGACGCAGCGCCAACCACTCACGAATTAGCCCGAATCAAATTTTTTCAGTAATCAATTAAATGCAATCTTCCGTCTTGCAAACAGAATACGACTTTGTGATTGTAGGCAGTGGCCTGGGAGGCCTTGCTTGTGCGAACATTTTGGCATTGGAAGGATTCAGCGTAATTGTGCTGGAAAAAAATCATCAGATAGGCGGTCATTTGCAGGTTTATAGCAGGGACAAGAGCATTTTCGACACAGGCGTGCATTACGTAGGAAGCCTGGATGAAGGTGAAAATCTGTCACAGTTCTTCAAATATTTTGGGATCCTGGATAAACTGAAAATGAAGCGCATGGACGATGATCAATTTGATCTTATCCGGTTTCAGGACGGTTCGGAATACGCTTATGCTCAGGGTTTTGAGCGGTTTAAAGAGACGCTGATCAGCTATTTTCCGGAGGAGAAAACGGCGATTGAAACGTATTGCGACAAGATCATTGAGATCTGTAACAAGTTTCCGCTTTACAACTTGCGGATTTCAGGAGAAAATTATCAAATGGACGGCGATGTAATGGGCTTGAATGCGCACGACTACATTGCGTCGCTCACTGATAATAAACGACTTAGGAATGTACTGGCGGGATCAAACCTCCTTTATGCCGGTGTGCGGGAAAAGACGCCGTTCTACGTTCATGCGCTGATTATGAAGAGTTATTTATCCGGTTCTTACAAGTTCATTGATGGCGGTTCGCAGATTGCGATTCAAATGAGCAAAGCCATCCGGGCGCACGGAGGCGTAATTTCCAAGCACAAAAAAGTTGTTTCCGCCCATTACGACGAGGCAGGAAACGTTACAGAAGTTGTTCTGGATAACGGCGAGACGGTTAAAGGAAAGCAGTTTATTTCGAATGTGCATCCATCTGTCACCATTGACATTTTCGGACAGGAGCGTTTTCTCAACGTTTATAGGAACAGGGTTCAAGGTTTAGAGAACAGCATTTCGACATTCCTGGTGCACATTACATTCAAGGAAAAGAGTTTTGAATATTTGAATTACAACATTTACCAGCATCACATTGAGGACGTCTGGGGCGGCATTGATTATGATCAGGAAACCTGGCCGCAGACTTATTTTGTTTGCACGCCTTACATTTCAAAAACCGGTCAATATGCTGATTCAATGTCCATTATGACTTATATGAATGCTTCGGAAACCGCTCAATGGAGCGACACATTCAGCACGGTGGCGGAGCCCGGCAAGCGTGACGCTGCTTATGAGGAGTTCAAGCGTGAAAAAGAGGCAAAAGTGCTTGCACGCATTGAAGAGGTTTTTCCAGGCATATCAGAAAAGATTAAGGCCGTTCACAGCGCTAGTCCGTTGACATTCAGGGATTATATCGGGAATAAAGACGGCTCATTATACGGTGTTTTGAAAAATTCCAATTCCCCAACCAGGACGCAGATCAATACGAAAACAAGAATTCCAAACCTGCATTTGACAGGGCAGAATATTTCCATGCACGGCATATTAGGCGTCACTGTGAGCGCTTTTGTAACGTGCTTTTCATTTGTAGACAAAGAGAAACTCATCCAAAAAGTTAAAAATGCTTGATTATGCAAACAGTTGATGTTGTAGTTATCGGTGCCGGCCCAGCCGGAACAGTTGCAGCTTCTTACTTAAAAAAACAGGGTTATGACGTCACTATACTAGAAAAAGAAAAATTCCCACGCTTCCAGATCGGCGAAAGTCTCCTGCCCTGCTGCATGGAACATTTGGAGGAATCGGGTTTGCTGGAAGCCGTGAAAGAGCGGAATTTTCAGAAAAAGACTGGTGCCGCTTTTATGCGGGCCGAAAAAAGATGCGAATTCTTTTTTTCAGAGCAATTTACAAAAGGCTGGACCTGGACCTGGCAAGTAAAACGCGCCGATTTTGACAGCACGCTCGCCGAAGCCACCAGAGCAAAAGGCGTTGACGTAAATTTTGAGTGCGAAGTTTTGAAAGTGACTTGCAGCGCTGATAAACAGCATGTTGAATACAAAGACATTGATGGTAACCTGCATGAGATTGAATCGAGATTTATCATTGATTCCAGCGGTTATGGACGGGTTTTGCCAAGATTATTTGATTTGAGCAAGCCGTCTGCATTCAGCCCGCGCGGCGCGATATTTTCCCATTTAGAAGATACAAACCGCACAGAAAAGGCCAGTAACAACATTTTCGTCCATTCTTTTGACAATAACAGATCGTGGATCTGGGCAATCCCGTTTTCTGATGGCTCCACTTCCGTGGGCATTGTCAGTGACAAAGAAAAAATCACCGAGCTGGCCGAAAATGGGGGAGAAGCATATAAAAATTTCATACGGGGATTCAAAGATCTCAACGGGCGCTTCCAGGATTCGGAGTTCAAATTTGAGCCGAAACACATTTTGGGTTACTCCATTGGTGTGAAGAAAATGTTTGGCGAAGGCTTCGTCCTTTCTGGTAACAGCACCGAATTCCTGGATCCGATCTTCTCATCCGGCGTAACATTCGCCACCGCATCCGGATTATTATCAGCAAAGTTGACGCATAAGCATTTGCAGGGCGAAGAAGTGAACTGGGAAACGGAATACGAAAAAGTGATCCAGCAAGGCATCAACGTTTTCAGAAGCTACGTCACCGGCTGGTATAGCGGTGATTTCCAGACCATTGTGTTCACGCCGCAGATCAATGATGACATCAGACAGCAAATATGCTCTGTATTAGCAGGTTATGTCTGGGACCAATCCAATCCATTCGTTAAAAAACACGACACGATCCTGCCGACGCTTGCTAAGGTGATTAAAATGAAGGATAAAAGCAGCGGAAACATTGCTCCGTTACAATCAGGCGCTCAATAAGATCAGCCCGTGCTGAACGCGTTTGTAATGGTTGTAAATCAAAATATTAGCAGGTTTTTCAGCAGATTTTTGATCGCGTATACAAGATGCAGGAACCGGATGGCCCGACAACATTTGCAGGGCCATCCAGGTTGCAAACGCCGAAGCCGTTGGATAATCGCCCACCATATTTTTATAAGTATAAGTGCTGCTTTGGGGAAAGAACCGGTTTTGAAAATCGGCATATAACCCATCCGTGCGGTTGTCGCCGCTGAAACCGAGGATCAATGTGTCAATGTCATTGAACGTAAGCCCATTGCGGCTCAGCATATTTTCCAACTTTTCAGCCAGATCATTTTTAGACGAATTGTTAAGCTGATCCACATCCCGGATCTGTGCCAAAGTATGCTCATTTCTCTCGGCTTCCATGACAAACATGGTCGCCCCTTCCCCATTGACCGAACCAGGCGAATCCGAAGTTAGCAAGTTGTCAGAAGTGACATCGCCCGTTTTAAAATGACCATTCAGGAAATCAATGTTATGATTGTAATCTGAAATCTCTTCAATGCTCCCGACTAAAATTTTCTTCAATCGCTTTTCGTCCAGCAAGAGCATTGCGTCCAGCAAGGCGGCTTCGAAAGCGAGTCCTTTATGCACATGGGTTGTGTTATAACCCGTTATTTTGCTCATCAAAGCCAGATTTCCGGCAACTGCATTAGGAGTGCTTTGTACAAAATGCGTGGGCGTTAAAGTGCCCTCATCGTAATCGACAATCTGATTCAGGAATTTAAGACAATCGCCCAGGCCACCGTTTGCAGTTCCCAAAATGATGCCTTCAACCGTTGCTTTTTGAATGAGCGGAAGCCCCGCCCCGACGCCCATGCGCACCGCTTTTCCCATGCGCCGGAGCAGTCCGGCAGGAATCAATTGCCCGTATTCCGGTTCAATGGCGTCGTAACGGTTGCCCTGATGCACTTTGACCTCGCCTTGCAAAAAAGAATTGTCAAATGTGCGCTGCGGCGAAATGCAAGCTGAGTCGGTAATATACATGCGCGAGATAATGTGATTGGAAATTAGGCGCCCGCGTTCGTGATGAACTGGTTTATCTGGAGCGCATATTCGTCGATGTGCCGTTGCTTTTCCACCTCGTTCCAGCCCAGTTCGGCGGCCATCAGATCGGCAACAACAGGGAGACACTTTAAGGTTTCATGCCAATCCGTAATTTCCAAACGGATGCGGCGGGCCAGAAAGTCCCGCGGCTTGATAACCATTTCATTTTGAACCGTATAAACCACTTCCGCCCGAATGTAGGGCAATTGCGGAGCCAGCCGTTCTTTTAATGCAATGTTTGTTAGCGTCAATTCGGCAACTTTGCTGGCGCGTGAGCCGTATTTTTTTACCAAATGTTTTGCAATGTCAGCTGGTAAGCCAAATTTTGATTCCATCTCAACAGCCAAATCCGCATTGTAATTTTCGCCTCCTGCCAGCATGTGGTCCGCAGTGGTGCACGCATTGGTTTTGGAAAAAATCGAATCGGCCTGGTCAATTGTATCTTTGGCCATCAGGCGGTAAGTGGTCCATTTTCCGCCGAGCAAACTCACAAGGCCACTCACTGTATCCACTTCAACTTCGTGGTCCCTAACCAAACTTTTGGTCGATTTGGAAGGATCTGCTGCGAGCAACGGCCGTAAGCCTCCAAATCCTGCTCTTAACTGACTGATATTAATAGGCTTATCCAAAAACGGATTGAGCGTATCCACCAGATATTGTTTCTCCGTTTGGTTTAATGTTGCTTCCGTATCCAGGTTATCTGATTCCGTATCCGTGGTGCCGATCATCATCGCGCCTTCAAATGGAATAGCAAAGACCACACGCCCGTCAGAAGTTTTAGGGATCAGCATCGCGTATTCGCTGTTCAGCGTCTCATACGGGAGCACAACGTGGACACCCTTGCTGGGACGGAGACGTTCAGGCAATGCAGAATTCGCCAGCAATCGAACGTGGTCCGCAAATGGGCCGGTGCAATTGATTACGAGTTTGGTTTTAATGGTAAAAGCTTCTCCAGTCAGCTCATCCTGAACTCTCACAGCAGAAAGTTTCCCATCATTGCTTTTATCAAAACCATTAACATTCAAATAATTAGCAGCAACAGCCCCGGCCTCCGAAGCGGATTGCACCAATGCGAGGCAATAACGGGCATCATCCAGCTGGCCGTCATAATATAAAACGCCGCTGTGAAGTTTCTCCCTGTTTAATGTTGGGATTTTGCTGAGGACTTCACTTTTGGTGAGCCATTTGCTTTTGGGCAGCGAATCGTTGGTCGCGAATGTGTCGTAGATCTGCAATCCGATTTTGAAATACAATCCCTCAATCCACGACCCGACTGGTGTCATTAATGCCAGCGGACGAGCCAGATGTGGCGCATTTTTCAAAACGATATGCCGCTCTTCCAGACCATGCTTTACCTGCTTTAATTGCGCGAAATCAAGTTTTTTAAATGCTTGTTCCAAATAGCGCACACCGCCATGGATCAGTTTTGTAGATCTTGAAGACGTTTCAGAAGCAAAATCTTTCTTATCAATAATCGCAACTTTGTAACCGCGTAAGACAGCATCCAGCGCGCAACCCGCACCGCTTGCCCCTGCTCCGATGATGCAAATATCAAACTCTTCACTTTTTAATTTCCCCAGCGACGCGTTACGATTCATTTATGAGCAGAATATCGAGCATTTGATTGACCTCATGCAAAAGTACAAAGTCAGGCTTTAAAACCTGAGGCTGACCACGCCTCTTTTGAGATTTGACTTAAACTTTGGTATAGTTATTGCTCTGCTGTGTTGTGATCTCGGATCATTATTGCGCTTACAATTTCATAATCTATCATTTAACCAAATTAAACATGGGCTTACTATCGTTTTTAAAAGGCGTAGGAGAAAAAGTATTCAAAAAGGAAGAAACGGCTGCTCCTACACCAGAGGCAGAACCGTTGCGCGCAAGTGCGCTTCTCGCACACGTGAAGGCGCTAGGTCTTGCGTATAACAACCTAACGGTTAAGACTTCCGGAGATACGGTAACGATAGAGGGTGAGGTTTCAAAACAGGAAGATGCAGAAAAGATCGCGCTGGCAGTCGGCAATGTTGAAGGTGTGCAAGTGGTGGACAATCGCCTGAAAGTGGCAACGCCCGCACCCGAAGCAACTTACCACACTGTGGAAAAAGGTGACACGCTTTCGAAGATCGCCAAAGAAGTTTACGGAGATATGATGAAATATCCGGTCATTTTTGAGGCAAATAAGCCAATGCTAACCGACCCGGACAAGATATATCCAGGCCAGGTGCTGAGAATCCCGGCACCTTGACCAATTTTGAATGAGTCAATGATTGAATGAGCGAACGATATTTGCTCGCAGTTTATATTGATGATAAGACATAAAAAAAGCAGCCTAAGGCTGCTTTTTTTATGCTTGCTCGAAAAAATTAATCTTCCTGAGCGATAACGTTCAAAGTGACTTTGTGTTTCACTTCTTTATGCAAATCGATTGTTGCAGAATATGTTCCGATGGATTTAACATCATCCAAAGTAATTTTCTTGCGATCGATATTGAATCCTTTTGCTTTCAAAACATCAGCAACCTGTGTGTTGGTAACACGTCCGAAGATACGGCCGCTTTCTCCAACCACTGTTTTGATATCAATTGTAAGATCGCCGATTGCTGCTGCAATTTCTTCTGCGTCTTTTTTCAGCTTTTCAGCTTTGTGCGAAGCCTGACGCACGTTTTCAGCAACGATCTTGCGGTTAGAGGCGTTAGCCAATAATGCAAAACCCTGAGGGATAAGGTAATTACGACCGTAACCTGCTTTCACATTTACGATGTCGTTCTTATAACCTACACCTGCTATATCAGTTATTAGTATGATTTCCATTGTTTGTAGCTCTTTCTATATTATTTCAATTGATCAGCAACAAAAGGCAATAAAGCCAAGTGACGCGCTCTTTTAATTGCCTGAGAAACTTTGCGTTGATATTTCAAGCTTGTTCCTGTAAGGCGGCGTGGCAAGATCTTACCTTGCTCATTCACCAGTTTCAATAAGAAATCCGGATTCTTGTAGTCGATATATTTAATGCCTGCTTTCTTAAAACGGCAGTATTTTTTACGGTTATTGTTTTTTTCAACCGGTTCGTTTACTAGTGACATAGCTTATGCGTTTTCGGTTTTAGACTCAGTTGATTCTTCTCTTTTTCTTCCAATCAGACCCTTACGCTTTTTCTCGTTGTAAGCAATTGAATGCTTATCAAGGGCGATTGTCATAAAACGCAAAATGCGCTCGTCACGACGGAATTCGGTTTCCAAAACGTCAACCACGTTTCCTTCATTTGCTGTATATTCTACAACATGATAGAAACCTGAGTTTTTCTTTTGGATGGGGTAGGCCAGCTTGCGCAATCCCCAATTTTCTTCATGTACAATCGATCCACCATTTGCGGTGATGATTGTCGTGAATTTTTCAACGGCGTCCTTTGCCTGGGCCTCAGACAAAATGGGAGTTAGAATGAACACCGTTTCATATTGCTTAGACATACGGTAATTGATTAATTATAAATTGTTAAATAAAAAGCCTCACCTTGGCATAACACCAAAATGAGGGTGCAAAAATAGGGCTTGAAATTCAGAATTCCAAGCCCTATCCTACGAAATCAGATGCTATGCAGCCAGATTACTTCACTTCGAAGTCTCCCTGGCCTATTTTGAACCCTTCACTATAAACTTCGATCGCATATTTCCCGTCTTTCAAAGGAATGCCGCCGCGTCCGTAAAGAATGTCAACCGACTGGCCTGAATTGGTGAAACTAACCGTTTGCTTTGAGCTGTAAATCAGTTCCTGACCGTCGTACATAAATGATCCTGAACCAGTTGCCATGTCCGACAGCACCGCGCCGTCCGGATCGAGGATGCGCAGATACATTTCTTTTTCATTCTGCTTCGCAACTGCATTCGGTGCCAGTTTGAAATTCACCCGCAGCTTATCAATACGTTTCGCCTTGTATTTTCCGCCCTCACGCTCTTTCCCTTTTGCTGAAACTGCGTTAACCGTCAGATCCTCAGCGCGTAAAGCAGAAGCAATCGTTACTTTCTCTGCCAATTCGCGGTTTTGAACGGAATAGTTGGTTACAGAATCCGCAAGCAGTTGTTTTTCAGATTCCAGTCCAGTCACTTTCTGATTAAGCTCCTGATTCTTTGAAGTTGCAATCCCCAATTCCTGCTTCAACTGCGCGATTTCCGTATCTTTTTCATTCAGCACAGTTTCGTAACCCTTAATCTTCTTGTTGTAGCCAGACGCCGAGTAATTGCTCATGTTCTTCAATTCCAGCTTATCTTTTTCCAGCTGCGACTTCATCGCCATAAGGGAATCCACACTGCCGCCCAGTTTTTGAATTTCGGCGATTTTGATGTCCAGCTCCTGAGAAATGGAGTCAAGCTTGGTTTTGATAAATAGAACTTCCTCCGTCTTAGCCGTTATAATTTCGTCTTTTGCGAGATTTTCCTGTTTTTCATGATAGATAAAATAAACAAGCACCAAATTAAGCAATAGCAATACGGCCAACGCGGCCCATAAAAGTGTTTTTCTGTCTTGCTTTTGTTCCTGATTATAGTCCATACAGAAGGTTATATTTTTTAATTAGTTGGTAAAAGAACTATGTTTTTTCCAATTTTGAAATATGTTAACATCTATTTCTGGATGCTGGCAGGCAAATTTTTCTTTTAATGCTTTAATAATCAAAAAATTAGTCTCTTCAAATGCCATCAATAGCTGAAAACATAAATCAAATAGAAAAAGGATTAAAACGGGAAACCCGTTTGATTGCGGTAACAAAAACCAAGCCTGAAGAAGTTCTCATGGAAGCGTATCACGCTGGCTGCAAGCGCTTCGGAGAAAATAAAGTGCAGGAAATGACCGCCAAAAATGAGGCGCTGCCCAAGGATATTGAATGGCACATGATCGGTCATTTACAGTCTAACAAGGTGAAATACATGGCACCTTACGTGACACTTGTGCATTCGGTTGACAGTTTTAAACTATTGAAAGAGATTGATAAAGAGGCAAAGAAAAATGACCGCATTATCGATTGTCTGCTTCAAATTTTCATCGCGCAGGAAGAAACGAAGTTCGGCCTGTCAGAAGAAGAAGCTGTTGAAATAGTTACTTCCCCGGAATTGCCGACGTTGAAAAACATCCGCATTGCTGGTCTAATGGGCATGGCCTCAAATACTGATAACGAGCAAGCAGTAAGGAACGAATTCCGCGGATTAAAAGCACTTTTTGAGTCGTTTAAACAATATAATAATGATCAAATCGACATGCGCGAGCTTTCCATGGGCATGAGCGCCGACTATAACATTGCGATGGAAGAAGGCAGCACGCTTGTACGCGTCGGAAGTGCCATTTTCGGATCACGGTAACGCAATCACACTTCTAACTTTATCCCTTACAAATTCAAAAGACAGCTGCGAACAAGGCAGCCCGTTTTGTCTTGCAAAAACAGCATTCTCCTGTCTCCCATAAGCGCCGGAATAAGGATTATAAGCGGGGAAATCATTGAGCGATCCCATTAATATCACCCCAAAAGTGCCCGTTGCATTGCCCAAATGCGATGGTCCGCTATCCAGGCCAATGAAATAAGACGCCCGTCTGATAACCTCGGCTGTTTCCAGAATCGTAAGCTGTCCGCACAGGTTGCGGTAAGCACTTGTCTTAACCGAAAGATTACTTTTCAGGCCAATTTCAACGATTTGATAAGGATAATTATCGGACAGCCATTGGATCAAATGTTCCCATTTTTCAGCGGGCCAATCTTTCGGCGCGTAGTTAGACTGGCAATGCAATACAATGAATGGCTGATCTAAATGCAGCGAATCCACTTTACTACGGTGACTTTCCTGCAAATAAAGCCTCGGCTGATCATCGGCTGGAAACGCTGCTTTTTCAGGAATGAGGTCGCCCGTTTGTGCGAAAACTTCCAGCAGGTTGCCGAAGTTGAAGTAATTGTAAATGTTAATGTTACGCCGCGCAGCAACCGGATTATCTATAAAAACCTGGCACTTTGGGCAATGATTATTATTAGTGAATTGCAATTGAATGACCTCGTCGAAAATGCCGGTGTCAAGCAGCGTTTTTCTTTCCGTCACACAAAATTCCTTGAAAACCTCGTCAATGGAAGGATTGTGCGCAACCAGTTCCTGAAATGACGGCTTCACAAACCAAACAATGTGCGCATCCGGATGCAATGCGCGCACATAACGCGAAATGGGTTCCGCTGCCACAATGTCACCAAAATGCTCGGTGCGGATGATCGCAATCAGCTTTTGACCCTTTTTTAATTTGCCTTTTACGCCTTTGAAATGAAGCCACGCCTGATAACCAAGGAGATGGGCTTTGCCAATGTGCGTATATTTAAAGTAACGATGAGTCCAGAGCGCTTTGAAGCTTTTTAAGGTCATTTGCTAGTATATTCTACAATGCGCAAGTGCGGTTAACCTGCATTTTAAAAGCGCGCAAGATAATAAAATTGAAACAAAGAGTTGGTTGCGGTTCATTCCGAACATAACTTTACAACCTTGCCTTAGGGGAAAAGAATCCGCCTCAATCGGCTCAGACGACAATTTTTAACTGATATATTAAACAATTATTATGAAATTCATGATTCAGGCGGGAGGGATTTTGGGAGCACTTGCGGTCGCATTGGGCGCATTTGGTGCGCATGCATTAAAGGGAATGCTCGAAGCGTCGGGACGAAGTGAGACATTTGAAACTGCCGTGAAATATCAGTTTTACCACGCGATTGCAATGGTTTTGGTTGGGTTGTTAATGCAACGCGCAGGCACGGATGCCATTAAATTACTGGGCTGGTCGGGTAATGCATTTGCGATTGGCGTAATCATTTTTTCAGGATCACTTTACGCAATCTGCTTCACCGGCATCACAAAATTCGGCGCAACCGCTCCTATTGGCGGCGTGGCCTTAATCGCGGGCTGGGTGTTACTGATTTTGGCTGCGGGGAAACTTTAATTTTACCCTCTCGAAAGCGTGAATGGCCGCTGTGCATCTATTTTCAGGAATACGAAAAGCAAGATTGAAAATGACCAGAGCGAGGATCCTCCGTAACTAAAAAACGGCAGCGGAATCCCGATTACGGGCATCAACCCGATCGTCATGCCAATGTTGACCATGAAGTGGAAGAAAATAATCCCGGCCACGCAGTAACCGTAAACGCGCGCAAACCGGCTTCGCTGTCGCTCCGCAAGCACAATCAGCCTTGCAATTAATGACACAAAAAGCACAACTACAATAGCAGAGCCAATAAAACCGTGCTCCTCGCCTACTGTGCAAAATATAAAGTCGGTGCTTTGCTCGGGTACGAAGTCAAATTTGGTCTGTGTTCCCTGCAAAAATCCTTTTCCTGCAAATCCACCGGAGCCAATTGCGATCTTGGATTGGATCACGTTCCAGCCAATTCCGCGTGGATCTGAATCTGGGTCCAAAAGCACCATAATACGGCCTCTCTGGTGTTTTTGAAGGACATTATTCATGAAAAAGTCTACACCAAAAACAATCCCGATCATGACAAATGCGACAATAATAGTGGCCCAAAGCCCGCCCCGGCGCCGCGTCATCACCGGCATAAGCCATATTGCCAAACCAGCGATTACAATGATCGCCCCGGCAATATACCATTTAACAAAAAGCAATGTAATGATCAGCAAAGCAGCCGTCACAATGCCGATTGCAGGAATAAATCCAGGCATTCCCTCGCGGTAAAGTACAATCGCAAATGATGCAAAAACGAGCATAGACCCCGTTTCATTCGATAAAAGAATCAGAAATGCAGGCAATGCAATGATTCCCATAATGGGATAATAATCTTTCAGCTTGCGAGTAAGACTGATCGCGGGATCACTCAGATATTTTGAAATCGCCAGACTGATCGCCAACTTGGAAAACTCCGCAGGTTGCAGCGAAAAAGAGCCGAATTTGATCCACGAACGCGAACCGTTAATGTTGGAACCTGCAAACAAAACGACGACCAGCAGGAAAATAATGACCGCGTATATAATGAAGGAGAATGTTTCGTAGAATTTGTAATCGATGACAAGGATGCAAATGATCAGCAAAGCCGCTGTTCCGATCCACATAAGCTGCTTTCCTGCATTATTCCCCAGATCGAACATGCTCATATTCACCTCCGGATTGTAAACTGCAGCGTAAATGTTCACCCAGCCAATGCCCAGACAGGCGATGTAAATAAGCACCACCATCCAGTCTACATTCTTCGTTATCGGCTTACTTTCTGCCATTGGTGTGTTATTGTTTTTTAGGTGCTGTTACCGGTTTAGTAGCCGGCTTTTTCTTCAATGAATCGGCATTAATCAGTTTTTTCTTCAACGAATCGGCTGAGATCGGCTTCTTCTGACCTGGCAAAATTACTTTGCTCATCAAATCCGCTTTGAACATGCGCTCTTCCAATGCTTTATTGGTGATCTTTCTTGTCAGATATTTTTCAATGATCAAGTTGGCAATCGGCGCAGCGGCCGAACCTTCCTGCTCCTGCATTTTCAACAAAAACGGCAATGGCAATTTTTGGATTTTCAACGGGTGCAAATGCGATGAAGATCGAGTGGTCATCGCCTCGTTTGTTTTGAGACGTTCCCGTTTTTCCAGCAATGGTGATGCCTTCCACACGCGATCTGCGCGCCGTTCCGCCTTCCACCGCGCCGATCATGCCTTCAATAACAGGGTCAAAATTGTGTGAAGCGACGCCGGTTTCGTGTTTTATCAAAAACTCGGGATTCACTTTTTTGCCATCACCCACGCCGTGGATTACGTGCGGCGTGTAGAAATAACCTTTATTGGCAATGATTGCGGCCACATTCGCCATTTTCAAAGGCGTAATCAGCAACTCGCCTTCACCAATGCTGAGTGAGTAAATGTTTGAGAACTTCCAGCGATACTCGCCGTAAAAGCGGTCATAATATTTTTTATTCGGCAAATTCCCTTTGTATTCACTGGGAAGGTCAATTCCCAACCTTTGACCGATCCCGAACTTGCTGATCGCATCATGCCAGGCGTCCAGCCCAACGGCAGAAGCTTTGAATGTATTCTGAATGTTATTTTTATAAATGATCCGCCTGAAAACATTGTAGAAATAGGGGTTGCAGGAGTGCATAACGCCCAAAGCCACTGTTCCTGTTGCCGGGTGATTGTGGCAGCCGACGGGGCAATTGGCATGTGTAAAACCACTTTCCGGCGTAATCACGCCTTCCTGCAAACCGATCAATGCCTGGATCAGTTTGAATGTAGAACCTGGCCTGTAACTCGCCATAACAGGTCTGTTAAACAGCGGCTTATATGGGTTTCGCGCCAGCGCAGCATAGTTTTTGGAAAAATATCGACTTGCGAGAATGTTCGGATCATAAGTCGGAGCAGAAACCATTGAAATGATCTGGCCGGTTTTGGGTTCAATGGCCACAACGCTTCCCACCTTGTTTACCATCAGACTATCCGCATATTGCTGCACTTCGAGGTCAATTCCGGAATAGAGATTTTCACCTGCAACGGCCATTGTGTCCAATTCACCGCCTTTCCAGGGGCCTTTGTAAACGCCGCTCACGTTCTGCATGACGAACTTTGTCCCACGCTTGCCTCGGAGTTCATTTTCATAAATTTTCTCAATCCCGCTTTGTCCAATGTAATCGCTTTGCCGATAATAAGGCTCTTCCTGCTTTTCCAGCTGGCCCCTTGTGATCTCACTCACATAACCGAGCGTGTTGGCAAGCGTCGGGGCGGTGTAAGTTCTGAGGGAGCTTTTGGCAAACTCAAAACCTGCATAATCGACCATAATGTCCTGAATGGATGCAAAATCCTCTTTGGACAGCTGACGGAGAAATAAGGATGGTTTCACGCGGCTATATGCGCTCGCGGCGTTCATTAAGCTGTCGAAATCACGGCGCTCAATGCCCAAAACCTGGCAAAAACGAAGCGTATCCTCCACCCGTGCCTTGTATGGCGTCACCAGCAAATCGTAAACGGGGGTGTTGTAAACGATGAGCTTTCCCGTGCGGTCATAGATCTGACCACGAAAAGGGATTTCAATAACGCGTTTAATGGAATTACTGGACGATTCGATGGAGTAACTTTCGTCCAAAACCTGTAAGTAGAAAAGTCGTAATAAGTAGATTATCCCTACTAAAGCAAAAAAACCAATGATGACAAAGCGACGACTTTCAAGCATTCTGCACTAAAAATTCCTGTTCTCTATTTTCACACGAAGTTCGTCATATCACAAGACTTATCAAAGCCCGAAAATACGTTTACTCGCCTTTTGCTTCCACCATCACAACATTTTCTTTGTCAATGACAACGGCGCCTTCGGGAAGTCCTTTGGGTTTACGCACAAATTTCTTGGGCGTGTAAATCACCGGGCATAAGGAATCGTTTTTTCGCTTCGAATAAAATGCAGCCAATTCCGCCGCGCGCTCGATAACGGGCGCTGGAAAATTCCTTCCCGGCTGGTTTTTGATCACCACATGCGAGCCAGTTACGTCCTTTGCATGCAGCCAAAGGTCATCTTTGGAAGCATATTGTTTGGTCAAAACATCATTATTCTTTGCATTGCGACCGATGAGAATGGTGTAACCCATGAATTCCACTTTTTTAAACAAATCGGTTGCTGTAACCGGCGCTTTGGTTTGATCGAGTCCGTTGGCTTTGATGTAAGCGCGCAGTTCGCGCAATGATTCAATGGTCTCAATTTTAGCCAGATGATTAGTCAGATTTTGCCGTTCTGCTTCCCGAGCGCTCAAACTGTCATTCAATCTGCCCAGCTCAATTTTCTCATTTTTGGCCTTCCGATAATATCCTTCCGCATTTTTTTGCGCGCTCAGGTCTTTTTTCAACTTCACAGTTATCGGCTGATCGCGGTAAAAATCAAAAAGCTCAATTTTTTCAGTCCGCTCTGGAATGGCATGCAGATTAGCCATAATAATGTTGCCGATCTCATCATTCTTGGTCGCTTCTTCCAGCTCGACGAGTTTCTTGAAGGTGTTTTCGAGATAATTATCGGTTTGCGTTAACCGTTTTTTCAACATTCGCATGATCTCAGATTTCTCTTTTTCAATGCCGCTGAGCCGAATGTAAGCGAGATAAAATGCATTCAGCGCTTCAATTGGGTCATCATATGGTGCAATGATCTCTCCAACCGCCAAGAGGGAAAGAGCCGGAACGAGTTCTATTTTCGCTAGATAAAAAGGCGGCGCATTCAACTTAACCAGTGTCTGCTGAATGACTTCCCACTTTTCTGCTGCATTGCCTGAATCCTTTATTTTATCAGTTAAAAAAGCATTTACAAGCTTCCCAAATGTGGGAAACAAAGCTTCGAAATGCTCATTATTTTGGACAAATGCCTCGTAAGACTGGTCAATGTTGCGGTACAGAGATTCAGAAGTGATCGCCTTATCCGCAGGAAGCTTATTATTGAAAAGCTGCGTCGCTATGCCTTCACTATTTAATGCAATGAGGTTAGAACGATTCCCGAAAAGCTTGAAAACAAGCTTTTTACCATCTTCAAAACTGATTTGAATCGCACGTTCGTTCTGATAAACCTCAACAAATTCAACTTTTTGGTTTTGAAAATCTGTGAAAAGATTGACACTATTCCGCCGCGCACGATCGAAACTATCCGGAAAGCTCAGGCAAGCAAAGTTGGACCTTAATGTTGCTTTGATAAAAAACGGATCAACGAGATTTTCACCATCGGCGGACGCGTCGAAAACGAGAATGAGTTCGTCTTTTTCCTGACTAAATGCTTCAATGAAGGTTTTTCCGGCCAGTTGCTGATGCAAAGCCGGGGCAAGCTGTTTTAAAAAATAATAATTCTGGTGCACGGCATTTCTGATAATTCAGCGCAAAAGTAGGCACTTTTAAACTAAACCGGTCACAGCGGCCAATCTCTCCGCCTCAGCCCGAACCGCATCAAGGAAACCATGTTGCGACAGCCAAGAGTCATTATAATAAGTATCCTGATAACGCTCGCCCGAATCGCAGATCAGCGTCACGATAGAACCTTTCAAATCCTGCTCCTTCATTTCCTGCGCCAGTTGCAAAGCGCCCCAGAAATTGGTGCCAGTCGAGCCTCCTACTCTCCTATTCAGCAGTTTCGACAACGTTTTCATCGCAGCAAAACTCGCCGCATCCGGCACCTGGATCATATGGTCAACGACCGTTGGAATAAAAGATGGCTCCACCCTGGGGCGGCCAATTCCTTCAATTCTTGACCCGAAATCACTGCAAACGCCGGGATCATTCGTTTGCCAGCAATCGTAAAACACAGAGTTTTCAGGATCAACGACGCAGATCTTGCTCACATAACGCTCGTAACGCACATAACGGCCCAATGTCGCGGAAGTTTCCGCCCGTGCCCGCGCCAATCACAATCCAGGTTGGAACAGGGTGCGCTTCAAACTGCATTTGTCGGAAAATGGATTCGGCAATGTTGTTGTTGCCACGCCAATCCGTCGCCCGTTCGGCGTAGGTGAACTGGTCCATAAAATGACCGTTATTCTCTTCCGCAATGCGTCTTGACACATCATAAACTTCCGCTGGATGATTGACAAAATGACATTTTCCGCCATAAAACTCAATCGCCTGCACCTTATCCTGACTCGTCGTTTTTGGCATCACCGCAATAAAGGGCAAACCCAGTAACCTAGCAAAATAAGCCTCAGAAACAGCCGTAGAGCCGCTAGAAGCCTCCACAACCATTGTCCCTTCCTGAATCCATCCATTGCAAAGCGCATATAAAAACAGCGACCGCGACAACCGATGCTTCAAACTCCCCGAAGGATGCGTCGATTCATCCTTAAAATAAAAATCAACCCCCTGAAAAGCTGGCAATTGCAAAGGAATCAAATGCGTATCCGCCGACCGCTGATAATCCGCCTCAATCTTGGTTATGGCCGCGGTTACCCAGGAATTAGACATATTCGTTTCAAACTTTTGTTAATAATGCGCGCAAGAACGGAATATTTCAAGCCAATTTTGAGTTCTTGTTTCGGAAACATAACTTCTTTGGACGTTAATAGAAAGGTTACTAATTTGTAAAAAATTAAAACGAAGAATATGGAACAGGCGACTAAACTGAACTCAATGCAGTTGTTTATGCTCAAAATGTTCGAAAAGCAACTGAGTAGCAAACAAGAAAAAGAAATCAAGCAGTTGCTTTCTGAATATTTTGCGAGGCAGATCGACGAGGAAATGGACGAGATTTGGGCAGGGCGCGGTCTTTCGCAAAAGGATTTAGACGAAGAGTCGATTACACATTCACGCGTTTAAAAATCTTCATTGCCTACATTTTCTCCTCAAGTACGTTTCCACGTCGATATTTTATTTACAAAAGCCCGTCCCAGAGGGACACTCTGTTTCTAGAAAACCCCGGTTATGAAAGAATAAACAACTCCGGCGGAGTTGCCTTATGCCACGAATAAGGAGGCCCCGCCGGGGCCGAAACCGTTACATGATCTCCTTTGCTAGAAGAGGAGGCCCCGCGGGGGCAAATAAACTTCGTACGCTCACCTTAGAACATGAGCCTCGTCTGGGGTCAAAACTAGAGAAGCTTTCCAAAATCGGAAAGCTTCTACAATATTACCACTACACTTGAAATCTTAATGCACCGACGATGGATCAACCTTGGTTTTGCCGCTCTTGGTCCAAAGAACGAAGGGAACGCAGATGAGGAACATAAGTCCGAGATATAGGAACACGTCCATGTAGGACATCACCTGCGCCTGTTTCGTGACCGTGTAATCCAGAATCTTGTAGCCACTTTTCAATGCGACATCCGCAGGCATTCCTTTCGCCATAAATGATTGTTGCAAACCTTCAACGCGCTGCATTACAGACGGATTGTTTACGTCCAGCTTGCTTACGAGGTCATTTCGGTGCAGCATGTTTTGTCTGGCGAGATAGGTCGTGATCACGGCCACGCCGAACGAACCGCCCAACTGCCGCATCATCCCCGTAAATGCGGCTCCTTCGCCGATTTCTCTTCCTTTCAATGTCGACAATGCTAATGTTGTGATTGGCACGAAAAGTAATCCCAGACCAATTCCGCGCACGATCAGCATGTTAAAAAATGCGTCTTTTCCAGTATCAGGAGTCAGGATTAAATAACCCCAGTAACTATAAATAAAGAAGAAGACCATTCCGGCTGAAACCAGATATTGCTGTTTTACGCCGCGCTGAATGAGCTGACCGACAATGGGCATCATCATGGCGGTAACGATGGCGGCCGGCACCATCAGCATCCCCGATTGTGTCGCCGTCCAGCCTAATGTGGCCTGAGTGTACAATGGAATGATGAATGTGGAGCCGTATAATCCGAATCCGAGAATGAAGGATAAGATTGTCCCGACGCGCAGGTTGCCATTGGCCAAAACCCGCAGGTTAACGATGGGATTTTTATAAGTCCATTCGCGCCAGATGAAGAAAAAGAATCCAAAAACGGAGGTTACGGTCAATAGAATGATGATTTCGTCATTAAACCAGTCTTCTTCCTGCCCTTTTTCCAACACATATTGAAGAGAACCCACCGAAATAGCCAGCAACACGATCCCCCAGTAATCAATTTCATTGGCTGCCTTCTTCTGCGAATATCTTGGGCTTCTCACAAATTGTAAAGTCAGCATCGCGGCGATAATGCCGAGCGGAATGTTGATATAAAATATGTAAGGCCAGCTGTAATGATCCACAATGTAACCTCCCAGCGGCGGACCCAATGTTGGTCCCACGATCACACCCAGACCGTAAATAGCCTGCGCGATCCCGCGTTTTTCGGGTGGGTAACTTTCGGTGATCAATGTTTGTGCGGTTACGAGCAATGCGCCGCCGCCTAATCCTTGTATCAATCTGAAAAATACGAGTTCCCAGATGTTGTTCGCGTTACCGCAGAGAAATGACGCAACGGTAAAGATAATGATCGAAGCTGCAAAGTAATTCCGGCGGCCAAACTGCTGTGAAAGCCAGCTGGTCATGGGCACAATGATCACATTACCAATGGCATAGGCCGTAATAACCCAGCTCACTTCGGATAATGTGCCACCCAGGTTTCCCCGCATGTCGTTGAGCGCGACGTTGACAATGGTGGTGTCAACGATTTCGAGCAACGCGCACAGTACAGCTGTTATCGTAATAATGACCCTGCGGAAACCATATTCGACGAGTGATTCCTGTAATTCCATTTAATTTGGGTTTAAGGTCAGTGTGCTGATCCTTAGTTCAATTCCACATCCACGAACACGTTCATGCCCGGTCTCAATTCTGCAATGCGCTTGTCATCTGGCTGCGTAAATTCAATTCTTACCGGCAGTCGTTGCACCACTTTCACGAAATTTCCGCTTGCATTGTCAGGAGGAAGCAAAGCGAATCTTGCACCCGTTGCTGGCGAGAATGATGCCACTTTTGCCTCAAATTCATGTTCAGGATAAGCATCCACGTGGATTTTCACATGTTGTCCTAATTTCATTTTGGTCAGCTGCGTCTCTTTGAAATTCGCAACAACCCAGGGCTCAGTGGTTGAGATAATGCTGAACAGCGACTGACCTGCCTGCAAAAACTGGCCAACCTGCGCATTTACTTTCGAAACGCGGCCGTCTGTTGGTGCTGTGATCACTGTGTAAGACAGATTCAATTCCGCATTAGCAATCTCTGCCTGGCGCGCTTTAATGTTGGCATTAGCAACATTGGTCTGCACAGAAGTGGCGCGTGTTTGCTGTCCTGCGGCTTTTGCCTGACGTTCCGCTGCGTTTTTCTGCGCAACCAACACGGCCAGCTGGCGTTCTGCTTTTTGCTTAGTCGCAGATGCCTGCTCGTATTCTTGTTGTGTGATCGAATGGTCTTTGATCAGGTTCTCATAACGGGCAAAATCCTGATTTGCACGCCATACATTCACTTTCGCTTCTTCAATCTGCGCTTCTACGATCGAGACATTCGCCTGATAGGTAATTCCGCTGGCCTGAGATGCATTGGTTGTCGCATTAGCCACGACCAGATTTCCTTGTGATCCTGCCAATCCTGCTTTCGCTTGTTCCAATTTGATCAATTGATCACGGTTATCAAGAACGATCAATGTGTCGCCTTTTTTGACGGTTTGATTGTCTTTAACCTTAATTTCTGTTACATAACCCGATATTCTGGGAATTACAGGGCTAATGTTCGCGTCGATCTGCGCGTCGTCTGTTTCTTCGTGGTGCAATCCGTGGTTGTATTTGTTAAAACCCCAGGTTCCGCCGATCGCAATCAGCACGCAAAGAATGATCACGAATGTGTAGCTTTTCTTTTTTGGAGCTTCCTCGGTTTCCAATGTATTTTGTCTGGTTTCCATTGTGTAATGTTGAATTTTGAATGACTGAATGAGTGAATGTCCGATATGATCTTCGGTTAATTAATCACTCCGGCTGATTGTTCTAGTTTTTTGTAGGCTACGATGGCGTCGGCTTTGGCGGCTTCGTAGTTGATGCGGGACTGCACCTGGGCGACGTCTGCATCTAGTAATTCTGTGGTGGTTACCAGACTGTTATCGTATTTGTTTTTGGTAATCCGGTAATTTTCGTCGGCTTGCTCCACTGCTTTGGCGTACACGTCGATTTTTCTTTTGCTCAAAACATAATTGTAATAAGCCGTGTTGACTTCCAAATGAATGCGGTCCAGCAGGATCTCTTCATTTGTTTTCAGCTGATAAACTTTCGTTCTCGCTTGCTGAATTTTTGCACCCGATTTCCAGAGTGATCCAATGTCATATCGTACGCCGATTCCTGCATTCATCGCATTTGGAATCGTGGCAACGCCTGGGATGCTTAGTGCAACATAACCTGCTGTGAGGGCAACATTGGGATAAAAATCCGCCTTGGCAACCTTAATGTCTGTATTAGCGGCCTTCTGGCGGATGCCGTTGGCTGCAATGTCTTTGCGATGCGAAATGGCCGTTTGCTCCCACTCTGCCGCATTGCCTTCTTCTTTTAATGTGATAAAACTCGCTGAATCCGCTGCCAGCACCGTGTTTTCGGGCATGCCCAGCAGGAGGTTCATATTAATGGTGGTTACTTTCAAATCGTTTTCCGCATCCAGCAAAGCAAGTTCAATGTTCGATTCCTGCAACTTCGCTTTCATCAAATCGTTGCGCGCCAGCATGCCGTTCTTTTCACGGTTTGTAAATTCCGCCACACGTTCGCGCTCCCGTAGAAGATTTTCTGCAACCAAATCCACCGATTTTCTGGCCTTATATAAATTGCTGTAAGCCGCCACCGTATTCTGGATCACAGCATCGCGATCATTTTCAGCATCCAGTTTAGCCGCTTGTTCCAGATAATGCGCTGATTCCAAGCCATATTTAAACCTGAAACCCGAGAAAATCGGCAGGGATGCGCTTGCCATGCCATACATCACCTGATGCACTTCCGGAGAACTCGTTTGCGTGCTATCGTCTCCGTTCCTCGGCAATTTGAGGTTAATGTTTGGCGAGTTCAATCTCAGATAAGAGCCTGAAACACTCAGACTTGGCAACTGATTTTCCTTGATTTGCTTAATGCCCAGACCGGCAAGATCTACATTGGTCTGACTTAATTTGAGCTGCTTGCTGTTTTTCAAACTCATATCAATCGCTTCTTCCAGCGTTAATTTTCGCGGGTCCTGAGCGAACGAATGAGCGGTTGCGGCGAGCCAGAACACGCTGGCGATCGCAAAAACCATTCTTCTAGTCCTGGTTGTGGTGTTCATTAGTTACTGTTGATTTAAATAAACTCTTTAAGTGCTGGCTCAACTTTCTTCTCAAATGGATCTGAAATTCAGCCTCTTCCATTTCTTCAAGTCCATTGATGCGCTTGTAAAAATCCTGGGTCGCGATCGCATAATTAATCGTGCCATATAATGTGGTGGTCATCAGGCTCAGATCAATGTTTTTGCGAAATGCGCCTACGGCCTGACCTTCTTCGATCAGCTTCTGCATCAGCTGCACATTCCGCAGTTTCAAAGTCCTGATATGCTCCGAAATTGTCGGCGTCCGCTCCGAAGAAAGCTGCTCGCGCATCATAATGTTGTGAAAGCATTGATTTCCCATCAGGCGGTCAATGGCGCTGTCGATTAGAATGTTGATTTTTTGAATCGGAATCAGGTCCTCATTGCTGAGCAGGGTTTCCATCCGGGAGCGGGACTCGCCCATGCGCATCGCGAAGAGGGCTTCGATCAGTTTTTCCTTCGATCCGAAATAGTATGAGATCATCGACACGTTCACATTGGCCTCCTGCGCAATGTCACGCACCGAAGTCCCCGCAAAGCCCTTGTCCGCAAACAACCGCTCTGCGACTTCTATGATTTGTATTTGTTTGGTGCTGTATTCCATTTTTAGCCTCATTAGCAGGCATTAATGAAACGTCTTCTGCTAATGATGATGCAAATTTAAGAGCTCCAAAAGCAAAAATCAAACGCTTGTTTGATTTTACTAAACAAACGTTTGATTAATGGAAGGATTTATTAAATAAATACCATTAAAATTTTTTTAATGTCGGAAAGAGGCTTGCTGGAAGCTATTTGACGCGTTGTGGATTTTCGCTGACAAATGCACCCCAGCCGCCCTTTTTGGATTTTTTGGAAGATCCTGAGGAAACGGAAGCAGGGGAATTGGCGTGATATTGATGGCAAATGGCGATCGCGATGCCGTCCGTCGCGTCCATGAATTCGCGGCTCAGCTCCATATTCAGGATTTTTTCGAGCATGTAAGCGACTTGCTCTTTGGAAGCGCTGCCGCTGCCGGTCACCGATTGTTTTACTTTTTTGGGAGAATACTCAACGATGGGAATGTCTCTGGCCAGCGCTGCGGCCATTGCCACACCCTGCGCCCGGCCCAGTTTGAGCATTGACTGCGGATTTTTCCCGTAAAATGGATCTTCAATTGCCATTTCATCGGGCAAATACTCTTCGATAAGCTGGGTGATCCGCTCAAAGATTTTCTTTTAACTTCAATTCGTGCGTAGTATATTTGTTCAGATGAATCACACCATATTGAACCAAAGTAATGTGCTGGCCTTTCACCGAAATCACGCCGTAACCCATCACCTGGGTGCCGGGATCCACTCCAATAATCACCTTTTCGGTAGCGTCGGCTTGCTGCATTTTAATCATGGTGCAAGATAAGGAACTCTCTACTCCGAAAGAAAAAAGAAACCTGCAAAACCTGCTCTGGCTGGGCAAGCTCTTTTTAACGCTCCTCATACTGAGTTACATCTATAAAACCTTTCGAAATGAGCAAAAAGGAATTGGCGACGTCAGCGCTGTTTTTCGCGATATCTTCATTTTTGATCATTTCCTGGTGCTTTTGCTCATGTTTATCCTCGTGCCGGTTAACTGGGCATTGGAAAGTTTGAAATGGCAGCAAGACTGGCTAAAAAAGTGGTTGATATCAGCTTCCGTGACGCATTCCGGGGCACATTAACAGGCCTTGCATTCGGCGTTGCAGCGCCTGCACAGCTTGGTGCGTACACCATTGGTCGCGTGGCTGCATTTGAAGTCCTCGATCCGGCGATTGGAAGCGATTGGTGCCGCCATTGTTTCGAACGGCATCCAGTTTTATGTTTCCGTTCTTGCCGGAGCGCTGGGCTGGATCCATTTGCAGGATAAAATAGACCTGGCCGCGCAGACAAAGCAGCTGATTAATACATTGATCGCTGCGGTGATCATAGGTGGAATTTTGGTGGTCTGGTTTCGAAAGCCGCTCACAGACTGGCATCCGCAAAAACCGATTTTCATTAAAGCGCACGCTTATCTGCGCATCATTGGCAACTATTCGGGCTGGGACATCGGGCTTTCCACATTGTATGGATTGCTTCGTTATACCGTGTTTTTGAGTCAATTTGTGCTCGCGTTGTCGCTGTTTGATTTTCCCGTGGCGCCTTCTGAGCTGGCTTCCGCTGTTTCATTGATTTTTTTGGCTAAAACACTGATTCCCGCCATCAATGTTTTGGGCGATCTGGGACTGCGGGAATTCACTGCTTTACTTGTTTTTGAACAATACAATTTGCCGCCGGAAGAAATCATTGCGGCCACTTTTCTGGTCTGGATACTCAATGTGCTCGGACCAATACTGATCGGTATTTTCCTGATCTGGAAATACAAATGGAGTAAGACAAAACGCGCAAACTCCAACAACTGACTCAATGACAACACATTATTTGCTTTCCTGGCTCGTGCCTCTACTCTGGTTCCTCATTCTGAGTTATTCCGTTTTCACTTTCGTACTCACTTTTTTCTGGAACCGGATCAAGCCGGCGGGTAATTTTAACTTTGATAAAAAGGATCTTTATTACGGTCATTGTGCCCGTACGGAATGAAGCAGACAACATTGGTTTTCTATTAAATGATCTGGATCAACAACATTTCCCACACGAGCAATTCGAAGTTCTCATCATGGACGACGGCTCCACTGACCGCACTGCTGCCATTGCACAAGCTTTTGCAGCGCATTCCCAGGTGAATCTGCAATTAATTCCATTGCCGGACACGGCAACAACTTCTCCTAAAAAACGCGCAATCGAAACGGCTATCACCCGCGCAAAAGGAAATCTGATCGTGACTACGGATGGCGATTGCCGCATGGGATCGGGCTGGTTACAGGCGATAGCCGCTTGTTATGCAGCCACCCAGGCTAAATTGATCAGTGCGCCGGTCACTTTTTCAGAAGAAACATCCGTTACAGATCATTTGCAAACCGTTGAATTCGCGAGCCTGATCGGAAGTGGCGCGAGTGCAATTGCCGCCGGGTATCCTTCGTTATGCAATGGCGCAAACCTCGCTTATGAGAAAAACGCCTTTATCGAAGTCGGCGGTTTTGAGGGCGTGCGGCACATTGCCTCGGGGGATGATGAATTTTTAATGCATAAGATCGCGGCAAAATATCCCAAAGGCGTCCATTTCTTGAAAGATGCGCGAGCCATTGCTACGACGAAAGCGCACAACAACTGGCAGGCGTTTTTCCGTCAGCGGAAACGTTGGGCTAGCAAATGGAAGCATTATCAAAGCAAAACCCCGCTTTTCCTGGCGCTTTACATATTTGCCTGCAACTTTTCATTGCTCATGAGCGGGCTGCTTTTTGCGCTCGGCATGCTTGATTCGTTTACATTTCTGAGCCTGCTTTCTGCCAAATGTCTGCCTGAATGGTTGTTCCTAGGCTCGGTTCTGAACTTCCTGAAAAAGCCGAAATCTGTCTTTTACATACCGGTCACGCAAGTTATTTACCCCTTCTATGTATGCTTTTTCGGACTTGCGGCACAAAGGCCATCATATGAATGGAAAGGCCGGAAACTGGTTTGATGAGAAACCAAAAAACCACCCGTTGAGGTGGTTTCGTGGCGAAACAGTTGAGCTGGATAAGCAAAACACATGCTGTTATCTTAAATATTCAATGCCGTTACGTCGTATAAAAAGAATTTATCAATGACGTCTAATGTGATGGAGGAGGGTGTTAAACGCAGAAAAATGTTACGGAAGTAAACGGCCACGTGGCTTTGCAGCTGGCCAAACTTCCCGAGTTTCAAGCTGGATTCAACAATGGATTTGGCGCGCGGAAATTGAATGGCTTCATAACGTTGAAAGGCAACTTCTGTCGGTCCATATTTTCGGATCACTTCTGCTAAAACGTACGCACCTTCAATTGCAAGGCAGCCACCCTGCCCGAGACTTGGCGTTGTCGGATGTGCCGCGTCTCCGAGCAAGGTGCAATTGCCTTTTGTCCACCCTTTTGATGGAATCCGGTCTGAAAGGTTGGATTTCAAAAGTTGCTTTGTGCTGGATATCAGTTTGGGAATGGGCTCGTGCCAGTTACTGAAAATGCTTTGCAGCCTTCCTTTCGCTTCTTCATCTGTTTCGTTAGCATCAAACGTATCATTTTGTGTGGCCCACCAGCCTATCCGGCCATGTTTTATTGGAATGATCCCTACGCGGTGACCACGCCCATACGTTTCGCTTGTCCCTTCGATTTGCAAATTCGTTTCAGCGACTCCAAACCAGACATGATAACCGCGAAATATGGGTTCACCATCGCCGATGATGCCTTCTCTCACCACCGAATGAATACCGTCTGCACCTATCAGCGCATCAAACGTTTTGCTGGAACCATTGGTGAAATGCAAAGTAACACGGCCGTCCGGCAGGTTTTCAAATGATGCAAGTGTATGATCTGTATGAAGCGATGCTTCAACGTTTTTTAGTAAAATGGAATGTAATGTTTGTCGATGAACGCAGATGGCAGGAAGCTGATAGCGTGGCTCGGTTTGGGCGAGGATGTCCCCTTTTTCCGTTTTTAAAATGATTTTGTTGATTTCTCCGCCCGCATCCATCACTTCTTTTGCGAAGCCGAGTTGTTTGAACACCCGCAATGCATTCGGAAACAAACATATCGCAGCATTGCTTTCCTCGAAGACAGGCTTTTTCTCAAAGACGTGACAATTGAAACGTGTGTTTTTAAGACAAATTGCCAATGTCAGGCCAGCGATGCCTCCACCAATGATTGCGATATCTTTGGTTTGCATCTCGATTATTGTGGGTTATTAATGCTTTATAATCTTCTCAGTTTGAACCGTTCCGTCTTCTCCCGTCAAACTTAAAATGTAAATTCCGGCAGGAAACTCTTCGAGACCAATTCGTTTTTCTGTCATATTTCTCAACTCCTTCACACTCCACTCTTTTACTTTCACACCCGCATTGTCTGATTAACCTGCAGGTTTTTCAATGAATACCAATCCGCAAGGTCAACCGTCAGCCAGCCGTCGGCTGGATTCGGGTACACCTTCGCGCGCTCTGCCCTTTTGAACATCATGGTACGCAAACTGCTATACGTAAATGTTCCGTCTGCGTCCACCATTTTGAGGCGATAGAGATTTTCACCATTCACCGGGTCGTTATGTTCGAATGAATAACTTTTATCAACCTTGCTTTGCCCAGTCGCCATAACCTTCCCGACATCGCGCCATTCACTCCCATCGGCACTGTGCTGGATTATAAAGTGATCTGCATTGGTTTCCTCAGAAGTCTTCCACACAAGTTGTATAAGCTTTTCAATGTTCATAACTGTGAAATTTATAAGTTTAACTGGTAGTACGCTGCCGGAGGTTGTTGCTGTGATTGCCCAAAGTTCCTGGCTCACAACATCTTCTTCCAAATGGTGATTGTTTATATCCACGGCGTCTTGTTGGCTGGCACCGACAATTTGTTTGACTGTTCGCAAAAGAAAATTGCAACAAGGCCTCATCATTATCATTCAGCTCGGAGACATCATATCGCATTCCTACTTTCCCGGTGAAATTAAGAGACGTTACAATGGTATAGAGCCGCGTAATGCTATTAGAAGGCTTACCATTTACTGACTGATTTACACGAGTAAACGTCTTATCTTCCAAAAGCAAATCAGCCGCCGGTGTGAGTGCAAGTCCATCGCTGTATATGGTTGCACCCGTTCCCACCAGCACCTTTCCGTCATATGTGTTTAGTTGTGCTTCGCTTTGCCTGCTCGCAAGAAGGCAGAATAAGAAACACAGGGATCTGTATTTATATATCATTAGTCTATTTTCCAAAATTACCTGAAAATCAACCCCTTTCGATACTACTGTCTTACGACTAGACGTCCAGTGAAATAGCAACCGATAGGCTGGACGAATAAATTCACGCCTGGATTTCCGTTATATACCTGCACAAAAAACTGGTCTCCAACTGCCCCCATGCATTCCCGAGTCAGAAATAGCTGACCGTTGGAGCTCATATCAAAAAACTGCGAGCATCTGGCGATTTCAACAGTTACACCATTTCGAATTCTTATTAATCTCATTTCTGGTGACATGCTTTCATTCGAGGTGTTAAATTGAAGTGATATACTAAATTGATAAATGCCGTCTAACGGTGTCATGAACGTGCTATAATTTATAGAATTAGCGTCCGTAAAATTATCTCCCAAATCATATTCTTCTGATGCAAAGGGAACTTTAAATAGCCCTGCTGGCAACTTTTCACTCCCTCCACCCTTGACCCCACTAGCGGCGAAAGCAACCGAACTAGCTAAATTCTGCCAAGTTGCATAACCATTCGCATCTGACATGAGCACATTTCCTGCTCCAATCGTCTGACCCGGCCCGTGGATTTGCAACCTGCCGTTCACTTCCAAAGCTGTCCCGCTAACGTTTGGTGCGGATGCAAGAACGCCCCTCCCATTCGAGCTTGCGTTTCCAACGACGCCAGTGCCACTTGCCGTAGCGCCTCTAATCCCGATTGCATTTACAGCAATTCCACTTATGGCTACGGATGAAGCATTTAGGTCATTGTTGTTTATAAGGAACAAAGGACCGCTGTTCGTTCCTATTTGTGAGAAAGGCAATGTCAAAGCAGCCGACCCTGCACCCATGATGCTCCATGTAGGATTGCCGGGCGTTCCTGAATTGTAGTAAAACCCAGCTTTTCCCAACCCCGCATTCGTATTATAGATAAGCAATGCCGTCGCTGGATTTGGGATTGTTGCATTATCCGTGAGCGATTGTAAAGAGATTCGGGGAATTAGTAAGCCTTTATTCGTTCCGGCGACTTCCAGTGAGGCGCTGGGGTCAGGGTTGTTTGTGTTCACGCCCACGCTTTGGGCGAAGAGACTTTGGCTGCACCATAGGAGGAGCATTGTAATGGTAACCTTGATAATCTCTTTACGCAATGCGCCTTTGCGCTGCACGTCTAAATGTAAAGTTCTTTGTTTCATCATTTTCTAAATGTTTTGCGTGAGACCATAGCGATAAGGCAATGTGTTTTTGGCGTTTCGTGGCATAAGGTTCTGCAAAAAACGAGGACTGACAACAATCCGATGAGTGAGTGGTCGGTGCCGATTATTTTAAGGAAAGTGTTTACGGTGGGCGTAATTCACGAAGCTTCCTTGATTTGCAGCAAGCAAAAAATGTGATTTTGACCGAAGGAAAAGTAATCCCTGCCGGTTGCACATTGGACTGTGAGTGGGTTCAAATGATCCTGCTATTTGCTGCCCATATAATTTTATCACAAACCAAATCAATTGATGAAACACCTCTACAGAAAAAACTGGCAACAATGCTTTGTGATTGCACAAGTCTCACCTGGCGCTCGTCAGCATAAAACTACATGGCCAGCCTATTTACAATGTCAAAAACGTGAATCAGACAGGCTTAACGGTATATAATGATTCCAAACCATTTCGAACGCTGGCCTACTCCACCGATCCCGCGGGACAAAGAAGCAGTTGCGATTGGGAAGCCTGACCGAAGGAGGTTTGCCGCCTATTGAGATCGTTGCACGTGATGCGAATAACAATGCCAGTCACTTTGTATTCAACAAAAACACTAACAAGTTTGAAAGCGACAATCCGCTGTTTACGAGTGAAGACGGGATAAGCACATTGTGGGGATTTCAGGAACTACTGAAAATATCCGGGATCGATTTAATTGGATCGGTTACGATGGAACAGGGGCTGTACCAATAAAAGTTGAAATGGTGGAAACCTTGATATCGTCGGCTGGCTTTGTTAACTCTAATCAAGTCTTGCATATTGGCAAGTCCATTTCGGGGAAATCGCCTGTTCGGATTGATGTGCTTGGATTTTTAATGGCCGTGGCGGTTGGTAAGCATAAATATGGATTGCCCGCGGATTATGATGACCCAAGCGCCGAAAGCTGCTCCGAATTCCTGAGCATTAATGAAGGCATATCCACTGCAATGGCTTGTTACCTGAAGAAATAAGATTGAAGGCGGCCCAGTATACAATTGGAAAATGGGAGACGGCATATTTGTGACTACCCAAGCTAACTTAAAGGATCCTAAAACTTTTGGCTCAGCCGACACTTATTTCGGCGAGAACTATGTGAACACTTGCAGCGCAAAATATAAGCCGTATCCCAACAGCAGCATTGTCTATCATTGTTACTATCTGATCGCAGAGGGTTCAGGTGGATTTAAAACCAACGACAACGGAATTTCATATAATTTCCCCGGTCTCGGCGTAGAAAAGGCTATCCAGATCTTGTGGGAAACATTGCCAAAACTTTCAACATTCTCGGATTTCAAGGGTATGCGCAAAAAGACGCTTAAGACCGTGCATCAAATGGGCTTTCCGATTGGATCCATAGAAGACCATAACTGTTAGAAGGGCTTGGCAGGCAGTAGGAATAGGCGACGACTTACCGATTTATAACGCGGATTGTCTTGCGGGAAAAGATAAAGCGCTCATTACGTGGCATAACGGAATGATGAAGGCCAATGTCCGTTTCAGCACGGCGGAAGTCTGCAAAGAATAGCACGAAGATCAGCACCCTCGTTGATTGTGCAAGCACTCCGGAAATAACGACAAGAATATACAACCCCGAAGGCCATGGCGACTTCATCGACACCGACGACCCAGATGCACATCGTACACATTTGACAACGATGTAGCGCTGTCGAAATCTGGCACAACGGTGCATGCTTGTATCACTCAGGCCAAATCTCACTTCAAAAATGTGCTCAAGGATCACAGGTCTTGATGGCAACGGGTTGGTTAAAATCAACACATGTCCTGGGCTCGCCAACGAACGATTTTCAGCCTGGTTTTGAGAAAAAATGAAAACACAGCTCAATTTCAATGTTAATGAAAAGGCATTGAGCCTGGATCAGATTGCGGGTACATTCTTTCAAGGGATCTATCAATTTGGTAGGGACCCTTCTTTTGTCGAGAACAGCGATGGCATTGCAATCCAAATAGCATTGTCGGATATTTTTGGGTTAGAAGTAAATAATGAATTTCGTGTAGCAAATAATCTCAATGCCGTTTGGACGAATTGGGTCCGACGTGTTCGGAGGCTCGGGATCGATGACGCAGCTTTTCAGATCCGACATTGAAAGGCCAGTTGAAATTTTTCAACGGACAAGGTTGGTCCTCTGCTACTCCGCAACAAAAAGCGGGCGTCTGGACGCAATTTTATCATTTAATAAGCAATGGGTCCGATCCGGTGAACGGTTTTACAAACGAGATGGGACTTACCAAGTTCATCCTTAAACTCGATCCGGGCCTTGCCGAAAAGTATCAGATGTTCGAAGCTTCTGACCAAGTTCTTGTCCGAACCCACTTTTGGTGCAATGGCGCTTGCTGTTCTGTCCTCAGTGGCTAGCAACGGTTATAAAGAATCATCGTCGACCTGGAAAACGTGCCGGGATGCACTTGACTGCGTTCTGGGGCGATATGGTGAAAACCCGCCGGGTTTGTGGGCCATTGATGAAAACGGCAATGAAGTAAAACAAAGGGCAAACCCTGGGACGCGCAATTCCGGGCCAATGTGACTTATGTGGGCAAAGAAGGAGATCGACTCTTCGAAGTTTCAGAAAGCTCCACGTTTAAGGATGCCGACGCTCCGGTATATCGCGCATTTCAGCACACGTCCGAAACCCTGCTGCCTTACATTGACTGAGAAAGATCCTGGCCGACAAACAAGCACCGCCAAATTTTATCTAGAAGGGTGCAAAGAAATATTTTGTTCGCAGCCGGCTTTACAGTGCGTACGGATCAGGTTGCATTAGCCAGATTGGCGAAGAACTGAAATGCCGTGATTTAGAGAAAATGTTGGGCAATTGGAGCCCAACCCTGGAAGTTACCACCGCTCCGATCATTTCTTCGGCTTTGAGTCCGCTCGAATATGATGAAGTGACTGCATGGGGCAACATATTTCGAATGGGAACAACGCCGGCGCTGCCGGATATATTTTGCGGGTGACCGATCAAACCGGCATAGTGCCAGAACAAGACTCTCTGCTGGAAGCAACAACAGATGCTACCGAAGTGAAAGAACTTGCTTTGGCGCAGGATCGCCAGTACAGCTGGCAAGTCGTCGCAATGCATAAGCTCGGTTCGGAAGAAGGCGTGACCTGGGACAAGGGCTCCAAGAAGTTTCAAACAACAGGACTTTTGGATACAGACGCTTTTGGACCATGGACAGACATCATATCATTTAAAACGACACTGCCTGAAACTCCATTGAAGGTTCCTCCCGGGCCTGCCAACGGACAACATATTCCGCCATTTGGTGAAGACATTCTGCTTTCAGCGGAAGAAGTCCGGTGCCGACGGTTACCGTTACCAGATCCAGGACAAGAAAGACGATATGGAAACGCCACTGGTGTTATATGATCATGAGGACCTGAGATTGCCGGCAGTTGCAGATGGCAAAGTTTACACCTGGTCGTTTGAGCCGTATAGAGAAATCACACTTCCTTTTATTACGGAGATAGAGTTTGGCAAAAAGTACTTTTCGTCATTTGTACTCGATTATTCGCTGATTCCGGCACCAAACCTTGTATCTCCGATTGACAATTTCACCGTTCTTTCAAATTTGATGCTGTCACTGATTTCCTTTGATGGTCAGTTCACCGGGACTGCTCAATAGAGTATGAAGTGGTTTGGTCCAAAGACAATGTTGTGATTAATAATGGCAATAAATCAACGATGGAAACCATGGTTCAGATCAAAGGAACACAACAACTCCCCGAAGACATTAATGGGGGATTTAAATGGCGGGTGCGGGCGAAAGCCATGGATGAAGAGGGGAAATGGATGGTTGGGCCTTATTCGGAATATCATTCGTATTGGTTACAACCCGTTGAATCAAACTTGTGGCATCCCAACTCTGGATAATGGCTTGCTTGATTACCGAAAAGTCGAGTTTGACTGGGGTAAGCAATGGGCGCCAAACGGTTATCTTTTTAGATTGTTTCAAGGAGACAAGCTGGTCTTTGAAAAAGAAACATTCGACACCGAAATGATATTGACCAACTTGTATTCAGACACAGATTACACCTGGGATGTGCGCTGCAATGAACAATACGCCAGTCGGAACGCATTTTTCGTCGCCATACTTATTCAAATATTTCAAAACCATGAGTGGGGTCAATGATAACGATGCGGGAAAAATCAAGGAATATAACCCCGACGACGAACAGCAACCCAATGAAGATCCCCAGCCGGAAGACGAAACCGCAGATCCCAAAGTGAAAGGCAATCTGGGATTCACGCTGGATTTAGATGACAACGACGGTGCAGTGAGCCTGGGTACGCTTGAATTCAGATGCACTGTAACACGGCCAGATGGCATTGTTGACTACGCTTCTGTTGGAGATGATGCGAACCCGATCAGTTTTGCTCCTATCTCCTTTGCATTAAACAACGGTGATCTCAATGAAATGCTGGGTACATATACTGTGAACATTGAGCTTATAGCAGTAAACAATGAGCACGATTTTGCGGAAGATCCGACGTTCACATTCACCCTGATTGAAATCGATTCTATAAGCAACACATTGATCGGAACGAAGCAGAATACTAGGAACGATAACAGGCAGATATGTTGGGTCATATATCCAATTCACTTTTGATTACAAACCTCAATAAGTTTAAATTTATGAAAAACATATTGTTTAAAACACTGTTTACCGTATTGTGTTTACTTAATGTTGGCAATTCATTTGCTCAAAATAGTAATAGCAACCCGATAGACTTTCACAAAAGGGTGTCATTTCACATGCCAGAGGTTGAGCGGAGATCATTAATCATCTTCCCCAATCCCGCCAGCGGCAAAATCCGTGTGCATTCTTCAAGTCAGTTATGAGGGTTTACTGGGAAGTAATCGATAAAACGGGCAGGAATATTACGCAGCCACAGCCTTGGAATCCGGAGGATCTGGATATCTCCCAACTGGAAAGCGGATTATATATTCTGAGATTGAAAAAGGAAAAGGAAATCTATTCGCAAAAACTGGTCGTTGCAAAAAACGCAGATAGACGATTAACCCTTGTAAAAAACAGTAAAAAGGCTGCCCTCAAAACTTGGGACAGCCTTTTTTGTTATCACATAACGCTATATAAAACTCTATTAACCGGCGGAGAGGGGCTCACAAATTTGTAAAATGTGATACTGACCGAAGGAGGATAAGTGCCTTACTATTAGACAAAAATAATGGTCACAAAAACGTTACTTTTTTTGTGACCACCTAATCCCTGTTTGGGTGATAATGTAAAATTCCAGGGGTCTTGCAAATCACTCGCTTGCAAGTGCCCTTTTATTTGGAAGACGAGCGGCCTTTGATCTCCTTAATCTCGTTCTGCATTTCTTGTAACATCTTCATCAACTGCTGCATATCTGTCTGCGGCTCGGGAAGTTCCTTGCTGTGGAAACTATAATATTCCCAAAGCTCAATCACTTCTGACAAAGGAACCGTGTAAGCAAAATACTGCTTGTTGAACGACTGCAAAAGCATTGTCCCGTCCGTATTAATGGTCACTTGCTTGAATACAAAATCCTGATCTCCTTTCAGGATCACGATGCAGGGCGTTTCCGGTTTAATGGTTGTCCAATCCTGCACATATCTTGTAATGATATCACTGCCTTCGGGCACCGGAAGCATGGAATCTCCAACTGTCGGGAACATGCGGAATGTACCGTTTTTGGGAAGCGTAGGAAGGCTGAATCGTGGTAAGCTCGCCAGGAATTCGGGATCGCTGTACCCCGATCGGTAACCTGCTTTTGCCTGCACAGGAACATATTCAATGTTCTCCTTTTCCTCCCGGTCAACGGTGATCGCCAGCACGCGAATGTTGTTGCCCTTCATGAAAAGCTCGCTGCCTTGTTCCAGGTCCTTCACTTTTTGCTCGGAAAGCTTGCTAAGGTCGACTTTCAGCAAACTATCAATGCTCATTCTGAAGAATTCAGAAAAGTGGATCAGATCGTCGATCGTCGGATTGGCTGTCCGTCCGCTCTCGTGCGCATTCAGCTTTACTCTGGTGATTCCCAGGCGCTCCGCGAGTGCTTCCTGGCTCAATTTGAGGCGCAAACGCAGATATCTGATATTAACCGACCAAAAAATTTCCTGACTTCCCATAACCGAATGATATTTAATAAATCAAACTGATGATATTAATAATATCAAAAGTAACAGCTAATTTTTATTTTCCTACAAATAATCGTTAAAATAATTTTGTTTAAGTATTTTTGAAAAAAGTTAAACAAAATGTCGTCGTATTCTATCAAAGACTTAGAGCGGATTAGCAACACCAAAGCGCATACGATACGCATGTGGGAGCAGCGCTATGGGATTTTGGAGCCGGAAAGGACCGAAACCAACATCCGCTTTTATAACGACGACCATGTAAAGAAGCTCCTGAATGTCTGCACGTTGCTGGATCGCGGAATGAAAATTTCGCATATCGGGAAGTTGTCGAAAGCGGAACTTGCCAGTGAGATCGATAAAGTGATCCATGACACGGTTCATGTGGACGGTTACATTGATGCCATTATTAATGAGGCGCTGATCGCGATCACCACTTATAATGTGCCAGCGTTTAATGAGCTATTTGCAGGATCGGTGAAGCAGCTTGGCCTGAAAAAGACCTATACGCAGATCCTCTATCCGCTTTTGGTGCGCACCGGTTTAATGTGGGTAAAGGATGCGCTGATCCCGTCTCAGGAACACTTTTTATCAAACCTAATCAGACAAAAGCTTTTCGCGGCCATTGATGCGCTGCCATTCCAAACGCAGGCGGACCAAAAATGGATCCTGTTTTTGCATGAAGAGGAAGACCACGAAATCGGTTTGCTGTTTGCCTATTATTTGATCCGGCAAGCTGGAAAAGACGTAGTTTATCTTGGATCACGAGTTCCTTACAGCGATTTATCGGCCGTTATTAACCAGTGCAAGCCCACACATATTTACTCCTTTTTTGTTCGTAATCAGTTTGATAGCCAGACAGAAAGCATCTTGGAAAGCCTGGGAGAAGACTTCCCTGAAATCAGGAAATTTATTTCGTCCGGTGATGAGAAAACAAAAACGATAGCGACAAAAAAAGGCATTAACTTGATAGATTCAATTGAAACTTTGACCGAAATCCTTACCACACCCGATGCATAGCCGCAGCATACCAAAATCAAGTAAATCAAACGAAATAACAGTCATCGGCGCTGGGTTTGCCGGACTGGCGGCAGCGGCTGTGCTGGCAGAAAGCGGGAATAAAGTTACCGTTCTGGAAAAAAACATAGAGACCGGCGGCCGTGCCAGAAAGTTTGCAGCCGACGGATTTGTGTTTGATATGGGGCCAAGCTGGTATTGGATGCCGGACGTTTACGACAGCTTTTTCAATCTTTTCGGTAAAAACACAGCCGACTTTTATGAGCTCAAAAAACTCGATCCGGGCTTTGCAGTAGTGTTTGAAAACGAAGTAATGGACATTCCTGCCGACTTTGAAGGTGTTTGCGAGCTGTTCGAAAGTATTGAAACGGGCAGCGCTGAAAAGCTGCGCAAATTCATTGCAGAGGGAGAGTTTAAATATATGGTGGGAATGAATGATATGGTTTACAAACCGGGTCATTCAGTAACCGAATTTTTTAGCCTGAAACTTTTTAAAGATGCGCTGAAATTGCAGGTTTTTACGCCTTTCGACAAGCACGTCAGAAGCTATTTCAAGGATCCGAGACTGCTTGCGCTGATCGAATTTCCGGTCCTTTTTTTAGGCGCTATGCCAAAGGATACACCGGCATTATACAGCCTCATGAATTTCTCAGGACTGAAACAGGGCACATTTTACCCCATGGGCGGTTTCGGAAGAGTAGCGGATGCGTTCCGGGACATTGCAAAGGGCGCGGGCGTGAATGTGCTTACGGCTCAGAATGTGGACAAGCTTGAAATCACGGATGGCAAGATCCGTCATGTACACACTACTAATGGAAATTTCCGGACGGATGCAGTCATTGGAAGCGCTGATTATCATCACATTGAAGCAGAACTGCTTGCCAAAGAACACCGCTCTTACGACGAAAGTTATTGGGATAGCAGGACTTTCGCTCCGTCCAGTCTGCTGTTTTATTTGGGAGTCAATAAAAAGATCAGCCGGCTTCGTCACCACAATTTATTTTTCGACGAGAATTTTGATCAGCATGCGGTTGAGATCTATAAGGATAAAAAATGGCCTACAAAACCGCTCTTTTACGTTTGTTGTCCTTCGAAAACTGATCCTTCCGTTGCGCCGGAAGGCAGTGAAAATCTGTTCATTTTAATGCCCATTGCCATTGATCTGGACGACCCTGAAAACATCCGCGAGACCTATTTCAACGTAATTATGGATAGGCTGGAAAAATTTGCCGGAGAAGACATCAGAAGCCACGTGGTCTATAAGAAAAGTTATTCAGTTTCAGATTTCGTTTGCGACTACAACGCCTACAAGGGAAATGCGTATGGCCTGGCCAACACGCTCATGCAAACTGCCATTTTTAAGCCAAAAATGAAAAGTAAGAAGGTTAACAACCTTTTTTATGCTGGTCAGCTGACGGTTCCGGGCCCCGGTGTGCCGCCGTCCATTATTTCAGGGCGGATAGCAGCCACAGAACTCATAAAATTCCTAAACAGATAAGTCATGAAAAGCTTATACGACAACCTATCTGCAAATTGCAGCAAAACCACAACCCAACTATACAGCACATCATTTTCGCTTGGGATCTACTTTCTGAAAGGGAAGTTTCATGCGCCTATTTACGGAATTTATGGCTTTGTAAGGCTTGCCGATGAAATCGTGGACAGCTTCCATGATTATAACAAGGAATTTATGATGGACAAGATCCGTCAGGACACAGTGGAGGCCATTCGCGACGGCATCAGCATTAACCCGATCCTGAATAGTTTTCAGCATGTTGTGCGCACTTACAACATTGAATGGGAGCTGATTGACACGTTTTTGAAAAGTATGGAAATGGATCTTGCCAAAAAAGAATACAATCCGGACTCGTACAGCGAATACATTCTGGGCTCTGCGGAAGTGGTCGGACTAATGTGTCTTCGTGTGTTTACAGAAGGCGATCAGAAGCTGTTCAGCGAACTGAAACCTTATGCCATGAAGCTCGGATCTGCATTTCAGAAGGTTAATTTCCTGCGTGATTTGAAAGCGGATTACATGGATCTGGGCCGGACCTATTTTCCGGGTGTGAATTTTGATCATTTCTCTTCAAAGGAAAAGGAAACCATCCAGCAAGAGATTGAGGATGATTTTGAACAGGCATTGATCGGTATTAAGCGCTTGCCGAGTGGTTCGCGGCGGGGCGTTTATCTGGCTTATTATTATTACAAAAAGCTTTTTCTGCGGATCAAGGAAACGCCGCCTGAAAAAGTGATGAATGCGCGCATTCGGATTCCCGATTATGACAAAGTTGGTTTAATGTTTCGTTCATTGGTAAGGCATCAGTTCGACCTTTTGTAACGTTTTTTTGTTAGCCAAAAGAGGGCTGTGTAAATAAGAGCCATTGAACCCAAAATCTAATTTTATGACTGATCAAGTTGTGCTGGTGAATGAAGATGATAAAGAGATCGGCTTGATGCCGAAGCTTGAAGCGCATCAGAAAGGCGTTTTGCATCGCGCATTCTCAGTTTTTATTTATAATTCACAAGGCGAAATGCTTTTGCAGCAAAGAGCATTTGGCAAATATCACTCCGAAGGTTTGTGGTCAAACACTTGCTGGCAGTCATCCGCTCCCAGCCGAATCCGCGCATCATGGCGCTGTGAGGCGTTTAGAAGAAGAAATGGGCATGAAGGCTGATTTGCAGTTTTTATTTACATTTCAATATCGTGTAAATCTGGAAAATGGTCTGACTGAGAACGAGCTGGACCATGTATTTTGGGGAATTTCTGATGCGGAGCCTAACATTGATGTGGCAGAAGCAAACGATTACAAATACATGAAACCCGCTGACATTAAGGTGGATATGCAAAATAATCCGGAGCGCTACACAGAATGGTTCAAAATTTGCTTCGCCGAAGTTGCTGACAAAATCAAACCAAAACAATGACCATCTGCTGACGTGGATGGCGCAAGCTTTTACATATTATGAGTCCCTGGATAACTAATACATTAATCACGCTGGCTGCATTCGTTGGAATGGAATGTGTTGCGTGGCTTGCACATAAATATCTGATGCACGGGTTTTTATGGTTTTTACACCATGACCACCACCAACGCGACGACGGTGATTTTTTTGAAAAGAATGACTACTTCTTCGCCATTTTCGCAACACCCGGCATTTTGTGTCTCATGTTTGGCCTTAACAATGGAATGAACTTCTTGTTCTGGATCGGATTAGGCATTACACTTTATGGATTCACGTATTTTCTGGTGCACGATATTTTCATTCACCAGCGTTTCAGAATGTTTAGAAATACGGATTCCGTTTATTTAAAGGCCATTCGCAGAGCGCACAAAATGCACCATAAGCACCTTGGAAAACATCAGGGCGAATGTTTTGGCATGCTGTGGGTCCCGCTGAAATATTTCCGCGACGCTAAAAATTCGATGGCTAAATAATTTGTCTTAGTAAGCCTTTGGAGGACATTTCTAGAAAGGATTTCCGTGGGTTAATGATACTAATTTGTCCGTTAACCCTGGCATTTTTGAAAGGAATTTCAATGCAATGTCAGTCGTGTTCTTTTTTCCGAACAAACCTTGCAAATAATATCCCGCGGTGATCCTGGTGCGAAAAGCATTGTTCCAGGCGCGCTCGTAATTAGCAGTCAGCATTTGCTTCGACTGCTTTTTTTCAAAATATCGGATCAGCTCGTCAGCCAGCATTTTGGAAGCACGCATGCCCATGCTCATCCCATTCCCACAAAGCGGCGTAATCGATCCGGCAGCGTCTCCTAAAGAAAAACACCTTTCGTCTGTGTTTGTTTACGGGAAAATTGAATGTTGCTGATCACCAGCGGCTGTGGATTTACAAAGTCTGAATCGTGAAAGTAATGTTTCAAAAAAGGATTTTTATGAAGCACTTCCTGCTCCATACGTTTAATATCCTTGCCGTGATCTTGCAGGTTTTTTGCGGTCGTCAGGTAACACAGGCAATGACAGTCCTGATCCACTTTTGAAATTCCGCAGTAGCCGTCCTTAAAATTGTGCAGTTCAATGCGATCGGCCGCCAGCTGCGTTCTGATGTGATATTTAACACCGATAAAATTTCGGGCGTTGTCAGAAATGCCAGTCTCAGCTGTGTCAGCGATAAATTGCGGTGTGTACTTTCCATAAGCGCCGCAAGCAACATTTACATCAAAATCTCCCTGATTGGTTTTTACTTGAAATCCATCCAATCCATTATCAACCAATCCATTAACCCTGCATCGTTCAACAAGATTAACGCCTTTTTGCACAGCAATTTTGGCCAGCTGCTGATCCAGAGTAAAACGGCTTATGCCAAATCCACCCATTTGCAGGCGATGCTCTAACATAAATCCTTTTTCAGAACTGATTCCGAGCTGGTTAATGATAGGAAGGTTAAGTTGGTCCAGTTTCAAACCGAGACTTCTGAGAAAATCCCAGCTTTCCATCGAGATATATTCCCCACAGACCTTGTGAAATGGATATTGATTTTTTTCAAACAAAACCACAGAAATGCCCCTGTCGGCAAGTTGGATGGACAAGCACAGACCGGCAAGCCCGCCGCCGATAATTCCGCAATCGTATGACTTAGCCTGCGTTTCCATAGATGATCACTTCATGCCTGAATGCCCACTTGTTGCGAACGGAATAGCGGATCGCGCCCGCTTTTTTGATGATTGACACCCATTCTTTCCTTTTAAAACCTCGTAAAACCGACAACGGCGCATCGTTTTTGACAAGATAGGATTTGGAAAAAAAATTTGTTAGCCATTTGATTGCATAGTAAGCCACCCTGTTCCGTTCCAGATCATTGATCACCAGCACCGACCGATTTTCAACCGCAAAACGGATCAGTTCAATCAATTGCTCCTCATTAAGATGATGACAAAACAAGCACGCATGAATAATGTCAACCTGATTCAAATGGCTGAAAATGTGCCTATAATCATCACAAATGAGTTGTATAGATTTCCCTTGCAGATTTTCGGAAGCATAAGCAATGCAAACCGGCTTAATGTCCACGCCGTAAAGATTCAGATTATAGCCAGCGCGCTCATTCCATTTACTGATGCGTTTGAGCGTATCCCCTCCCCCGCAGCCAATGTCCACTAATGTATAATGCTCCCGTTTCTTAATGATCTTTTTTAATGCATTGAACGAAATGTCGTATCCGCCAAGCCAATGATTGATAAAATCCAGTTCCCGCAGATTTTGAAACAAATCCTTTTCAGGAATATTGTCCTGGTCCAAAAGCTCTTTTTGCAGGCTTCTGGATTTAAACATAGCGAAGCTGCATGGTCTCAATACTCAGCCCAGGCCCAAATGCGGCGGTAAAAATGCGGTTGCCCACATTTTCAGGTTTCGCCTTTTCAATCACTTCTTTCAAAACAAAAAGCACAGTTGGCGAAGACATATTGCCAAAGTTTTTGAGCACATTATAAGTCGGCGCGACCGCACATTTGTCAAGTTCCAGCGCATTTGCAAAATCATCCACAATGCGCTTTCCGCCCGGATGCACCGCCCAATGTTTAAACTGATCAGCTGTAAGGCCAATTTTTGTCAGCATGGGTTTGATGTTTTTTCGGATGAGATCGGGCACGTAGGAAGACAAGTTCATGATAAAACCCGTTTCCGAGAGCTGCCACGCCATATCGGAATAGCCGTTGTGCATAATCAGCGAGTTAAATGCATCAATCTCAACCTTATGCGTGTAAGTATCCGTCGCTTCCGACGTAACTAAAACCGCCGCAGATCCATCGCCAAAAAGCAGGTTGGACAGCAGATAATCGTCATTATATTGTTTCTGGAAATGTATTGTACAAAGTTCGGTGCATACGATTAGGACCTTCGCATTAGGCTGGCTCCGGCAAATGGCATCCGCATTTTTCAAAGCAATGATGGCCGCATTGCATCCCATAAAATTCACGCTGCTGCGCTGAATGTAAGGATTCAGGTCAAATTCACGCATTAATTCCACATCCAGACCAGGCGCAAAAAGCCCCGTGCAGGTTACGGTTATCAAATGGGTCAGGCTTTTTTTAACCTGGTCAAAATCCTTGATTTTTTCTATGGCCTTTCTGGAAAGCTGTGTTGCGTGCTGCTGGTAAAGCCGCATGCGTTGCGTCAGGCTGGGCTCGGGAAGTAAGGTTGCAGTTTTGTTAAAAAAGGTAAAGTCCTCCGGTTCTTTGTCAAAGTCAGAAATGACCGAATAACGGTGTTCAATGCCTGTTTTGCTGGCTACAATCTTGATCTTTCTTTTATTGGTGAGGTCGTCTGTCGATTTGATATAAAAATTGGTCAGCGACTCCTGCGAATAGCGATTTTCGGGAACGGCTGTTTCAATAGCGGATATGTAACTCAATGGAATTCTGTTGATAATAATTAAAAACTAGGAAACAACTGTTCATGCAAATTGCTGCAATCCAGTTCATCCGCATGGTGTTTCTGAAATTTGCCGCGCCATCCTCTCTCAAAACCAGGCTAAACCAGTAACCGAAATAAACCACAATTGGCAGGAAGAATACTTGTATGATATAAAAAACCATTCCAAGTCCTTTCGACGTAAAATACAGATAATAAAACACGTTGCACAGCAAAAACATCATTGCTGTGAACAAAAAAGTGCCCTTATAGCCCAATTTGTAACTTAATGTCTGCACCCCGTCTTTCAAATCCTGCTGATGCTGATAAACCTGCGTCAGCGGATAGGCACCGGCAATCTGAAACGAGCACCCCAGAAGCACGTATAGATTTTCCTGCGTCATAGCCAGCGCCTTTCCTGAAATGCCGGCTATTGACATATAATACGTAAAAGCGCCCTGAAAGGTGACAACAGTCAGAAAACCAATGACGGGATATTTTTGAGCCTGATCTGCCGTGAACTGTAAGCCCGCGACGCAGCAATGTAAAGAACCAGGCAAGCCGCAAACAAAGTATTTACGAAAGCAAGTGATAAAACGATTGCCGTAACGTCTAAAAAAACCGTCAGATAAAATAGCTCTGATGTCGGCATAGGCGGCTTTTCTAGTCCGCCGATGCTGCCCTCATCCCGGTCCACGTAACTGTTGTAACCATTGCTTGCCGGGTAAATGAGGAAATGAATGATCAGAAATGCAAGAAGCGCCTGATGGTGCACGACCGCATCTGCCTGACTATAAGCGAACAGGAACAACGGCAATAAGAAAAACGAGAAAGGAATTCTGAGGAGCCGGATTGTATCACCATTGATGCGCATGGCTCAATTTAAGAAGAGAATCGGTTCTCAGAAATGATTTCGGCACTGCATGACTGTCCGCTATTTGCAAATATTTTTCAAATCCTTTTCAAACAGCATTTAGGGACCTTTGTAAGATTACACAAAGATAATGCATGAGATTAGCGCCTTCGCGTCACATTAGGTGAACAATCCGCAAGCCCAAGCCAACCGTTCACTGAATAATAAACAAATAAAATAAGCTACAAATGAATATAATTCTGAAAAAATATATATTTACAGAACTATGAACGGAACGGAAATAATTCTTGATAAAATAGACCACAGCATTCTTCGGCTGATGCAAGGCAATGCTCGGATTACGAATGCGGACATTGCGCGCGAGCTGGAAATGGCTCCTTCGGCGGTGCTCGAACGGGTTAAGAAGCTGGAACAGAAGCAAGTGATCCTGCAATATACGGCGCGCATTAACCCAGCTGCAGTGAACCAAAAATTGCTCGCTTTTATATCCATGAAATCTTCGGAAGGCATGGGCAGCAACAATGTCGCCAAGGAACTGGCCAAAATTTCGGAAGTCCAGGAAGTGCATCACATTGCGGGTGAAGACTGCTATCTGGTTAAGGTGCGGACGGCGGACTCGGCCTCGCTGATGGACCTGATGCGCAACACTTTCAGCAAAATCCCCAATATCCTTTCCACCCGGACGACCATTGTCTTGGAAACGGTTAAAGAAGAACAACAATTAGTCATACCTGAAAAATAAAAGATCATGCAAGCACAAAGTAAAGCTCCGTCGACCCTCATGGCTGTGTTGGCTTTCGCCACCGTTTACATTGTTTGGGGTTCCACGTATTTCTTCATTCAGCGCGCATTGGAAGGCTTTCCACCATTTTTTCTGGGCACTTTCCGCTTTACCATTGCCGGCTTGCTCATGCTCGGATGGAGCCTTTTTCAAGGTGAAAATGTGTTTTCGGCAAAAGCCATTAAACCCGCCGCCATCACCGGATTACTGCTCCTTTTCGTTGGAAACGGCATTGTGATCTGGGTAGAACAGTTTCTGCCGAGCGCAATGGTCGCGATTATCGATTTCATCCGCACCGCTTTGGTTTATCTTGATTGACAAACCGAAATGGTCAGAAAATCTGAGCAACAAATCGACGATTGTGGGTTTGCTGATCGGTTTTGCTGGCGTAGTCCTTTTGTTTAGTGAAAAGATCATGGCATCCATGTCCTCGATTAATAGTTCAAGAGATCTTTTCGCCATGGCGCTGGTTGTTTTCGGGTCAATGGCCTGGGCAGGAGGCTCTTTATATTCCAAATACAAATCCGGCTCTGATTCTGCAACCGTCAATTCCACCTGGCAAATGCTGGCAGCCGGAATCGCATTTCTTCCAGGAAGCATTTTATCTGGCGAATTCGATAGTCTGAATCTTGGAACTATTCCCACAGAAGCCTGGCTTGCAGTTATTTACCTCATTATTTTCGGTTCGATAGCCGCTTTCAGCGCCTATGTATGGCTGCTCAAAGTGCAGCCCGCCACCAAAGTCAGCACTTATGCCTATGTCAATCCGGTTGTTGCAGTGCTTCTAGGGATATTTTTTGCCAAAGAGTCCATTTCAATGTTGCAAATCATCGGTCTGGTCATCATTTTAGGCAGCGTATTGCTCATTAACCTGCACAAATATCGGAAGCCGAAAGAGGTGGCTTCGGCGTATTGATTTGTCTGATTATTCCGGGCGCCGCGATATCAAATGCAAAGTCGCAGCGGGACGCAATTTTGGTAGCGATGCAAATGTGAACATAAAGATCGCAAGTTTCAAAATAACGAAATATTGGTAACAAGGGAACATCGCGAGTCCCAGCGGGACGAAATATCGGTAACAATGCAAACGCGAACATCGCAAGTCCCTGCGGGACGCAATATTGGTAAGAATGCAAACGTAACGTGATGATAGCAAAGTCCCAGCGGGACGCAATATTGGTAACAATCGCAAACCCGAACATCGCAAGTCCCAGCGGGACGAAATATTGGTAACAATCGCGACCACGTAAGAAACAAAAAGTCCGGGAGGGACGTAACAGCGTGAATGATTAGCATTCCGATTCCTGTTGCGTCCCTCCGGGACTTTCAACGTCTTAAAGCGCTGTTTTTTCTACCGATATTACGTCCCGCTGGGACTTATAACTTTACAAACCGACATTCTTTTTTCTACCGATATTACGTCCCGCTGGGAATTTAACTTTACAAACCGACATTCTTTTTCTTACCGATATTACGTCCTTCCGGGACTTTCAAGCCGATCTTTTTCCTGCCGATATCGCGTCCCTACGGGACTTTCGATTTTCATGTATCGTTGCTTTGCTACCAATATTACATGCCGCTGGCATTTTCTTTTGACGTGCTTTTGCCATTTTCATTCAACATCAAAGAATACGAAACAGCATCAACCAAAACTCTCAAAAACACAAACTCTTATCTGTAATTTCCTCCACTTCCGAGATGTCCCGGTTGCCTTTCATTAGGTTCAGGATGTGCTGGAAGTCGATCAGCTGGGATGCTTCGAACGCGATCACACCAACGAATTGCCGCCCTTTGCTGATGAAGTTAAGGTGCTTGATCTTGGCGCCTTTGACGGATTCTACAATGGATGTGATCTTGTGCAGACTCACAGCGTTCCGGTAAATGATCTTAGAAAAAAGAGTTTGCTCATGTTGATGTTGTTTTTATATGGCTAATGTGTTCGTTCTAAAAGTTTAGCGGCTTTTTCAAAAAGCGTCAAACCACAATTTTGTTGTCAGCTTATCTTCACCTTGGGCGGCTACGGCGGCTCTGTAATTAGCGCCATTCAATGCTTGTTCGCCTGTTGGATAAAGCAGTCTTGAAGGAATTTTTCCGCTTAATACACCTGCATATGCCGGTTTCAGCTGCGGATAATCCAGCCTTCTCCATTCTGTGTAGGCTTCCAGTCCCTGACCAAACAAGGCCAGCCACTTCTGCTCACCAATAGATTTTTTGAAATTGGTCGGACTGTAAGCGACCGCAGGCTGTGCCAGGTAAGACGTAATGTCGGCGCTGTTTACTTTAAATTGCTGCAATGAAGCTGTGATCGCGGCTTTGTATAAATCTGCGGGCTTTTCGGTTATAAAACCTCTTTGCGCTGCCTCTGCCAGGTTAAATAACACTTCCGAATAGCTCAGGAAAACGGCTGGCGAAGTCGGCGCAGTGAAGTAATCTCCCAGCTTTGAAGTTTTTGTAAAACCAAGTTTAGACGCAGAATCTGCTGGTAATCCGTTTGTTACACCAATGTAACCCGTTGGCGTTGCATCCACTGTTTTATTTGCAAAAACGGCCAGACGCGGATCTTTCAATTCTTGCAATTTGTCAATTACAGACTTGCTAACGCGGTAATCATCACGTGTTTCACGGTCGCGGGCAACCGGATTTTGATTGGGCGATGCCTGATAAACGAGTTGTGCAATGTCGTCATTGGAAGCGATCAGCTGGGTTTTATCAGCTGCCAGTTCAGCAATCACAGCTTTCGCAGTTTGCGGATCTTTGTCGGCGATGCGCAACGCAATTCTCAGGCGCAGTGAATTCGCGAATTTCTTCCATTTGGTGAGATTACCATTGTAAACAACATCTCCCGCAATCGGACTGCCTGTTGTATTAATGAGCTCAGATGCCTTTTTCAGGTCGTTCAAAAGACCCAGATACACGTCTTTTTGGGCGTCATATTTTGGTGTTAATGTCTGCTCGATCTTGACGGCTTCGCTGTAAGGAATGTCGCCATACAAGTCAGTCAGGATCTGGAACGACCACGATTTCAGGATCAATCCGACGGCTTGGTAATTCACATTGCCGGTTTCTTCACCGATTTTAATGATCGCCGCATAATCCGTCAGTCCTTGCGAATACATGTTCGTCCAGACATTCTGAATGTTTGCAATGCTCACCGTGTATTTGTCAACGTCTGTATATTGGATTTTGGCCCAATGCTGCACGAACAATGTCGTCGTTTCCATCGAAGCGTCCGAACCCAGAATCACGTCCGCGTTGGACTTGATCGAGTTGGCCAGAAGATATTCCGGTTGCGCGCTGATCGCTTCGTTCGGGTTTTCGTTTATTTCCTCCAATTTGTCCTGGCAACTCGCCAGAAACGCTGTTAATGAAGCAATTGCAATTCCTTTTACTACTATATTTTTATTCATGATTACTGTTCAATTAAAATCCGATCAAAATGTTAAATCCGTAAGAACTGGTCGTCGGCAGCTGCAATGACTCCAATCCTTGTCCTGTATTCGCCGTGCTGAACGCAGTCTCCGGATCAATGTTATCCGCTTTCTTTTGCAGGAAAGCCAGATTTCTGCCATAAACAGAGAAGATCAGACTTTGCAATTTGTATTTAGAAACAAATGATTGTGGAACCGTGTAACCCAGCTTAACCTCACGCAACTTGATAAAAGATGCATCAAAAACGCTCGCTTCGTTAATGCCTGCACTGTTGCTGTAAACGCCTTTGTAATAACGCTCTGCGGAAACAATGGTCGTATTTGGCTTGCCGTCCGCTGTTACGCCCGGCGCAATGATGCCGTCTTCATAAACCACGGCGCCCGAAGGAGCTGCACCCGGATTGTCGATCTGCACCGCAACGCCTGACTTGTTATTGCCTGGATAATAGTAAGTTAACCCGCCATGTTCAGCATCACGGCCTGGCAATGTTGAAGCCAGCACACCTGTGTAACGCCCCGTTGCGTTTGTTGCAGAATAAATTGATCCGCCTTGCTTTGTATCAATTAAAACGCTCAGATTAAAGCCTTTAAGTGAGAATGAGTTGGTGATCCCGCCGATCCATTTTGGCGTGTAATGTCCCAAAACTTTCAGGTTCGGATCTCTTGAAGGAATCCCGGTTGAACCGATGATCATTTCGCCTCCTTCGTTGCGGGCATATGCCGATCCAAACAATGCGCCGTAACCCAATCCTTTGCTCGCATAAACCGTTACCCCATTGGTTCCCAGCTTGTAATCGTTCAAAAATCCTTCGTCATCCAGAGCAATTACCTTGCTCCTGTTCCGTGAGAAATTGACGCCTACGTCCCATCTGAAACCTGAGTTCGTTTCAAGCGCTTTCACATTCAGCATTGCCTCAAAACCTTTGTTATTAATGTGTCCTGCGTTCAAAAGCTTTTGCTTATAACCTGTTGAAGGACTCACGTCCGCTTTCAGGATCTGGTTATAACTGTCTGTGTTATAATAACTCACATCCAATCGCACCCGATTTTTAAACAAAGCAATATCCGCACCGATCTCTGTCGATTTTGTAATTTCCGGTTTCAAATCCGAATTCAGCAGAACATCAGAAACGGTCAATAATGGATTGCTGCCAAATGGCTGGTTAAATGGATAAGTGTTGATCAGCTGATAAGGATCCGTGTCTTTTCCCACTTCCGCCCAGCCTCCGCGTAACTTAACGTAAGTCAGCACATTACTTTTAATATTGAATGCATCAGTAAGCACCAGACTCGCATTGATCGATGGGTAGAAATAGGAATTATTTCCAGTCGGCAGCGTTGAAGACCAGTCATTTCTGGCTGTAAGGTTAAGGAAAGCATAATTCCTGAAACCCAATTGTGCGGAACTGAATGCACTGTAAACCTTCTGTTTACGCAGCACATTGGAAGAAACCAGCGGATCACGCGAGTTATTAAGCGTGTACAAACCCGCCACCGCCAACTTAGGAGCCTGCTGCAAATTCTGTTCGTTGAAGTTGCTGCGCAGGTTACCGCCCACAAGCCAGTCAAGCTCAAAATCAGTGCTGACGTTTCTGTGGAAATTAAGGTTAAAGTCCGTATTGTTCTCATTCACAATGTAGCTATCCTCCGTGTAAGAGCCGAAAGGCGTTCCGTTGGTGCCGTAAGCAACTTTGAATTTGCGCTTATCATTGTAATAATCATTTCCGGTGCGGACCGTTGCCGTTAGCCAGTCTGTGATTTTGTAATTCAGATTGACATTCCCGAAAAAGCGGTCACGACGTTGCTGAGCAGTATTTTCGTATTGAAGCAAATAAGGATTGCTGTAATAGCTGTGGTTCCAGTTGTAGTCAAAACCGCCTTTGTTATAATCTTTCAGCAACTCCGTGTCAACCTGACGTCCGAACCAAAGAAATTGAAGCATTACGCTCGATCCCCTGCCCGATGTTCCCGGCAAATTGTCGGAAGCATTACGTGCAAAATTGGCGCTCGTTGTCAATGTAAGCTTATCATTCAGACGGAATGTTGTGTTCACGCCGAATGAATTTTTGGAAATATCCGTGTTTGGAATAACCCCCGTTTGCTTGCTGTTATTGAAAGAAAAGCGGTAATCGATCTTTTCATTCGAGCCAGAAACCGATACGCCTGTTGTTCTGGTGTGACCCGTTTCGAAGAAGTTTTTAACATTGTCCGGATGTGCCACAAATGGAGCAGGTTCGCCGTTTGAGAAGAACTGTGGAATCAGCCTGCCGTCCATTTTCGGGCCCCAGCTTTCGTCCGTTGCGTCATTAATTCCGCCGCCTTTTCCGTTTACATAAGAAAACGCACCGCCTGTTCCCTGGCCGTAAACGTTTTGGTAATCAGGCAAAACAAGCAATG